>JAOAEJ010000099.1 GCA_026416815.1 Clostridia bacterium | reverse complement strand
ACGGTTTAGCAAACCGTCCCCTTCGGCCTACTTGGGTATTTCTCCATATTTGGCGGAGAGAGTGAGATTCGAACTCACGGTAGGCTCACACCTACGCCGGTTTTCAAGACCGGTGCCTTAAACCAACTCGACCATCTCTCCTCACCACATCGCTTTAATAAGATAACACGAATAATAGCTTGGGTCAATGGTAAATTAGAGCATGTATACTTCAGCGATAGATAACGAACTTTAAAGCTAGAAACTGGGGGTGCAGGGGGCGATAGCCCGCCTGATGGCCGCCCCGCGGCCAAATAAAAATTTCCCGCTCACAAGGCGGGGCAGGGGTGGGGGTAAAATATTGATAGCTTTTGAGTCGTTACCTATAAGCAAAAGTTTAAACACCTACATACTTGTTACCCTTTCTGCATGGCATACATATTATGAATTAAGTTATATGCAAGAAATAGTGAAAGGATGAAAGTAATGCAATATCCTATACCATCCAGTTTGGCAAATCCTTACCCTTATCACCAGCCTGCTGCCGCTAGCTTTCAAGGGTGTGCAAATCCCCTTGCCTGCAAAATGAAGCTTGAAGGAAAAGGGAGTATAAAAGTACAGCCGGATATGGCAGTTGTCACGCTGGGAGTTTCCACTGAAAATATACAATTAAGTGTTGCCCAGGAAGAGAACGCACAAAAAATTACCGATATAATAAATACCCTAAAAAGATTAGGTATCCCGTCAAAGGATATACAGACACAGAATTATAGCATTAGTCCTCAGTATGATTACATAGAAGGTAAGCAGGTATTGAGGGGATATAGGGTATTACATACTTTGAGGGTTACTATAAAAGAAGTGGATAAAATCGGGCAAATAATTGACGAAGCAGTAGCAAGCGGAGCAAATATCATAGATAATATAGATTTCACCGTATCAGACCCGTCCAGATATTATAAGCAGGCACTAAATGCTGCAATTGAAGAGGCTATATCCAAAGCAGTTACCATCGGAAAGAAGCTAAGGGTAAATGTATCCGAGGTACCGGTTCAGGTTATCGAAGAGGGCTATAAGTATGCCGCTCCGCTTCAGCCTGTAATGCTAAATGTAGCCGATGCTGTGACACCTATACAATCAGGCCAGATTGATATAACAGCCCGCATAGAGGCGGTTTTTGCATATACTCCTTTATAAAATGTTGAAGCTGTGAATACAAAAGGGTTTCAAATTTGTTAAAGTCTGAAACCCTTATTTTTCCTTGTAATATCATTATAGCAATTTATATAGTATTCAAATTCTTTCTCTTTTTAGATTGCTTGATAATTGAAACAATAAGCATTGCTAATGGTAAGATTACATGGGCGGGAATTGTAACCAATATAATACTGAGGCTTCCACTCCATCGCCTAAGCTCTATCGAACTTGGAATAATCCAAAAGGCAAGAACAATTGCCAATACTGCAAATGCGCTAACTAAAGGTTTATAGCTTTCTACCTTAAACAACTCTGCTGTTGCTTTTGTTACAGCATATAAGCATAATGCAACTTTAAACCCTCCACCTAATAGTAAATTGACATCCACAAGTGGGTCAATGTTCATGCCTGGTACAAGCTGTGCAGAAACATGTGCCGCATAAATAAAATGTTCAATCAACACAGGACCAATAACTATAAGGTTTCTAACTACTATAATCATTAAAAGCACTCCAAGTAGCATTAGAGCCAACAAAGAAGACTTGAACCTTCCTTTTACCTTGTTTGTATAAGGAAGTACCATTAAAAATAAAATGAAATCTCCAAAAATTGTGCTTACAACACCGGCAGCCCCTTTGATGACTGGCGCTATTTCCAACAATACAGGTTGAAATCCGGAGTAGTTTTTCATAGTTACCATTGAGCTGGCAACAACAAGAATTGGTATAGGCATAAGAGGAACCAACATTTCTGCAAGTCTTCCGATTGTTGCCAACCCACTTTTAACTACATATATAACAGCTAGCATAAAAACGCTCATAAGGAAAATTAATGGCGTTTCAGGATAACTTACTATTGCCATAAATTCCCCAAATCCCCTGATGTTTATAACTGCTTTATATAGGAAAAATAGAATGTAAAAAGCGATAGCTAATTTACCTAACACTTTCCCAAAGCATTCTTCCAAAATTTCGTTTAGAGTTTTACCCTGGTTTAGTTTTGAAATATACAGATAGCCCAATATAAAAATGAAACCTGTAAACCATCCTAGTATTAAAGCTATCCATGCATCTCTTTTTGCTCCCATAGCTGGATTTAATATTGCTGTGCTTCCGTATAAAAAACCAAAAGTTAGCAATCCCAGTTGAATATTAGATAGTTTTACTTCCTTCATAATTAGCCTTCTCCCCAGCCTAATGACTTAATTAAATTCATTAATGCAACAGTCGGACTAGTTGGTTGTTTATCCATGTTAATAAGAAGTGCGAAAGCCAAACTCAATCCCATTATAGTAAAATAAATGCCCATGACCTTTCCCCTTGATTTTGAATGTAATAGTTCTCGTAAGTTTATTAAAACAACAGCACCTATTGCAATGATAATTATTATCAGAATAATCACCTTCCTTATTGTACTTCAATTGGCTTATCTAATAATCCACTTCGCAATATCTTTGATTCAACTTCAACATTCACTTCTATATTTGGAAAAAAATCAGAGTTCCATTTGTCTCTTATGGACTTCCAATAATTTGGCGTATCATCAAATACTTTCATTCCGAACCCCAAAATATCACTTTTATATTCTGCCTGGCATTTACGAATTGCCAGTAGAGCTTCTCTTTTAATTTTATTATTACAGCTTTCGGTAACCGCTTTTAAAATTTCAGTTTCCTTCATTGCTCCATGACCGCCATACTGCTCTCCAATATTCCCTTGTACCTTGATTTTCACCGTAAATGATGGCTTCCCGTTTTTTGTCCATTCCAGCTTTCTTTCAGATGAAGTTTTTTGAATTTCTATGCCAACTTGCTTGTCGGGCTTTTGAGGGTCATCAACTTCCAGAAGGGTGCTTTTTACCCGTCCCATAACAAACATATAGCCTCTGCTTTCAAAGGGATCCAACCAGCCTACCAATTTATCCATTAAGAATACTGCTATTCCTGATATGTCTGTAGTAGTGCCTTTCTTCTGTACAGTCCCCATGCATAGCTCTCTTCCTTCAGTTGCCAATTCTCTGGCTACTTCAATCAGCATCATGCTTTTAGAGAATCCTCGGGCTTCTATATTATTCACTGTATCCCGTAAATAAGCACCCGGAACTTTAGATAAGTCATATTCTTGCTCCAAAATCTCCTTTGCTGTTACTCCCTTTGAAACAATTACGAGCTGTTTAAACTGAGTTTCATGGTCTCTTAATGTAAAGTCAAGGAAGTCCTCAATGCCATCTCTTGCAGCGTCCTCTCCAATGACAATTATCTGGGAGGAACTATAGAATATTTTGTTATTGACCTTAGAAAGCATTTCCCGCAATGCCCCAAAAACTGTATCTGCGGTGTTGCTTACTACAACAAAGCCCTTTTTACTCCCTCCGCCACCTTCTTTCCCGCCAGCTTGTGCTTCAGAAGGCTTTACTATTTGGACCGAGACCATCGTCTTGCCATCTTTTGTTCTATCAATACCGAAAGCTGTAGCAATAGATAGTTCTGTTAAATCACGATTATTCCAGCAAGCAGTGCTAGTCAAAAGAATACCAATAGTTATCAAAAACAAAAAGAGTCTTTTCATTTGGTTTCATTTCCCCCTTTTTGAAAAGGACTTTCCCGTTGTACGTGTTGTGTCTTGTCCTTCTGTCAGAGCTCGCGGCCTCGAGAACATTGCCCACATAGGTACAACAATCAACGAATCCTTTAAATCTGCGGTATGCAGAGGAGAAAAAGGGGTCATGTATGGAATTCCAAATGACCTTTTATTACATAGGTAAGTAATCAATATAATCGATGCGACACCAATCCCCATAAGTCCCAATACATTTGCAGTAATAAGAATAATAAACCTTAAAATGGCACCTGTTTTCATTAATGGAGGAACAATAAAACTACATATCCCTGCTAATGCTACTACTATAACTAATGGTGCTGATGCAATGCCTGCACTTACGGCTGCTTCCCCAAGGACTATAGCTCCTACAATACTTACTGCTTGCCCTATGGCCCTTGGCATCCTTATTCCTGCTTCACTAAGAATTTGAAAGGTTATGATCATTAATAGCGCTTCTGTGAATGCAGAAAATGGTATTCCTTCCCTTGCTGCAGCCATAGTAAGAAAAAGTTTAAATGGGATTATTGTCTGATGGAATGAGGTTATTGCTACATATAATGCTGGTAAATATATTGAAATCATAAAGCAAGCAAACCTTAAAATCCTTAAAAATGAGGAAAAAAAGTATTCTCCAAAGTAGTCTTCCTGAATTTGGAAAGTTTCAATAATTAAAAAGGGTACAGTTAAAACGGTAGGTGTTCCGTCTGCAATAATTGCCACCCGCCCTTCCAGGAGCTTTGCAGCCACTTTGTCAGGCTTTTCGCTGTTGCCTACCATGGGAAACAGAGGGAACTTTCCGTCTTGTATAAACTGCTCTATATATCCGGTAGCCAATACTCCATCAATTTTTATGCGATCAATTCTTCTTTTTACTTCCTCAACTATCTCATGTTTTACAATACCGTCAATATAGCATAGGACTATATCTGTCTTTGTTTCTTCCCCAAGCTTAATGCTTTCAACCTTGAATTGGGGATTCCTAATCCTCCTTCGGAGTAAGATGGTATTGGTACGTAGATTTTCAGTAAATCCTTCTCTAGGGCCTTTGGTAGTTATTTCCGTATCAGGTTGTTCAACGGCTCTTTTATCGGGAGCTTTTACACCAATCTTGAAAGCCTTGCTCTCACCATCTACATAAAGAACAGCTTCTCCTGATACAATGCTGTCTACAGTATCCTCGAAAGTCGTCAATTCCATCAATGAACTGCTGCTAATAACATTTGTCTTTAATAGCTCCAGCACCGTTTTTTTTTCATTATCACCTGAATACTTAACAATAGGGTCGACGACGTTTTGGGATAAAATCTGCTTATCCACAAAGCCATCGAAAAAGGCTATTATAACTTTGGTATTAATCATACCTATTTCAACTTCACGCATGACAAAGTCACTGCAGCGGGAGAAGTCCTTCTCAAGCTTTTTCTTGATCTCATCAATGGAATTGGAGATTTTTATCTTGGAATCTGTTGCGTTTTTACCGATATGTTCCTTTAGTGTTTCCTCTTTTGTTTTTTTCATCGTAAATGGCCTAGTTATTCTATTAAACATAAAATCACCCAATATTATTTTTACAATAATTTACCTAAGTTATTAGTGTTATGTTCTGGAAAACCAACAATTTAGCTCTTGAGATAGGGAAAATCAAAGATGATAAGGAAAAGAAAGTAAAAATCACTCATAAACCTTATAAATTCAAGGTTCATGAGTGACTAATAAATTTAAACTTCACGCCATATGATGTATAGCTGCTTTTATTAAGTGTTGAATTTTAAAAATAATACAACTAAAGCTGATGTTACTGCCGCTAGAATTAGTGAGAATACAAAAGCTATCCTTATAACCTTACTTTCCTCTCCCATTTTATCTATAGATGCAGCCGCATTTTGTAGCTTCGCAGGAGAAATTACACTCGCAAGGCCGCCACCGAAAGCCAAACCTGCTGTAATTATAAGGAGTCCGTTTAAATTCAGATTTAAAATCTTTGATGTCTTCATAGCATAGTTACCAAACATTGCTATGGTTGAAGCTTCACTCCCTGTAACAAATCCTCCAAGTAAACCAATAAAAGCAACTACTGAGCCATAAGCATTACTAAATGTCTGTGATGAAAAATTCGCCAAAACCTGTACCATGCTCTCTGTAACATACTTTTTGGAAGCCATATCAAAGCCCGAGAGATTCATAATTTCTCCTATAACAAAGAAAATAGCAGCAGCGAAAACTGGTCTTGGTGCCCTCTTAAGCCATACCCTGAAGGTATCTTTAACCTGTGAAGCCGTTGGTCTTATAAAAATCATAGAAAGGAATATGCTGACAAATATCCAGGTATAAGCATTCCATAGAGCTCTGGTAAGTATAGGTTTCCCATCAGCGGTCAATCCGGTAATTGGAAGAGTGTGGACTCTGTACAAAGTATTGAATATTTGTGTTGGTACATTGAGAATAAGGATTACTATAATAAGAAGCGCCCATGGTGTTAAAGCCTTCCATAGGGGATATTTTTTTTCATATTCTAATTCTTCAGCAGTAAGCTTGCTCTTATCTATTACCTTTTTGCCTGTTGCTATTAGATAAATAACCATCGCTAGTATAACTGCTGCTCCGCACATAATGCCTGTCAGCACTACTAGTCTGTCAACTTTATTTGTAAAATACGAAACTATTGTTATAACAAGTCCGGAAATAATACATGGTAGAGCACCTTCTTTAATACCCTTCCATTTTCCAACAATCCAGAGCATACAAAATCCTATTAGGGTTGAAATTATAGGAAGGAACATGAAAAACACACTACCAGCTTGTGATAAGGTAATCTCATTGCCTTTACCAAGAAAACCATTTGCCATATCAACGAATACTACAACCGGGGCGCCTAGGAGGGCGTATGTACATAATGAATCATACCCTATTGAAGGAAGAGCGATTGAAACAAATGTTGAATAACCCATTGCAATCATTATTGGCGGAAGGAGGGAGCCAGGTGTTGCCCCAACAGCTACCATAAGAGTGCCAAAACCAATGTTTATTATCATTATTTGTACCGCTTTATTATCACTTGCAATGGTTTTAATAAAAATGAAAATTCTCTTGAGTGCTCCTGTCTTCTCCAAGTAAGCCATTTGAAGCATTGAAGCTGCTACCACCAGTGAAACAGTAAAAGACCTGACAAAACCTGCGGCTGTAGACCTCAGAAGTACTTCAATTCCAGTTTTGAAAAAGAAAAATGCAATAATTGAAATTACTATCCAGCCTATTATACCACTTACATCCGCCGGTTTTCTCCAAACTATTAACAAAAGAAGGACTACTACAATAGGTAATAATGTTAGTAAAAGTGCACTTACGGACATCACAAAACCGCCTCTCCTAAAATTATAAACTTATTTACCTAGAAGTAGGCGCACAATCTCTTTTATTTCGGGAAGATAGGAATGAGTAATAATTGAAAAACTTACCCTAAAACATAGTGAAGATATGCATGGCCTACTCTCTAAAATTAAACATAAGTACTCCAAATATGAAATACATTAATCTTTAGAAGCAAGCCATTACCTGAATATTCGACCATTCTCCTATTCAAAACTGCTAGTTCTATACTATTATTCCAATATCGTGTAGAAATGCTTATGTTTTAAGTTAGCTTACGCCTTACATAATAATAACCCTCTTAAAAAAACTTTAGAAATAAACTCACGCAAACTCGAATCCCATCGAACATTTGAGAATCCATTTCTCATTATTTATATATTTTACAAGAAGTTAGATAGCCTTGCAACAAATATTTATTTTACTTAAACTTGCATATATAGTGTCAAACATGCATTATATATGAGTTTAAATTTTGTGTTATGTCATTACATATTCATCATATTGGAGAAATGGAAGCTTAACGAAAGCAAGAAGAAGGACGACGTCGAAAAAGTAGCTATTATGATTTTGTTAATTGTGTACTAGTGAATATTATTCGGGTTGGTGTAAATGAACAAAGCTTCCAAAGTTTAAAACCTTGAAAGCCTTGATATTAGTGGTTGCGGGGGCTGGACTTGAACCAACGGCCTTCGGGTTATGAGCCCGACGAGCTACCAACTGCTCCACCCCGCGATATATATAATTGTGTTATCGAAGCTGCTGCTAAGCTCTCGCTTTCGATAGACCTAGTGTAACACATAACAATATATATTACAACTAAAATATTTTACCATTAAAGTTTTATCTAGGTCGAGTGAACTACTCGCTATATATTATAGTCAAAGTTACGAAGATTTATTCCTAAAAAATGAGCAGTTCACTCTTGATTTTTATTATCTTACTTGCTTATTTTATCAAGGTCAGGGAAGCTGAGATTCTGTTCTCTAGGTATACATAGCAGGTTTCTTGAAAAATAAGTCCCGAAAATATTATTCTTATTGGACTGAAAATTATCAGGGTTAAAAAACGGTGTTATATGACGGTAGACATTATACTCCAAAGATTCTATAAAACCAATCAAGCTCTCGGAGTTGTAGGGCCTTTCATCCTCGGTATAAAGTATAGGTCTATAACGGTTTATGGTATCTACCGCTCCTCTAAGTACTTTTTCCTCCATTCCTTCAACATCAATTTTTATAAGATGGCAGGAAGGGAGTTCGAGGTCGTCAATTCTAATAACCGGTACCTCCTCAAAGTTATTGGAGATTCCATGATAGTATTCCAGTGCCAGTGCGCCAAAGTTTTTATGGGATTCCAAATCCAACTGCTCCACTGGTATTGTCCCAGCCGTATCCGATACAGCATGATAATAGCACCAAACATTTCTAAGGCTATTTAATGCTACGCTGCCCGCAAGCATATAAAAAAAGTGCCGTTGGGGTTCAAAAGCCAAAACTTTGCCGCTGATTCCAACCATCGCAGCAAATGGAAGCGTATGAGTACCGATATTAGCTCCAATATCCAACACCGTCATTCCGGGCTTAATAATTTGCTGCAGCAAATCCAACTCACCCTGGCACCATTCACCGTATTCATGGATTGACTTGCATACAAATAAATCATAAGTGTTGTAAATGATTTTTCCGTAGCGAAAATCTTTTACACTATTAAATTGCCCCATAGAACCCGACCTTTCATATATTTTAATGAGGGAAAATAAAAGCCGTTTAGTAAAAGTATGCTAATAGTTACTATTATATTAGTGCTTCTGCAAAATGTTCTTAGTTAACTGCCGTACAGCTTCTAACGTAAAGGCATACGTACTTGTCCTTTACTTTTTGAACCTCGTATTATAAAATATAATCCAGAATATACGTTCGGTTTAAATGCAAATTACGATAATGATATTACAAGGAAAAATTTGATTATCGCAATATAACTTAAGGTAACAAATTGCAAAAAAGATTTAGGGAGAACATCATCGTAGATTCTTTTTTGCAATTTATATAGGAGATAAAAATGAACCTTGAGCAAATGCTTGATTATTTTAAGGCTTCAGATAGAGTCGCAAAAAATATAACCAAATGGATTGAGCTGCCCGCGAGGGAGGCGTCCTATGCCGAATTTCCACGCTGTGTTGATTCAAGGATAATAGAGGCATTGAAGCGAAGAGGGGTACATAAGCTGTACTCTCACCAGGCCTCAGCGGTAGAAGAGGTTGATAAGGGTAACAATATCGTAGTTGTCACTCCTACGGCTTCAGGAAAAACCATGTGCTATAACGTACCGGTATTAAACGCCATTCTAAAGGATGAAGAATCGAGGGCTATATTTCTGTTCCCTACAAAAGCTCTTTCCCAGGACCAGACAGCAGAGCTTCATGAACTTATCACTGAGGCAGGGGTGGATGTCAAGACCTATACCTATGACGGAGATACGCCGCAGTCAGCGAGAAAGGCCATAAGGCAGGCAGGACATATAGTCGTGACAAATCCCGATATGCTCCACAGTGGGATTCTGCCCCATCACACCAAATGGACCAAATTGTTTGAAAACCTTAAGTATATAGTTATAGATGAGGTACACCACTATAGGGGAGTTTTCGGAAGCCATCTGGCAAATGTAATCAGAAGGCTGAGGAGAATTTGTAACTTTTACGGCTCCAATCCCCAGTTTATATGCAGCTCCGCAACCATAGCAAACCCGGTAGAGCTGGCGGAAAAAATAACCGGAAGCGAAATAAAGCTTATAGACAATAACGGTTCACCTTCGGGGAAAAAGCATATACTGTTCTACAACCCGCCGTTGGTAAATAAAGAACTGGGAATAAGGAAAAGTAGTACTCTGGAGGCTAAAAACCTTGCACAAACTTTTATAAAAAACGGGATAAAGACCATTGTTTTTACTCGAAGCAGACTAAATGTTGAAGTCTTGGTTACTTACCTAAAGGATATCTTCTATGGGAAGATGGGAAGTGAAGATAGAGTAAGGGGATATAGGGGAGGATACCTTCCGGGGCTTAGGCGTGATATTGAGCGGGGTCTAAGGGAAGGCAGCATAACAGGGGTAGTGAGTACAAATGCCTTGGAGTTGGGAATAGATATAGGAAGCCTGGAGGTATGTCTGATGTGTGGATATCCCGGCACTATAGCAAGTACCTGGCAGCAGGCGGGCAGGGCCGGAAGAAGAAACGGGGTTTCTGCCGCTGTGTTGATTGCCAACAGCAGCCCCCTTGACCAGTATATAATAAACAATCCCCAGTACTTTTTAGAAAGCAGCCCTGAGAATGCATTGATCAATCCCGATAATCTGGTTATACTGTTTAGCCATATGAAATGTGCAGCCTTTGAACTGCCCTTTGAGGATGATGAGAAATTTGGAGTAGAGACGACACAGGAAGTCTTGGCTTATATGGAGGAAGCAAAGCTGGTAAGGCATGTGGGCAAACGCTGGCATTGGATGTCGGAGGTCTTTCCTGCCGACGAAATCAGCCTGAGAAGTGCTGCAAACGAGAATTTCATAATTATTGATATATCCGAGCCCCATCATAGGGTAATAGGTGAAACCGATAGGTTCAGTGCGCCGATGCTGCTCCATGAAGAAGCCATATATATACATGAGGGCCAACAGTATCAGGTAGAAAAGCTCGACTTTGATGATAAGAAGGCTTATATCAGGAAGGTTGACGTAGATTATTATACCGATGCCAACCTGGCTGTAGAACTGAAGGTAATTGATGTATTCAAGGATACAGAAGACAACAGCGAGGTGCTAAAGGGCTGCGGTGAGGTAATGGTCACTGCACTGGTTACAATGTTTAAAAAGGTAAAGCTTTATACCCATGAAAATATAGGCTCGGGGCCGGTAAACCTGCCGGAGATGGAAATGCATACAACCTCCTACTGGGTAAGCTTTTCCGATAAGCTAGGCATACCCCAGTCGGAAATCCAGAATGGACTGCTGGGACTCTCAAATATAATAGCCAACTCTGCACCCATATATCTTATGTGTGACCCCGGCGACATCAGGGTGGTGTACCAGGTGAAATCTACCTTTACCCAGAGGCCTACGCTGTTTATATACGACAGCTATCCCGGTGGAGTGGGTTTTAGTGAAAAACTCTACGGATTGCACCATGAGCTTTTTGAAGCTGCGAAAAAAATGATTGAGCAGTGTGAGTGCGAGGAGGGATGTCCTTCCTGTGTAGGCCCCCTAAATGAATTCTCGGGGAGCGGCAATCCGAAGGAGATTACTCTTAGGCTTATCGAACTTGTGTTAAGGTAAATTGGGAGACCTTATTTGAAAAAAGTAATAAGTAATATAAAAAAATTATTGAAAAAGGTATTTTATAGAAACATACAACAGATGGTTTACAAAACGAAGGAATATAAATCAATGCCGGCGCCAACTGGTGGTTATGATTAAGCAAGACCTTTGGGGAGCGAATATATAAAAATAAAAACATTGAAACACCAATATAATAGATGTATAATTACTTTGACTGACAAATAAATTATCGTTAGGTGAGGTTCCTATACGGACATATGCTGCTGCCCTGCCCCATCGAGAGATGCTCAAGGGTCAACAGGTTCTACCGAAATAAGGTTTTACTTAATGCAGCTGGACTAGATTTCCTAAGCCGTATAGTGCTAAAACTCAACGAGTGATGGATGACAAAGTGTATTTAACGTGCCTTTCACTCGCTTGAAAGGTTTTTTTATTGTCTATATTTATTCTCTAAGGAGGTGCAGTGAATGGAAGGCGACCCTGCAAATAAGTGCAGAGTGTATGATAATCTGATTTTTAGTCAATATATTACTACGGGGAGTATCTGTTTCACTGCAGTTATGAATTCATTTCCATTTTTGGCTTATTAGCACTACATATCCGGAAGTGATTGTGTATATCTGCATTGAATACTGCTCCACGGGTGAATGAGAGGGAGAGGACTATGCAGAAATCCAAAAGCTTTTTCTTTAGCAAAATTCTCTATAAAAATATTTATAATGTCTCCGGTGCGATTATCGGGAAGCTCAACGACCTGATTCTGGACTTCGATTCGGAAAAGCCTGTAATTAAGGCTATTGAGGTTAAGATAGGAAGAGAGCTGTCTTATATATCTTCCAACTCACTTGAAATAGGTAAAGACAAGCGTGAAAAATACCGTGTTGTGCTGGACAGCAATAACATTAAAGTTGAATCTACCGATGAAAATGATATTTTTCTTGCCAGGGACCTTCTCGATAAGCAAATAGTAGATATAAACGGCAAAAAGGCAGAAAGGGTAAATGACGTAAGGCTGGGGAAAATCAGCGGAAGGTGGAACCTCATCGCGGTGGATATAGGCTTTAGAGGCCTTCTTAGGAGACTTGGGGTAGAATACCCTGCTATCCGCATTTCCGAGCTGTTCAAGCTGGAATTTAGAAATACGTTGATTGTGTGGGACAATGTTCAGCCCCTTACTACCAGTGTTGAAAACCTTAAATTGTCTACCTCCATGGGTAAACTAAAAACACTCCATGCAGCGGATATAGCGGATATTATTGAGGACTTGGATAAGAAAAGCAGGGAAGCGTTGTTTCAGAGCCTTGATGATGAAACCGCGGCAGAAGTACTGGAAGAAGTAGAGACAGAGGTACAGAAAAGCCTGCTTGAAACACTGTCTGATGAAAAGGCCTCCGACCTTCTGGAGATTATGCCATCCGATGAGGCCGCCGACATACTGGAAGAAATAGATGATACAAGGGCGGAAAGACTACTGACCCAAATGGAAGCGGAGAGTTCCGAGGAAATCAGAGAGCTTATGGAATACGAGGAGAAGACGGTTGGCAGCCTGATGTCAAAGGACTTTATTTCTTTCCTTCCTGATAAGCACGTAAATGATGTCGTAGACTACTTTAGGGAAAACAAATCTAAAGATGAGCTAGCCTACTATATATATGTAGTAAATAATAAGGGGCAGCTTCTTGGCACCCTTGCCCCCTTAGATCTGGTGGCCTCAGAAGCGGGTATGAAGCTGTATGATATCATGACTCCGGTACCAAAAAGCCTTGAAGATGAGGATAATATAGATAAAGCTATGGAGGTTATGCAGAAATACCATCTAGTAGCTGTACCTGTAGTAAATGAAGACCGTGAACTCATAGGAGTTATTTCGTTAAATGACCTTGTGCATGAATACGTGCGCTTAAGGAGGGTTGCAGCGTGAGAGGAGCTATGGAAAAAAGGTTTCATAGTCTGTTTCTGATGTTCAGTATCATAGGCCCCGGCCTTATAACGGTAAATGCGGGCAATGACGCCGGTGGCATCGCAACCTATGCCTCGGTGGGAGCCTCTTACGGATATAGAATGCTCTGGGGGCTTTTACTTATTACCTTCAGCCTTGCAGTTATCCAGGAGATGAACGCCCGGATGGCTGTAGTAACCGGTAAGGGTCTCTCCGACCTGATCAGAGAGAAGTTTGGGGTTAAGATGACCTTTTTTGCTATGTCGGTTCTTTTTATAGCAAACTTCGGTGTAGTATTGGGTGATTTTGCAGGAATAGCTGCAAGTATGGAGTTGTTCGGCATTAGCAAGTATATTTCGGTTCCGGTTGTGGCTGTGACTATATGGCTGGTACTTACAAAGGGCTCATATAGTAAGGTGGAAAAAATATTTTTGCTATTTACCTTTGTGTTTTTCGGATACATAATTTCAGCCTTTATGGCAAAGCCTTCATGGCCTGAAGTGTTTAAGAGCATGGCTACTCCAAGCCTTGAATTAAGCACCGGCTTTCTACTTACATTCATAGGTATGATAGGTACAACAATCACACCATATATGCAGTTTTACCTTCAATCGTCCATTGTTGATAAAAAACTTAGTATAAAGGATTATAAATACGAAAAAGTCGATGTATACTTAGGTGCGTTTTGGGGGAATGCAGTGTCCTTTTTCATAATAGTATGTACTGCTGCAACTCTGTATAAGGCTGGGATAGCCATAACAAGTGCACAGCAAGCTGCTGTATCCCTAAAGCCCATAGCAGGGCAATATGCTTTCCTACTTTTCGGCCTTGGGCTTTTTGGTGCGTCGGTACTGGCAGCTGCAATAATACCCCTATCAACCTCCTATGCCATATGTGAGGCATTCGGCTGGGAACGGGGAGTGGACCACGAATACAAGGAAGCACCGGCATTTTTCGGCATATACACTATAATAATATTCCTTGGAAGTGCGCTTATACTCATACCGGGTATATCACTTATGAAGATAATACTTGCAACTCAGCAGCTGGCAGGGATACTTTCACCTGTAATACTCATTTTTATGATTAAGCTGGTCAACGATAAAAGAATACTTGGAGAGTATGTAAATACCAGAACACAGAATATAGTTTCATGGACAACTGTTATTTTTATAGTTACCTTATCAATTATATTATTTATATCGCCTTTGTTTGGATGATATAGGTAGCGAACTCTAAAGTTTAAGAAATTTTGCCCCCACCCGGAGGGCGGGAGGCTTTTATTTGGCCGCGTTGCGGCCATCAGGTGGGCTATCGCCCCCTGTACCCCCAGCTTTAAGCTTATCTATATAGGGAAATGTAGGTATGTATTTGACCTATCTGCAAAACATGATAATATATTTATATGAAGCTGTAAACTACCCATATATGCTGCTAAGCAGTGAAAGAAAGCCTTTCCTATGGAGGTTGTATGTATCTGGATTTGAAAAGCAAGCTAGAGATGTATAAAACCGCACAAAAAGCTAAACCCGAGCCGCTAAAAGGCAACGGGCAGGATATACATGACCTTATGAATGGTACTGTATGCAGTAACGATGACGGGGAGTATTTTCTGATTGAAAACCGCTATCCGGCTCTTTACATCCATGGAGGATACAATCTAGGTGAGGCATTGAATATAAACCTGTCATCTTTGAAAAGGGTTTGCAGCGGACTGGGTGATGACTCCAAGCTAGAGGATTTCCTGTTTCTTGATACCGAGACTACAGGGCTATCCAGTGGAGCAGGTACTGTGGCATTCCTTATCGGTGCAGGGTATTTTAAAGATGATACCTTTATTTTAAGGCAGTACTTTATGAGAGATTATAATGAAGAGCCTGCAGTACTGAGAGACTTAAACAGTCTTATGGAGGGCCGTAAAGGATTTGTTACCTTCAATGGGAAGTCCTTTGACTGGAATATACTACAGACACGATTCACCTTCAACAGGATTAGACCGGTGATAAAACAGCCGGTACACATAGACCTACTGTTTCCTGCAAGGAGGATATGGAAGGAAAAGCTGTTAAGCTGCCGTCTCATATCCCTTGAGGAAAATATTCTGGGAGAAACAAGGGTAGATGATATACCCGGTGCCATGATACCGGGTATATACTTCAAATACCTTGACGATAGAAACGCAGAAGTAGTAAAGAAAATCATAAAGCATAATGAGCTTGATATATTGTCTATGATTTCGCTGCTTGTAAAAATAACTTCGATTATTGAATCACCTTTATCTGAATCCGATGGGGAGTATGAACTCCTGGGTGTAGGAAAAATATTTGAATCCAGCGGTGAGAGCGGTACGGTCATGGACTGCTACGAGACATGCTTGAAAGCCGGAAGTAAGGTGGTAAAAGAAGTTGCCTCCAGGAGGCTTATAAATGTATACAAAAGAAATAAAAATTACGGCAAGGTAATAGAGCACTGTGAGAACATATTGGCTGAATCAAAAGGGCCTAACATATCTGTCATGATCGAGATGGCAAAGCACTATGAGCATAGGGACAAAAATATTCAAAGGGCTATCGAAATTGTGGAGGAAGCAATAAATTTAAGCTCCCGAATGGGGTTTAGAAACAATATATATTACCCTGAATTGAAAAAGCGGTTGGAAAGATTGAAAAGGAAAGCTAAATAGACAGAACTGTGACTGACTTAACCCATACACATTATAAGGGAGGGCATAAAAATGCATGACTCATCTGAAAAACCTGAGACCGACCTTTTAGGTAAGCCGCCTAGCACTTCACAACTGGAAATGAGCGAGCTTGTACTTCCAAACGATACAAATCTACTTGGAAATCTTCTGGGAGGTAAAATGATGCACTGGTTTGATATCGCAGGAGCGATGGCAGCTACCAGGCATGCCAGAAGGACGGTAGCCACCGTATCGGTTGACAGTATGGACTTCAGGCATCCTGTAAGAATGGGAGAGCTTGTAATGCTTAAAGCGAAGCTGACATGGGCAGGGAGGACATCCATGGAGGTTGTGGTTAAAGCCTATGCCGAAAACCTTAAGACAGGTAATGTGGTATTGACAAACAAGGCTTATTTTACATTTGTTGCACTGGACGAAGACGGGAAGCCTGCTATTGTACCTCCATTGCTTCCAGAGACCGAAGAAGAGAAGAAGGATTACGCAGAAGCAGAAAATAGGCGTAACGAGAGGCTGAAAAGAAAGCATTCTGATGTTGAGCATAAAGAATAAAAATATGAAGAAGATATAGATACCGAACTATAGAACTTAAAATTGGGGTGCAGGGGGCGAGAGCCCACCTGCTGGCCGCAACGCGGCCAAATAAAAGTTTCCCGCCCTCAGGGCGGGGCAGGGGTGGGGGTAAAATATTTTTAACTTTAGTGTGACTTATCATTTATGGTATTAGTTTATGGTATAACCCTTTTAGCCCCTATATAGCGTTCTGCATAGTATGCCTTATTCAAATCCGATATAGTAACCTGTTTTGCTCCTGAACTTGCGTGTATAAATTGATTGTTGCCAAGGTAAATACCTACATGGGACGGACCGGGCTGGTATGTTGTGAAAAATACCAGATCGCCGGGCCTGAGCAGGCTTTTATCTATAAGCACTCCCTGTTCATACTGCAATTCGGTGGTTCTAGCCAAACTTACTCCATTATTCAGAAAAACATACTGTATATATCCTGAGCAGTCAAACCCTGATGGTGATGTACCAGCCCACAGGTAAGGGACTCCCATATACTGGCGGGCCAATTGAAGCACCCTGATGACCTTTAGCTCTCTTGCTGTATAATACCCTGCTATACCGTCGGAAGCAATGCTGTTGCCCACTTGGAACTCTAAAATCGGTTGAGCTGTCAGACTTCCAAAATAACCTATAGGACTATAATGAAAGAAGCCTAGCCTTTCAAGTCCGTCTTCCAGGTTTGAAGCCTTCTGGATTTTTATATCTCTATTTAGCACTATATTACTTGAATACTCCGCAAATGCATTAGTTGTAAAAGCGGTTAAGCTAATAGCCATTACAGCAAACATAGTAATTATTTTTTTTCTCATCTCAATTACCTTCCTCTCATAGCCTACGAGGTTAGTTGACGGGTTCGGAGAGAGTGGTATCCCCTACTACATATATCGGCCAACTGATGGCTTTATAGTAGATTAACCCCGGAAAAAAATCCCCCGTTCCTTTTTACAGGATTCGGCAAAATAATTAAGCATGACGCGTGACACATTATAAGCGACAAAAAACAGGATAAGCAACCTGTAATATATGGGATGGGGGTTATGGAAAATAGGGGATAATAGTTTATAATGTAATTGAAGAAGGGGTAGGGTACTGGTATAATCATGTTTAAGGCAAGTAACGGTTCTGGATGAGTAAGAATCAACTACGGGATATAATGCTGTATAAGTATATTTATAGTTAATGGTACCAATAAAGATAGTTTACTGTAAACTTAGTGATTGACCGTTAGGCAATGAGCTGTGGTAAGTGCGATTTGCCTAACTGGATAAAATCACTTTTACAGTAAACTATCTATAATTCTTGAGTAAGTATAACTATAGTTTAGGAGAATGGCAAATGAAGTTTATACGCTCCAAGCTAACGTCAATTATTATAGTGATTGTTTCGGTATTGTGCCTGATTGCTGTGGGAATCTCGGTTAAAATAACTATCACCATGCTGGAAAAAGGGTCACAGGTGATAGAGCAATTTCCAACTGAATCCCAGGAAAAAGTGCAAACTGCAGTCAAATATATTAATATAAATAAAATAAAGGAGCAGCAGTTTTTTTTCAATGGACAGCCTATAGAGGGAGATACTGCAATTCTCACCGAAAGAAAGCAGACTCTTGTACCTATGGACGCAGTCTTGAGGAGGATAGGTATAAGATTCAATTATTATCATCCCGACGATACCCTTGAGACTGAGGTAAATCGAAAGAAGCTTGTAGTCCGGCTCGGAAGGGATTTCTTCACTATCGATGACGGAGGTATCAGTCTGCCTGCGGCACCAATTGCAGCAAAAAATCATATATTTGTGCCGGTAGAACTGTTTACATATTTGGATGGATTTAAAAGAACACTGCACGAAGATAAGAACACAGTATTTATAAATTACTACAGCGGCAGTAGTCCTGATATAGTGGCAAATATAAAGGTGCTCAGGTTGGTGAATGGTATTGCCGGTGTATCGGATATTACAGGCACAAGATTATACTGGGATAGAAAGGGGAGCTTTGAAAGGTATGAGAGGTTTCAGCATACCGATGATAAGTCCGGTTATATACTCAAATCAGGTGATAAAGTATACATAATTAAGTATGATGGAAAAATAACTCCCTATCCGGCAGATGTACCTGCTTCGGCGCAAATTTCAGCCGACGGTAAGTATTTGTATTGGGTGGATGAAGATAAAGAAACATCCTTTATCTATGACATTAAAAACAAAACCTCAAAGGAGCTGGGGGACTACTATTTTAAGATAAAGGCCGATGATAAAGACGGGCGGCTTTCCTATGGCGGAGATGTGCTTTATGACTTCGGGTACGGTAAAAGATATAAGCGTGTAGCTTTAACCAATATTCTCTATGACACAAGCTATGGTTTTATAGAAAGAAGAGGTAAGACAGTATTAAAAGGTAATATGATTTTCTCACCGGACAAGAAAAAAGTCTTGTGCTTAAAGCCCGATAAGAAAGTTTATCTCGCAAACTCCGACGGGACAGATATAGTGTATCTTGGGGAAGGAAAGGAAGCCAGCTGGGTTAACAACAGTAGAGTATTTATAAACAACGGTAGCGAAATGACAGTCTTTACAGACCACGGGGAAGATAGTATGAGAGTGTCTGCAAAGTGGGATATGATAGGTCAGGCAGTGGATGGAACTATTTTTTATACAGCTTATAACTCGTTGTATTATGAGAAGAATGGTGTTGAGAAAAAGATTATGGATTTACCCTGTTCCTGTGAACATGTTTACGCATGGTCTGCAGGAGGGCCATATATAGTAGTTTCCAATGAGAAGGAAGACAGTGTCTTCTGGGTAACAGGAAATAGTATTGTAAAGGTTGGGAGTCGCAACCTGCTTTTGAAAGAAGCGAGACAGGGAAAAGAGTATGTTGACTATGATAGGAGTGTAGCAGTATCTCCCGATAAGAAAAGTATGGCCGTATTTCAAGCAGAAAAGGATTTTATTTCATTAAACTTTGTAAGTACAAATGAAAAGGAACTAAAGAAGGTATATTTAAACTGTCCTACAAGTGATGATTCCGAGATGGATACAATCAGGGCGAAATGGGTTTCAGATAAACAGGTGTTGGTTTATACAGCCAAACATGGGTGGATAATGGATTTGAAAAATGGTGTGAGCATATACGAGTGGACAGAACCAGAGGGAAGTTCAATACAGGATATTACAATAGAGTAAGAAATAAATGAGTGGCAATGAAAATGGAGTAAGTCGGTACGCAGCGGACTTGCTCCATTTTTTATTTAATATGTCATAACGCCATGCTCTGAAAAATATTAATAAACAGGACATTTTTTCAGCTAAGTGATGATTTGTAGCGCACATAAATCGTGGCAAAAGCTACCACTTTCTACGCCATAGATAGTTTACTGTGAAACTTTAAATTGGGGGTGCAGGGGTGGGGGCAAGATATTTTTAACCCTATGGTGAACTATCTATAAAACCTCTTAATTACTTAGCAGCTTGGAGTTTGCATGATGAAGAGATCTTTCATAAGCGGTGCAATAATTTTGGTGCTTGCCGGCTTTATAGTGAGAATATTCGGTTTTATATACAGGATATATCTATCAAACCTTATAGGCGCTGAGGGGATGGGCTTATTTCAGTTGATATCTCCCGTATATTCCCTTATAATACTCACCCTTACCTCAGGTATATCTATAGCTGTGTCAAAGATGGTTGCCGAGGAACTGGCAAAGAACCATTTTGTAAACCTTAAGAGAATAACACGGTGTGCGCTGATAGTGGTGATAGCTTCCGGAGTAGTAGTATCCATAGGAATATTTGTTTACATTGATTATATAGCAAACGTTATATTGAAGGATTCACGTACATATTATTCACTCCTTCTGCTTATACCGTGTATTCCGGTTATAGCAGCTGCTTCTGTACTTAAGGGTTATTTTTACGGAATACAGGATGTTACACCTACTGCAATTTCACAAATAGTAGAGCAGGTTGTAAGAATTGGCCTGGTAATGGCAATGGCAGGGTACTTCCTGAATATTGGGCTGGAATACGCCTGCGCTCTTGCAACAATAGGTATGGCTTTAGGAGAAATATCAAATCTTGCAGTATTATTTATAATATATAAGTTTAAGAAAGATAATGCTGCCAAACATAAATCAGGTGGTCTCAAGCGCAAAAGGCATATTTTAAAAGATTTAGTGAATGTATCGATACCTATATCCTTCAACCGCTTTGTTACATCAGTAATGTCGGCAATTGAAATGATACTGATACCGAGAAGCCTGCTTGCAGGGGGAATGAATTATCAGACCAGTATGGAGGAGTTTGGTAAGCTCACAGGGATGGCTATGCCTCTAATATTCTTTCCTACGGTAATTACATCATCCCTTGCCACAACACTTGTACCGGCTATATCCGAGGCAATATCTCTAAAGAACTTCAGGGCAGTCAACTATAGGATATCAAAATCAATACAGATAACCTTTGTACTTGGATTTATATTCACAGCGATATTTATCTCTTATCCTAATGAAATCGGAAATATACTGTACCGTAAGGAAAAGATTGGATATATACTTTATCTGCTGTCTTTTACATGTGTGTTTTTATATTTGCAGCAGACACTTCTTGGGGTATTGAATGGATTGGGGAAGCAGGGCATTTCGCTGAGAAATTCAATGATAGGTTATGTAATAAGAATTGGCTTTGTATACTTCTGCATACCAGTATACGGAGTACCCGGCTATATATGGGGGATAGTAATCAGCATGGCCTTTGTTTGTATCCTCAATCTAAATACTGTAATTAAAATCACAGGTATGGTCTTAAACTTCAGAGATTGGATAATCAAGCCGGGTATAGTGGGCGTTGTAATGATTCTTATAAGTAAATATATATACAGCTTCTTTGATATTTTTAAAGTAGGCCATTCATGGACTATTGTGCTTGCTATAGTTGGCAGTGTAATTATAGCCATAGCTCTCATGGTAGTAGTTGGTGCCTTGGAAAGAGAAGAAGTGCTGAAAATGTTCGGTTTTGGCGGTAAAAAGCGTAGGTGAGTCACATTGAGTATTAATTAAGGATCCATTCCTGCTTTGACTTTAATATTTATTAAGATTGAAGCAGAAATGAATTCTTACTAATATGTAATTATTAACTGCATAAATTCTATATATAAAAGACTTTGATATATTATTGATTTGCACTTTGCTAAGAAACAATAATTTCATTAGAAAATTTAAGATTTGTGGATATAATCTAAAATAATCAGCATATTCGTTTACAAAAGGTCAGGAAAAGTCAAAAGTGAATTTTGATTCATTCACTAGCATATGCTATAACATATATATAAGGTCAAAGAAAGTCAAAGACTAAATAGATCAAATTTTTCGGAGGTGGATAATATGTTTGGACTTACGCCATACAACAGGAGAAATAATGAAGCAGCAAGAAGAAATGATATCTGGGATTTAAGAAGTGTATTCAATGATTTCTTTAATGACTCGTTATTCCCGACAGCCTTTGGAACCGCACATCCTATAAAAGCCGACATACGTGAAACCGATAAGGAATACATTTTGGATGCGGAAATACCCGGTGTAAGTAAGGAAGACATCAAGCTTGATTTAAGAGACAATACCCTTACAATATCGGTGGAGCACAACGAGCAAAGCAGTGAAGAAAGAGATAATTACATCAGAAAAGAGAGAAGATATGGCTCATTTAGCAGAAGCTTCTATGTAGAGAACGTAAAACATGAAGATGTTTCTGCAAAATACAATAACGGTATTCTCACTGTAATACTTCCAAAGATTGAGGGTGGAAAAAATAATGCGAGGAAGATCGACATTCAGCAGTAAAAAACGGGTTAAGCCCGTTTTTTTGCTATGGCCTAAATTAACTTGTTTGTGCGAATTTCTTTAAAGTCTAGTTAAAAAGGGGTGCAGGGTACTCCCTGCGGAATCTAATGGAACATTGGCGGGGAAGCGGGGTGCCCCCGCAAAACTACTATTCTCCTTCCCTTCGAGGGAAGGAGCTAGAGGATGGGTGGTAATCAACTAGCACAATGCGTTAAATTAATAAATATTTAACATATATTTCTGATATCCTTAATATGGCACTGATATAGTTAGCGTATAACATTGGAAGTGGAGTGATATCAATGTCTGATAATATGCATGACTTAAACAAGCAGATACTAGAAAAAAATTTAGCACTTAGCGCCCTTTGCCATAGAGATAACTACGAAAGAGTAAAAATCCAGCAGATAGAATCGGAGCTAGACCATTTACTATACAAGTACTATAAATACTTTAAGTGCAAGTGCAGTAAGATACTTTCGGTAAGTGCTCCATCTGTTTAACACTTATCAGAATTTGGAGTTCATCTATGATTTTATCTCCATAAACTCCTTCCGCGTAAATAGATAGTTTGCCAACATATAAAGAACAATAACAAAAGGAAAGGAATAATAATGTTTCCAGACCTTTGGATTATACAAGCCTATCCACTCCGCTAACGGCTGGACTATAAATGAGCCTGCTAAAGCGTATACAATAGCTTTTATCCAGGGATTTATCCGGGGGAAGTATTGCAGCAGTATCATAGTTGAAACGGGAATGAGGCATAAATCCCATGGAACAAATGGAGGGATAATCGGTATGAGCTTTGAATTGTATCCCCATAAACCCAGTGACATACCAAGCGTATCCAAAAGGGTTGATATTAGAGCCATTACACTACCTGCGTACAGCAAACGGTGAGTGCTTTCTTTTTTCCGTATGATTATCCATACAATCCAAGGTACAACGGTCAATGCAACATTAATCCACCAATGCCACTTGAAAAGCATATCTGACAGCCAAAATCTATATAATTCTGCATTTGCCTCATGCAATAATTCATTTACTTTTTCTACCTTTTGAGCCAATTCTTCAATATCGGACCTCATAAAGACCTCCAAAGCTTGATTAATTAAAGTTATTATGCCAAATTTTGAAGGAGTATATTTAAAAAGTCATGAGGTAAAAATATCTAGTAGCCCAAAAAGGAGATAGCGCATGTTTCATATAATTGTAATAATTATCGCTATTATTTCGTGTTATATATGGGGAGATTGGCGAAATTGGAGTAAGTATGAAAAAACTATACTCTTTTTTATATTGGGAGATTTTACTTATAACTTTCTAGCATACAATAAGCCTCTCTGGTCTTATGACGGAAGTATATTAAACCATACTCTTATCGACATACTTATGGCGATATTTATTTTTCCATGTACTCTCATGATATATTTGCCGCGTTTCCCTCAAAAGCTGCTAGGCAAGGTGCTACACATTTTGAAATGGGTTACGACATATTCTGCAGTCGAATATACTTCACATTTATTCGGACATTTTTCATATGACAATGGGTGGAATGAATGGGCTTCAATTCTCTTTAATTGCTTCATGTTCCCTTTGTTGTATATACATTATAAAAAGTCATATTTAGGCTACATATTGGCAGCGATAGGAGGCTCTATTATAGTATTTATTTTTAATATAAATTTGCAAGATATGAGATAAAAACAAATTAAGAGCTACAGTATGGGCATACTCCTAAAATGATCCTGCTTTTTTTGGAGCTGTTCAATAGCCCTGCACAGCAGCACAATTCCCTGCTCTATCTGTTCGTTATATACCGCCGCGAAGCTAAGCCGTATATTGTTAAGCTTTTGAGGCGTATTTCCACTATAAAAAATCTTACCCGGAGCAAAAACCATATTATTAGCTGTGCAATGCTTAAAAAGGTCATTTACCGAAAAACCATAGGGAAGCTGAAGCCATATATTAAGGCCGCCTCCAGGTCTGGTATAGCTGACTGAACTCGGAATGTTCCTATTCAAAACTTCAATTGTTTTAAAGTACCTATCCTTGTAAATATCGTACATGAATCTAAAATGCTTATCCCAATACCCTCTTCGGATATAAAGGTCAAAAGCACGCTGTATCAGACCGGAAGTAGAAATATCGGTTGTATGCTTTGCCTCAAGGATATTGCGGTGAAGACTTGCGGGTACTATCATAAAGCCCAGTCTCAGGCCTGGCATAAAAATCTTTGAAAAGCTCTTTATAAATATTACCCTGTCATATTTGTCCATAGCCTTCATAGGCACAAAGTTTTTAGCTTCAAAATCAAGGTCGCTAATATAATCATCCTCTATGATATAAGCATTGTACTTCTCAGCCAGCTTTAATATCTCCTCTCTTTTATGGTTCGCATATGAATACCCTGTAGGATTTTGAAAGGATGGGATTGTATAAATAAGCTTAGGCTTGTACTTCTTTAGATTGTATTCAAGTATATTCAGGTTTGGTCCATCGCTGCTGAGTTCTATATCTGCAATTTCAGCGCCCCTGGATTTAAATACCGCTATAGCTCCGGTATATGTTGGGCTTTCGGTTATGACATAATCACCTTGCTTTAAAAATGCCTTGGAGATAATATCTATACCCTGTTGGGCCCCAGATATAATCTGAATGCTTTCAGGGTTGCAATTTATAGTACCCTGCCTAAGTGTTTCACAAATGCACTCCCGTATAGGATAAAATCCCTGGCTGTCCTGATAGCCGAAGGCATTGCCCTTATCCCTTTCCAAAACCTCGTTCAAGACAATTTTAAAGTCTTCTACGGGGAATAAATCCGGTGTAGGAGTAGCACTCGCGAAATTTATAGTATTATCCTGAATCTTTATTTGTCCGTTATTTATTAATGCAATATCATCATGATGATAAAGTTCATCCAGTATAAGCTCCTGTTTGGCTTGGGCGGAATCATTCAGCAAAGGAAGAGTATTTCGTACATAAGTGCCGCTGCCGGGCTTTGAGTATATATATCCGTCCTTTTCCAGACTCTTAAAGGCAGATACCACCGTCACCTGGTTTACGTTCAGCACTTCGGAAAGCTGGCGTATGGAGGGTAGACGATAATCGGAGACTAAAGTACCATCATCTATCATATCCTTAAGTTTTTTATATAGCTGCATATAGAGAGAAGTTTTATTATCTTTATCAAGAGAAA
Organism: Clostridia bacterium; assembly: GCA_026416815.1. Lineage (GTDB taxonomy): Bacteria > Bacillota > Clostridia > Acetivibrionales > DSM-2933 > SKW257. The sequence continues at coordinate 414 of JAOAEJ010000099.1, read as the reverse complement.
TAGTCTTAAATAACTCCAACATTTTAACCACCCACACACTTTAAAATTATATCGATACAATTTTAACAAAGGGGGAGTCATATGTAAAGTCAATTAATTTCGTTGTCTATAGTAATTAGAATGTTTACAATTTGTTCACGGTTTGGATAAGAAAAATACACAAGATGAAGTTAAAATAAATAATAAGCCTGTGAGGATTTATCTGCCCCCTCTGCTTATTTCCTCATAGGACAAGCTTAAAGGCTGCAATTTGAGAATTGCAGCCTTTAAGCTTTATATAGATAGCGCACCCTAAAACTAACAATTACCAGTACTCCAAATTGCCAAAGGGCTTTATAATATAAGCCTAAGGGGGAGTATAAAATGAGTAGAAAAATGGTTGAGGTTAAATCACTTTATGGTTCAACAGTAGAG
>JAOAEJ010000070.1 GCA_026416815.1 Clostridia bacterium | reverse complement strand
ACAGCTTCTGTTTTATATTCTTTTGTATACTGCTTGGTTAATCTCTTTGCATTTTCTGACATAAACAACCTCCGTATTTTCTTATTTTTAGATTATTTGTTCGAGGTCATTGTGTCAACTATAATTATACAACATCAAAATCATTGCCGGGTGGTTTATGGAAAAGCACCCAACCCCCACCGCCAAACACTTCAATATACCTTTCATAATAGAGCGGAAAAAGTGAAACAATCAGTTCCCTCATGGATTTCTTTCCGCCAATCCAACTCATAAAACTATTAATACATCATCCCTCCTTCACGCACACAAACCAGATTTGAAGCTGCTTGTTGCTGTTCGAATCTGGAAAGAGGGACAGTGACTTGATAAGTCCATCCTTGGCTTCAGCAATTTTTTCTATGCGACTGTTTAGTTGCCTGATGCTTCCCAAAACTTCATTTCTATTCGCAGCATAATAATAACCGCCGTCATCACTGCAAATCGGGTGTCCTTCGCACCTGAGTGCGTTGACGACGTCTCGGATTTTCCGACCGCTCATTTGAAATTTCATTTCCAAGCACTTACTTTGTACAGCCTTCCCTTCTCCTGTGTGACTTCTTTTCAAATACCTTAAAAACTTTTCATTGATGTTTACATGTTCCACCTCCTCGCCTCCTTTTCTGGTGGGATGAGCTTTTAAGCAATAAAAAAAGGCCGGAAGAGTCACTGCGCTTAGCAGCAATTCAACCGGCCTCATACGGATTCAAGACATAAAAAATGTACGGATTGAATTCCGCACACCGATGCCCTTTACTATTCAGTTATCTACTCGTTTTTGTTCTATTTTTTACATGCCCATCCCTCCCATAGTTTGCTTTTGATCATTCTCCATGACCTCTTCTTGAGACTTGGGAATCACTTTGAACTGATCCTCACCCGGAACAATGCCAAGCGTTCTTCCGTTGTCCCATCGCATATGCAATGTACCAGCGTCATCCACGCCTTCAACTGTTCCCTGAGTCCCTGCTTCAATTGGACCATAGGGATCATCCATATGGATTAGCTCGATCCGTGTTCCAACTGGATACTTCTCTTTGATTGTTTCAACTTGCTTTTGTGAAAGAAATCCTTTCATTTCAATACCTCCATTCCTTTTTCATGGCATAAAAAAAGAGCTACTCATTCTACTTTTATAGAAAGGTAACTCTTGTCAGCATTTTGCTTGAAGCATTGCCGCTCCGTATTTTGCAATCAATATGGAATTGATAATCCCTTTGAAGGCTTGTTCCCCAATCAGATGCTTGTCTGAAATCTCATTCAGCTTTATGTACTCCTTGGCAAGTTGAATCGTTTTTGACATTTGATAGATAGCATAGCCATCGGTATTGATGCCGTGTAGATGCATCTTCTTGAAGTCAAAGCTGTCCAGGTAGATGTGATCCTTTGCAGCACACCACAAGTTATCATCTGCGGTAAGTAAAAACAATGTCGCAAGATAGGCTGGACTTCGATTTTCAATCGCTTCATTTTGAATTCGGCAGACAGTCTGGAATCTGGAACGATGCTTAGGACTTAAGAAGAGATCTCCATTGTGGCTCCTGATTAAATCCCCAAGCCTAACATTCAGATGATGAGATTCGCATCTCTCGAAGCAACTGCAGACAATCTCTTCATAACTAATGACGCCACCAGCAATTTTTTTTGTGACTCCACTGGATACATTCGAGTTACAATAAGCTGTGATATGTTCAAAGTCTCTTTCTAGTCCTGTTGACCCTTCCTCACTTCTAATTCTCTGCACAACAATCACCCCACTTCTTCTTGGTAAAAAATTCGGCACAAGCATCATTAGCTGTTCAATTTCTTGAAGCTCTGAGCCATACATAAAAAATTTCGACATACTCGTCTTCCTCTCTTTCTGATTTTTGGTATAAAAAAACGGCAAGTCTATAGGTTTTTAAGTCAACCTAAGACTTGCCGTTTGATTAAATTGATAATAAATTTCTGAAAGTAACACTCAAATCCAAATTCTATGTTTTATTCACTTCACCTAACTAGTAAAGTATTTTGAACGTTCCTGTAATATCGAATTGTAATTTTTCAACATCTCCAGTATTTCAATTTCATCTTTTAACCATTTTGATTCATTAGCATTCATACTACTGATAAGGGGTCTAATATTCTTTTGTTCTATAGAGTTTCCTATAAAAAAATCCTCTAACTTTTGATCTTCTATCCACTGAAATAATACCATCGCATCATTATCAAAAAAGGAACTATATTTCCCACCTGGGAAACACTTATATAGTGCTGGTGGCATCTGATCAAAATCGTCACTATACCTTTGCTTATTTATCCCAGTGATAGGCCATTTAAAATAATTGGCTCTTGTCTCCGCTAACTCAGCAAACCTATACAATTCTTGAACTACTTCTTTGTCCCTTGATAATAGCGTATCTAAATTGTCCTTTACTATAAATAAAAACTTATGTGGATTACCATATTTGTTGTACTTATAGAATTTCTCCTTTGGATTAAGACAATCTAAAACGAATTTAATAGGCGTCCATACAGAAAATATAGTATCTGCATTAAGATCGCCATCATAATAAAGACAATCCAGATCACTTAATGCCCTTGGTTTATCATAACCTTCTATCCAATAATTGATAAAATTAATAATATGATTCGTTGAATATCTATCCCCTAAATATTTTTTCATCATATTTTCATCCATCATAACTCCTTTGATTGAACAAGCTCTTATTTCGCTCTCGATATCAAAATCAATTTGCAAATCTATCATTTTCATGAAAAACTACTATGTCATCTATATTTTAGCCCTTTTTTTGGGGTCAAAAACCGTCATTTTTTTGCTGATTTTTAGCCCCAAAATCGGTTCCAAGCCACTATATGTTGTGGTCAAACTCTACTTTTTCTCACCTGAACCACTACGCGTCATCAGAATTATCGCTTCTACGTGTGTCGTCCATGGAAACATGTCAACCGGCTGTACCTCCACTGTTTTGTACCCATTTCCCTCCAGATAGCCCAAATCCCTGGCCAGCGTTGACGGATTGCAGCTCACATAGACAATCCTTTTCGGAGCCATATCTACCAATGTCTTTAGCAACGCTTCATCGCAGCCCTTCCTTGGAGGATCTACCACAACCACATCCGCTTTAACC
>JAOAEJ010000045.1 GCA_026416815.1 Clostridia bacterium | reverse complement strand
TGCCCACACTGTACCGTCTTTCTTAAGGGCAATAGTATGCTGCCACCCTCCGGCAATTTTCTGTACGTCACTGACTACTTTTACTTGTACGGGAAAATTGCTTATATCATTTGTACCATCTCCAAGCTGCCCATCATCATTTCTTCCCCATGTCCATACTGTACCATCATGTTTAAGGGCTGTTGTATGAACCCAGCCTGCTTCTATGGCTTTTACATCTAAGATATTTTTAACTTGGACTGGAACTGACTTACTGACATCGGTACCGTCACCAAGCTGCAAGGCCCTGTTATGCCCCCACGCCCAGACGGTGCCATCTTTATTAAGTGCTGCAGTATGCAAATAGCCAGCGGATACAGCAATAACACTATCTAGATTTTTAACTTGGACCGGTACACTTTTACCATCGATAGAGCCATCTCCGAGCTGCCCATATTTATTTTCTCCCCATGACCAAACGGTACCATCTTTTTTAAGGGCAACGGCATGATTGGTTCCAGCAGATATACTTGACACACTCACTAGATTATCTTTTACTCTTGCAGGGGCACTCTTAATTATACTAGTCCCGTCTCCAAGCTGTCCCGATTCATTATTGCCCCACGACCAAACTGAGCCATCACTTTTAAGAGCTAGAGTAAAATTCTCGCCTGCTGTAATACTACTTACACTGTTAATACCGGGTATGTTTATGTAAGTTTTATTTTTTTCTTTCCTACCGTCACCTAGCTGTCCAAACTCATTATTTCCAAAACTCCAGACAGTACCGTCCTTTTTCAAGACAGTTGTATGGCTGCTACCACCACTTATAGAAGTAATATCCGTCAATTCTTTTATTTGAACCGGTAAGCTGCTACTCATCACTGAAGTATTTCCTAATTGTTTAAACTTATTATTTCCCCATGCCCACAGGGTGCCATCCTTTTTGAGAGCTAAGGCGTGGCTACCACCTGCTGCTATAGTGTCTACATTATCCAATTTTGTAACTTGAACAGGTAAGTTCTTATTTACAGTTGTACCATCTCCTAACTGTCCAAACTCATTTCCCCCCAGCGACCATACAGTGCCGATACTCTTAAGGAACAGTGAGAAATTATCCCCCGCTGCTATAGCGGTGACGTTTATCATTCTAGGCAGTTGCAAAGGCGTGGTGTAGAATCCTCCATTGTCTCCTATACCAAGCTGCCCGCGTTCATTGCTTCCCCAGCCCCATACTGTACCGTCTTTCTTGAGTGCCAGTACATGCTCTTTTCCAGCTGCTATCGATACAATATCCGAAAGGCCTTTTACTTTTACCGGTGTTGATTTATTCTCGACTGTGCCATCACCAAGCTGCCCAACTGTATTGCTTCCCAGCGTCCATACAGTGCCGTCGCCTTTTAAAGCAACTGTATATTTATCACCACAATCGATAGCCGTTACTGCAGTTAGCCCATTAACCTTCACTGGAGTTGCAACGCTGGTTTCATCCTCTCCAGTGTTGTTGGCTTGTCCGCTTTCTCCCCACACCCATACGGTCCCATCTTTTTTTAAAGCAGCTGAATGTTCTTCCCCTCCAGCTGCTGCAATAGCATCGGTTAATAAACCAACCTTAACAGGTGTACTCCTGTTTTTGAAGGTATTATCGCCAAGCTGTCCTGTTTTGTTTGTGCCCCAGGACCATACTGTGCCATTTTCTCGAATGATGACAGTATGGTTTGCTCCTGCTGCAATAAATTTAACTGAGGTTGATGGCTTTGGTGTATCAGCTGCTGTTACTGTAGAAATATTTAATCCAATTACTGATATTGCTAATAGATATACCATTAACCCCGTATACACTGATATCTTTTTACTTTTCATAAATAAATCACCCAACTTTACTTTGACTTTTTTACAACAGTTGCAGCTATTTTATTTAAGTCTCTAAACAGTAAATTAAAAAGTTACATGCTTGGGCTACTTTACGTTTAACATATAAAATTCATTTAATTTCATACTCTCTAGCTTCATAAAATTATCTTTTCCAGACAATGTTATAAAATAGTCATACTTATATGAAGCTTCACTGCCTAGTATGCCGCTATTCTTTTCAACATCTGCATCGAAAGTCACAATATACCTCTTCTTGTTTTCTGTATAAGCGGGGTGAGGTACAACATTAAAACTCTTATAATTTTTTATTCTCTTCATATTTGACTGTAGTGGAAAAGAGCTGTAATTAAAATTCTTTTTATATTCCTCTCCTACTCCAAAGTTTGTCATACTTTTAGTTATTCCAATTTTATCCATGAAATTTGCAAGGTCTAATACACTAGAATTCCATTTTGAATATAAAAGCTTCATACGATCGCTATCAATTGTTTTAAGTTTCTCGAAGTAATCCTTAATGAAGGTTTTTTCCTTGTCATATAGTTCCTTATCCGGATTCTTAGAAATATTTAAATAATTTAACCTTTCTGCAAAATCGTTGTTAAATTTCAGTAATCTATTTTTATATCCAAATTTTGAGTTACTCTCTTTTGACTTCAATATTTTAAATTCATTATCCTCTTTTACAACTTCAACATCGTACTTTGTCTGGACTTTCATTAAGTCAATATCCTTGGGGTCTATAGCCCCAAATTTACTATATGTATTATGCTTTTTATCATGCTTGAAAAAGTTATCAAACACCTCATTAGGCACACACTCAGCCTTTGTATTGACTTTAACATAATACAAATATGCATCCCCGTTTTTCCCGACATAGTCCGCTTGTATTGCTGTTTTATCACTTTCTTCATTCAAAATTTTATATTTAATAGTAGTTAATCCATTAAGCTCAACATACCTTGGTAGATGAACCGGTATTTCAGGATTTGCATTTCCTTCATCCATTGTTGTTTTGGCAATATATTTTTTTACATTTAGCGGCACTATTCCGGTTTCGCTATTTGCTTTATAGCTATCAGGAGATTGAGAATACAAATCAGTAAAATAGTTATTAATAAGCTCTTTAATAGCTTTATCATTACTACTGCTAATTACATTTGCATTGCTGGCATTAATGTTTTTATCATTCTGCCCCTGTTTAGATGTATTGCACCCTGTCCCTAAAGCAGTTATAAGTACTGCTGTAACAATTGCTAATAACTTGACTCTCTTATCCATATTCGCACCCCAATTTTTATATTATTCTATCTAATCCAGGAATATTGAGTTCATTGAGTAATACCTGCCTGCTATCAAGGTTGTTTGCAGGATCTGGTGCAGGGAATCTAACAACAGCATTTCCCGCTCCAGTGAACTGCACACCAGCATACTCCCCATCGTCAAGGTTGCTAAGGTTATTACCATTCTGATCAACAATAGGCATATGACTATTATCTGTAGCTGCAGACTTATCAACATATTGCCCTGACCCATTAGGTGTCGGTGAATATCCCCTTCCAGCAGCTATTATAGCACCTGTAACATTAGCACCATTTTTTAATACTACTTTGCCCATACTGAAAATAATGCCGTTAAAATTGCCAGTTACTTCAAAAGTTAACTCAGGGTCTTTATTTACCACCAAAAAATACGTAGAAGAATACAAATTACCCGGTAATACCGTACTTAAGTCAGCAGTACTACCTGTTGCATCGTTCGCTACATTATCGTTAATCTTAATAACATTAGACCCTGGTAGGCCACTCATTTCATCTCTTAGATACGTAAATAAATTAACGCTTCCATCGAGTGAAGGAGTTATACTTGCAGGAGAAGCTTTCAAACCGTTTAGTATCTTATTTACATTATTGACTGGCGCTGGAATATTTGTTGCATAATTATACTCTCTTGTTGCAAAATCGTCTGTTACATTCAATAAATATGCACGCATTAAATTTAGCTTGTTAAAAATGGAGTTAGTATGTAGTGACAAGTCACTAGTATACTCTGCCCATGGTATCGCAGCATAATCAGTTGCGTTAGTCATATCACCCCAGAAATTTAAAGGCATTCCTATTTCATTTGCAGCATCGGGGATTCTAAAGCTTATGTCCGGAAATTGTGCCCGCCTAATTTCTCTTTCCTCCTTCACCCCTGCAACACCATTTGGATTGAGAAAGAATAAACTGTTGTTATCAATGTCGCTATAGTTTGCTGCTATTAAATTTCTACAAACACCAGTTATGTAATCTCTCGGTACATTATCAAAAATGAGATTATTTACTCCATCCCTAGCTTTATTTGTCCCGCTCGAAGTATTTCTTACAGTATCCACCTTGCTTAACCAGCTATCAACATTGTTATTTAAAGTTTGTTCCTGTAAAGCATCCATCGTATCAAAATCAGGTAAGCTTATAATATTCCAAAGCTGCAGTAAGTTAGCAAATCCTTTTGCTTCCGTTCTATGGTCTAATATCCAGGGATTTTTTCTGGGATTTGCAAGCCATGGAATCCCATAGTAGTCACTTATCCCATAATTTGTCCAATCATATACTTTGTACATTGGCTTATCTTCATTTTTTGAGTATGCAACCGCAGCATCCTCTATCTGCCCAATCGCAAGGTTTGTAGAATCTAATTTAAATGTGCCTCCATTAATAAAAGCATCGCCATTTACAGCAATTCTAGAAATCTTTGAGAGATTCGAACTACTGTGATGAACTACCGCACTGTTAACAATTGCACTAGCGCTGTCATGGTTTGTACCATCACCCTGAGATAGTCCAAAATAACTTCCGTTTATAGCAATTACAGAGTCTTCGCCATTCATTTCCACATCATCAAACGTATAAGCATTTCTGTATATTACTATCCTATCCTTCTTTCCGAATACCTGTACACCATTTGCTACTACATCTTTATAAATACGTATTTCACTATTATCATTTGAACTGTCTCCGTAATTGCCTGCTCTTACAAAACTTCTCGTATATGCATTACCTGTTATTGTTAGCCTGCTATTAGACCTTGCATATATACCCCCATAATAGTACTGCCACGGTTGGCTCACAAATTCCGGGGAAGTACCATATACACGCACATCGCCTCTGATTTCAGCCTCTATACCATTGTTAACAAACAAATCTCCTATAGTATTTATTGGAGCTCTCAGATAAAATCTCGGCAGCTTGGATACTTCAAACTCCCTTTTAGCGAAAACCACCTTATTTCCCGCACTATACATAGGTATACTATAGTTTGTTGTTGCCCTAATACCAATAGTAATCACCAGCTTATCGGAGCGAGCTGGATCAGTAGAGTTACGCTCACCAAGTTTTTCAATCGTTACTGTTGTGTTGGCCGTATTAGCTGCATTATCTTCAATATCATAGTCGAAGTTTATATCTCCTGCAGCATTTGTCCCAAATGTTGTTTCCATATCTGCTTCAATTCTACCGACAATTTGGGCTGCAAAATCATTGTCGTTAGTGTATGTAATACCGGCGCCAAGGCTACCGTTGCTACATAGCCTATTAATATAATCAAAGCATTGCTCTACTACTGAATCGGATGAGAAATAAGCTGTCTCTATATTTTCATGAGATCTGGTAGCCTTATACCGTTCTACAACCACGGTAAGTAAAGCAGAACTTAAAATAACCAACACAGTTACTATTAATAATACGGCTACTAGAGCTGAACCCTTTTTTGAACTAATTATTTTTCGCATAATTCTCTATCAACCACCTTATGGTACCGCGTCAGGTAATATATTCATTCTTAACCTGATTCTTTTTATAACCTGGTCACTCACTGTCGGGCTTGTACTTCTCTTTTTAACATCAATAATGTATTCATATGTATTTTGAAACTCGGGCGAAGGTACTGAAGTATTATCAACTGTAAGGTCGAACGAATAACTACCGTATTCTCTACCATTCGCATCTATAACCTTAAAGTTAGAACCCCCGGAAAGTACTGCTCCTGCCCTTAATACAACAGCATCCGCTCCATCAACTAGACCATCGCTGTTTAAATCGTCGTAACTTTGAATTTGTACATTTCCAGCTTTAACAGCATTTGATACATTTTCTTTAATTGTTCTTATAACTGAATTAGTATCCAACTGTTTTGAGGACATATTTGAAAGTACAATAATGCTGGTAAAGCACATCATTAATGGTATAGCTATAACTCCTATTATAGCTATTGAAAGAAGTACATCTATCAATGTCGTACCTTTATCATTTTTAAGAAGAGCTTTCATAGAATCACCTTTTACATTAGACAACATATACGCCCTCTTTTTGATTACTACTGTAAATAGCGTTACCATTCCTATCTTTTATCTTCACTCTGCCCACTTTATCTTCCATCTTTATAAATATCTTTTTAGATGTGTTATTTGATACGATTAAATTTATCCCCAAATTCTCATTTTCTTTTACAAGGGGGTAATTTGCTGTTATATAAACTTTCAAATCTGACTGAGGAAGGGGACAGCTAAGCCCTCCCAGGCTTTGTCCCCCATCAATAGTATTAATACTATATGAATTACTGTCTACATTAAGTGCAACATCAAAATAATTCTTTGTCTTTGTCTCAAAGATATCATTTAACTTGTCATTTCCGTAAACCCTAAAATTGTTACCTGCTAACAGAAAGCTTTCCTGAAAAATAAGTATATCTGCACTGCTTATATCTACACCACTTCCAGTTTGTTTGTTTCCTTGAGTATTTTGTCCTGCTTTATTGTCCGGTGTACTGCTATTATTTGGCTGATTAGCTTCCTGCTGCGTTGGGAGAGCAGGAGCCTTGCCTTCTACCTCCTTTATTGGAGCGATAAACGGTTTACTACTTTCCCCTTCAGGGTATTTATTGAATTTATGCCTGCTGTATTCATACATACGGTCAGCATTCTCAAGATTTAATGAATACAGGTTTATCTCCATATCAATATTAAACATAAGCTTACCGTCATTTGCAGTTGCTAATGTTTGTTGATCAACAGCTTTGCTGTTTTGAGCCTGTTGCTTTGCTTTGTCTTCACCCTTTGTAAGTGATTTCATATCAAATTTGGATATTCTAACTTTTCTTGAACCTTCCTCAATGAATTTAACTAAATCTGTTGTTTCATCGTAGTTTAAATTGACTTTAAACCCAATTTTGAACTCATAATATTTTTTGCCGCTCTTGGGAGAACCTTTTCCAGTTTTAGCAGTGTCCTCATCCCCAACTGTTCTTTCTTTGGGCTTGTCTATTTTTATAGAGGCTAATTTTTTATCCAGCAATTGCGCTAACGTTTCTATGTATACAATACTATCAACGGTATTAGAATTACTTGAAAGGTATTCGTTTAGTTTTTGGTTGGTAATGTTTTTTGCATTAATATCCTTCCTCTTGTTTTCTATATTTTTCAATTCATTGTCTAAAGCAACTTTTCTTTGTTGTGCTTGAACGAGCTGTGCACTTTTTTCCTTTATATTAGGGACTACCGGAAGCCATACCCAATTGAAAAAAACAAAAAGGTAGATTATTATTCCTAATGCAACCAGAAGTATCTTTTCCCTTTTTCCAATTGTCATATTATCTTCCGTCCTTTCTTCCGACATCAAATTTAAAATCATATGTATAAAGGCTATTTGAATCAATACCGTCTATGCTAATACTGTCAACATTACTTTTAGCATCAATAAATCCCAATCTATCAATGCTTACAAGCATTTCAGCAGCAGTAAGCGTACTATCAGCAATACCTTTAACCTCCAGGCCTTTTGAATCATACTTTAAGTTATATAAGTAACAACCTTTAGGTACGGAAAATTTTACAGTATTTAAAATATCGGTTACTGGATAACTCTGCTTATCAATTGATTTTAATATATCGTTTTTAGCATTTATCTCAGTGTTAATAGCAGAAATTTGACTATTTAAACTTATTACCTCACTATAACTTTTATCTTTCAACTTTTCGTTTACCTGCTTTAAACTTATATCTAACATTTTCATATACATGGTAGGTACAAGAATAGAGATTATGACGAATAGGATACCTAATGCTGATATAATTATTACTTTTGGAGAGATATTCAACTTAAATGCTTGTTTTGATACTGTCGCCGGAGTTGCTTTAATTTCTTCAGGTAGTAGATTGATATCTTTCATTTTTCCGACCTCCATGTTTATTGAACTTTACCTTTTATATCTAACAGAAAACTCTGTAATTATCGGATTATTAATGTTTGCGCTTTGATATTTGCCTATATTTGTATTTCGTGGCTTAATTGACATAATAAACTTGTCACCAGTTATATTAAATTTACTATTACAGTTTGGTGAATTAGGATTTGAGATGGTTCCTGGCGACGCAGCATTCGATATACAATCAAGCTCATCTTCCACAGTCTCAGAATTACCGTTGCTGTCCCAATACCTCAACGTACCATCATTGTAGAAAGCCCAGTGCCGATAGGTAAAACCTGCTCCTGGATTTCCAAATGTAAACACAACTTCATTCAAATTTGGGTCAGGCATTTGTATTCTTTGTGCCTCTTCCACATCTTTCCTTATAAATTGAACTACGTCTATTACTCTTCCTTGTTGTACCAATTGATTGTTTGAAGTGCTGTAAGCCTCGCTTCCACGCATAAAAAGCGAGTATGCACTAGGTACTACTATAGCTATTATTGCTATAACAATAATTAATTCAATTAGAGTTAAACCCCTTTTACTGCTATAATTTAGCATAAAATCCCCGCCTGAATTTGATTCCAACCTGGTTTTCTATAGAAAACCAGGTTGGAAATAAAATATTAGTTACCATCAATAGTAAGGTTATAAGCATTTGCAGCTCTAACTGTTACATTTCCAGTTGTTGCGTTAACATTAATATCCCAGCCAAACATTCCGTTTGTTTGAGGAGCATACCCTTCAATAAGATCTGGTACAGTGTTCGCAGCTGCGTTTTTCTTTTCAAGATAAGGTCCAAATTGCCTTGTTCCAGGGGCAGTTGTAAGAACACCAACCGGATCAAATATAATATTTTGCAAAGTAGCAACTAGTTCTTGGGCACCTGCTGTATCTTCAGTAATTGGAGCGGTCCTTGTGACGTTTATGCCTGGGCCTGGATTATCCGTATACTGCGCCATTAGGTTCATATTGTTCAGATCCATGTCTCCAGATGCTGCTATGTACATTGCTATTGCATCTTTTATACGGTTTGCCTGTGTTTCATCAGCAGTCTCCCTGCTCTGACCTGCGATTCTTGGAAACATTGTGATACCAACAGCAGCTAAAACAGCTAGTATAGCTATAACTATAACAAGCTCAATAAGTGAGAAACCTTTTTTGTTTTTTAACATCTTTTTCATACTTAACTCCCCCTTGTATTTCCTATTGTTTTTGACTGATTTTAATAAGTTAATCATTTTTGCACCCCCTTTCCCTTATATACTATTAGGCCGCCTTGCCAGCGTTTTCATATATAGACATCATCGGCAGCAACACACTAATTAAGATAAAGCCTACAATACATGCCAGTACAACTATCATTACAGGTTCTAGTACTGACATCAGACGCTGTGTCGATGACTCTACTTCCTGATCATAAAAATCTGCAGACTTGTCCAAAGAAAAATCCAGGTTTCCCGATTCTTCACCAATCTTAATCATAGACATGACCATAGGCGGAAAATACTTAACATTATTAAGACTTGGGGTCAATCCCTTACCCTTTTTTACCTCATTTATAACATCATTTAGTTTATCGGCAATTATGGCATTTCCCATAATTTTCTGAACCACTTCCAAAGCTTGTATTAAAAGTACGCCACTTGCAATAAGAGTTCCCAGTGTTCTTGTAAACCTAGCAGTAATAACATTTTTTGTTACATTTTTTATTATTGGCATTTTAATGGCAAGTGTACCTATAACTTTTTTCCCTTTTTCCGACTTAAAGTAATACCTTAACCCAATTACCACACCCACTAATAACATCACTACCAGCCACCAGAACCCTTTAAAAAAGTTACTAATATTAATCATAAGCTTTGTTATAAAAGGCAAATCCACCTTTAAGTCAGTAAGGACTTTGGTAAACTGAGGTAGAACAAAAGTCAGTAGTATAATTACAACTGCAACGGCTACGATACAAACCATCATGGGATACATCATAGCACCTCTTATTTTATGTACCAATTTATATTCTTTCTCGAAATGATCTGCCATTCTAATAAATACTTTATCAAGCTGACCGCTAATTTCGCCTGATTCAATCATATTTATAAGTATTTCAGGGAATATGTTTATATGCTGCTTGAATGCATTAGAAAGTGAAGTACCTTTTTGAATATTTTCGTAAATGTCATCTACACATTCCTTTAAGGTCACATTCTCTGCTTGCTCTCTTAAGACATCCAGTGCAGATGCAATTGGTACTCCAGCTTCGAGTACTATCGCAAACTGCCTGCAAAAAATCGCAAGGTCCTTTACCTTTACCTTGGGCTTAAAAATACTAATAGTACTAATATCCGTAAAGGCATTCCTTACCTTAATCTCTACCGGTGTATACCCTTTTTCCTCAAGGAGGACTACGAGTTCTGCCTCACTATTTATTTTTGTAGACCCGGTAAAAATTTTACCTGCTTCATTCTTTACCTTATAGGTATATAACGGCATTTATTCAGACCCCCTGTACATAACTCTAACTATAATGCAACACCTATTGCGTTTATCAAAAAGCTCACTTTGTCCCTATCAAGTCCAGCTTGAAACTCAATTCCATTTATCTCAACATTACTTATCTGATATACCGGTACTCCAAAAATGTCCTCAATATACCCCTTCAGTCCCTTTAGCTGAGAACCGCCGCCTACGATATATATCTTACTTACCGGCTCACCGGCGCATCTATTTACATAAAAGTCAAAATTCATTTTTACATTTTTTAATATATCATCTATTACAGACTTCGCAGCCTCGCTGCACTGCCATTCAAGCTCGTTATTCTGATCTTTGTATTTAGCAAGACCATACATTTTCTTATATCGTTCAGCCTTATCCATCTCACTTGGCAAAAGGTTAAGCTCATTACGTATCGCTTGATCTATATTGCTACTTCCAACCAGTAACACCCTATTAAACTCCGGAATCTTATCCTTCATTATATTTATAATGGTAGTTTCGGATCCAAAATCTAGGACAGCAGCCGTATTGGAAACTACCTTTGGTGTTCTCTTTATTACTGAACTCTCAAGTTCCTTAATAACAATATCCTTTTGAAAAAACTTGGCTACGCTGTTTGCAGGAATATCTACTGAAATAGGCTTTAGGTGTAAGTCCTTCAATATCTCTATGTAACTGTTAATTATTTTCTTGTTTACTGCAGTTATGAATACCTTTTTCTTTTGTGTACCTTCTTCGGTAACTACTCCTAATATTTTATAGTCCACAACATACTCATCCATATTTATAGGAAGGTACGTACTGATTTCATTTTTCATTTTAGCATCTATTTCACCATCGGACATCATATCCATCATTATGATTCTTGTTATAATATTGGTACCCGATACCACTATTTTAGCTTCTTTAGAATCCAGCTTCTTTTCACTCAATACCTTTTTGATTTCCGCCACAACTTTGTCTTTATCTTTGATTGCACCATTCTTAATGCAATCCTTAGGCGTATCCCCTATACCATAGTTGGATACATAAAGATCGCCATTCTTTTTCTTCTTTACTTGTATAATTTTTATGTACCGGAAACCTATATCAATAGTCAAATAGCTACTGGCAAAAAGCTGTAATGCCATAAAAAACACACCCCGTCATATCCATTTATTTTGTTGCACGACACTGTAGTCAAATTCTCTATCTATATAAAACTGTAATTAAACAGTTTACTAAACAAGCAGCTTTTTTAAATTTTCAGCATCTATAGCATACTGACATGCACTTTCATAGGGTATCAACCGCTTTTTGTATAAACCTGCCAGACAGCTATCCATTGAGTGCATTCCAGCTTCTACCCCGGTATGTATACACGTATTGATTTGATTCGTACGGCCTTCACGGATTAGGTTCGCTATCGCAGGAGTCCATACCATTACCTCAGTAGCAACAACACGCCCGTTTCCATCTGCCTTTTTTATAAGCTGCTGAGATATAATAGCTTGCAATACTGTAGACAGCTGACTCCTCACCTGAGATTGCTGGTGCGGTGGAAAAACGTCTATTATCCTGTCTATGGTTTTAGCAGCCCCAAGAGTATGCAAAGTAGAGAAAACAAGATGCCCTGTTTCTGCCGCTGTAAGAGCTGTTGCAATAGTCTCCTGATCACGCATTTCCCCTACCAGAATAACATCGGGGTCTTCCCTCAATACTGCACGTAACGCATTGGAAAAGCTGCTTGTATCCATCCCAACTTCACGCTGGTTGACAACACTTTTTTTATGCTTGTGTAGGTACTCAATAGGATCTTCTATAGTTACAATATGGCAGCCTTTATTAATGTTTATATAATCTATCATCGATGCGAGAGTAGTAGATTTCCCACTACCCGTAGGTCCTGTTACAAGGACCAAGCCTCTTTTTCGACCTGCTAGGTCAAACACTACTTCCGGCAGGCCCAAGGTTCTTGCATCGGGTATGTCATTGGCAATTACCCTTAAAGCCATAGCAAAGGTTCCCCTCTGCTTGAATACATTAAGTCTGAAACGTGCAACCCTTGGTATAGAATAGGATAAGTCTATCTCCCCGTTACTTATCAGATAATTATAAGCGTCCCTTGGGACACACTGTTTTACCAGCTCATCACAATCCATTGGAGTTAGCTTTGTATCACCCATAGGTATCAGCTCTCCGTGTATTCTTGAAACTGGAGGCATACCTGCGCATATGTGTAAGTCAGAAGCTCCATTCATTACCGCATTTTCCAACAACTCATTTATGTTCATAAATTTAAATTCCGCTCCCTACTCTTTTGAATATGCAATACGAAGCATTTCATCTACTGATGTAACGCCGGAAATAACCAATCGCGTACAGTTATCCTTCAATGTCTTCATACCATGCTTAAGGGACAGTGCTTTAATCTCATCGGATGTAACGTTTTTGGATATTAGCTGTCTATGCTCGTTTGTAATGTTCATAATCTCGTAAACAGCTATTCTTCCTTTGAAGCCTGTGTTATTACAAGCCGGACATCCTGCAGGCCTGTATATTTTTGTCTCACTATCGCTTATATTTAAAATACTTTTTTCATTAAAATCAGGAGTATATTCTTCCTTGCACTTAGGACACAGCCTTCTCACAAGCCTCTGGGCAATAACACCTACTATAGATGAAGACACCATAAAAGGCTCTATTCCCATATCTATCAGCCTTGTTACTGAACTGGCAGCATCATTGGTATGAAGTGTACTCAACACCAAGTGACCGGTGATAGCTGCTCTTGAAGCTATCTCAGCAGTCTCGGCGTCCCTTATTTCTCCTACCATTATTATATCAGGGTCCTGCCTCAGGAAGGATCTTAATGCGGCAGCAAACGTCAAACCGGCCTTAACATTAACCTGTACCTGGTTAATTCCCCTTACTGTTGATTCTACAGGGTCTTCAACGGTCAGTATGTTTACAGTAGGCTTGCACAATTCTTTAAGAGCGGTGTACAATGTCGTAGACTTACCGCTTCCTGTCGGCCCGGTTACAAGGACTATACCGTGGGGGTGTGCCAGAATTTCATTGAATTTCTCCAAATCATCCTGGAAGAAGCCCAATTGCTCTTTCGATACATTAAATCCTTCTTTATCGATAATTCTTATAACTATCTTCTCACCAAACATAGTGGGAAGTATGGAAACACGCAAGTCATAATCCTTACCTTCAATTTTAAGGGAAACCCTACCATCCTGCGGAACCCTTTTTTCTGCGATATTCAATCCGCTGATAATCTTAATCCTCGCTACAAGAGCAGATAGTATCTTTCTGTCATGCTTCATGACTTCCACAAGCTGACCGTCTATCCTGTTCCTGACTAATACGCAATCCTCATAGGGTTCAATATGTATATCGCTAGCTCTGCTAGCTATCGCCTTATTGAATATGATATTTACCATTTTTACAATAGGCGCGTTTTGAACATCATTTATATCTATAACTTCTTCAACATTATTTTCTTCTTTAATCTCTACAGCTATCTCTTCATTTACCTTCTTGATTTCTTCCTCAAAGTTTAGGCTAGCTTCTTTTTTCTCCTCTTCCTTCTTTACTTGCTTTACTTTTTCATAGTACTTATCTAAAAGAGGGACAATTTGTTCCACATCACCCAACAACGGTATGATCTCTAATCCTGTAGACAATCTTAGATCATCTATTGAGAAGATATTCAAAGGGTCACTCATTGCGACTTTGAGTGAATTACCCACTTTTTCAATTGGTATCAATCTGTATCTTGTTGCAATGCTCTCGGTAACAAGCTTAATTACATCCTCATCTATAGTTGTATTTTCCAAATCAATATGAGGTGTACCAAGCTGCTTTTCGAGAACCTCATATAATGTCTTTTTACTGATATAACCCTCGTTAACTAAAACTTCACCTAGAAATCCGCCTTTAGTCCTTTGCATTTCCAGCGCGGAATAGAGCTGTTCTTCTGTTAAAACACCCGACATAACCATCAAGTCGCCTATTCTGTTCTTAAATAACCCTGGACGCTGTGGGGCATTTGAAGTCTGTATGCTGCTGTCTTTTATATCCGTATTGGAAGGAGAAGCATTATAAATTGAGTTGATAATCGGAGTAGTTTCTGTACCGACGCTGGAAACCCTGGAAACCTGCGGCTCCCTGGTATAGTACTTTCTTATAAGCTTGTCGATCTCATCTATATCTGCAAATAATGGTTTTATATCGTAGGAAGTAGCCAGACGCAAGTCATCAACGGCGAAAATATCTGTGGGGTCCTTCATTACAACAGAAATTACACCTTCATTAATTTCCACAGGTACTACACCATATCTCTTTGCTATGGCCTCGGTAATCATTGCGGGAACTTTAGAATCTTTAATTTCATACTCTTCAAGGTCAAAAAAGTCAACACTCATCTTCTTAGCTTGAACAAACATGATATCTTTTTTTGTTATGAATTCAAGCTCGAGAAGGACATCTTCGATATTGCCACCCTTAGTCTTTTGAATATCCCATGCCTGTTTAAGCTGGTCAAACTTCAATCGGCCCTCTTCTAAAAGAATCTCATCAATTCCTCTTTTGTCTATACCTAACATTTTCATCCCCCGCAATAATAGTTAAAATTAATAACTATAGTTAGTATATTTCATAACATAACGTACAAAATAATTAAAAGTAGTGTTTTCAATAATCCAAATTAATAATAAAGTCATTAAAGACTAACCAAGTATTAAATAATTTATTACTAAGTTAGTCATTATTGTGTGCAAAAATAAAGCAACCGTTTTCGTTGTCGCCCACTATTTTGCTTCAGCTACATGGACAAATATAATTTATTATTACCAAATATAAACTATTCCTAATTTATATTTTTGCATATATAATTTTAAAATTCAAGTATAGAATTAAAATTCTAATTAAGTAAAGTACTTATCTTAATAAGCTTTTTATTGGTTAAATGGCTGCACTAATATACAAAATATATGCATTTTGACGGTATCTATTCATGTCTAGGCTTTCTTTTAACTAATACAGCAGCTTTTGTTATTGCTGAAATAACATCTACTTCAAATTGCTGCCTTAAAGCATTGATTTTTGAATATAGTTCACCCTTCTCACTTACAATGTACTTGGGAGGAAGATCATTCAGGGCTATTGCAGCTATATCTAATACACACTTATCGCAAGTGCACATATTTATATCATTCAGTACATCCTTCATCTGATTTAGTACTATTTCTTCCATATAGTTCTTAATTTGAGCCATTTCAATTCCCTCCAATTTTATATTAGTTCTACTGATTTAAATTTATATTAGCCGCCATAACGGTTTATATACCACCAGTTTAATATATTCCAGCCCCAAACTAAAGTAATATATGTTGCTATAACAATAAAGGGGCCAAATGGTATTGTGCTTCGCCTATCCTTAACCTTGGTAACAATCAAAAACAAACTAATAACTCCGGCTATAACAACCGATAAGAAAAGAGCAACTATTGTCATCTTCCATCCGAGGAAGAGTCCGATAGGGGCAAAAATTTTTACATCGCCCATCCCCATGGCTTCATCGGATTTATAAACTTTATATCCAATTACTGCTATAAGCAGTAGAAAACCCGATCCGGTAAATAAGCCAACAAGAGGATTCCACCACATCCTATCTCCATAAATCTCCACTGGATTGAAGACATTATACACGGTTATTACTGACCCACCTATCAATCCTGCAATTACAAGGCCGTCAGGGATAATCATATGATCCAAATCAATAAAAAAGACTGTCACCAATATCGCAAAAAAATAACTATACGCAATAAACTCTACTATATGTCCTGCTGTACCGTACTTATAATATAGCACACCAAAACCTGCCGCAGTTATCATTTCAATAAGGGGATACCTAAACGAAATCTTATCTCTACAGTAACGACATTTTCCTCTTAAAAAAATATAACTAAAAACAGGTATTAAGTCTAATGGCTTTAGCCTTGTACCGCAGTTCATACAATGCGACGGTGGTACTGATATTGATTCCTCTCTGGGTATACGATATATACAAACATTTAAAAACGAACCAATTACAAGCCCAAGTATAATAACATAGATATATATTATAAACATAGAGATTTTACCCTATCATAAAAATAATTTACTATAAATATTCGTCACTTTTTTTGAAAACCCTCTTTATTTTTGCAAAATATCTTTAAATGACTTAAATAATTCTTTTTTCATTTCATCGGGAATTTTTACGCCTGTCCATATTTCATAAGCATAAATCCCCTGATAAAATAACATTCCTAAGCCATTGACAGTTTTGCACCCGCTCACTTCAGCTTCGAGTAAAAACTTAGTTTTGGCTGGATTATAAATTACATCATAAATAATCTGATTTGTAGAAAACTTTATAGGCTGCTCAAGAGGAAGCACATCTTCATTTGGATGCATTCCAGCCGACGTGGTGTTAATTACTACATCACTTTCTTCAAATATACTGCTCACACTATCATCTTCACTATAAAGACAATGGGCTACATTTACTACGTTGTTGTTGATAAGTTCGGAAATCTCTTCTGCCTTAGACAGCGTACGATTAACTATAAAGATTTTTTTTGCTCCTTCAAGAGCTATCTTCACAGAAATCGCCCGAGCTACTCCACCTGCTCCAATAATTAAAACCTTTTTGCCTTTAAAGCCGACTCCAGTCTCTTCCTTGAATGACCTTGAAAAACCCTCCGCATCGGTATTATAACCGTAGAACCGGCCATCAATATTTTTAACTGTATTAACAGCCCCCATAAGCAACGCTTCTTTAGTATTATCATCCAGAAATTTCATTACTTCTTTTTTATATGGAATAGTAACATTAAACCCAACAAAATTTAAAGCCTTTAATCCCTTTACAGCATTTTCTAAATCGCTTTTTTCCACTTTTAAAGGAACATATACCAAATCTATTCCTAAATGTTTGCTTATCGTGTTATGAAGCTGTGGAGATATGCTATGCTCAATCGGATTGCCCATTACTCCAATTAACCTTGTCTTTCCTGTAACTCTATTATCTATCTGCATAATTCCCCCACTTAAATATGTTTTTTTATTCTAATGGACGCACTTTTAAGCTTCCATTGCGCGCGCTTGGTGGTACTCTTATGAAAATTCTTTTTGTATTTTGCTAAAATGAGTTTTTCAGGATACCTTTTTAACCTTACAAACAGTATTTCTTTTCTATCTATAGGGTTAACCAATATAGTATACATATTTAATCTATTGCCGCCGTATATATCGGTAAAAATCTGATCACCTACTACAGCAGTTTCATTGGCCTTTATATCCATTAGCCTAGTAGCTTTCATAAGAGCTTTACTTCCCGGCTTTGAAGCTCTATGTATTGCAAAAACCTGTAGGTTTTCATTAAACTTTATAACACGTTTTTTAGAAGCATTTGACACAATACATACTTTAAGACCGGAGTCCTTTACCTTTTGAATCCAATCCACTACGTTCTTGTCAGCTTCTTTCTCATGCATTGCCACTAAAGTATTATCAATATCAAGTATTAGGCCTTTTATATTTTTTTTCTTTAATACTTCCAAGTTTATACTTTGAACCTTATCAACGGATAAATCCGGATAAAATTTTTCTAACATTAAACCCTCCGTGTATTACTACAATAAAGTATAATTTTTGATAGTATGTGCTTATTAAACTATGAATATAATAGCAAAACAAGTTAATTAAAGCAACATTTATTATTTTTTATTTCCATACAAACAATAGTCATGTATAAAACAAAACCGACACCTTTTAGGTGTCGGTTTTGACATTTATTGAGTAAGTCTATAAGCCGGGTTCTGTATTTGACAATCATCTATCTAGGCTATACATTTCTGTATAGCTCAAGCCACCTACCCGGGACTGGCGGGCCACCGTAACGTCCCTCTGCGGTGTTGCTCCAGGTGGGGTTTACATAGACCGGCAAGTCGCCATGCCGCTGGTGAGCTCTTACCTCACCTTTCCACCCTTACCTTCCTTAAGCCGGAAGGCGGTATATCTCTGTTGCACTTTCCTTGAAGTCGCCTTCACCGGGAGTTACCCGGCACCCTGCCCTCTGGAGCCCGGACTTTCCTCGTGTACGTCCTTTCGGAACTGCACACGCGATCATCTGGCTTACTCAAACCATAATATATGATAAACTTTATAGACACTTTAGTCAAGTAATTTTAATTGGGTCGTATTCCACATTATTACTTATGACCTCTAAATCGGACAACTTCCCATTAAGCAACTCCTTAATCTTTTCCAATATGATTATCTCGGTATTAAAATGTCCTGCATCTATAACACATATCCCCATCTCAAGGATATCTTGAGCTGTGTGATACTTAATATCGCCAGTAACAAGAACATCCGCCTTACCCTTTAAAACACCCGACAAGTTTCCATCAAAGCTTCCACAAAACACTGCCACCTTCTTTACATTATGCTCAGTGCCTCCAATAACTCTCACGTAGTTAGTACCTAGCTTTTCTTTTAATACCGCTATAAACGACTCCAAAGTTTGAGGCTCTTCAAGCACTCCTATCTTCCCCATCCCGTATTGCTTTCCGTCAATAGCCATAGGATATACATCGTAAGCGACTTCTTCATATGGGTGAGCTTCCATCATACAATCAATAACCCTCTGGAGACCCTTTTGCGGAACTATTGTTTCAAGTTTGTATTCACTTACTTCTTCAAGACTTCCCTTGGTGCCTATGTATGGGTTTGTACCTTCCAGCGGTCTAAATGTTCCTATCCCCTTCACTTTAAATGTACAGTCGCTGTAGTTTCCTATCCATCCTGCTCCGGCCTTGCACATAGCCTCTCTTACATTATCTACGCTTTCTTCCGGAACAAACACAACTATTTTATACAACTTCTCAGCTTTATAGGTATTAAGATTTTTGACATCAGAAAGCCCTAAAGTCCGGGCCAGGTGCTCATTAACTCCATCAGTAGTCACGTCTAGGTTGGTATGGGCACAATAGACCCCAATATTATTTTGTATAAGCTTATATATATTTCTTCCTAAAACATCATCACAGGTGACTCTTTTTATGCTCTTAAAGATTAAAGGATGATGCGATATAATCAAATCCACCTTTTGTTTAATAGCCTCATCCACTACCCTTGAAGTTACATCAAGACAAAGCATTACTTTATTAATTTCACTCTCCCGGTTTCCTAAAAGCAATCCAACATTATCCCAGTCTTCAGCAAGAAATACCGGCGCAAATTCTTCTAATACCATTATAATCTCACTGCACTTTACACCCATGTACTCACCTTCCATAATTTATGCATTTTTACACTGACTTATCTTTACATAACTTGTTTCTTACCTCAATAACTGATCAAATTATTGAGTATATATTCTAGCTCCTCTTTCATCCATTTATGCTTTCGAATAACTTCTTCATTTCCATCAATATTATTACCAATTTCAGCAATGATTTTTTCGGATAGTATAATTTTCTTACCGATATACTTCTTCAAAAGAGGGTCTTTTTTTCTTATCAAGCTTTCTCCTATGTAATAATGAATTAACTGAGGTTTTTTAACACTTCCGGTCCACCTTGCAGTTATTACATTGTATATTTTTTCTTCTTCACTTACAAGTTCCTCATCATAAATCTCAAATCCCGATTCATAAAGCCATTCTCGTACAGCTTCAACCGCATTCATAGGCTGTAATATCAGCAGCTCAGCTTCTTTGGCTACATCAAAGCCCTTCTGCAGTATCTCCCTTATAAGAGCTCCCCCCATACCGGCGATAACTATTGCCTCGGCTTCACCCCTACTAATAGGTTCAAGCCCGTTACCTAATCTAGTTTCGATATATTCTCCCAGTTTATATAATTTTATATTCTCCTCCGCAGCTAATAAGGGACCTGTTTTAACATCTGCTGCTATAGCCTTTTTGCATATACCCTTAAGGATAAGAAATATAGGTATGTATGCATGATCAGTGCCTATATCACATATAGTCTCACATGCTGGCACTTTATCTGCTATTAACTTGAGCCTTCCCTTCAACTCCATATATACCTCTTCTTCATAATTATTCTTATAATAAATTCAATTCACGAGTAATACATTAATAAATAGAAATATATCAAACATCATTACAATACCACAGTCATTTTTATTATTAATATTGTACATAATAACTCTATAAATTCCTAGATAGTTTTTAATTAAATGTAAGGAAGCGAGGGGATTGAAAATTATGATTCATAACTTCAGGGCAAGAAGAGGGAAAGACATTGAAAAAGCCTCTGATACACTAGATTTAAATAACAGTTTTATAAACAGTATAAACAGTAAAGTTAACATTAGTTCCACTCATAATATTATAGGTCAACAGGACAATACAGAAAACTTTGATACGTTTATAGAGAAAATAAAATAAGGAGTCAATATGACTCCTTATTTTATTTTGGTGGGCCTTCAGGGACTCGAACCCCGGACCAACCGGTTATGAGCCGGTTGCTCTAACCAACTGAGCTAAAGGCCCTCATGGCTCCTCAAGTAGGACTCGAACCTACGACCCTGCGGTTAACAGCCGCATGCTCTACCGA
>JAOAEJ010000029.1 GCA_026416815.1 Clostridia bacterium | reverse complement strand
GGGATGCCTCCTTTAGCTGATTTTAGGCTTTTGACATAGAGTCGAAAAACTCTAAAAAGTCTAAATACTTATATGGATGCATTATCCCATGCAGGGGTTCAAAACATAAGGTACCTTTTTATTGAGCGCTTACCTTTAACTTTGTGTAAAAGACCAAGCTTATGTTATCTATTTGTCATCAATCTTATGAGATTTACTTCGTCATTGCTTTTTTTTACTTTCTCTATGGTTCTAATAATATATGAGTGGAGCTTCTCCTGAAAAACTTCCTCGGTAGTTTCCCTGTTTTCAATCATCACAAGACCCTTTTCCCAGCTGGCGGTAAGCGACGGATTGAGCAGTTCTTTTGCAGTCCTTCGTACAAGTTCTACTATTGCTTCGCCTTTTAAGGTAGGTGTAACTACCTGAGTCTTTGAATGAATGCTTATATAGCCAATATCCTTAAGCTTTTTAATTATACCGGCACGAGTAGCAGAAGTCCCTATTCCGGTGGTCTTTATCTGCTCCCTAAGCTCTTCATTTTCGATAAACTTACCTGCCTTTTCCATTGTGATTATTAGAGATCCGTCGGTATACCTTGGCGGCGGTTTTGTCTCCTTTTCTTCCAGGTCAAACCCCTGTACTTCACACTTTTCCTTTTTGGTCAGCTTATGAATAGGTGAGTCGGTTATATCCTCATCTCCCTTTGGGGTGCTGGTTTCATATACTTCTTTCCATCCGGCGTCTTTTAACGTCCTGGCATTGGAGATAAATATCTCCCCACCTATGTCGGTTTCTACCTTTACGGTATTATACTGAGCGGGTGGATAAAATGCAGCCAGAAATCTTTTAACTATAAGACTATAAACGTTCCTTGTATCAGGGTCTAACTTATCCAACTCAGCAGTTACATAAGTAGGTATAATTGCATAGTGGTCGGTCACCTTACTATTATCTACATACCTCTTGTTGGATTTATTTATCTTAATTTCTCCAAGCTGTTTAATACGCTCAATATATCCCTTGAAGGAAGAGTTTTTAAATAATCCGTTGAGCACCTTAGGTATCTCGGTGAGTACATCGGTTGAAATCACCCTGCTGTCAGTCCTTGGGTAGGTAATCATCTTTTTTTCATATAAACTCTGAGCAATCTCAAGGGTTTTATCAACGGGAAGCTTATATTTCTTATTGGCTTCCGATTGCAGCTCGGCAAGGTTGAAAAGTAATGGAGGCTGCTCATTTTTGGTCTTGATTTCTACCTTCTTTATGACCGCCTGCTGCCCTTTTAGCTTCTCCATAAGGTCTAAGGCATCTTCCTTACTTATATACTTTTCCTCTTCCTCGGGCTGCTCAGCAGATTTTTTGCTGTTTTTTTTCTCCGGCTGCCACTTTCCTTTATACTGGATACCCGATTCTTCGGAAAGGAGGTTTGCAGTCACTCCGTAGTGTGTCTTAGGAACAAAGTTCCTTATTTCCAGTTCCCTATCTACTACAAGGCCAAGTACACAAGTCATTACTCTTCCAACCGCTATAACCGATGACTTGTTTTCCTTTAAAAGCGCAGATAGTCGCCTTCCGTGCAGGCACGTATAAATTCTGCTGAAGTTCATACCGAAAAGCCAGTCTTCTTTTGCGCGACTGTAGGCAGCTCTTGCAAGAAAATTATATTCCGAGATATCTTTAGCCTTATCAATGCCTTCTTTTACAGCCTCTTCGGTCTGTGATGAAATCCATACCCTTTTTGCCGGCTTGGTGCTGCCGCTCTGTTGGTACACCAGCCTGTAAATATATTCTCCTTCCCGTCCACTGTCGGTGCAGGCGTAGATTATATCAACATCGTCTCTGCACATCAACCGTTTGACGGTCTCAAACTGCTTCTGTACTCCGCCATCATCTATTACGATGTATTTATATTCCTGGGGTATGATGGGAAGGTGGTCTACCTTCCATTCCTTGTATTTAGAATCATAGGCATCGGGGTATGCCATTGTTATGAGGTGACCGAAGCACCATGTAATAATGGAGTCTTTGGATTCGGCATAGCCACGTCCCCTATCGCTTTTTGATATCTCCACTCCCAATACACTTGCGAAACTTGCTGCTACCGATGGTTTTTCGGTAATATATAGATTCTTACCCAAAAGCATCTTCCTTTAGATTTAGAATAAAAAGCTTTTTTAATTTTACAGTATTTAAGACGGAAGAGCAACAAAGTAACATAACTTTTAAAGAGCGGTAAATCATATAAGGTTAGGGTTATCTTCTCTTTTTTATGACTCAGGTATTAAAAAACTCTTCTTTGTATGACCCCGGTAATACCATATTGTGACTTGGCTTTCAGGCTGGCATTTAGTCTGTTTTATCAGGAAATTCACTTATAAGTGATAAGTATTTATTAAATATAAATAGCTTCTATTCTAATATTCACTTGTTATTCTGATAGTCCTTGTTTTTGCATCCCATTCAACTTTAGCGCCTAACCACTCAGATACAAACTTAACCGGAACAAAGGTTTTTCCATTTATAATAGTTGTAGGAGCGGACATACTTTTTTTCACCCCATTTACCACTGCCTCTTTACTTCCAACTTTAAGGACAATTGTCTTGGAGCCAGTGGTTGCAGTTATTGCCCTGTTCTTGGAATCCCAATCAACTTCTGCTCCTAATGCCGTAAATATTGGGTAAAATGGTACTAGCGTAATACCTGATTGAACCTTAGGTGCTACATCAAAAATTAGTGGTACACCGTTAACTATTACTTTGATAACATCAGTCGGGCGAGCTGTCAGTATAGTCCTATTGTCTCCTACTGCAACAAGAAGATTTCCATTCCATGCTATACTTTTAATCTCGTTATATGTACCTGCTTCGTTCATATCCCACTTGATTCCATCGTATGATGTAAGAGTTGTATTAAAGGATGCCATTGCTATAATCTTTTGACCATCCCATGCTAAAGATGTAATATTATTTTTAGTCCCTGAGTTTCTATATACCCAGTGGACCCCGTCATGAGAAGTTGCTATATTTCCCCCATCCGCTCCAGCTATAAATTGAGTCCCGGTCCATATAACTTTATTATATGGCTTACTGTTGTTTGAAACGAATACCTCCAACCAATTTTCTCCATCTATAGATGATAGTATAACACTATTATCAGTATCGCCCCCTACAGCCACATACCTTTTCCCATTACACTCTACATCTCTCAAAATCTCTTGTGTAGGGGAATCTAACATCTCCCACTTAACACTATCATGCGACCTAATAATTGCACCATCCCATCCAACAGCAACAAACTGTTTTCCATCTGATGCAATACTATAAATTCCCTGATTTATTCCTGTGTCTACCAAGTTCCAGTTAAGTCCATCTGGCGATGTAACAACAGTACCTTTAATTCCTACTGCTACATATTTTTTACCATCCCAAATTACATCAGCAAGGTGGTTATCTGTAGTCGATATACTTTGTGCCCATTCCATACCATCAGGTGAAGTCATCACTTGCCCACTGTCTCCCACAGCTAAAAACTGATTCTCCCCCCATACTACACTATAGAGAACACCTCTATTTGTATTATATTCTTGCGATTGCCATTCCTTGCCGTCCAATGAGGTTGATATAGCGCCATTATATCCCACAGCCATAAACTGACTTCCATCCCATAAAACATCGCATTCACTATCCATATAACCACTATAGCCCCACTTATCCCCATCACGAGACATGAGTACTCCGCTTGAACCTATCGCTATAAACATATCCTTACCCCAACATACTGACGATAGATATTCACCCTCACCCATCATCTGCGTATACCATCTGATACCATCGGTTGATGATACTATCGCTCCAGTGTTATCAATATTACCTACTGCGATAAATTTGTTTTTATTCCATGTAACACTGTACATGCTGCATTCTTTTTCATACTGTACCTGGCTCCAATTGGACCCCTCTTTTGAAGTCAATATTGTACCGTAATCACCTACAACTATATACTTTTTTCCATCCCATATAACATCATGCAGTGTGTACTTTCCTCCTAATCTTACCCTTTTCCACTTATATCCATCATGCGAAGTTAATATTGTACCGTAATCACCTACAGCTACAAACTGTACTCCATTCCATACAATGCCTGAAATACCATTTGGGGTATCGGCTTTAACACTTGTCCATTTCACTGCATTAGTCGAGGTAAGTATAGTCCCCCTTCCTCCAACTATTACATATACTTTCCCATTCCATGCGATATCAGTCAGATAATTAGCGGTACCTGAACTTCTCGTCACCCAGTTCTTTTTATCAGTACTTGTCTTTATAATGCCCTCATCACCAACTGTTATATAAATGCCGTTTACAAAGTCAGCCGCATATAAGTTTCCAACAGCCTCCTTCATATTTTTAGTCCACACCAATCTCTCCGCAGCCAAGACAGATTGATTTGAGCCAATTCCAGCTAGTCCCATTAATATAGCTAATGCTATAGCAACTAATCTTTTAAACATTGATTTATCCCCCACGATTCATTCTCTAAATTTTATACAAGTGAAGCTATATTGTGATAAAATTTATTTTAAGCTCACATTAACTTATGGACACAGATAAGTAACTGCAAAAGTGGTTTTTTCAGTTACTTATCTGTGTCCATTTGGAAATCCAATAGTACTAAACTTATAGCTACCGTACCATATTTTTATTCCTAGAATTATGCAATCCTAAAAAGCCTCTTTGCATTGTCAGTTGTCACCCTTGCAATTTCCTCAAGGGAAGCTCCCCTGATTTCCGCTATCCTTTCGGCTACCAGCCTCACAAGGCTTGAGTCGTTTCGTTTTCCCCTGAAAGGCTCGGGAGTAAGGTATGGACAATCGGTCTCAATAAGCAGCCTGTCACCTGGAACAAACCTCACTACATCGGCAAGCTCTTTTGCATTCCTATAGGTTACCGGGCCACTGATAGATATATAAAAATTATTATCCAGCAGCTTTCTGGCCATTTCAACATTTCCGGAATAGCTGTGTATCACTCCTCCAACGGTCTTTGCGTCTTCTGATTTGAGTATGCTGTAGACATCCTCGTGGGCGTCTCTGTTATGCACTATTATAGGAAGGTCAAGTTCCTTAGCAAGTGCAATTTGCTTTGCAAACCACAGCTTTTGTACATCCTGGGGTGAAAGGTTGCGATAATAGTCAAGGCCTATCTCTCCCAAAGCTACAACCTTTTTATTAGCAGCAAGACTGCGAATCTGGTTTAGAAGCTCATCATTCAATTCACTTGCGTAGTGAGGATGGATTCCTACGGCTGCATAGACATAGCTAAATCTTTTTGATAATGAAATGGATTGGTTTAAAGAAGGTATACTATAGGAAACATTTAATATATATGAAACTCCACTATTATGTGCCATCTCTATAGCCTCATATCTATCGTGCTTAAACCTATTGTCATTGTAATGTGCATGTGTATCAAATAGCATAAAGCATTTCTCCTTAAAAGTGTTTTATATCTGAACTTGCTATAGATATTATAGCATAAGTTTTGTACATTTTTATCTAATGTGGCTATGATGTGACTTCCTAACACAAAACAAAGCGGTAATACTTGATTCAAAGTATCCCGCTTTGCTTTTATATCTAAATTAACTAACTGCTAAAGTTTTATTTCAGTTCCCAGAACCTTAAGGAATTTTGCCAGCCAATCAGGATGAGCAGGCCATGCCGGTGCTGTGACAAGGTTGCCGTCTACATGTGCTTTATCTATGGCAACCTCAGCATACTTACCACCAGCTAAGCTTATATCAGGGCCAACAGCCGGATATGCTGAACAGTGCCTGTCTTTAATAACGCCTGCTGCTGCCAGCACCTGAGGTCCATGGCATATTGCAGCGATAGGTTTGTTTTCTGCTGCGAAATGCCTGACTATATCAAGTACCGTACTGTTCAAACGTATGTATTCAGGTGCGCGGCCTCCGGGAATAACCAGAGCATCGTACTGTTTAGGGTCCACCCCTTCGAAGTCGGTATTTAACTCAAAGTTATGTCCTCTTTTCTCACTGTAGGTCTGATCTCCTTCAAAATCATGTATAGATGTTCTTACTACATCTCCAGCCTTCTTGCCAGGACAAATAGCGTGTACTTTATGTCCTACCACTTGCAGTGCCTGGAAAGGTACCATTACCTCATAATCCTCAACATAGTCTCCAACCAGCATAAGTATCTTTTTACAAGCCATTTCTATAACCCCCTTGGAATTTTCTTACTTTCAGCTAAGATAATTATATTTTGGCAAGGCTAAAAATACTATATTTTTTTGAAATTTATACATTCAATGCCATATACTTTATTAGGTATTTTCCTACATATCAACTCACCAATGTGATAAAAATCAAGTAAAAGCGTAATAAATGTTACCGAACTACCTCTAAAAAAGCGTTATTATAATCCCATAATAATTATTGAGGAAAATTAAAGGAGGACTAAAAATTATGAAAATTACAAAGAATATGACTATCGGTGAAGTTGTACGAACATATCCTCAGACTATCAGAATACTTATGAGCTTTGGTATGGGTTGTGTAGGCTGTCCGTCTGCACAGGCTGAAACACTGGAAGAAGCAGCCATGGTACATGGAATAGCTATTGATGAATTATTGGAAGCACTTAATCAGGGAATATAAAACACTTATATCTGGAGGATGTAAAGGATGAGTCTGTTTTTAGGCAAGGTACATTATTGGCTTTATAATAAAATTTTATGGTTTGAAGGCTTGGAGGAAAATATCGTTCAGTGGGCAAAAAATCAAGGCCTTCCTATAGAAAGCTGGCTGCAGAGCATCTATAACCGTTTTGGTGCTCCTACAGGAGATAAACCCCTTGAGCAAATTATTGACACCTCTAATATACATGGGTGGCTTCAAGATAGAATTGAAAGTGCAGAACTGCGGCAAGCTGCTTTAGTAACTGAAATCCTAAATAATAACTCACAGTTTAAGGGAGCACTTACAGAAATCTTTACAAAACAGGGTGAATCGGCAGCACGTGAGTATGGAACTACCGCAAATACGCCTGAAGAAGTATATAATGCCCTAAATAATTTTATACTAGAAGGGATGCCTTGTGATAGGGTAAATGAGATTATCTCTGACGATGATAATGAATTTGTCTGGGAAACCACAACTTGCCTACATAGGCCTCACTGGGAAAGAGTACAGGGCAATGTGGAAAATTTCTATGATTTGAGGAAAGCCTGGGTTGAGGCTTTTGTGAGCACATTGAATCCTGCATTCAGATATGAAAAACATGCTGACGGCGTTAATAAAATTATTAGACAGTAGAGGGAGATGTAAAGTATTATGAACTGCATAGAACTTATGGTAGAAGAACATAAAAATATTAAGAGAATGTTGGCTGTTATACGTAAATATTGTTATAAGATTTTAAAAGGTGAAAAAGTGCAGTATGAAGACTTTTTTAAGATTATCGACTTTGTAAGAAATTATGCGGATAAACACCACCACGGAAAAGAAGAAACCATGCTGTTTAATAGAATGATGGAGGAATTGGGCTCAACAGCCGAAAAGCTTGTAAGATTCGGCATGAATGTAGAACACGACCTTGGAAGGCTGCACATTCAAGAGCTAGATGCGGCAGTAAAGCGCGTCCTTGATGGGGATGATGAGGCCAGACTCGATGTAATTGCTAATGCGGTATCTTATACCCACCTTCTCCACAGACATATAGGCAAAGAAGATGAAGTGGTATTTAAGTATGCTCAAAACAACTTGTCCAAGGAAACACTCGACAGGCTTGATCAGGAATGTGAAGGATTTGAACGAAATGCAGAAGATGAAGCTGTCCAGAAGAAATACTTGGCATTAGTTGCCGAGTTAGAGGCTAATGTATAGGCATTTTCTATCCCCTGGAAAATAATCTTTTTTTATTCCAAGTACTCGTAGTTAAAAGATTCTTGTACAGGAATGAGCTTATCTTAACAAATCAATATCCTCTTCAAAATCCAGTGTGTTGCGAATGTAAAATGGGGACCAAGAAAGGGTACTTTAATCCCCCCAGAGACATTTGCAGCACTTTATTTTATGCATACTACCTATATAAATTGCAAAAAAGAATCTACAACGAAGTTCTCCCTAAGTCTTTTTTGCAATTTGCTACCTTAAGTTATATTGCTATAGTCAAATTTTTCCTTGTAATATCATTATCGCAATTTATACAGTATATATCCCGGTTAATTCCAGCCCGAAGAAGCCCAAGTCTCCTACACTAATAACGTGTTTTATAAGCTTCCTTTTCCAACTGGTTAGGGTACTACTTTGAGTGTTTAACATTTTACCAATATATATCATCGTATTATGGTATAATTGAATAGGGTACAGCTAAAAAATAGGGGGAAACTTTTATGCCGCAAAATGCATTTAGGGAAGTAAGCATTAATGAATCAAATCCCAAATGGAATAAGTGTATACGAAGAAGCGAAGAAATTTACCGCAGGGCTGATGATATAAGAAGTGAATTTACCAGGGACTATAATAGGATTCTTCATTGTAACGCTTATAGACGGCTTAAGCATAAAACACAAGTTTTCTTTGCCACTTCCAATGACCATATTTGTACAAGGGTTGAACATGTAAACCATGTTTCTTCTGTTAGCTACACCATTTCAAAACATTTAGGCCTCAACACTGAGTTAACATCCGCTATAGCACTTGGTCATGATTTAGGTCATGCCCCCTTTGGTCATACCGGAGAGACGTTTCTAAAAAGTATAATGAGTAAAGAAATTAACGATACATTCTGGCATGAAAGAAATAGTCTGCGTTTTGTCGACCTTTATGAGACGCTGCCTGATACTGAAGGTATTGAAAGAAATCTAAATCTGACATACGCCGTAAGAGACGGTATAATTTCACATTGCGGTGAGGTAGATGATTCTGAACTGTATCCCAGGGAAGAGGATATTGATTTGTGCAGTATAGAAAAAGCCAGCCAATACTCTCCATTCACATGGGAGGGCTGTATAGTAAAAATATCCGATAAAATATCCTATCTTGGAAGAGATATTGAAGATGCTATAAGCCTAAAGATTTTATCCTTTTCGCAGCTTAAAGAACTATCCAATATTCTAAAGAATACCCTAGATTTAGATTTACGTGAGCTTAACAACACCGTTCTTTTGCATGAATTTATGATAGATTTATGTAAAGAAAGTTCTCCTGATAAGGGTATAAAGCTTTCGGCAAAACATTATGATTTTATGAAAGCTATAAAGGACTTTAACTATGAAAACATTTATAAGCATAAAAGGCTTACTGCATATAAGAAATATGCTGAGATAGTTATTACATCCACTTATGAAACACTAAAGGACTTCTACGATGGAGAAGGTACTTTATCAAAGCTTGATCGATGTAAAGAATTATATCCGACGCTAACATCCTCTTTTAGTGATTGGCTAATAAAGTATTCAGATCTTAGAAATACCCCAAAGGTTAAAGAAGGTTATCAAAGTAAGGTTAATAGCCTTGGAAATAAAATTGTTTATCAAATTGCTGATTATAACGATTACATAAGAGCAATTGTGGACTACATATCAGGTATGACAGATTCTTTTGCCATAAAAGTTTTTCATGAGCTTACAACCTTCTGAAATACCGTCTATAAAGTTATGTTGACTTTTCATACCGCTAGTTATAAAATAAAACTACCGAACGTTAGGTAGTCATATAGTGGGGGGTGAATAAGTATTGGAAACTAGAAAGAAGATAATGGAGTCAGCGTTTAACTTATTTGCAGTTAAAGGAAACGAGTTTTCCATGAGTGAAATAGCAAAAGAGGTTAATATAAGAAAAGCGTCTATTTATGCACATTTTGATAGCAAAGAGTCGCTTTTGTATGAAGTTATTGAAAAAGAAATTAATACATATTTTTTTGAAATAGAAGGCTATTTAGATAGGGTTACTGCTGATAAGTTAACCTTACATAACCAACTGAAGGAAATTTTCTTTAAAATCCTAGGGTATTATAATTCAAAAGAGCGCCTGTTATTTTGGAAAAGGCTTCTTTTATTTCCACCTAGCGGTTTTTGTCCGACTCTTATCAGTAAGATACACACCCTATCGGAAGAACGCTACAAGGGCATAAAAGAGTTGGTTTCATTCGGGATTGAAAATCAAATACTCAAAAACCAGCCTGCTGAGTCAATTGTTTTATCGTTTTTTTCGTTAATACATGGCAGTTTATCCAGTATGCTGATTTATAACCTAGAGAATATAGAAAAAGATTATTCGATTGTATGGGAAAATTTTTATTGCGGATTAACACATGAATAAACTAGGGGGTATTATTCTTGCTAAAGCCAAAGCTTTTCTCCATTATAAAACACCGCAAAACAGAATTGACATCCAAGCAATTACTTAATGATATTATAGCGGGTATTATTGTCGCTATTATTGCCTTACCCTTATCTATTGCACTTGGTATTTCGTCGGGAGTGTCTCCTGATAAAGGCCTTATTACTGCTATTGTTGGGGGCTTTTTTATTTCATTTTTAGGCGGAAGCCGTGTCCAAATCGGTGGTCCGACAGGAGCGTTTGTAGTAATTGTTTACGGGATTATTCAAAAGTATGGAATTGAAGGCCTGATTATTTCAACTATTTTAGCAGGTCTTATATTGATTGTCTTTGGTTTTCTAAAGCTAGGAAGTCTGATAAAGTATGTCCCCTACCCTATTGTAACGGGTTTTACAAGCGGGATTGCTGTAGTCCTTCTCTCAACACAGATTAAAGACCTTTTTGGGTTAAATATAAAAGAAGTTCCCTCTGAATTTATCATGAAATGGAAAAGCTATATTACCCACATCTCAACGGTGAACCTTTACGCTCTTGCCTTGGGTATTGTCTCTATCTTAATTATAGTTTTTTGGCCAAAATTTAATAAGACTATTCCCGGTTCTTTGATAGCTCTGATATTTACTACTATAGCTGTCAGCGTATTTAAGCTCCCTGTAGAAACTATCGGCTCAAAGTTCGGTAGTATATCATACCATTTTTCCCTTCCCAACTTTAGCGGTCTTGACCTTACAGACATTACCAACCTACTTCATCCAGCAATTACTATAGCACTGCTGGCAGGAATAGAATCTCTGCTTTCGGCTGTCGTGGCTGATGGAATGATCGGAAAGAAACACAACTCTAATATGGAATTGATCGCTCAAGGAACGGCTAATATCGCCTCGGCTGTTTTCGGTGGTATCCCAGCAACAGGAGCAATTGCCCGAACTGCTGCCAATGTTAAAAACGGGGGGCGTACACCCGTTGCCGGAGTGGTACATGCCTTGACTCTTCTGCTTATTATGCTGATTTTTATGAAGTATGCTACGCTTATCCCGATGGTAACACTAGCCGCTATATTAGTGGTAGTGTCGTATAATATGAGCGAATGGCGTGAATTTAAGGAGCTGCTTAAGTCTCCAAAGAGCGATGTCTCGGTTTTGTTAATAACGTTTTCTTTCACCGTGCTGTTTGATTTGGTAGTTGCCATTGAGGTCGGTATGGTGCTGGCTATGTTCTTATTTATTAAGAAAATGTCGGACAACATTGAGGTGTATTCTGTTAATACAAAGCTGGAGGAAAATGATAATGATTATATAGAAAGCTCTATAGATAGTGGAAATGACAGGGTAATGGTCTATGAGATTAATGGTCCTCTTTTCTTTGGCTCAATTAATAATTTTTTAGACGTGATGAACGAAATACATAAGGACATAGATATACTGATTATCCGTATGAGGAATGTTCCTGTTATGGATGCCAGTGGTTTTCAAGCGTTAAAGAATGTCTATAACCGATGTAAGAAGAGTAAGAAAATAGTTTTGTTTGCAGAAGTAAAAAAGCAGCCTTTGAATGTGATGATTAATAAAGGGTTTTATGATGAGCTAGGCTCTGATAGGTTCTTTGATGATTTAGACAAGGCATTACGGGAGGCAGATGAAATTAGTTTTATTAAGAAGAGATATGCAGGGAAAAAGGCGCCTGTTAAGGTGTAGACAAATTCTAACAGTATATTAAAGCCCCCTAAAGCAGGGGCTTTAATATACTCACTAGTTATTTCTTAAATTTATATCTCGGGTCAAGAATCATCTTCTTCCATAACGGAATAGTCTTCTTTTCACAATGAGGGCATTGAAACATATCTATAAAATTTTCACCTATTCAGTTAGTTATAACTATCTATTTTTTACTGTCTTTTGCCCCTAATAACTTCTACAGTTTTTGCATTACAAATAGTATACTATAAAAATTTTATTATACACTCATTTCTACTACTGATTTTTTTTAATATTTTCCTATGCTAAAAAACATGCTTTGCTCAAAACAAAAAGAGCTTCACTATATATCATGAAACCCTTTAGTTTGGCGGAGAGAGAGAGATTCGAACTCTCGGAGGCGGTTAAACCTCACACGATTTCCAGTCGTGCGCCTTAGACCAGCTCAGCCATCTCTCCACAATTATGTCCAGTAGTTAACCGGACTTATTAACTTTTATTTGGTCGATTGCCTCAACCGCTTTTATATTTTACATTAGATATTCTCTCTTGTCAATGATGTTTGGCTTGGTAAATTACAGTTTTTTTAGCAACTACCTTAGTATCCACTTAGCATACCATGCTCGCTTTATATCAATCGCCTCAAAATGACACAACTCGTGGCAGCAGAAACACCTTATACATTTATTCAAGTCCAATACAGGCTTCCCATTTTTCATCTCTATCGCCTTTGGTGGGCAGCTTTTTGCACATACAGCACAGCTCTTGCATGTATCGTATTTAAAGCGGGGTTTGGGCTTAATCATTCTGTTTATTGCCTTGACTATCGGCTTGGGGAGAGCATTGTTGTAAAAATTGAGCGCCACCTTAACTGTAGGCTTTTTAAAGTCCTTTACAGCTACACGCTCCAAAGTTTCACCCAGTATATCTATATCCTTTACATCCCCTGTACAAAGTCCTCTTTCTATAGACTTTTTAATAGTAGGAACCTGTTCGGGCTGTAGTCCAATTATATTTGTTGCGGCTACATCCAGGGCGAATGGGTCGGCACTTGCCATAATCAACCCTACCTTTTTCGGATTTCCCGAGGTGGGTCCATAGCCCTCCATTCCTATAACCGCGTCCATTACCGTAAGTGTGGGCTTAGCAAAGGAGCATATATCAATAAGCAAGTCGGCAAAGTCCCTCACGTCCTCAAACCTGAGATGATAATCCATCTTGTTTCCGCCCGGTATGATACCGAAAAGGTTTTTTACTGCCCCGCTGTAGACAGTCATCATATGAGTCTTTATTTTAGGTATATTGATAATCTTATCCGCCTCAAGCACCGGTTTGATGGTCTTTATTGTTTTGGTTATCTTCCCCTCAGGATATGGAACATCTATCATTTCAGTATTGTAGTTAAGTTCTGCTCCGCTTTTTTCGGCAGCCTCCTTCATACCGCACGTTTCATATACACCCTCAAGCACCTTTTTGTTATAAAAGTAA
This sequence comes from Clostridia bacterium, assembly GCA_026416815.1. Taxonomy (GTDB): domain Bacteria; phylum Bacillota; class Clostridia; order Acetivibrionales; family DSM-2933; genus SKW257. The sequence continues at coordinate 47,900 of JAOAEJ010000029.1, read as the reverse complement.
TGGCCTCCGGGGCTGTCTCCTATAATGGGCTTCCCACCTGCCTCAATTACCAGCTCCGCGAGAGCTTGAGCCAGAGAGGGGTGGGTCGTAGTCACCTTTTCCGGCTTCCTTTTCATAAGAAGGTTAACTTTGAGTAAAACCTTTTCACCGGGCTTTACAAAGGCTGACATCCCACCCAGATGGTCTATGGATTTTTTTATGGCCTCTTTAACCCTGCCTACTTCATAATTACTACACTTAACAATCGAAACCCTGCTCATTTCCAAGCCGCCCCTTTTCTAAGTTGATATACGCCCGCTTATTTATCTTACATATCTCTTACTTTATTATTGAGTAAATCAAATCAATTGCAAGCCCTGTTACTGCAGCAAATACCAGATTGTAAGCTATATACAGCGAAAATTTTTTCGCTCCGAAAATCATTTTTACTGCGCTCAAATTATTTATTTTTGTTGAGGCCCCAGCAGCCATAAATGCTATAGCCGAGCCCGGACTCATACCGGCGTACAACCATGCCTTGATTAAAGGTACCGTCCCCCCTCCACAGAGGTAAAGTGGGACACCAAGGGAAGCAGCCAGCAACACACCGAACCCATTATTGCTACCAAAAAGCATATACAGCCATTCCTTCGGAAAAAACCGGTCAAATAATGCTGTGAGCGTAAGTCCTGCCAGAAAGTATGGCCCTGTTTTTACTATAGTCCTGTTTAAGCTTTTTAAGAACCGCTTCAATGGGGGAGCCTCGTAGCTGCACGAAGCTTCCTTCTCTTCAAAACCACTGAAATTAAAGATTGGCTTACCCTTAAAATATCTCTTTGCCAATACTCCCGCCAATACTCCTGCTGCAATACACATAAAAAGCCTTAACAAAGCCATTGGCATTCCTAAAGCAAGGCTCACTATGAATAGATTTGGATTTATCAATACAGAGCTAATCATAAAAGCCACAAGCAAATGATGGGGCAACCCCTTCCTGCCTAAGGAGGCCATCATCGGTACAGTGCCGTACATACACAACGGTGAGGCTGCTCCCAATATTGCCGCAAAAACTATCGTCAGAAAAGCAGGTTTGATTGTTGCAACACCAAGTACAAAAGGCTCAACTTTTTTCCCGGCAAAAACCGAAATAGCCACACCGGCTAAAATTCCGATAGCCCAGTAACCGAATATAAGCTTGAATTGGTATACAACCAGTGAAATTATATATACTATTTCATTTAAAATCGACATGGCTAACCCCTACTTTACAATACATATTCTATTAATAGGAAAATGCTCTCGTAAAGCTCATCTTTATCTTATTTATATCGGCACCAACAACTTTTATCTTTGTAAAATCATTTATTCCAAGACCCTTCTCACCAGCAAGCTTGACATGGGGTATATCATCAACTGTAAATCCCATAAAATTCAACCCTACAGTGTCCACTGCCACAGGGTCTATCCCCGCAAAAATTATCTTTGAGTCTACCGGTGAACCACTTATGGGCATATTGCCATCTCCTCCGATAATACCATCTATTATAGCGAAATCGGGCTTTCTTATCTTATTCAAATCTACAATGGAGTTTTCTATACCCAGATCGTGTAATTGCCCCTTCCCAGTACCTATAGCTCCCGAAGATCCGGCAAGTGTTAATGGCGGTACCCCAAAGACATTTTTAAGACTCAGTGTTACTATAGCTTCAAAATGTGTCTTTAGTTTTGCAGCACTTATTACAACGTCAGCATCCATATAAATCTTAGGTATGTAGAAGGAGGCATCGGTTACACCATTTGGTGCTTTAAGGTAATAGCAATCTTCTTTCTGGCAATCGTTAAAATCTAAAAGTTCTACACCCGCTATGCTCTTATAGCGGGTCCTTTTATTATCAAAAGGCTTCCCCCAGGGCGACCCATCCGCAACAACTATTCTCTTTGCCCCTAATTCTTTTGCAATGTTGGCAAGCTCCTGAACCATCCTATAATCGGTTATCTTTCCTTCCGAAGGCCCTGCGGTTATTATCATGTTAGGCTTGATTAAAACCGTACTTCCCGGTTTTATAATATCTTTCAGCCCACCGGCATTTTGAACAGCCTCCCGTGTAACTTTTGCATAGTCGTTTACCTCACCTCTTGCTGCTCCCACAATAGGATTTGGCATTGGCGCTAAAGTAGATTTTTTCATCCTTTCCTCTACTGCAGCCGGGATACCTTCGGAATTTACCTTCACAGCTGAGCCATCATTTGCAGATACAGCCGTCCCATTTACCGCCTGAGTTGAAGAATCCGCCCCGGATTTTTTAGGGATAATATAGGTTACCACTGCTACCACACATAGCAGAGCTATAATCCCATAGACTACAATTGATTTTAAGTTTTTCATTTTCCAGCCCCCTGCTTAATAATATTTATTTTTTAAACAAGTAAAAACAGCATAATCAGCATGAGCGTCCATGCTGAATAGTATATTATATATGCTGCTATACCTTTAATTTTAAATATTAGAAATAGTGCAGACCACTTAAGCAAATCCATAAATATGTTAATAATAACTACCGCAAGCCCAAAAAATACGTTAGTTGTAGCGTTATGACCAACAAGGAATTTAGCGAATGACGCGCCTGCCGAGCTGGCATAAACAGCTCCTAACACATCCACAAACATGTATCTTTGGAATAACGTTGCAGCAACAACTCCTATAAGAAGATATATGCCCATGATATTAATACTTGCTCCCAAAGTTCCGGTAATCCCTGAAATACCCTTAGATGTTACAATAAGCTTATCAAGATCTTTTCTTCTTAATAACGTATCTTCATTTACCTTTATACTCTTTAATATAATTCCTGACAGAATTCCCACTGCAAAGGCCAAAGACATCCGTCCCAGTACAGCTTTATTCCATACAAAAGTGCTATCGGCAAAAGTAACAGCCATATTAAATATGATACTCGATATGAGCACGGGCATTATAATATAAATCCTCACGCCAGCTGCTGCAGCAACTGCAATCAAAGGTATCATTCCATATGTCCCTAATGGAAGTGAAAGACCCAGCAAGGAAGCAGCGAGTATAAAAAACATGTCTGTTATATAACCTCTCTGCTGCTTCACAGATAAAGCTTTTGCAAGGGAATATGCAGGTATTGATAATAAACAACCTGCAACTATCTGTAGTACATTAATCAAGACTGTGGAACTGATATCAGTTATTATTCCCGACATACCCATTCTCCCCTTATATTACGGTTTTTCTTAATTAATACCTTAAATCTTAATTCTGGCTGCCTTTAAACTTCATTTTTATGGCATTCAGATCCGCGCCTATAGTTTTTATTTTATTTATATCTGATACTCCCAGACCATTCTCCCCTGCAAGCTTTATATGAGGTATTTCACTAGCTGTATATCCCATAAAGGTCAGAGCAGCTGTATCAGTTGCTACCACGTCCGTCCCTGCAAATATGATATTTGACTTGACAGGGTCACCCTGAGTTGGACCAGGACCTTCAAGCCCAATGATTCCGTCTATTACTACAAAGTCAGGCTTTCTTATTTTATTGAGATCCACTATAACTTCCTTAAGCCCCATGTTGTGAAGATACATCTTAGTCCCCTTTCCTGGGGGTACACCTATAGAATTTTTTAGCCCCAGGGATACTACAGCATCAGGATAACTATGGGTCTTTAGCTTCGCTGCAGTAATTACTACATCTGCATCCATATAAACCTTTGGTATGGGTATAGCCTTTCCTGTCAGACTGTTTTTCGCAGTTAACTGGTAGCAGTCCTTTTCATTATCGAAACCACTCATATCCAACAGCTCAACTCCTGCTATCTTGTTGTACTCATGTAGTTCAAACATATTCCCTGACGGGCTTGCCTCTGCTATGATTATCTTACCTGCTCCACATTCCTTAACCATATTGACTATTTCCTGGACTACTCTATAGTCGGTAACTATGCCCGATTCCGGAGGTGCATATGATATAAGATTGGGCTTGATAATTACTGTAGCACCCTTCTTTACAATCTTTTTTAGTCCTCCAGCATTCTCAATAGCTTGTCTTGTCACCTTTGCATAGTCCGTTCCCCTGCCAACGCCTACTGTTGCCTCGGGGATTATATCCGTATTTTTCTTTGCTGTATCCTCTGATATCTTTTTCGCTGTAGCTTCATTGGCTGAAGCCGTTCCACGTACATCGGTGCCTGCCTTCTCTGAATTATTTGAAACAAAGCATCCTGCCGTTGTTGCTACAAATAGTATTACGATAGCTGTATATACCATAGCTGCCTTTATATTTTTCATTTGTTCTTGCCCCCTTAAATCAAATCTCCCAATATAATAGAAATAGTTAATTATATCCTATACCATTAAGTAGTAAATTTAAAGTAGTCTTTTTTCGGGTAATAGGTGTTATTTTTTCAGCATCAGTAAGCATGCTATCTTCTTGCATTTGAAGCTATTTTAAGTGTAACTGCCTCAGTTTCTGAGTAATATAGGTATTATGAATTCATCATAGGTGTACATAACTCACAAAAACTATTCACACTTTCAACATATTTATCCACATCTGAGACAAGCTATATTTACTTATTCACAGACTTATGCACATTATCCACAGTTTTTATATCCACAAAACCCGAGTTTTTTCTACATTAAGTAAGTCTAGGCAAACTTTTTCCCGCAGTCTGCATCAACGCCTTAAAAGTATACGTGTCCATATATTCCCTCCTTTTGCTCGACGCTTGTCTAACTTTAAGTTAAGTTCATAGCAAACAATCTTGCTTAGTTTATGTAAAGCAATATTTTAGATAGTTTACTGTAAACTTAGTAATTTTTATTAAACTATCTTTATCCACAAGTTATTCCAAACTTGTGTTATTACATTTTAGTTATGTGGAATAATAATAGTTGAAGTTTTGTTTTAGGAGAGTATTAAAATATGAAGCATTTGATTGTTTATTCACATCCAAACCCTGCAAGTTTCAATAATGCTATAAAGGAAACAATACTTGAGGTCTCAAAAGAAAAGGGCCATGAAACTGTTGTCAGAGATTTATATTCCTTGAAATTTGACGCTGTTTTAAAAGGACAGGATTTTGAAGACTTTGGCAGCGGGCGTATACCCGAGGATATTAAAACCGAACAGGAACATATACGTTGGGCTGATTTGATTACCTTTGTATACCCTGTATGGTGGGCAGGTATGCCTGCAATACTTAAAGGCTATATCGACCGTGTATTTTCCACAGGCTTTGCATATGCCTATGGGCAAAACGGAATAGAAAAGCTTCTCACAGGCAAAAAAGCAGTAATTTTTAATACCGGAGGTACTGCAAAGGATATTTACCAGAATGCCGGTATGCTAGATACAATGCACAAGATACTTGCTCAGGGAATCTTTGAGTTCTGTGGAATTGAGGTAGTAAGTTACCAATACTTTGGAGCTGTCCCCCTTGTAGATGATAGTACAAGAAAAGGTATGTTGGCAGAAGTAAAAACAATCATGAGTAATATCCTGTAACCAAAAGCCTGCCGCAAGTCTCGTATGCACCGAGTCTCACAGCAGGCTTACTTTTACTATCATGCAATCTTGTTTCCCCAATCCTCAATCAAGCTGTCAATGTTTTGCGCCCAGATTGTGGAGTCCATATAATTTTTTGAATCATCAAATATCATATCCAGAAGCCCTTTTATATTTTTACTGTTAATTCTCACTCCGTTGTTTTCCTTCTTCTCTAGAGCTATTTGCAAAACCCTATTATACTGTGTTATGGTTAAGGGAATGATTTTTTGTACATGCCCTTCGAAGCCCATTTTGATGCTAAACCAGAATGTATTCAGGGTATCTCTGTGTATTAATGGGGCAATGAATAGGCAGTAATTCGGCTTATCCACCTGTGTTCCTTCAAAATCTCTGAAGTGCCTCATAACAGGCTGCCCCTCATTAAACCACTGATCTCTTCCCCTCAGCAGTGTAACCTCACATACGGTATTAAAATCTTCATAATAACATTCTATATCTGCCGTATTTCCAGGCGCTGTAAACAGAGGGAGATTATCGTCCCCTACCGAGTAGTGCGGGTTTATCTCCTTTGCGTCATCTAGTGCCATAAGGGTCAAGCAAGTATACCATTCCAGGTTTAGCGGGTCTTGCCCTGTTATACTTCTTTTCCTGTTAGCAAGTGAATCCAGTTCCTGCATATATCTATTTAAATTTCCGAAGCTTCTTTCCTCAAGGATTGACAAGTCTACCGTTAAGGTTTTTATTATACTCCTAAGCTGCTCAATAGCGCTGCTATATTCGCCTACACTGTCAAACTCTTTGAAAGATATATCAAAGCTGTGCAGTGCTTGCCCCTTATAGTTGCTATTTATCCTATTATCTAGCTCCTGAGCAGTGCTAAGCAGGTTTAAGTATACGTTTGTCAAATCCTCTTGGTTTTCCCACGGAAGTACTGGAAGTGACGTATCCGCCATATACTCTATATAGTCATCTATCGAACTGAACTCAAGCGTACTTCCATCATATTCTTTCAGCAGCTTATTTATCTCTACCATTCTAGTAGGAGACAGATCTATATACCTTCCCGACCCTCTGTAGTAAAGCAGGTTGGTCTGTCTGAAGTACCTTATCGCAGAATCACCATAATCATACAGGTTGTTTACTTTTTTGACTATCTCCACTTCGCCATCTTCCTGAAGTTCAAAAACGCTTATGGCAGTTTCTCTAAAGCAATTATCGAGAAAAATTTTTCTTTCATTGTTGTCCCGGCTTCTATATGCCTCTCTGAAGTCAATTATTCGTCTAACTACTTCCTCTATGTTCCTATAGTCGGTCATAACAGGGATAAAAAGTGAGAATTCATCCTTTGCCAATCCTACAGGTTTGTTCCCCATTTTGCTCCACAGCTTGTTTACCCTGTTTATCACATGCAGAGTAGCTATGAAGGGAATTATGTTAAAATTGCTATAGCCCCTCTCCCCAGGGTTTTGGAGCTGCCACTTTAAGCAATAGCGTAAGAAGATGTTCTCAAAATTGGGTGCACCTGAGAGTATTTCTTTCCCTAGCTTTGTAATTGCCACTTCACCTATTGCTCCTCTTGCAACTACCATACCCATCTTATTCAGGTTACCTACTGCGGTTCTACCCCTAAAAGCATAGATTTTTTCCTGGTCGTCATTGTACTGTTTGTTTTTGTAGTGTACGTTACTTAGGAGATCGTTGAGTTCCTCTTCGGTAAACTCTTCCGGGTCTTCGTACATCTCGACAAATCTTTGGGGTAGTCCTTCAGGTTTATACTCCTTGGTTTGTATAAGCCGCTTGAAGAATGCTATTTGGACGTCTTCGTCAAATACTTGTCCCTCAAATTCAGAAAGTACCCTGAGGAAAGGGATGTTTCTCTCAGGGTTTCGTATTGTGGTGCTTAAGCTCCAGCACTTAGGCATAGTGGTTCTCCTCTGTGTGTTTTTTCGTACGTTTGTTTATGTTAGAGTGTCTTTGTAAGAGGCTTTGTTGTCGTCTAAAGCTGCTTCCCGAGAGGGGAACCCATCTTGCTGGGTTCCCCTCTCGGACGCTCCCCTCCACTCGCTATTTAAGGAGGACCGGCTTCAATGGGCGTCCTGCCCAATGAAGCCTAAAACGCACGTCCTATGCGTTTTTCCCTTGAACAAGGGGCCGCTCTAGGGCCTTTTTTAGTACAGCTGCGTAGCGTTTATTGAGCTTTATTTTTGGTTTATTTATTGTTTATGTGGCTCCATAGGTGCGGGAGAAAATAATTTCTGGAAGATAACTTCATTCGAGGTGCGTTATTTTGCAGTATACCTTACTGCTAAAAGTGCCCGCGGCTGCTGAATGCTAAATAGGCAGTCAAGGGGAAGTTGAAGTTATCTGGAGGAAATCATTTTCTCGCTGCACACAGTTAACCATACATCCAACTATCAATTGTACTTCTTTTTATTCCCCTTCCAATCGTCAAAAAACTCCCCGGTAAAATGCTTTCTTTTGGAATTATAATCTCTCATATAATCCCTTATATTCCTTTCATAGTCATTCATGTATTTCATCCAACCTATGAATTCCTCATAGGTCAGGTTATACTTCAGTTCCTCACGAAAGCCCCGGTCTATGTCCAGGTCTACGACCTCCGAAACACCGATTCCTTCTTTGCAGTCATCACTGTAATTTATCAAGTACAACTTAGCCTTAAAAGTCTGGGCAGCGTTCCACAAGCTTACGAACTTCTGCTTATTGTCCCTTACACCGCCTGTCCAGCTATATCTCATAGGGTGGGCAGTGTAATTAGTAACATAGTCGGTTTTATTTTTTAGAAACTCATATATTATAAACTGGTTGTTGCACTCGATATATTGAAACAGATCGAAATCAAATCCCTTGGTTGTGTTGCTCCCGAGCATTTTTTTCGTTATATCCAAGCCTGAATCATCATAGGGAATATCCTCGCCGGCTACTTCTGTTAAGGTCCTGTGTACTCCATCTTTGCTTTCATCATCATCTTCGTCAGTGCAACTCCCCAACTTTTTTGACTTACTATCTCCATCTATGTTGTTCATAGCTACAAACCATCGAGATATATCCTGCAGGTTATTAAATTGTTGGACCTTTTCAGGAATACAGCTATCCTTAAATTCATACACAACCTTTGAATCGGAATCATCTTCACTATAAATTATATAGAAAAGTATTACATTAGGGTTCCCAAGGGTCATTTTATGGAGGATAGAATACTTTTTAAATTCACCCTCACTCATTGCTTCTTTAAGGCAGTCCAAATTCATATACAAATCTAACTTGATATTTACACTTTCCACTTTATAAAACTCAAATATGAAATATTTATTATGTTTAATAGAATACTGTATCCTATCGAGCTGGAATAAGTTCATAAATCACATCCTTTTAAGAATCTACGTACACTTGCCTAATAGTTCGTAATCAATACCTCAATGGTGCTGTTTTGGCTTCTGTCTTTCTTCTGATAGCTGGAATTCTTATAATTATATTTCATATTTCGTACCCTGTACTTTTTACTCCAGTCTCTGAGCAAATGATTCTCTTTTCCTGCACTTTTGAGTACGTTGGATAGAGCAAACCTTATATTACGTGAATTTAGGTTATCCAACAAACAGAATAGGTCTGTCTCGTCCTTCTCGGTCCATCGGTCCTGTTCGTTGTATGTAGCACAGGTTATAAGATATGGCGGATCTGCATAAACAAAATCCTCATTAGTTAATCTATCTATATCCAGGTTTCTAAAATCATTATTTATAAACTCAATATCCGTACTGTGTATCCTATCTATAAAGCTTGTGAGGTTACTCTTTATCTTGTTGTTAAAATCCCTTTTGCCTACAGGAATATTAAATTCACCTTTACTGTTGAACCTTATCTGGTTGTTGAAGCCATATACTATAATGGTATAGAACAAAAGGTAATAGTAGTCATCCTTTAATTTACACTCGTTAAACTCTTTTCTTAACACCTCAAATTTTTCTTTATTGACTTTACTCAGACCGTCACCGCTATTGCAATCATAATGCTTATACCCATGTACTGAAGTCATAGATAAGTCATATTTCTCTATGATCTCCTCTATTCCCTTGATAATATATTCCGTCTCCAACCTTTTGAACATATTCATCAATGAAATAACACTCTCCTGAATATCAACGCAAAGCGTATTGTTGCTGGCAACATTAATTCCCACATTACACCCACCGCAAAAAAGGTCCACAAAGGTATTGATTTTTTTAGGGAGCAGGGGAACTATCTGGTTAAGCAGCTTAAACTTACCGCCGGTGTAATTTAAGGGCGATTTAACCGCACAGTCCTTATCAAATTTTTGTTTTGCTATGCGCACGTCCTTCTTCCTCATCTGCATTTGCATAAAAAAATCCTCTCTTTGTGGTCGGTAAGATTGGTCTTACCTGCGGTAAAGTACTTGAAATCTGTATCAAAAACTTTTACCCTTCCTCTAAGCTTTAGTATTTCCAGTATCTCTTCATCGGAGATTTTTGCATTTGACCTTCCATTTCCCTTTTGGGCCATATTATTATAGGATACTACTATATACTTTGAGTTAATGTTATCAACCAGATCCTTAAAAGCTTGAGGTGCTCTGCTGGTACAGTAGCTGCTTTTTATATGGCTTCGATCCAACATCTTCTTAGCTACGCCTTCAACCTTTGGCTTGTTCCATGTGGCTATATTCTCCAGCAAGTGATATGAATCGCTGTACTGCCTTGAGTTGTAGGGCGGATCAATATATGTCACATCAGGCCTTATCGCTCTTACCAGTATATTTGTATCGGTATTATATATTTCATTATTTTTATTAGCTTCGTCATATATGTGGGGTACAATGAGTCTTAAAGGCTGCAGCATATCCATGCTTCTCCTGTAAGCATCGTAATGCCCGCACGTATTTGCAACCTTGTCCATTGCATAAATAAGGGAGGTAACCAGAATAGCGTTTTCCCTCGCGTTTATTAATCCCGCATCTTGCAGCCCTTTAATTTCTTCTCTTACAGCACCGATTTTCAAGGCATTTTCATAACTAAAGTAGCTATTGCCAAAATTCTCAGAGACATAATTCTCTTTATAGGGCTTGATATTGTTTAGCTGCTCAATATATTTATTTATTTTATCTTTACTATACTCCATATCACTAAACCATGTGAGGTAGGCAAGATAATTTGAGTAAAGTAGATCATTTACGATAATCTTCCTTTTAGGTGTATTAAAGTGCCCTCCCACTACACCGGTCCCGGCAAAAATATCCGCAAATGAGTTATATTTTTTGCACTCTTCATTTATAGTTGACTCAATAAACGGCAGAAGTTTATGCTTACTGCCAAGATATCTTCTATTATTAATATACAGCTCTCGTTCATCTTCATTTGCCTGTTTAGCTTTATCAGCACTCTCTTTTTTATTATCTATAAGCCTTTTTATTTCGCCGACATTCTTATTACTCCACTGTCTCCAGCCTCTCCAGTCGGTTTCGGGCTGGGATATTTCATTGTTTTTAATCCAGTTGTAAAGCGTTTGCCGTGTTATGCCGAATTCGTCCAGTATGTACTTTGTGGTATACATAGAAGCTTTCAACTATATCCCTCCCCCTCAACTCATGCATCTTATGCATCGTACAAATTTTACTATTATAGAATAACACAAAACATATGTTTTGTAAATTAATTTCATGGTCATTTTAGCCATATAATTGACCCTACCTTAGCTTTCATAGGCAACTGTCTATTTGTATAATAGTCACATTTTGTCGTATTTTTTGTATTACAAAGTCGAATTCCCCTGTTGAATTACGTAAAAAAATAGAATAAAATAGTTCTTGGAAATATTTTAAATATAGAGCAATTGTTATTAACTATTTACTTTATTGTGATAAAATTTTAAGGGGAGTTGACTAATATGAATTCGGCCATCCATACTATTGAAGAAAAATGTACAGGCTGCAACAAGTGTATTTACTGCTGCCCTGTCAAAGGAGCAAATACTTCATATATCAAAAATGGGGATAGTAAAACTATCGTAAATGAGCAAATGTGTATTATGTGCGGTAAATGTCTGGATGTGTGCGACCATAATGCCCGATATTACGTTGACGACACAGAAAGCTTCTTAAAAGCTCTTCTCAGCGGGGAGAAAATATCAGTCATTGCGGCACCAGCCTTTAAGACTAACTTTCCTAATTATAAGAAGATATTCGGATATCTAAAATCTCTTGGAGTAAATGAAATATATGATGTCTCATTAGGAGCGGATATAACTACATGGGCTTATCTTAAAACTATAAAAGAAAACAATCTAAACTCAATAATTGCCCAGCCATGCCCCGCAGTAGTGAATTATATTCAAAAGCATAAGCAGGATATTATTCAGGACTTGGCACCTGTACATAGTCCTATGATGTGCACCGCTATTTACTTGAAAAAATACCTCAATATTACTGATAGTCTGTGCTTTCTGTCTCCGTGTATAGCAAAAGTTTCAGAGATAAAGGATTCTAATACCCATGGCTATATAAAGTTTAATGTAACTTTTAAAAGTCTTAATGATTATATAACTAAGGGTAGTATAAATGTTAATTCTTTCCCAGGAGCAGACTTTAATGTGCCTGCCTACAGTCTGGGAGAAATTTATAGTATTCCCGGAGGACTAAAAGAAAACGTTCACCATTACAATAAATCAGCATATGTAAAGCAAGTTGAAGGTACTGATTTGGCTTATGAGTATCTTGATGAGTACTCCAAAAGGAAGCAGACAGGAAAACAACTTCCGCTATTAGTTGATATACTCAATTGCTCTTCAGGCTGCAACCTCGGCACCGGTACCTGTAAAGAGCTTGATATCACTGATGTAGAACTACTTACACATAACTTAAGAGTTGCTAAAACCAGCAAATATAAAGCCTCTCCGGACAAGCTTCTAAAGCTATTTGATAAAAAACTAAATCTGGGGGATTTTAAAAGATCTTATTCTATAGATAATGTAGCACAATTCAGTAGGCCTGATGAACGCACACTAAATGAAATTTTTAATAGAATGCACAAATACACTGAGGAATCCAGAAACAGAAACTGTTTTTCCTGTGGCTATGGACGCTGCTCCGAAATGGCTTTTGCTATCCATAATAATTTTAACCATATAGAAAACTGTATAGACTATAATACGAAAATGTTCGCAGAAACAAGTGTATTCGAACAAAAAAACAAAGAGATATCGCAGCTATTGGATGAAGTACAGCAAATGAACACCCAAAGAAGTGTCAAGCTCGATATGCTTCAACAGAGAGTTTCGGATATAACTAAAGCTATTGAGGAAGTAGCTGTAGGAAGCAGCGAAAATGCGAAAAGTATAGGAAGCATAGGTGAATCGGTTAGCGCTCTCACAAAGATATCCACTGAACTGCAAAAAAGAATAGTTGCCATGCAGCAAGGTATTGAAAATTTCAATCATGTATCCGGTGAGATAGTGCAGATATCCGAACAAACAAACTTACTATCACTCAACGCCGCTATAGAGGCAGCCCGAGCCGGAGAGGCTGGACGTGGGTTTTCAGTAGTAGCAGATGAGGTTAAAAAATTGGCAGAGCAGGCAAAACAGGCTGCTCAGTCAACCAAAAAGGATGAGCAGGTATTAATGGATGTAATCTCCAAAGTATCGGATATATCAACAGAACTAGCCGACCGGGCAGGATCTATCAGTATTGATATTTCAGCTATAACTGCTACCATCCAGGAAATTACTGCAAAGAATGAAGAAATCCTTACTGCTGCAACACTTTTAGTTGAAGAGCAGAAGGAGTAAAATAGTTACTTTATATACTCAAAAAGAACAAAAACAAGCGTCCAAGTAAGTTTGGACGCTTGTTTTTTATGTGTTTGGCGGAGAGAGAGGGATTCGAACCCTCGGACGGTTTTACCCGCCTCTCGATTTCGAGTCGAGTGCCTTAGACCAGCTCAACCATCTCTCCGTATATAAATTAATTGTTTTTTGCTTTTTTACGTGCCCTTAACTCCTTGAAAAAATCCTTGAGGATTGAGGAGCACTTTTCCTCAAGTATACCATAGGTGACTTCCACTTTGTGATTAAACTTATCTACACTTAGTACGTCTATTACCGACCCCACAGCACCTGCCTTTGGATCAGCTGTCCCTATAAAAAGCCTCCCTACCCTAGACTGTATCAAAGCCCCTGCACACATGGCACAAGGCTCAAGAGTAACATACATATCACATTCATTCAGTCTCCATGTAGCAAGCTTTTTGCTAGCCTTCCTTATAGCTGTCATTTCAGCGTGTAAAGTTGCGTCAATCTTTTGTTCCTTCTCATTATGTGCCCGCGCTATTATATTACCGTCCTTAACAATCACTGCGCCTATCGGAGTTTCATCCTTTTTGTAAGCCTTTTTAGCTTCCTTTAAGGCCTCATTCATAAAATACTCATGCTCGTTTATATGTTTCTGAACTTTACAGGGTTTATCTTGCTCCACCCTACAACCTCCAGGTTTTTAGTGTTTAAGTAACGTAGTATAATTATATCTTTCACGCACGAAATATTATACTACAATATAATAAAACAATCAATCCAGTATTTCATTAATTCTCAAAGAAAATACTGGATTGATTGTTAATACTCAGCCTATATTTTAAACTTATTCATCTCGGACTTAAGCTTTGACGCCAACTGAGCCAAATCCTTAGCACTACCGGCTATGTTATTTACTGTAGAAGCCTGTTCCTGTGCAGAAGCAGCAACTTCCTCGGAGGATGCCGCCGATTCTACTATTATATTGGATATTTCTTTTATATTATGAAGCACCTCATCGGTAAACTGCTTTAAGCTGCCGAAAATATCCTGTATCTTCTTGGAATCATCTTCTGTCCTCTCGACATTGTTTACTATTACCGACAGGGCTTCTCCGCCCTTCTGAATCATATCAACCTGATTCTCTACAGCGCCCATATTATTCTGCATATTCTCTACTGTTGAGTAAGTCTCATTTTGTATATCTTTAATAAGGTCTGTTATCTGCTTTGCTTCATGCCTTGTTTGTTCAGCAAGCTTGCGGATTTCATCTGCAACAACAGAGAAGCCTTTGCCGTGTTCACCAGCTCTTGCAGCCTCAATGGCAGCATTTAGTGCAAGTAGGTTTGTCTGATTGGAGATATCGCTTATTGCTGTAATAATACCTCCGATTTCTTCTGACCTTGTACCAAGCTTTTGTATAGATTCTGTAGATGATGATACCGTTCTAGCTGTAACCTTTACATGTTCTATTGCTTGGTTTATAGCTCCCTTACCCTCATAAGCTACTTTAGTAGAGGCTAGTGCATTACTTACAGTCTTTTCGATTTCAATACTTCCTGCCTGTACCTGCTCCTGTGTTTGTTCTACCATCCTTAAGATCATTCCGGCATATTCCGACTGCTTTGAAGCGCCTTCCGACATTTCGTCAACGGCCCTTGCTACCTGTTCTGATGTGTCACCTGTCTGCAGCGCAATTTCCGACAAGGTATTAGACGTATCGGTTACCTGCGAAACACTCTCGGAAACACTTCCTATAATTAATCTTAAATTTGATCTCATAGATTCAAATGCTCTAGCAAACTGACCTATTTCATCTTTTTTCTTGGCATACTTATTAATTAGTACTGTACCATGCTGATCCACCCTTAAGTCGCCATCAGCAATTTTCTGAACTTCCTTCAAAATCAGATTCAATGGCTTTAGTACCACATTTATTATAAGTAGAGTTACTGAAATTAGTAAGAATACTAACAATCCTATAGCTAGTATACTTGAATCTCTAGCTAGTTTGTTCAGAGCTGCAACCCCGGATCTTGTAGTAGTTTCTACATGCAGAATTCCTATAGGTTTACCGCTAAAATCATTAAATACCTGTTGAGTCTTTATTTTCATGGTATCGTTGACCCTATTGGAATATGCTTTTATCTCATTGCCTTTAAAATCCTTTGAAGCTACCGTTCCTATTTCAAGGTTTTTATTTGTATAAAAAATATTTTCCCCTTCAAGTTTATCATCGAGTTTGATGGCTATATCTACATTGTTCATTACAGACTTGCCATCATCCATTATTCCCTCAATCTCTTTATCGTCATCATTTTGGTGAGCGTTTTTAAATTTTCTAGCATATAATGTATATCCATTATAGCTTTCAAATTTGTCATCCTCACTTGTAACAACCTTAACTATAGTTGTTAAGTATAACCCATCAGAAGTTTTTTCTATACCGCCTACATATCTTTGGCTTCCTGCTGTCAGTTTCTTAAACATATTGAAGTTACTAAAGTCGGCGCTTTTCCAATCCTTCGGCGCATTGGCTTCTGCCAGAATACTTCCATCCCTATTCAGAACTACAACAACTTCATTAGCAGTATCTTCTTCTACCGTAGGAAAAATGTTTTCTTCAATCCATGCTATATCCTTGGATTCTATAGCATCATAGTATTCAGTCCATAAAGTCCATCCTGAATGAGAAGACGCATGGTTTTTCACTAATAAATTTATGTATTCTTTTGCACTGGCTAAATTTGCTTCAGCCCGATCCATGTCAATACTGCTTATGCTGTTATTAACATCATAGTAGGTAAATCCTATTCCGATTACGAGTGGCAGTATTATTACTCCTACAAGAAGTAACAGTAGTTTGGATTTTAATTTCATGGACTTCTATCCCCCCCCGGAAAGTTGTTAAGGTTAAGGCTATCAAAATATTATTTAGGAATTTACTAGAATATAGAACTTCTATCAAATATTATATATAACTCTACACTTTATCCATATTCCTCTGCTATAGACAAAAAAAAGGAGAATAATGTAGGTAAAAGCAAAATTATATGATAATAAGCAGATTTTCCTCTACAATTATACCATTTAAACTCATCTTTTCAAATGGAAATATACTTTTAGAATAAAAATACCCCCGACTATTAAACCGGGGATATTTGGCATGATCTTATTTTTTCTCTAATGCTTCTTGTAAGCATTGTTCAAAACTCTTCTCAACCTTATTTTTAATCTTTGGCTGTCTATTATCATTTGGCTGTTCCTTTTGAATCTGAGCCTGAACTGGCCAAACCTTTAATAAAAGCATAACATTACTCCCTTTAATAAATGTTAATATAATAGTATATTATTTCCCACATTTATCCAAGGTTTAAGGAACGTTATTATTTCTTATGTACTTTTTTAATGGTATCTATTATTACAGAAGTACATGACACAATGACTGCTGCTAAAAAGCAAACTGCTGCAGCTGGTAAATAACTTGAAGGTATCCCCCTAAATATAGTAAACGATACCGTAAAAACACACAAAAATATAAGAATTGTCTTGTATATATTATCCAGACCCATTCTCTCACCCCATACATTCGTCTAGTTTACTCCATTTATTCTACTAGCGTAGTAGATATAATTCTCTATAAAGTCTATAATGCCTGTATAAATACTTTTTATTATAATTCCATACGCTAAAAAAATCTATATAGCAGAAATTATAGCTGCAATAATTAAATCATTAATAATAGCTTTATAATAAACTATTGCTCCTTCATATTCTCTATCATCTCAAGGTAAAGCAACATTTGCCAGCGCAGCTCCTCAAGTTTCTTCACCAGCGCTGACCTAATGCTGTTGTCTGTAGTTTCCTCGATTATCCGTTGTATTTCGTGTATTTCTTTGGATATTTCCTTTACTTCCTGCTTAAGTTGCCCTATTGTTATCATTTTATCACCTGTATAAATTGCAAAAAAGAATCTACAACGAAGTTCTCGCTAGATCTTTTTGCAATTTGTTACCTTAAGTTATATTGCGATAATCAAATTCTCCTTGTAATATCATTATCGCAATTTATATAGATTTATTATGCCTTATTTTATTTACTGTAATTATATACTTGGGCTAAGTTTATTATTTTGAAAAGGTGATTTAATAATGTAGTATAAGTGTCCTGTATGCAATGAAAAATGTGCAAGAAATGGTTATGGTTTAGCATATACGATAAGAATTATACATGCACCTGATGTGATTCTGTCAACAAATTGTCATCAATTTTTATTATGTCAACCAAAAGCAAATAAAGCCAATAATCGCAACTCTTGCGATTACTGGCTTTCAATGGCGTGCCCAAGAGGATTCGAACCTCCGGCCTGCGGTTTAGGAAACCGACGCTCTATCCTGCTGAGCTATGGGCACATGTCAAACGACGAATTATAGTATACTAAATATCCTTCTATTTTGCAAGAGTATTTTTTATTTTTATTTTGGTAAATACATCCACTGTAAAATTAGCTCTTGCACCTTTCCATACTAAATCTTCATCCCCGCCACTCTTCTACGCCTCTGCAAAGAGGCTTCTTCCTCACTTTTCTTCAACCTTTTTTAAATACCATCTTCCGACTTTTATAAGGCACCCGTATAACTTCACCAGAGAGTCTCTTAATTTCATAGCCATTTGCGACCCCTCCTATCAGGTTTGGATACTCAATTTAAAAGGCTGTTGTCCCTAGAAATCTTTTAATACTTAATATGTTAAAGATGTACTCCATTGATACTATAAAGAGCATATTATAAAAATAATTTGTATGATAAAGGACATTAGAGATGAAAATAAAGTGCCGGAGAGAGTTCCCTGCTTTAGTCAAGCCCTTAATATATTCTATGCTAGTTTTTTTCATATTAGTACAGTGCTCGTCTTTTCTATAAGAATGTAAAGGTATCAGCGGAAGTTATAGGGGTATTATATAGATAACCGAGCTTGTAGTAATAATTATTATTGGAACATTAATCCTTATAGTATATAATTTAGAAGTCAGCATATTTTTATCAGGAGGAATGCGACAGCATGGATGGATTAGATTTGAGCAGCGCTATGGAAAAGCTGATAAACTTCAGACACGAACGGAATTGGGAGCAGTTTCATACTCCGAAAAACCTTTCTATGTCTATATCAATTGAGAGTGCTGAGCTTATGGAGCATTTCCAATGGAAAAATGATCGAGAAATACAGGACTTGCTTCAAGCGCTGGAATTTGAAAGTGTAAAAGAAGAAATAGCCGATATAGCTTCATATCTTTTACTTTTGACCCATGACCTCGGTATTGATTTGAATAAGGCTATAACGGAAAAAGTCAAAAAGAATGAAGAAAAATATCCCGTAGAAAAGTGTAAGGGCAAGCATAATAAGTATACCGAGTTATAACATAAAAAATAAATAGTAGTAAATTATAATATATAGTTTTACAATAGCAATACCCAACTAATGGTAACAGGAGGTATTAATGATGAGCGAACAAAAGGGCAACACCCTCCCCAAAAGAGAAGAAATAGACAACAAGTACAAATGGAAGCTTGAGGACATCTATGCTGACAATGAGAAATGGGAAGAAGACTTTAATCAGGTAAAGCTTCTTACCCGTGAAGTATCCAATTACAAAGGCAAGTTGGGTGAAAGCGCCGATAGTCTTCTTGCATGTTTAAAATTGACCGATGATTTACTTTCCCTAAATGATAAAATCTTTGTTTATGCACGGATGAGAAGGGACGAGAATAATGCCAATTCCACCTTCCAGGCTCTTGCCGATAGGGCAAAAGCACTGAGCGTAGAGGTTTATGCCACAGTATCCTTTTTAGTGCCAGAAATCATTTCAATTCCTGAGGATAAGCTGAATGGTTTCATCAACAGCAAAGAGGACTTAAAGCTGTACAGGCAATTTATAAATGAAATCCTACGTCAAAAGGAACATACTCTATCCCAGAGGGAGGAAGAAATACTTGCCCTATCCGCAGAAATAGCCCACGCTCCCTCGGATATATTTACCATGTTTAACAATGCCGATATTAGGTTCCCTTCCATCAAGGATGAAAACGGGGAAGAAATAGAAGTAACAAAGGGAAGATATATTAAGTTCCTCGAAAGCAAAGACCGCAGAGTTCGTGAGGACGCCTTCCACGCCCTCTATAGTTCATACAAGAAGCATAATAATATGCTGGCAGCTTCGCTTATAGGAAATGTAAAAAAGAACAGGTTCTACAGTTCTATAAGAAAATACGACTCAAGCCTTGAGGCTTCTCTTGATTCGGATAATATTACTACCGACGTATATGACAACCTTATAGATACTGTCAATAAAAACCTCCATCTTCTACATAGGTATCTTAAGCTTCGCAAAAAAGCATTAAAGCTTGATAATCTCCATATGTATGACCTTTACGTACCTATAGTGGAAGAATCACATAAAAATATTCCTTACGAAGAGTCTTTGAGTCTTATAGAAAAAGGGCTGCAGCCTCTAGGAAGCGAATACCTCGGCTATCTTAAGAAGGGTTTTGATTCAGGTTGGATAGATGTATATGAAAATGAAGGAAAAACAAGCGGAGCTTACTCATGGGGAGCGTATAAAACCCATCCTTATGTGCTTTTGAATTACCAGGGTACAATAAATGATGTGTTTACATTGGCTCACGAAATGGGTCATGCGCTGCATTCCTTCTATACAAACAAGGACCAGCCCTATATATATTCGGAATATAAGATTTTCGTGGCAGAAGTCGCCTCTACGGTAAACGAATCACTATTGATGAGATACATGCTAAACAATACACAGAATAAAGAAGAAAAAGCATACCTCTTAAATCACTACCTTGAAGAATTCCGCGGCACTGTCTTCAGACAGGTTATGTTCGCTGAGTTTGAAAAAATTATTCATGCAAAGCTGGAAAAGGGTGAAGCCCTTACATCCGAGGCGCTCTCTGCTGTATATAGAGATCTTAACCTTAAGTACTATGGCAGCGAGGTAGTAGTAGATGAGGATATAAACGTAGAATGGGCAAGAATTCCCCATTTCTATACCAGCTTCTATGTTTATAAATATGCAACCGGTTTCTCATCGGCTACATCCATAACTCAGCAAATTCTCGACGAAGGCAAACCGGCTGTAGAACGCTATATAAATTTCTTAAGCAGTGGAGGTTCCGATTACCCGCTGGAGCTTTTAAAAACAGCAGGGGTAGATTTGTCCACGCCAAAGCCGGTACAGGATGCATTGAATGTATTTGAGAAAACGTTAAACGAACTGGAGGAACTTCTTCTATGAAAGACCCTCGCATAGAACAGCTTGCAAAAAACCTCATAAATTATTCCGTTGAGCTTAAACCCGGAGAAAAGATACTTATAGACAATTTCGGAAATGAGCTTCCCCTTACCAAAGCATTAGTTAAGGCTGCATATGAAGCGGGGGGTATACCGTTTTTATCCATAAAAAACCACGAGCTCCTTCGTGTTCTTTTAACCGAATGCACGGTAGAGCAGATAAAAGAAATGGCCTCCTTTGAAATAGCTAGAATGAAGGAAATGCAAGCCTATATAGGCATAAGAGCCGGGGATAATGTAAGTGAATTTGGCGGCGTACCCTCGGAGAAAATGAGGATTTATTCCGAACACTATCAGAAGCCGCTGCATACAGACTTACGGGTTAAGAAAACAAAGTGGTGTGTTCTAAGGTATCCTAACCACTCAATGGCACAGCTTGCTGGTACACCTACCGATTTTTTTGAAGACTTTTATTTTAAGATTTGCAATCTTGATTATTCAAAAATGTCAAAGGCTATGGACAGTCTTGTAAAGGCTATGGAAAAAGCCGACAGGGTAAGGATAACGGGAAAAGATACCGATCTTTCCTTCTCTATAAAAGGGCTTCCCGCCATTAAATGTGATGGAAAAATGAATATACCCGATGGAGAAGTTTTTACCGCTCCGGTAAAGGACTCGGTTAATGGTGTAATAACCTATAATTGTCCTGCCGTATATCAGGGTGTTACTTTTGAAAACATACGCCTTGAGTTTAAGGATGGCAAGATCATTAAGTCTACAGCTAATGATAGCGAGAGAATAAATAAAATTTTCGATACCGATGAGGGAGCAAGATATATAGGCGAGTTTGCAATCGGGGTAAACCCTTATATAGAAAAGCCTATGAAGGATACTCTGTTCGATGAAAAAATAAAAGGCAGCATACACTTTACGCCAGGAAGCTGCTATGACGAATGCAGCAACGGCAATAAATCCGCTATCCACTGGGATCTTGTTTTCATACAGAGACCTGAGTACGGAGGCGGGGAACTCTGGTTTGACGATACCCTCATACGCAAGGATGGCTTGTTTATACCCGATGAACTTAAGTGCTTGAATCCTGAAAATTTGGTTTAGTATAAAACCAACCGTATATATTTTTAAGGGGCTGATTGTGAAATCGCCCCTTAACTATAGTTAACCTCTACTCAAACAAACTTTGTATGTCTTCCTGAGTCATTTTGGTAATGAGAGTTTCCCCCGGTTGTATAACCGAATCTATCAGCTCTTTTTTCTTCTCTTGAAGCTTGTATATCTTTTCCTCAATGGTTCCTTTTGTAATCAATTTCATAACATGCACCGAATTCTTCTGTCCTATCCTGTATGCACGATCGGTGGCTTGGTCTTCTACCGCAGGGTTCCACCAGGGATCATAATGTATGACGGTATCTGCACCGGTAAGATTTAGCCCTGTACCTCCGGCTTTTAATGAAAGCAGGAACACCTTTCCCATACCCTCGTTGAATGATCTTACCAACAGACCTCTCTCTTCCGCGGGAGTAGAGCCGTCAAGATATACCGATTCTATTTTTTCCTTAGCCAGCCATTCTCGTATTATTTGCAGCATGCTTGTGAACTGGGAGAAAAGAAGAACTCTATGTCCCCCTTCTATGGAATCATGTATGAGTTCCTGCAAAAGAAGCAGCTTGCCGCTTTCTCCGTTATAGTCCTCAAGGAACAGTGAAGGATGGCAGCAAACCTGTCTTAGCCTTGTAAGGGCAGCTAGAATCTTTATATGGCTCTTTTCAAAGCCGTTCTTCTCTATCTCTTTCTTTATTTCACCCCTCGCCTGCTGTAAATAAGCAAGGTATACCTTTTTCTGCTCATCGGTAAGCTCCGCAAGCATTTTATTTTCTATTTTTTCAGGCAACTCCCGCAGTACATCTCTCTTGAGCCTGCGTAGAACAAACGGCTTTATCTGCTTCCCCAGTTCTTCCAGCTCGTGTTTGCTTTCTTCCTTAACGATAGGGCGTTCGTACTTATCGGTAAACTTTTTGTGGGAGAAAAGGTATCCCGGCATTACAAAGTCAAATATCGACCACAGCTCTGTCAGTGCATTTTCAACAGGGGTACCGGTCAATGCAAGTCTCTTCTGTGCCTTAATCTGCTTAACCGCCTTAGAGCCCTGGGAATTAGGATTTTTAATATGCTGTGCCTCATCCAACACACAGTAACGGAAGCTGTAGTTGTGGTAATCATCTATATCCCTACGAATTAGAGGATAGGAGGTAATAACCATATCAGCCTCATTAATATCTTCCATCTGCTTTGCTCTTTCATCCTTATTCCCCGATATAGTTACAACCCTTAACTCCGGCGCAAACCTTTCTACTTCCGCACACCAGTTGGATACCAGCGATGTTGGCACAACTATAAGGGAAGGCGCTTGTCCATATTCTTTTTTGTCGGATAAAATCAGCGTTATAATCTGGATAGTCTTCCCAAGGCCCATATCATCCGCAAGTATTCCTCCGAGTTTGTAAGCTGAGAGCGTCTTGAGCCACTTAAAACCGAACTTCTGATATTCTCTCAGGTTTGCATTAAGACCTTCGGGAATCTTAAATTCCATATCCTCCGGCTCGCGTATATCCTGCACAAATGCCTTAAAAGCATGGCTTCTTTCAACTGTTTTCAGTCCTAGCTGTCTTATCTGCTCATCAATATACAATCCCCTGAACCTAGGTATCTCTACCATCCCCTTTTCAGGGTCCAGGCTGTCCAGGCTGAGATACTCCATGAAGCCGGATACTTCCTGCACTTCCTTAGAATCAAGGTTTAAAAAGCCTCCATTCTTGAGCTGGTAGTATTTCTTTTTCTGTCTTAAAGAATTGAAGATACCGGCTAGCTCTGAAGGGTCTATCCCCTCCATATTGAAGGCAAACTCAAGCATATCGGTTTCTGTATTCAGCCTTATCCTCCCCGAAAATGCATATGACTCTCTTATGGTCACATTTTTAAAACTCTCGGAGTAAAACACATTAGCATATTCCTGTAGTTTGGGGACAACCTCCATTACAAACTGAAATATGTTGTCGTTTTCATTTCCCAGATATATGCGGTTATCCTTCACCTTAAAATCAGACTGTGCAAGTAAGTCGAGAACTATCCTTTCTCCTTCCAGATCCCTTACAAGTATCTTTTCGGTATCCTGTGCAGATTTGTCTACCGGCGCAAAAGGATTTATACCTCTGTCCCCATAAACAAACTTAACCTCCGCTGTGATGTTATTACCGCTCCTGTCGAGATAAATCTCTGTAGAAAGGGGTATTTTCTCAATCAACTCCTCAACATTTTTACTTATCTGAAGCTGGCCCGCCTTTTCGGCAAACGGTAAAACCTCTGACACAAACCTTTCCATGTATTCTGAAGCAAACCGTAATTTATTGCTCTTCTGCTGCTCTGAAATACGATAGAACGGCATGAAGCTTTCACGCTGCCCTCTTGAGAGACTGTATATCCTTTCATTTGAGAAAACATATTCTCCGTCATCGGTAAGGAAAATCAGGTCTTTATCAAAATTCATCCCTAAGATAAGGTTATCCTCTTCCTTGGACAGCTGAAACTTAATGTTTAGGCCTGTGCTTTCCACCCGCATTTCATCATATTCCGTTTCAAGGATATTGGCTTTAAAAGTTCTATCCTTATATAGCTCAAAAAACTTTTTAAGCCCATTGTTTGTCATGTAAACATGCTTGTCCTTTAATAATGTAGCTGTAGTATAGTTGTAGGTTATCTCATTCATCAACTTTTCCGATTCATAGATACCCTTCAAAAAGTCAATCAATGGGGTATCCTCTTCCCTGAAAGTATGCCTTGCAGGATCAAAGGAAAACTTCTTGCCAAATTGAACCTCCTCACCCTTTTCAATGCTCTCAAAGAATTTCCTTATACTCTTTACAACATAAAGCTTATCGTCCCCAACCTTAAGGCTCAATGAGGAATGAGGCTTGGAGCCGTAGAATTTCCCCGGGATTAATCCATAAGTAACCTCAAGCTTAACCGGTGTTTTTATAATAGCCTCTCTACCCTGAAAAAACCGAAAAACGTGCCTTGCAACCTTTTTGGCTTCGAGGTCTTTAAACACTCCCTGTTCATCCCGATTGTTTATAAATAGGAGGGCTGCTATAGTGTGCTTACAGTATCCCCAGTGTTTCCCATGTGCAGGACAGGTACAGTCCACTTCCTGCAGTTCACCTTCATTATCATAGTTTATATGGACATCATAGTCCGTTGTACCTGATACTATAGCACTAAACTCATAATTATCCTGGCAGAACTTCACAGACTTTACTCTACCCTCCTGGAAGTAATCCCTGCCCTTGGTATAATTCAACGGCATAGTATTGTTTAAAATTTTTGTCAACGGAGTTTTAAACATCGCTTATCCTTCTCTCAAATTGATTAATTAAAAGTGCTTTCTTAATATGGCTAATATATAGATAAATAAAATTAAACTTAGTAATTTAAAAATAGTTTTCTATTATGGGTTACAGAAATTCTGTTTACCAACATTATACACCTGCTTTTGCTTTCTTATAAGAGAAAAGGGCAATAATTTTGTTAAAAAACTATTGCCTCCAATTTTATTAGGATTATATAAAGTTTTTCTTACTGACTGCCTTCCAGTATAACGCATTTAGTTATATCACTCAAGGTTCAAAATATTTCCTAATTACTCTCACCCGGCTGGCCTACTATAACAATGCTATTCATCAGCTATACCCTCAAGCAAAGGTGACAGCTCACCATGATAGTAAACATACAGCTTATGCAAAGGTCTTGTCATACACACATAAAGGAGCTTTATATCCAATTCGTCTTCACTGTATTCACTCTTACCGGCATTGGCAATTAACACTACATCAAATTCCAGACCTTTAGAAAGGTAGGAAGGTACTATCACCGGTCCGGTCTTATATACCGCCTCTTTCCCTGTCATGACATATATATCGTCAAAGTCCTTTTTAAGATAGGAAAGCATGTTTTTACAGTCGCTCATTGTCTTGCAGATAACCGCTGTGGATTTGAAGCCGTCATTTCTTAACTGGAGGATTTTCTCCGCAATATCTGCTGCAATCTCTTTAGTACTTCCCTTTTTAAATACTCTTACTTTCTCTCCATGCCTTATAACAGGCTTTGCTTTAATTAAATTTCTATCCTTAATTCTATCTATTACTTTATTTGCTGCGTCCATTATCTCTACTGTTGTCCTGTAGCTCTGCTCGAGGGTGAGAAATTCACTTCTTCTATCGTCAAAAACATTTTTTATCAGGTCATTCCAATCTCTTATACCCCTGTAGGAGTGTATACCCTGACACAAATCTCCGAGTATGGTAAAAGAACTGTCCTTAACAATTTTCTTCAATACATACAACTGAAATACACTGAAGTCCTGAGCCTCGTCGATTACGATGTGTTTTACCGGTATCTTTTCGTCCATGCCATAGATACAGTACTTAAGATAAGTTATCGGGGCAAGGTCTTCAATCTCCACATATCCCGATTTTAGCGTTTCCAAGGTGTACTCGCGGGTAAAGTCCCGCAGCTCTTTATCTACCCTGTCACCGACTATTCTGTCAAAGGTCTCCTTATCACTCATAAGGTCCATATAATATTCAAAAGGGCTAAACTTTGATATCTTCTTTATATATTCACTAACTGCTTTTTTGGAGTAGCTTTCAATTTTCTTCACCATTTCATCCTGTTGGTCTATAGCTTCAATTATAAGCTTCTGCCTTTCCTCCGAATCCTCCATGGTCATTTTCAGTTCCATGACCCTTGCGTCGCAGTCGCTGTATATCTGATTTACTATAGCATCTTTTCTTAGTTTAAGCCTGTTGGTCAGACTCTTTTTTATTTCATCTATTCTCTGGACTATGGCCCACATCTTATACTGGTTTAAAAACAGGTCATTAATTTCTTTATGTGTGAATAAAACCTTAGACCCTATTTTAAAATTTTCCTTTGGTATAAACCGGGATTCCACATAGGATATATAGTCATCTACTATTTCTTTAAAGACCATTGATGTCTTTAATTCCGAGCTTCTCTTTATTAGCTGGTTTCTTCTTACCTGCTCCTCATCGGCATTGTTGTTGACAAACGCTGTCAGCTTTTCATTAGCTTCCCTAAGCTTAAACCTCTTTCCCAGAAGCTCCATTGCAAACTCTTCAAAGGTTGTCTGCTTTACCTTTTCAACCCCAAGCTCAGGAAGTACATCGGAGATGTAATTCAGAAACAACCGGTTTGGCGCTATTATCATAAAGTTTTCCGGGTGAAATGACTTTTCAAAGGTATATATAAGATATGCTATACGGTGCAAAGCTATGGTCGTTTTACCGCTTCCCGCAGCTCCCTGGACTATCAACGGCTTCCACATATCAGCCCTTATTATTTTATTTTGCTCCGACTGTATAGTTGATACTATTTCTTTTAGCCTGTTATCCGCACTTGCTCCAAGGTAAGATTGGAGAAATTCATCATTAGTTGTAATATCTATATCAAAAATCTCATGCAAGGCTCCTTCATCTATGGAAAATTGTCTTTTGAGTGAAAGCTCCCCACTTATATCGCCGTCAGGGCACTGGTAATTTGCCTCCCCCAATCGCCCTTCATAATACAGGTTGGCAATGGGTGCCCTCCAGTCTACAATTATGACTTCCTGGTCCTCGTCTCTCATCAGCGACATTTTTCCTATATACAGTTTTTCGGGAGCTGATTTATTCCCTTCTCTAAAATCTATCCTTGCAAAGTAAGGCTTACTCCTTGCAGTCAATAGATTTTTCAGCTTTAGATCCAGACTCCCCTGTATAGTGGTGTTAACTAACATCTCTATATAGTTCTGGCTGCTTTCAGAACTAAAATGCCTCTTAACTTTGTCGATATCATTGTCTACCCGTTCTTTTCTGGTGATAGTATTCTCAAGGCTTTTCTCAATATATTGTAGGGTATACCTGCACCTTTCCAGTTCCTCATTATAGTCCGGATGGTTTGCTGCTGGCATTTTTGCACACCTCCCATAATCTAACTTTGATTATTATAAATCATAGAGCTTAATTTTATAAGAAATCACAGCAAAAATAAAACCCCGTAAGCTGATAAATTACCGAGCGCCATACCGGGATACTCTTTCATTCCTATTAACACAGTCTTTTCACAGCTGTTCTATGTTTTTCTTTACAAGTTTGTATTTTAGTGTTATAATATAATCATAATTGAATAAAAAAATACAATACTTAAAGGTTAACAGGTAATCAGTTTTACGTAAACTGATTTTTTTATTTTCTAAAACATCCTTCACTTAAGTATTCTTCTGTTAACTGATTTACATCATACTTAAGCTTTAAAAACTTTTTCCTACCTGTTTATATTCTTCAAATGAGGCTCAATTGGTCCCCTTCCGGTGCTTTGTAAGTATAGTTTTTTGTTTCGGACATTTTTGTAATGATACCATATTTACTGCAAGCTTCGTTAAACATATATTTTAATTGTTCTGCGTTATTAGCGCTACAGCTGTATTGATTACCGAATTTACGTTGGTACCTTTCTCTGACTCCCGGAAACAAGCTGTCCAATCTGCTGTAATAATAAGCCCGCTGCCTGTCCCTTAAGCTCATGCCAAACCAGGGTACTATGTACTTTGCACCACATTGGGCGGCTCTCTCAACAATTCCGATGACGTTGTGTTCTGTATCCCCAATAAACGGAAGTATGGGCATCATGGTTATTCCCGTGTAAATGCCCGCACAGGCCAATGATTCCATTGCCTTCAATCGCTCTGAAATCAGAGAAGCACCAGGCTCTAGCTTTTTACCCAGTTCATCATCGGTTGTGGTCACTGTGAAAGCCACCGAAGCATGTATACGGTTAATATCCTTGAGTGTGTCTATATCTTTAATAATTAAATTGCTTTTAGTGATGATATGTATGGGAAATCCATGCTGAGCAATCATTTCAAGGGTTTTGCCCGTAAGGTTATATTTGCTCTCCGCCTTTGTATAGGGGTCGCTCATAGCTCCGGTACCTATGATTCCCTTTACACGCTTACCTGCAAGTTCCTTTGCAAGCAGCTCAACTGCGTTTATTTTCACCAGTACATCATTGAAGTTCTCTATACCATAGCATTCACTTCGCGAATCGCAGTAAATACATTGGTGTTCACAGCCTCTGTATATATTCATATTGTATTTGACATTAAACCAGGCTTGGGGGCTTTTGGTAGTGGACAGCAGCTTCTTGGCATGTATTTCTTTAATCATGTCTAACTTCCTCCTACCCTTTATTATAAAACAATAAACGTGACACCACTATGTCACGTTTGTTGTTTTAATAAGATTTGTTTGGTATAGCTAATAATGCAAAAATCCTCATATCTTCTCTCTAAACGGAATACTGGAGATAAAATATGAGGATTTTATCAACTCAGGACTTCTAGAAACTTACCTAAACCAATACAGGCACATTTACTTCATTAACTTCCTCTTTTCCTTCTCTATTAAAATCTTCAATCATCTCAACTAAAGGCTCCATTTTCTCGAAAAACATCACAATTACATCACCTTTTTTAGCCTTTTGAAGAGCACTTTTTAATGCGCTTTTTTCTTCATGGATAATTTCAATACCGCCCTTAGACCTACCGCTTTCCAATACTCCCTCAAGCAGTATCCCGGCTACTTCACCGCGAGCTCTATCTCTGAGATCATTATCTTCTTTTATTATTATCCTGTCGAAAGATTCTCCTGATATAAGCCCTATTTTTCTTATATCCTCATTCCTTCGGTCCCCTGGTATCCCGATTATACCTACAAGCCTTTCGGGATTAAGAGTCTTTAATCCTTCGATAGTAACCCGGTACCCGTCTATATTATGACCATAATCCAGTACTACTTTAAAGTCTCCCATATCAAATATATTAAACCTTCCGGGATTGGTACTTGCATTGGAGCTAAACTCACTTAAAGCCTGTCTTATGGTGTTAAAGGATATCCCTGCTGCACAACATGCCCCTATAGCAGCCATACTATTGTAAATGTTGTGCTTTAGTGCCCCGCCCAATGTTGCGGGTATCTCGTTTATCTTCGTTATTTCTCTAACAAATCCCTTGCTGCTTAAGTATATACTATTTCCTTTTTTATAGACAGCAGCTCCGCCTCTATTCATATGCTCAATAATAGCAGGGTTGTTATAGTCCATTGAATAAAGGATTACATTTCCTTTTGCCTTCTCTTTGGCTTTCATTACCCACGAATCATCGGCATTCAGTACACTTGCTCCATCTTCCTTGACCGCTTCAATAACCAAAGATTTTACATTAAGAAGCTCCTCCATGGTATTTATATCATCAATACCCAGATGGTCCTCTGTCAGATTGGTAAATACAGCTATGTCCGCTTTCTCATAAGCCAGCCCTGCTCTTACTATCCCGCCTCTGGCAGTTTCCAATACCGCTGCTTCAACCTCACGGTCATTTAGTATTCTTCCGGCACTTCGCGGTCCGGTTGTATCCCCTTCCTCTATACACTTACCATTTATATAAATCCCATGGGTGGTTGTAACACCGACTATAAAGCCGTGGTGCCTTAAGATATGTGCTATCATACGAGTTGTTGTTGTTTTACCGTTGGTGCCGGTGATAGATATTATTGGTATAGTAAACTGGCCATCCTCAGGTAAAATACTGTCTATCTCATCAGTAGATTTAGTGGAGATATACTTCTGATATTTTCCATATCCCAGACGTATAAAATCCCCGTCATCCACTTTGTTGACTGGTATCCCCCGCTTCCTGGCTTTCTCTACTATTGCCTGGATATTTGGATTATACTCATATTTTTTACAAACCTTTTTTAGGCTTTCCAATTCACCTTCAAATTCAAAATCTATATTGTCTATTAATCTATTAAGCGTGTTTATAGCAAAAATTCCACAAGCCTTGCCTATAGAAGGATGTCTGCAGGCGAATATTACGTTGTAAATATCATCCTTAACCTGTCTGGCTTTTCCGTACTTTATGTCATATCCAAATATCCTTTGCAGTTCCAGACAAATATGCTCTGTAACATGAGCCAGGTAGGTTCCCTCTTTTAACCTATCTAAAAAGCCGCCTACGTAACCTGTTGAACATTTATGGTCTTTTAAACCCGGGAATAGCGTTACTATTCGGTCATTTAAGCCTTTAATATCCCTTGTTGGTACATCTGCAAGCGCACCTAGCTTGACTTTTATATTGACAACAGGCTCCCTTAGGCTGAAAATACTAGGTCCATGGAAAATTCGAATCTCTTCTATATCCAAATAATTTCACTCCTATGTTTTTGGCGTACAGAATTATTTTTATTTTTTTTAAATCAAATTATATAAGTAATATTTCTCATATATGTATTTATGTATCGTTTGATAAATTAGTAACTTTATTCACCACTAAACTTTCCTGTTGGTTAAAAAAAAAGGTTAGTCTAACGACTAACCATGTAAAGGGGGTCAAAATGTATTTTGTGAGGTCATTAATATTATTGACCGCTAAACACATTTTATATACATCCCCTTAAAAAAATTTTTTAATAATATAATATCTATATATTTAGCGTTGAGGAAGATTTTCCGCCTCTTCTTTTATTTCCTCTATAACCTGAGATATATGTTTATTTGAACAATCAATAGTAATATCTGCATGTTTTTCGTACAGCGGTGTTCTTTCATTATACAAGTCTAAAAGAGTTTGCTCTTTACCCATCGCTATACCTCTTGTGGTAAGATTTTTTATCCTTTTTTCTATTTTCCAGTACTCAAGCTTTAGATAAATGAGTAATCCGTTACCTTTTAAATGCTTTATTGATTCTTCACTATAAATAACACTACCGCCTGTCGCTATTATATGGTTTTCAACATCTAGGCTTAAAACCACGCTTTCCTCTATTTTAAGGAACTCATTTATACCTTTGCCATCTATTATATTTTGTAAAATATCATTTTGCCTTTCCCTGATTAGTATGTCAGTATCTATAAAAGGCATCTGTAGGATTTTTGAAAGCAGTTCACCTATGGTACTTTTTCCCGCTCCCGGCATGCCAATTAGTACAATATTTTTCATGACCGTCCCCTCTTAATTTAAAAACATATTTTATACTTATATATACAGAACTATCTGTTAATAATATTTATTATTATAGCAAAAGCTTTTACTTTATAAAAACAAAGTAATAAACTTTTAAAATTTTTAGATAACCAAACTTAAAAGTGATTTTATCCAGTTAGGCAAATCGCATTTATCACAACTCATTACCTAACTGGAAATCACTAAGTTTAATTTTGGTTATCTATTACACAGTTATATTTTCCAAGTATATTCTAAGTTTAAACTCTTTTCTATCTATATTAAATAAACTTAGGGCTTATAAAATTGATTACACATTACCCTACTTCTAAAAACATAATTAATCAGGAGGCAATAATGGATCACGATGAAAAAATAGTAAATGCCGAAAACTTGAATATTGATAGTACCTTAAACGATATCTCCAAAGAGCTCCGCCCCGGAGAAACACTTATTCTTGATGTAGGAAACAACTACTTTGACCAAACCGACCAGATATATGACACATTGGTCATGAGGGGCTACAATGTCAGAAAGTCGTTCAAAAACGGTAGAAATCAGATTATTGTAAATTACAAACAGCATTAGGGGCTTATTTCAAGCCCTTATTTTTTTCTGCCACCGAAATCTACTATTCCTCTACTTTATTACAGATACACCAACCCGTCCTATATAAAAAAGTACTAATATTAGTCATGAGTGTGAGCATATGATATAAAAGGAGTTTTTTTACCTTTAATTATACACGGGAGGTTATCATAATGAAGCAGGCTAGAAGGCTCGATAATGCACCACCATACCTATTTGTTGAAATTGAAGCTAATATTAAAAAGGCTCTTGCTCAAGGCGTAGATGTTATTAACCTTGGTATCGGAGACCCGGATATGCCTACCCCTGATTTTGTTGTTGATAAAATGATAAGTGCTGTCAAAGACCCTAAATATCACTGTTATCCTGAGTACAGCGGCTGTATAGAATTCAGAACAGCTGTTTCAAGATATTATAAGCGCAGATTTGGTGTTACTATTGACCCTGAAACCGAAGTTGTAGCTCTACTCGGTTCTAAAGAAGGAATAGCCCATATATTCTTCGCCCTGGTAAATGACTGTGATTTCACCCTGGTACCCGACCCCCAGTATCCCGTCTACCAATTGGCTACTGCCCTAACCGGGGGTGTTCCATACCCCATGCCCCTCACTAAGGAGAATGGATATTTGCCCGACCTTTCGGTAATTCCCCAGGAGGTTATCAGAAGAAGCAAAATCCTTTTTGTAAACTATCCTAATAATCCAACAGGAACAGTTGCCGACTTAAACTTTTACCAGCGTCTTGTGGATTTCGCTCTGGAGCATGATATTGTTGTGTGCAATGACAACGCATATTCGGAATTTACATATGACGGAGTAATAGCTCCAAGTATCCTGCAGGCAAAGGGCGCTATGGAAACAGCTGTAGAATTTCATTCTCTATCTAAATCGTACAATATGACAGGCTGGAGAATAGGCTATGCTGTAGGAAATAAGGACGCTATCTCTAAATTAAAAAAGATGAAAGAAAATATAGATTCCGGAATATTCACCGCAGTTCAGCTTGCGGGTACCGAAGCCCTCAACAGGGGAGACGAATTCGCTAAAACTATGAGGAGTGTGTACAAAAGAAGAAGAGATACTGCGATGGAGGAATTAAAAAATCTTGGGCTTGAATTCGAAGTCCCTAAAGGAGCATTTTATATCTGGGTTAAGGTTCCCCCCTCATTCACTTCAAAGACCTTTACTTCAATGTTGCTGGAGAAGACAGGTGTAGTCGTAGCGCCGGGAAATGGTTATGGGAGCTTTGGGGAAGGCTATATAAGAATATCGCTGACAGTAGGTCACGAAAGGCTCAAGGAAGCCTTTGAACGTATAAAGCAATTAAGCTTCTGATAAAAACTAAATGAGAGGCCGACACTAAACATCATTATTGAAACTGTCGGCCTTAGAATACATACAGCAGCATACATCCATTATATGAAGTTAATTTGCACTATCTTCATTGACTCGAAATTTGTATGGAACATCAGGCCAACATTTATATTGGTTTTTACCCATATGCTTGGCAAAATACAGTGCCTTATCTGCCTGCTGTAATATTGTTTCCATATCATTGCTGTCACTTCCATACTCTGCAATTCCTATTGAGCAGGATAGTTTGTGCTTTTCAGATATATCTATCCTTTTTCCAATAAACTCTTCAATCTCTGATTTAAACTGTCTTAGCTTGATTAACTCCTGTTGTATATTGGTTGCAACAAGACTGGCAGCTTCTATACCTGTTTCAGGTAATAAGACTATGAATTCATCTCCCCCGTACCTTACAAGGAAATCACCCTTACGAACAACACTCTTCAGTACTTCAGCAAACTTATAAAGTATCAAATCGCCTACACGGTGTCCGAAGGTATCATTGTAATATTTAAAGTTATCCATATCTATAAAAAGTATTGAAAATCCTCTACACTTCCCATTCTCATAAATCCGTGTTCTTTTTCCCTCCTCTTCAAGCTTTGCATGTAATGCCTGTCTGTTATAAATACCTGTTAGCAAATCAGTGGTTGCAGATTTTAAGAGTTTTTTATTCGCTTCATTAAGCTGACCGTTTTTTTGGGTCACTTCACGGTCACGGCAAAGTTTTTCCAAAGCCATGGATAACTGATTGGATGCAATAGCCAAAACCTGCAAGTCATCTACGGTTAAAGCCGGTTCACCAATTTTTGTCGCCAACAGTATGCTCCCGGTAATATCGCCCGTTATTCTTATAGGTAAGGTGATGATAGAATTTAGTGAGCCAGTAAATTGCTTATAGACTGTATTGCTCGCTGCATTTATAACTAGCTTCTCTTTATTCTCTTCAGCAAATATTCCTACTACCTTCACAATATTAAAATCTATATTAGCAGTATCAACCTTTGAGTAAACCACTCTCCACCTTCCGCCTTTTCTTACAGCGAAAAAGCTGACCTTGACTGGAAAGCTATTAACCATCAGGGTTATTACTTTATTAATCAATTTTATGCGGTTATCTTCGTGACGCAAGGTATTTTGCAGATTGTTTAGAAAGTTTATTTCTTGGATTTTCTTATGCAGTTTAAATAGTTTGGCTTCCTTCCTGACAGCCTCAATGGCCCACCTAAAATCCATTTCGTTCTTAAACTTAAAGGGTTTAGGAGCGCAATAAGTTTCATCGATTTCCTTAAGTAAAATACTCTTATAAAATTTATAATTTAATTTAGCGCAATATTCCAGTCCTTTATTAAACATTTCATTTGCATTGCCCATTTTATTCTGTTCTTTATACAGCAATCCAAATTCATAAAAAAATCTTGGTGCCATATTTATAATCATATCGGATTTATTATTAAGTGCATAAACTTGCGCTGCCAGAAAATGCATCTCCGCATCGCTATATTTTTTTTCCTCTTTATATACAAAACCCTGAAGCAGCTCAAGAAAAAAGCTCTCCTCGTTTTTTGAAGGCTGAGGAACTAAGTTTTTTACTTTTATCTTAGTCAAATACTCAGTTGCTTTTGTCGGATTGCCACATTTGGAATACACCACCCCAATGAGCGAATAAATTCCACAAAGTGAATGATACTTTAAACAGCCCTTGTTTAATAAGTCCATCATGACCAGCATGTTTTCCAGATAAAGCGCAGCCATACGATGCTTGAATGCGAAGAAAAAATTTATAGCCATATTATAAAAAGTCATACACATTTCATGGTAGTCTTTAATATCCTTTAGATATCCCAATGCCTTGTTGTAGCTTTGGTTGGCATTTTCATAATCCTCAGTCTGAAAGTAGTTGTATCCGAGGCCATTGTTAATATATGAAAGCTCAAGCGTATCTCCTAGCTCCAGCCTTATCTTTTCGCTTATTTTATAATACTCGAAAGTTTTATCGTATCTTGTCCTTACTGCATAAGTCATACCATTGATCTGGTATGCTAGTCCAAGCCTGTATTTATTGTGGTATTTTTCAGCTATCCCGATGCCATAGCTGTTAAATATCTCACTTTCATCGGCCGGGTATTCGGCGGGGGTGGTCCCAAATACTGCATACGGATTTGTACAGTAATATGACAGAGTATTTTTCATATCCAATCTTATGGCAAGTTCCGATATTATCTCGTACAGCTCCTTACACTCATCATTACTCAATTCTCTAGCCTTATCCTGTACAAGAAAAAATAATAAATTGCACTTGAATATCTGGATTTCATTACCTATTTCCAAAGCAAGCTTTAAACTCTGGCTGCAAAACCTTTTAGCCTTTTCAATGTTGTTCTTTTTCAAGTATATAAACCCTATTTTCCTATAGGCTTCGGATATTTCCTCTAGATTATTCGTCGCCTGAGCAAAACTTAGCAAAGAATTGTAATAATATAATGCTGTATCATTATCTTCCAAATAATTGTGTATATCCCCCAACGTTTGAAGGAGTAAAAAGTTGCAGCTTACGGAAATGCTTTGGTTTCGAAGTATTTTCCGGTTAAAAGCTTCTATGATATATTCCCTGCACTCATTTACAGCAAGAAAGTTAAAGCAGTCCCTACTTAACTGTATAATTACTTCAATGTCGTCAAGGTGGTTAGTATCATTCTCTTCTATTTCAAGCTGCTTATCGTCGCCAACTTCGCAATTCACTATCATACTTTTGGTTTTTACAAACTCCCAAAACTTTGTCCAATAGCTATTACTGTCTTCTAATCCACTTTTTGCTCCATTGAAAGAAAATATAAATAATATTCCTTTTGATTTGGGCTTTTCAATTAGATTCCTTATAAAATCCAGGGTTGACTGTTTCGCGTTATGTATATTTTCAACTACCACTATAAGGGGTGATGATTCAGCCATGAGAATATATTGACTTTTTATAGACTCAAGCATTTGCCCCTTCTCATATTCCAACTCCTCAAGGATTAGCTCTTCATACCTTTCAGATACTTCATTAAGATAATAGGAAGAGAAAATCGACCTTTGGAAGTAGTATACTCCGGCTTCTTCTAGAAACTTATCAACTGATTCCTTACTTTTTCCATTCAAATACTCACTTATAAAGTCTATAAATGGATAGTACGGCCTTAGAAAACCCTGTTCCGGCACTTTGCACCTCAGGGTTGTTGCTTTTTGGCTAACATTTTTTAAGAAGCCGTCTATATATGTGGAAAACGCTTTGGAAAAGCCGATGTCAAAAAATGCACACTTAATACTACCTGCCAATGCTTCTTGCCAAAGTTTGTGCAGCAGCCTGTCCACATGCTGGATAATATGTATTTCCGCAGTATACTCATTCAAAGGTTTAACCATATAACACCCTTTATCAATGGCTATTTTTAGTTGTATTATATCATATCTGTAAGACTAAGGTTAGTAATTTGTTAATATAGATAACCCTATAAAATTATCTTATAATTATTTATAAGTGTATTAGACAAAAAAAGTCGGCAAACGGATTATTTTTTCGGCTGCCGACCCGATATATACATATTGATATTAAAGCCAAGTCTTAACTTACACTATCTTCATTAACTCGGAATTCAAGCGGTACATCTTCCCAACATTTATACTGGTTTTTTCCCATACTCTTAGCAAAATACAACGCTTTATCCGCTTGGTGCATTATTGTTTCTATATCAATACCATCTTGTCCGTATTGCGCTATTCCTATTGAGCAGGATAACTTGTATTTGTCAGGTATGACTACTTTCCTGCCTATAAATTCCTCAATTTTGGAATTAAACTGCTTTGCTCTAATCAATTCTTGTTGGATTTTGAATGCAACAAACTCAGCATCCTTTACATCAGTCTCAGGTAACAACATTATGAATTCATCTCCACCAAATCTCACTGCAAAATCAATTTTACGAGTGACTTTCTTTAAGATTTCAGCAAACTTGCATAAAACCAAGTCTCCTACACGATGGCCGAAGGTATCGTTGTAGTATTTGAAATTGTCCATGTCTATAAAAAGTATGGAAAATCCTCTGCGCTTCCCTTCTCCATAAATTTGAATCCACTTTTCTTCCTCTTCAAGCCTTGTGTGCAATGCCTGTCTGTTATAAAGTCCGGTCAGCAAATCAGTAGTAGCTGATTTCATAAGCTTGGTATTGGCTGTATTGAGCTGCTTGTTTTTCTGAATTATTTCATGATCTCGGCGTATCTTTTCCAGGGAGGTTGATAACTGTCTGGCTGCAATGGATAAAACCTGCAGATCACTAGTGGTTAAAACCAACTCCTCTTTTCTTGTAGCCAGCAAAATACTCCCCGACAAGCTGCTCCCAATGACTAACGGCAAGCTGATAATCGAGTTCAATGAGCGTGATACATCCCTATAGCTAGGGTGCTTTGCAGCATTTGCTATCAGCCTTTCTTTATTCTCCTTTACAAGAGAATCAGTTAAAGCCCTGATATCAAATTCCCATTCCTCTATATTCTTGTTTGAATAGATAACTTTTTGTCTACTGTTTTTTATAACTGAAAAAAAGCTTAACTCAACAAGAAAGCTGTTGTTAATAAGACTCATTACCCTACTTATCAATCCCATTCTACTGGTTTCAGTGCTAAGAATGTTTTGCAGGTTATTCAAAAAGTTCATTTCCTGCATTTTTTTATGCAGCTTACTCAAGTTAGCTTCCTGTTTGACTGCTTCCACAGCCCAGACAAAATCTAGCCCCCTTCGAAATCTGAGTTTTTCTGAAGGAGCTTCAGCCCCATGAATTTCCCTTGATAAAACCCCGGCATGAAACTTGTAGTTTGATTCCTGGGCATACTTCAGTCCTATAGCCAATAGCTCGGCAGCGGTATCTATTTTGTTTTGCTCTTTATATAACAGTGCATACTCATAGTAAAACCTCGGAGCCATATACTTTATTATATCAAGCTTTTCATCCAAAACATGGCTCAGTACTTTTCTATAATATTTATCCGCTTCATCATACTTTTTTTCTTCTTTATAAAGAAGCGCCTGAAGTAGTTCCAAAAAGAAATATTCCTCATTCTTTTCCATTAATGGCTTTAGTTTTTCTATTCGTATCTTTGTAAGGTACTCAAAGGCCTTCGCAGAATCCCCTGATTTATAGCATGCCACACCGGTTAATGCATATATTGCACACATAGAGTGATACTTAAGTCCTCTATTTTTCAGTATATCCATTATCTGCAGCATCTTTTCCAGGTATTCGACAGCCATCTCATGTTTAAATGCAAAGAAGAAGTTTAAAGCCATGTTGTATAAGGTCATACACATTTCATGGTAGTCTTTTACTGTTTTTAAACACGTAAGAGCTTTATTGTAATATTTATCGGCGTTTTCATAGTCTTCAATCTGGTAGAAGTAATACCCAAGCCCGTTGCAGATATATGAAAGCTCCTTTTTGTTGCCTAGCTGCATTCGGATTTTTTCGCTCATTTTATAGCATTTTAAAGCTTCAGTGTACTTTCCTTTTACCGCATAAACCATCCCTTTAGTTTGATATCCTACACCTAACCTGTGCCTGTTACTATATTTTTCTGCTGTGCCTAGACCCAAGTTGTTAAATATCTCACCATCAGTATCATAGTACTCAATGGAAATACCAAACAAGCCGTACGGGCTGGTACCAAAATACGACATCGCGTTTTGCATATCCAGTTTGAAGCCCAGGCTCATGATAGTATCATATGTATCTCTCCACTGCTTGACATCCTGCTTTCTGACTTTATCTTGAATAAGGAACATTAGGAAATAGGATTTGAATATCTGCATTTCATCGTTTATTTCCAACGCAAGTTTCATACTCTGATTGCAAAATCTTTCTGCGTTTTCAAAGTTATTCTTTTTGAAATGTATAAATCCTATTTTTCTATGTGTCTCTGATATTTCTCTTATATCACCGATTTGCTGTGCAAAATTCAAAAGAGAATTATAATATACTAGAGCTGTATCATTCTCCTCCAGATAGCTATGTACATCGCCCAGAGTATGAAGAAGTAAAAGATTGTAGCTATCTGAAATTTCTTCTCTATTTACAGCTTTCTCGTTAAAAGCCCTCAAAGCATATTCCTTACATTCGTAGAGGGCTAAAAAGTTAAAGCAGTTCCTGCTTAAAGTAATTGACTCTTCCAATTCCAGTCTGCCGCTTTCAGTATTCACGCTAGTGATATGCTGTTCACTGGCATCTACTATCAGGTCTACAACCAGGCTTTTTGTTCTTATAAATTGTAAAAACTCTTCCCAGTAGTCACCAAACACATTCGATTTTCCAAATGAGTCTCCATTAAATGAGCATATCAACAGTATATTTTTCCTGCCTTTTTTGTTTATCAAATGTTTTATAAACTCCAGAGTGGATTGCTTTGCATTATGCAGGTGTTCAACAACCAATATTATAGGCTGTGAATCCGATAATACAAAGTACTGATTCTTTATTGATTCAAGTATTTGCTCAGTCTCATATTCAAGTTCTTCAATAAATATTTCCTCATGCCTTTGTGAAGTTCCCTCGGCATAGTATGAAGAAAAGACAGGTCTTTGGAAATAATATACCCCTGCTTCCTTAATAAACTGCTCAATATATTCTTTATCCCTATCATTTAATTGTTGGTTTATAAAGTCTAAAAACGGAAAGTAGGGTTTGAAGAAGTCCTGCTCTTGTATCTTTTCACGCAAGACAAGCACATTCCGCTCAATACTGCTTAAGAAGTGGTCTATATAAACAGAAAGCGCATTAGAATCTATAGAGTTAAAAAAGACAGCTTTCATGCTTCCTGACAAGGTTTCCTGCCAGAGTCTAAGCAAAAGCTTATCTATATATTCGGCTGTACTATATTCATTGAAAGGACCGCTCATAATGACACCCTTTATGTTAATTAGTATGATTATATTATATCATTATATATGGTTAACTGGTTAATAAAACTACTTTTTTATTTATAGGTTGTTCCAAAATATGCTAATACGATATTACGGTTTCCTTAAATTGTTCGACTGAGAGATTATATCCTTTATTTATATGATTGGATAAAATCCTTATAGAGTTGGGCTCCAAATAATAGTTCATCGCCCACTCCTGCTTGTATGAATTATATATAATTATATCGGACTAAATGGGATTTTTAATGAGGTAAATATGTATATATGTAAATAGTTATATACTAAAAGTTAGAAACTGTATCGACGTTGCTAAAATTACTGCTGTTAGAATTGTATACAAATTGCAAGCCACATGTGTTATAATATGTAAAAAACAAGGGAGGAATTGCCTTGAATCATGAAGGAAAAACACCTAAGGTGTTTATTTCCTATAGTTGGACAAACGAAGAACATAAAAAGTGGGTTTTGGACCTTGCAGAGAGCCTTACCAAAGATGGTGTACATGTCATTCTGGACGTATGGGACTTAAAAGAGGGACATGATAACTATTCTTTCATGGAGTCAAGCGTAACTTCCCCAGATGTGAATAAAGTACTTATAATATGTGATAAAGGCTACAAATTAAAAGCAGATAATAGGAAAAGTGGGGTTGGAGCGGAAACCTATTTAATAACGCCTGAAGTTTATACTAACGAAGCTCCAGAAAAGTTCATACCTATAGTGACTGAGTTGGGTGATGACGGGAAGCCTTGCTTACCTATCTTTTTGAGGACGAGGATATTTATTGATATGTCCGACGAAGATAAATTTGAAATCGGCTATGAAACACTATTAAGAAACATTTATAATAAACCAGAAAAAAAGAGACCAGCCTTAGGCCATGCCCCTGGCTTCCTATTTAACCCCAAAGAGCATTCAACATCCTCACATAAAGCTAAAATGTCCATAAATACAGTGGCAGATTACGAGGCGGATTTCCCCGAAAATACACGAATAAACATATTTCAAGGATTTGCTTATGCACACCCTGCAACTAATAAAGTTAAAAGCAGAACTATAGGGGATAGACTACAGTTTTCGGTAGATACAGAAGTCGTATCTAAGCTTGATTGGGCCGGATATGCAATTAAATTCGGCAAGAACGTTGATTTTACTCAATTATTCGAAAATGGCTATCTTTGCTTTGACTTTAATAATAAATCAAGAAATATAAAAAGGATATACCTGGAGCTTACAGGTGTATCTAATGGAAGCTGTGCCAAAGTTGCAAAGTATTGTTATGAGGTTGAGAGTGAAGGCTGCAATGAAGACGTAGCCATTAAAATATCCGATTTGAAGTATATTAATGGTAATGACTTATATCCTGTTTACAGCGAACACTGGCAGAATATAACGGAGCTATGTATAGTGTTATTTGATGACTCATATATACAAGATGGCCTTGAGGTTATCTATGAAATGAAGAATATGCGAATTAATGTGTATAAATATCTGTGACGCTTGCTTTTTGGGAATAGGTTATCAAGGAAATCGGCTCTTTGCTATTTCTCTTGATAACCTATATTTTTAGACATTATAAGCTTTTACTTTATTGTTTTACAGGCAACTTGCTTATTAACAGCTTTGGAAAGTTTGTGTTTTCAGTATATACCGGCGCATAGCTCAGGGATATACTCTAATCGTCCAGCTTATCTACCAAGTCTTTGCTTGGTAGTTCATAAGAGGCATTAATACGTTTTAACTCGAATAGGCTTTGCGGATCTCCCTTTTTGATACGGTTTATACCCGGCTTGGTGGTAAGTGTCAGCTTATAGCCCAGTTCATACATGACTTGCTCTGAAAGATGACTAAACGCTCCAAAAGGGTAAGTAAGGGCTATCACTTTATTTCCTACATTGGCTTCTATCAAGTTGTTCATTTTAAGACAATCCTGCTTTAGAACTATGCTATAAGGCCCGTCCAATTCATCCTTTTTCTGCAAGACTCCCCTTCTGTAAGGATATTCCGTTTCATTGGGCTCATGCAAATCAAAGGTATGGTTCTGGATGTCTATATGCCCCGACTCATACATTTCCCTACCCTGCTCCCATGTAAAATGAGGGTTTATAGGCTTATCGGTATTTTTATATTTAGTTTTTCCCACAGACCAACCAATCACAGCAATAGTAGCTTTCATATCCAGCTCTTTGAGAACGGGGTAAGCATACATGTAATTGCTTAAATATCCGTCATCAAAGGTTATGACAACAGGTTTTGCAGGCAGCTCCTTTATATTATTCACATAATCGTCCAAGTCCTTCAAAAAAACTGTCTCGTAACCTGCCTGTTTCAATGCAAGCATATCACTTTTAAATTTTTGCGGTGATATAACCACTGAGTTCAGCTTGCTTGCATCGGTGTCAATATGATGATATGTGATTATCGGTACCTTTTTCTCGCCCTTTGCCTTACCGGCTTTTTGAGCTGAGGCTGCAAATACCTTGTTAATATGCTCATCCACATTAGCCTTGGTGGTGTAGTGTCCGAAGTTTTCCGGTACATACACATCCTTGTCACCGAACATGTAGGCTGTCATCATTCTTCCCACACTATTCCTATAGTGTGTTGGATCGTAAAAATATCTGGGGTCATAGCTTATGGAAGTATAGCCGGAAAAGTCCCAAAAGTCAGTTACCTGCACAAGCTTCCTCCAGTATTTTTTCAGGTCCTCAAGATTATATCTCTGCATTTCAGCCTGGTATGTGGCTCCTGCAATAAATTTAAAGGTAATGTTCCTTTTCTCACAATAGTCCTTCATACGCTTAAGAGAAGCGACATTCATGTCCATAGCTCCTGCTGTCAGCTTGGCTTGAGGCTTGGAGAAGGAGGAATTGTTTTTCAAGTATTCTTCAAGGTCATCTATTTTTTCCGCGTCACGTTTGACTTTGTTGTAGACTCCTTCTTCCGGTTTGATTTGTGAGTATTCAAAGGAATCAATTGCACGTTTTGCAAGCCCCTCCAGCTTTGTGAAGCCGTATGTCGGATTTAGAGTCAAATACTTGAAATAGAACCCGCTTAGTGGTTCACCTTCCACCTTTGCATGAAGGCTCTGCTTTATTTCATCACTCTTAAGATGGTAATGGCTTATTTCATGTAAGCTCATGTGTACAATAATGTTTTTTACTTTATAGTTATCTACTAGATAATAGAGGGTTTTCTCATAATCGTAAAAATCCCCGCCGTACATCATCATGCTATAAAAGCGTGCATTGCCGTAATATTTGTTCAGAAGCGCAGGGTTTATCGAGCTTGATTTTGAACCGCCTATTATATAGGAGTCATATTTATCATGAAATTGGTCGAGGTATGCAATCTTTGCAGCCCTGGGATTGTTCACCATATCATATGAATACCACTTTAAAAACTTATCGCCAAACACTCCAAAGGGGTCTACAATAAAGTTAAACCCGCAAAGCAGGATAGCTGTCATTACTGAAGCAATTATAAAGGTAATAATCCATCTACTGAACTTCATTTGGCACCTCAAAATTGAAAGTATAGGAATTTAGACACCGCTGTCATCTGGAACACGGAAAGTACAAAAAGAACAGCTGCCCAAATAGCATATTTGTAATTCGGAGTAAACTTATCGGTAATCTCCCTGGTGTTTTTTGCAAAAAACGCTATACACATAGCTATAACCAACACTACTATTATATATAAATTGTAGGCGGTAAAGATAACCACACTATTAAAAATCTTATCAACACCAAAGCCTTTAAACTCACTGAAGTTAAACATTTTTTTCATTACGTCAAAAGCTT
Organism: Clostridia bacterium; assembly: GCA_026416815.1. Lineage (GTDB taxonomy): Bacteria > Bacillota > Clostridia > Acetivibrionales > DSM-2933 > SKW257. Next base: position 3,435 of record JAOAEJ010000029.1, on the reverse strand, counting down.
GTGAAGTACTTAATGACACAAATAATATTCTTGTTCCTACAATACCTACAAAAGTAAGGAACCACGCTAAAGCGAAAGGCAGCTTCAGATTATGCCGTGTCATAAAGTGAGCAGCACACACAAGGATACCGTTTATCACACCCCATAGAATAAACCGCCATCCGGCCCCATGCCAAAAGCCCGAAACCAGAAATGTAATCATAACGGCTGTGTAGAACATAAAGCTCCCTGCGCCCTTTTTGTATACGCTTCTAAACACATAATCGGATAGAAACCTGGAAAGCGTGATGTGCCATCTACGCCAGTATTCACGGAAGTTTCTAGCCTTATAAGGTGAATCGAAGTTTTGAGGCAGCTTGATATTAAAGAACAGCCCGAGGCCTATTGCCATATCAGCATACCCGGATAAATCAAAGTAATAGGAAAAGGTATATGCTATAACAGATAGCCACGTTTTAAAAACCCCAGCGTCAGCAATATTTAAAAAGAACTGCTGGGCATAGGCTGTCAGAGGATCTGCCAGTAAAATTTTCTTAGCACAGCCTATAGAGAAAACAAAAAGCCCCAGCATAAAACTTTGCTTGTTAAATGAAGACTGTTTTTCATCTTCAAACTGAGGAACAATTTCCTTATGATGAGTAATAGGCCCTACAATAAGCTGCGGGAAAAATGTAATAAATATAAGGTAGTCTATAACCGAGTATTCCTTTGTTTCACCCCTATAAGAATCTACCAGGAAAGCTATAAGCTGAAATGTAAAGAAAGAAATACCTATGGGAAGTATAAGGTTCCTTAATGGAATAGCCTCGCCAGACACCGTATTATAGCTTTTTATAAAAAAGTCGGTGTATTTATAATATCCAAGCAGCCCTATATTCTGGATTAACCCCAATGCAAGTAAAATGCGCTTGTTTCTAAGCGCATATGGACCGCTTGCCTGTACTATCATTGTCCCTATGATGTAGTTTATAAAAACACATCCAACAAACAGGGGCAGGTATTTTATACTCCCCTGGGCGTAAAAGTAAAATGAGGCTAGTACAAGCCACAGCTTCGCAACCGGGTAGAGTTTTAGTTTATTTAGTATTGTGTATGTCAGGAATGTTATGGGAAGAAACATAAATATGAAAGTATATGTAGAGAAAATCATCGACAAAAACCCCATTTATCTTCTTAATATCAGACTTAATCATAATATAAAAAACTGAGGCTTGTCAAGGTAGCGGTCACAAGGTGATAGGTGTAACCGGAGTATCCATGTCAACGGTTGCTGGTGTAACCATTTTTAGCATGGAGTTTGGGGAAATGTTGGCGTACTCCGATTTTACCTGCACAAGATTTTCAACACCAGCATTCAGAAAACCTTTTAGAAACTTCAATTTTAAGTAACTATCCTAACTGGCTTCGTATACTATGTAAAAGTAAATCAGCTAAACTGCTATTGTCCTTTTCGAATTCCTTTTTCGGAATAAAAATCCGAGCGTTACTATCATTTATGAAACTAGCTTTATGGATATGTTGCTGAGAGCCAAGTGTTTTTTGTGGAAATTGCATAACTATCTCAAGCCCTCTTAAATCATCTGGGAAAAATATCATTTTCACTTCATCAAGGTTCTCAATAAATTGTGATGTAGGATTAAATTCAAATATTTGAACGATAGGAAGATGAACACCATTATTAGGAACATATATATTCCCATGTTTCGTCAAAACAAATTTCAGATTTTTTTGTAGTATATCTAAAATGCGCTGCATAAAGGGATGGGGTAACACCTGAACATAGTTTTTATTAGATGGATCAATTGCCATTTTGATGTCCAGACTAGTTTCAATCCAAATTGTATTATCACGCAAGGAAATAGGCGTGTCATTTGGTAGTACAAATGAAAAGGGAATTTCAAGTGTATCATTAGGCTTAATTTGTATATTTTGTACAATATCTAATTTTGAAAGTTCAATAGTCTTTCTATTTTCGTAATTATCCTCTTCAATATCCATATATGTCATAAGGATTAAAGATACTTTAGAAGCCTTCTGTTTAGTTTTCCCACCTAAAATACTTATAAAACCGGTTGCTTGCTGTCCCTTGCATATTTTTTGAGTATCCAGGTGAGTTTCTACTTTGGCTGAACCAAACCCTGCGCTTGCTATTGCTTTATGAAAAATAGACATGTTATCACCTCTAATTTTACTATAATTAGTATCATATCATACCTAATGATTACATTAAATTAGAAGGTATGATTATAATACGCAGTTAATGTAGTAATGAAACAATTATCTTAACTATTGCTTTGGTAATCCAGTTTTTGCCTTTATTTTTTACCCACCTCATAAACATCCCTGACTGTGATAGGGTAAACGAGATGAAAACACCAATAGCATATAATCCAATTAAGTTTGTTACTTTCGCTTTAAACAGTACGACAAGTAATATTGATAAGGCTGATTGCAGGTATAAGTATGAATTAAATTTCCTGCCCTGCGTAAGCAACTGATGGTATTGCGTCGCTAGCCAGAATGGGCAACCCCCATAGAATACCGTATTTTTCATCGGAAAGTGCTTCATTTTTTAGAGGCCTGCCAATTATAAATCTTTTTAGTCTTCGTATCAAAAAATCGCCCACCCTTTTATTGCGAATAATTCACTATAGTGCTTCCTTAATAACATAAATAATTATAAACGCATTGTTTCCTACGCTTCATTATTATATTCTCTTACACAATTTATCTAAAGAATCAAGGATTAGCGCTTAAGAAATTATCCTGTCTATTTGATGCGGTTTATATTATTTAGCTCCTTCTAACGCATTCATATCTCATATTTTCAAGGTTTACTATTGGTATGATTATGGATTTTAGTGTATTACAACCCTATACTTTTGTCCCTGTATATATGGTGGGTGCGTACTTACTTAAACTATCTGCAAGGAAAGAAAATCTGTCCATATGCCTTTTGGAATACCCCATTGCCCTGTGTATGCCCTCTCACTTCCTCTTTATTTAGCAATGAAATTACTTGAATAGATAGAAAAAAAGCTGTTGACATATATCCCCAAAGGAGGTATTTCTCAAGCCAGCCATAGGCTTCTGAAGTAGGTCTATAGGCTATATGTGCCGTACTCAGTTTTAAGGGAGGTTGATTTGTTATGGGTATAAGGCTTATTACGGTAGGTAAAGACTGGCTTGATGGTGAGTCTCCATTGTTGCAGTTATCGGGTATGTGGCTTTCTGATTTGGGATTTGCATCTGGAAAGAAGGTAGTGGTAGAAGAGAAAGACGGTGGCATATTACTTAACGTGAGTTCGATGAATAAATGGTGATAAATTCTTAACAAATAAAAAGATCATAGCATAGAGGTATAGGCTACCTGTTTACACCAGTTGAGGGTATTTTGATTTAATGCTTGGCTTTTTAGGTAAAAAGCTATAAGCA
>JAOAEJ010000085.1 GCA_026416815.1 Clostridia bacterium | reverse complement strand
TGCTTATAGCTTTTTACCTAAAAAGCCAAGCATTAAATCAAAATACCCTCAACTGGTGTAAACAGGTAGCCTATACCTCTATGCTATGATCTTTTTATTTGTTAAGAATTTATCACCATTTATTCATCGAACTCACGTTAACTTAAGGTAACAAATTGCAAAAAAGATTTAGGGGGAACTTCGTTGTAGATTCTTTTTTGCAATTTATATATTAGAAATAAAAATAGAGATAAAATAAGAGCTGCAACTCTAAGCAGCTCTGGTTTTTGTTTGAATAACCGTACTAAAGCCACAATTTATACCGTAGGCTGCTATAATAAGCATGTACAGAATAGCAGGAAAGTGGTAGCGGGATTGCACTTCAAAAAATGTATATGCTCCTATGTGGGCGAGGAATATCAATAAGAATGCTGCTGCCTTATACCTTCTTTTTTTATATATAACTGCACAGCCAATAAATGCAAAGATCAATATTGCTATATAGTAGGCTTGGGAGATAATAAGAAGCAGGTGTATATGTTGGTCAAACCATTTGCTAGAGGGCGTTTCACTATTGAAATCAACTGTACTCCACAGAGGCCCATATGCCTCGTCTCCCCACATGATTATGAACTTGTCCTCTATTAAGTATATAAACTCCAAAGGATTGGATTTTATGCGTTCTAGAGCTTTTTGTTTAGCTGCACTATGGACTTTTTTGAAATCCCAGTTATATTCACTTAGGATATGAGCATCTTCATTGTTGTATGTACCTGAAGACTTGGAGTTGGTTCCTACAAGAAGATTATATCCTGATGATGAACGCCAGATGGAAACACCGGTGAGGCTGGACACTGTATAATTAAGCAGAGCTACGCTTAAAACATAGCCTATAAGTATAAAGCCAAGTAGCTTCACTTTATTAAAAATGCTTTTGGAAAGAGGCTGTTTATACCTGTTGAGAATAAAAATACAAATTACAAAAACCGCAAATAGCAGCGAAGCTACAGGCCTGACAAATTGAGATAGTGCCAGGGATATACCTGCAGAAGCCGGAAGTATAATTGACATTTTACCCTTAAATTTGTATTGTGCCATAATAAAAAGTGCAATTGACAGTGTGAAAAAAACTATAAAGGAGTGTTCCGAGGCTAATACCGAGCTATACATTATCTGTGAAGGCCAGATTGCGTAAAGAAGGCTTGAAATACGCCCTGTTTTTTCGTTAAAAGACCTTGCTCCTATCCAGTAGATAAGTATAGATGTGCATACCGATAAAAAAATATTGAATATTTTCCCGGCAAAGAGATTTATGCCAAACAGCTTGTAAATAAGCGAAAGTATAAAAGGATAACCGAATCTATGTGGAAAAACCAAGCATGTCTTATCGTAAGACTTAAAAAGACCTTTAGTTATATTTATAGCATAATCGTTATAAAAAGCGAAGTCGGAAACGGGCTTTGTATCTACTAAAACAATCCACAAAAACCTTGGTACAAACGTGAGTACGCAAAGGCCGATAATAAAATGGGCCGGCCTTATGCGTAATTTATCCTTAAGGAATAGATAATAAAAGGCAAGTATGATACCCATAAAAAATATTGTATATAATAGAGTCAGAAAAGACGGAATTTTCAATAGTTGTTTAGACCTTACAAATGTTGATAAAGCAAAAGTATAAAGTAAAAGTGCTAAAGAGCCAAGTGCCAATATGGAAAATAGCTTTTTTCTTAATTGAAGCATATACTACCTCTCATACAAATATTAGTAATTTAACTATATCATTATAATAGTCTGTTACTGTAAAATCAAGGTTTGTATATACTAAGAAATAAGGGAAAACTTGAACAGTTAATCACATACAAGAGCTTTACCGAATTTAAAAGCCTTATCCATAAGTTTCTTATTTTTAGATGCTATACCCGGTTCTATACATTTTGTTGCTACGAGGCGATTGACTACCTTTAGACCCATGGGTTTTAAGTACTTTTCCGTGTAGGCAAAGTACCTTGTAAAAAATATAGAGATAGGGGCAGCATGGGAGTAAACCATAAGTACCTTTTTTGCCCCAAACCTTGGCTTATGCTTGAAATCTGTCAGAGGGTAAAACCTATCCAGCAGCAATTTTGTTTGAGCACTCACCTGGCATATGTAAACCGGGGAGCCTATTACTACAGCGTCAGCAGTTTTTATATCTTCATATATTTGCTGCATATCATCTCTAACAGCGCAGATCTCATGTTTTCTACAATACATGCAGCCCTGGCACCCCTTTATGCTCATGTCATTCAAGTGATATGTTTTAATTTCAGCTCCAGCTTCACAGGCACCCTTTAAAACTTCATTTACTATATCGCTGGTGTTTCCCTTTTTCTTGGGACTTCCAATAAAGGCTACTACTTTTTTCATATAATTCGACGCTCCCTGTACAAAATATTAGAGTGAGGTATAAGCTATTTCCCGTGCTGCAACAGATTATTAAAAATCCGTTTTAAGTATGCTTCGAACTGGTCAATTTCGTCAGCGTTAAACCCGGCATAGTATAAGCCAGACATCTCTTGTACTACCTTTTCATAACCTTCCTTCATAACTTTGTCCTTATTTTGTGCATGTATAAGTATTTTACGGCGGTCATCCTTACAAAAAGTCCTGGTTAGATAACCTGCCTTTTCGAGCCTGTCAAGCATACTTGTCAAGGTTGATTTCCCCAGTGATGTGATTTGTGCAAGCTCTTGAATTGAAATACCGTCATTTCGCCAGAGAACAAATAAAATCCTGCCTTGGGCCGGGTTTATCTCCTCAATATTATACTTTTTAAGTTTTTTGCTGAAAATACGTCCCGATAGCTGATGAATCTTATCTATAAGAAAACCACCCTGATAAAATTTCTTCATTTGATACCTCCGCTGCATATCCTATGTGCATTGCAGATTTAGTTGCACTAATCAATAATTATACTATATAGTATAGTACTATATAAAACTAACGTCAATGAGAAGCTTTAGATAGTGATATATTACTTGCTTTACTTGGTTGGAGGAATGCCTAAATATAAGCAAGCGAACAAGTAAAACCGTATATGCAGCTGCATATACGGTTTTGTACAGAATTACCGGTTTTGCCTATGTATGAACCAGGCTTAAAGTCTATACGGCATTATGAACAAAGGATACTATACTCGCTATAGGTATATCAGTAACCGAACCTACAGTGTATACAGGATATCCGTCCCATCCTCCGGCAGTGATTGCGCCAACTTCGCTAGCTGGCAATACAGGGCCGGGAACTGCAGGGTAGCCTGCAGGATATCCGCCGGTGCCTACACCAGCACCATAGCCATAACCTGTGTTAAAGTTAGTGCATGCATTGCCAAGCGCACATCCCGGTGGGGGTCCTATCCTGCTTATAAGTCTTACGAATACATTATTTACAGTAAGAATAACACCGGTAAAGCCGGAACCTGACTGTCCACCGCTGCTTGTAAAAATAGTTACGGTTTCACCTATATGGTTAGCTAACAGGGCAGCGAAATTTCCTCCAGGATATGTTCCAACGCTGCCGTATACTCCTCCAACTCCATCAGGCATAATCAATCTCTCCTTTTTCTGCTTACTATCAGAATAATCAATCCTCTATACAGCTTATGTTAATTTTTGTTCAGGTGTTACTTCTTTTATGGTAGGTTTTAATTCATATTTTATAATTGGTTAATCTCTAGCGATATTTTGTCATAGGGTTCTTTATCTATGGATTTATTGGGGGAGAATACGCGTATATCAAGACTTATATTTTTTGAATTTAATATATCCCTACCATCATATGATACAATATCATAACCAACAATATTATATAAGTAAAAGGGCCGTATTCTACCGTGTTCATCTATAAAATTCAGTTCCAGTTTTTCAATTTTTGAATCGGCCGGGTTCGTCCAATAAGGTTTGAAACCTATACCTACAAGTCTTCCTGCAATTCCATAAGTAGAGCTTTGAATCTTACATCCTTGCATAGCCAGGCGTGATAGGGTAGACTTTAAAGTTTCAATTTGTTTGCGGTTCATCTCGAAGAGTTCACCTCCACAGCCCGTATATATCAGACACTATAGAGCCTGATAATTGTTTGTACATGCCTTAAAATATTCATATACACTCTAAAGTTCAATATTATATGAACTTGCAGTATTAAATGAAGGGGCCCCAACTGAAATATAAGAAGGCACTATAGTACATTTTATGTTTAGTAAACCTCTTATGTTACATGCTTTGTAAAAACATTTCAGTAGACCTCTTAAACAGGAACATTTATCTAATTTGCATATATGATATAGTAAAGAGTATTCGCTCATGTGGAGTTAGAGGGAGGGCAATAATGCTGTGGAGATTGTTTTGTAGAAGGAAAAGAAGAAAAATGCGAGCAAGTGACTACAGCAGCAAGAAGGTTATAACTGAAAATATCAATTTCACCAGCCCAGATGGTTGTACTGCTACCATGGAGATATCAGAGGTAAGTGAATTGTCGTTGCATATAGCCAAATACATTGGTGAGACTGTGACGATATTTGTAGCTGGTGGAGGCGCAGCGGGCCTTGGTTTCACAGGCATACTTTTGGATGTTAATGAAATATATATACGGCTTATTACACAGATTGGTCCTGCACCGGGGTGTTCATTGGGCAATGGATGCACATATCCAGCTTTGCAGGGGCACGCTATTGGTTACTTCAATTATAATACCAATAACCGAGTGATAGGTTGGATGGGGGCAGTAGCAAACATTCCTGTTACGGCAATAACAGCTTTTGTACATAACACGGTATGATAATAATATAGATTATCCCATTAAAGAATATGGCTTCGAATAGAGATAAAATTAATGGGTTTACCCTACGTGGTATTTGTGGTAAAAATACTTCTGCAGCTGTAGGGTAAACCCAATTTGAGTTTGAAATTTATGCTATTATTACTTTTTTTAAGCCTAGTTCTTTGGCTTTTAGGACTGCGTCGGCATATTCCTTACTTGTGATACGCCTTGATAATTCGGGAAACGTGAAAGACTTATGTGCAGGGTAGTACTGGGACATTATATTTAGAACGGTATCCTTTGATATCTCTTGAGATATAAATTCCATGACTTTGTCGGTATCAGCAAGATTATCAGGCATTACCAGGTGTCTTACCAGTAGTCCTTTATACGCTAATCCTCCGCTGTCTGTTTTAAGATCTCCTACCTGCCTTTCATTTTCAAGCCTGTCCACTTTGCAGTGGTGTGGGCATACTACACAGCTCTTTAGCTTTTCTTGAAGTATTTCAGCTCTTTTGGCGAGTTCATCGGTCTCAAGCAGTTTTAGGTATGCCGGTATATGCTTTTCCATTTATTATCTCCTATTGTATCTGAAGAGTTGTAAAGTTTACCAGCTTGCTTTTTTAACTCCGGGGATTTGACCTTTATATGCCAAAGACCTGAAGCATAGGCGGCACACTCCGAATTTTCTCATATATGCATGAGGTCTGCCGCACAATTTGCAGCGATTGTATGCCCTTACCTTGTACTTTGGTGTTTTTAGCTGTTTTATAATCATTGATTTTCTTGCCATATAGTATTCTCCTCCATATATAAATTTAATTATTTATAAAATCGATCGGATGTTAACAACTCATAGAAGGAATTTTTCCCTACTAATCAATAATAAACAATCCTTGGAAAGCTTTATGCTTAGTTATTTGCAAAGGTAAGTTTTTTATACTTTACTTATAAAGGAAAAGAAAGTTAAAGAGAGGTAATGGATAATTTTATTAGTGTTTGCTTAAGCTATATAAATTGCGATTATGATATTACAAGGAAAAATTTGATTATCGCAATATAACTTAAGGTAACAAATTGCAAAAAAGACCTAGGAAGAACTTCGTTGTAGATTCTTTTTTGCAATTTATATATATAATATACCAAAAATAAATGAGGAAGCATTATACCTCCTCATTTATTTTTAGAATCCGTAAGTAAGATTGATAATGTTTAATCTTTATAATGCTATAGCGGTCCAAAATTCCCGGGAAGAACAACAGTATAATGACTATTATACAAATAATCTCAAAAGACCCACTGAAGAAAGCAAAGCCTCTTTCATTATTTGTCGTTTATACCGCTCCTTTCCGATATTCAACCTATGTTCATAAAGCAATTAGCAGCTGGTAGGACCTACTACTCCATCATAACATGCTGGACCACGGCAACCCCAGAACAGTAATAAGAACAGGATGATAAACCATAAAACTTCATCATTATCAAATATTCCACCTAAAAATCCGCCTCTTTCTGACATAATTGATATACCTCCTCAAACTAATAATTTTAATTGCCATTTGCTTTTACAAGGTATAATATTCTTTAAGCTGCAAATGTGTTACACCATGGAGGAAAAACTCAACCAGATTCAGATAAATCAGTAGAGAGCCTATGTGTACATAAATTGCAAAAAAGATTTTACATTCATTCTCTAAAATCCTTTTTTGCATATTTATTTCATTGATTTAGATTGCAATAATCCAATTAATTCCTTGTAAAAAGATTATTGCAACTTATATAGTTATGAATATTAAAGTTAGATTTTTATAGAAAGGATATATTCATGATAATACTGAATAATTTTTATATGTATATGAGAAGATTATATAGATAACAAAACTTAAAAGTGATTTTATCCAGCTAGGCAAGTCGCACTTATCAAGCTCGTTGCATAGCTGGAAATCACTAAGTTTAACTTTGGTTATCTATTAGGTAGTTTAGGTTGAAAGTGACCTTATCCAGTCAGGAAAGTTGCACTTACCACAGCCCCATTGTCTGATTGGAATCACTAGATTCAACATAATAGTACTACTAAACTACCTATATAAGGTTAATCCTGAATGATTTCAACTGCCCCCGACTGTTCCATTACTTCTCTAACTTTATCGGCGGAATGCTTAGGGGTCTTTACTGCTACAATAATGCCTTCGTCACCCTTGAGTCCCTTAATCCCTTCGGCAAAGGTTTCTATTTCACCTAGGCCGTCACGTTCCGTTTTAATGAAAGCAATCTCTTTAGCTGCTTCTTCTACGCTGGTGAACTCCTGATCTTTAGCTAAATCGCTGATAATCATATCTCCGCGGTCGAACCCTATATTCCTTAAAGAATCTACTAAAAAACTTACCTGATCTTGTGAGGGAATTCTTCCAACAATGCGCATTATGCATACCTCCCGGGTAATTTGGATGTTTAGTATAAAGGAAAACACTCTTATTATAACCGAGAATAGAGGAGGATACTCATAATTTAATAGCTCATATTTAATATGCACATGAATAATATGGCATGAATTTATTAAAGGTTTTGTAGAAATAATGTCGAAATATATAATAGAGAACCCACTTTCTATATAAATTGCAAAAAGGATCTACTATGAAGTTTTTCTTAAATCTTTTTTGCAATTTGTTACCTTGATTTATATTGCGATAATCAAATTTTTCCTTGTAATATTATTATTGCAATTTATATAGTTGAGTTTAAAATCAACATAAGGAATAGAATATTTTCAACAATAGCATAAAATAATTCAGAAGCCATGGCTCATATATAGAATATAGTGCAAGTATTATTTATTAGACTAGGGGAGAAGCCTAAGTATGACGAAAATTTTGGTAGTTGAAGATCAGCTTCATAATATAAGACTTATGCAGCAGATATTGGAGGATATTCACACTGATATACAGGTTATAAAAGCTTTTAACGGACAGCAAGCATTGGAAAAGGCTGAGGAAGCCCACTATGACCTGGTATTTATGGACGTAGTTTTACCCGATGTGGATGGTATACGCATTACACAGGATTTAAAGAGAAACAGGGCATTTGCAAATGTACCCGTTATTGCTGTTACGGCATATGCTGCAACACAGGACGAAGAAAATTTTAGAGTTTTTTTTGACGATTATGTGTCGAAGCCCTTGGATGAGGATATGCTAACAGAAAAGGTAAAGAATTTGCTGGGGGATAGATTGAAATGAACACAAAAGTCCTGATAGTGGATGATAATAATAAAAATTTAAGGTTGCTTAACGATATCCTTGTAGATGAAGGATATACTGTATATACTGCTAACAATGGGCTGCCTGTGGTTGAAATGACTCATAACATCAAGCCTGATGTCATTCTCCTTGATATAATGATGCCAGGGATCGATGGCTTTGAGGTTTGTAAGAGATTGAAAAAGGATTACGAAATTGAAGATATTCCTGTAATTATGGTGACTGCAAAAACCGATGGAAACGATATAAAGATGGGTCTTGAGCTTGGGGCCTTTGATTATATCAAAAAGCCCGTGGATGAAGTAGAGGTAATTGCCAGAGTCCAATCGGCTTTAAGGTTTAAGAAAAATCAGGACACACTTAAAGAAATGGCAATGAAGGATAGTCTTACGGGAGTATACAATCATGCTCTGCTTATTGAGTTATTTGAAAAGGAGATGACAAAAACTTCAAGGAAGGTTTGCAGTATTGCTTTTGTCATGGCTGATATTGATTACTTCAAAAATATCAATGACACTTATGGGCATACTGTAGGGGATAAGGTTTTAAGGGGCATGTCACATATTCTTTCTACATCGGTTAGGAAAAGCGATATCGTAGGTAGGTATGGAGGGGAAGAGTTTGGCATGGTACTACCCGATATAAGTGCCGATGGAGCATATAACTTCTGTGAAAGGATAAGAAAAAGCATAGAAGGGCATAGCTTTAATATAGATGGAGAAAATATAAATGTTACACTAAGCATGGGGGTTGCTATAAAGACCTGTAAGAATAATCTTCGCAGCAGTGAAGTAATAAAAATGGCTGACGACGCCCTGTATAGAGCCAAAAGAAATGGCCGCAACAGAGTTGAAGTGTATGTTGCAGAGGATTAATAATTATACCAAAAAGAGTATAGGGTTTTGTAATATTATTTAATTTTGCTAAAAAATAAAAAATCAAGGAATAAGCCTTGATTTTTTATCGAATTATTTACTGAAGTTTATATTTTTGCAAATATCTCACCTTTAATTCATTTACGTACGATGACGGCCTTCTGCTAGTTTTTCGCTAACTATCAGCCTATGTGTCAGATATTCACTTAAAGCAAGAAAAGCTGCAGCAAATAGTGTACCGAGAAAAGTTGCATAAGCTCCTGCAAGAACGAATTGGGATAAATAGATAACTACTGCCGCAGTAACGAAATCAATTACAGCCGAAACTCCCGAACCGACATTTCTAAGGAGTAAGGCATCCATCATATAACTTACTATAGCCAGAAAAACACCTACTGATATTACCTGCCAACCGGTTGCATAATTAATTGCCGGAGATAGGGAATCAGCTAGGAATATAACTCCAGGTAACAATAATAGTTTTAATAAAAAACTTATCATAACTTCCTCCTGATATATAATGAGAACATTTCACTAATAGGCTAACCAAATTTAATACTATTATTCAGGTTAAATTATTCAGACTAAACATGAAAAAAATCAGACAAGCTATTAGATAGCTGCCTGATTTTTATTTATATTTAAAATATAATTTTATTACAGTATCATTACAGTTATTGACAAAGGAGCTGTAATAATTTAGTATGTAAGAGGATAAAATATTATTAAAGAAAAGGAGGTAGGATTTATGATATTAATGATAGTCAGTATAAGTAGTCAAAAACCAGTAAATTTAATGTTTGATAACCCTACCTTACTTATAGATGGTGTGATTTAATAAATCTAAAACTGTAATATAAGCCGTGGGGTTGTCTCCCACGGCTTTCATATTTTTTATACTACCTAAGTGAAAGCCGTGGGAATAACCCTGCGGCTTTTTTACGTTCGCTGTTTATGAGTTGAGGTACAGATAGTTTTGGTTGAACTTAGTGATTTCCTATCTGGAAAAACCACTTTCTACCTAAACTATCTATATTGTTTTGTGAAAGGGGAGTTATTATTTTGAAGAGATTGTTAAAGTATATGAAAAAATATACATGGTGCTATATCATAGCAATGGTCGCAATGATTACAGGTATTGTAATGGATATGTTCAGCCCGTACATTATAAAGAGGATTGTTGATGACGTTATTATAGGTAAAAAAATGGCTCTGCTTGAAAGTGCGCTTCTGTGCCTGGGTGGAATAACTCTCGGTCGGGCTGTGCTTGGGTATATTAAGGAATACATGTTTGACTATTCTAGTTCTAAGGTTATTGTAAAGCTGAGAAAGGATTTATTTGACCATATACAAAAGCTATCATTTTCATTTTTCGATAGAAACAACACCGGTGAGCTCATGTCTAGAATTAAGGAGGATACCGAAAATATATTACATGCATTAGCTTTCGGCGTCATGCTACTGACCGAGCAGGGAATTTATTTTATTATTGCCTCGGTTCTACTATTTACTTTGAATTGGAAGTTGGCTTTAGTAAGTCTGATAACCATGCCGCTTATTGCATATCTGGCTCGTAAGCTGGAGAAGCGTGTTGGAGAAGCTTACGAAAAAATAAGCGATCAAAGGGCTGTGCTAAACACAGCTGCGCAGGAGAACATAGCCGGGGTTAGGCTGGTAAAGGCTTTTGGCAGGGAGAAGTATGAGATACAAAAGTTTTTAGAAAAGAACAAGGAAAATTATAAGCTAAACGTTGAACAGGCTGAAATATGGTCCAACTACCATCCTAAAATTGAGTTTCTTTCCAATGTAGTAATTGTGCTTATGACTACAGCAGGTGGTTATTTGGTTATAGGAGAGGATATGTCGATAGGTACTCTGGTGGCATTTAGCAACTATATTTATATGCTTATCTGGCCAATGAGGCTGCTTGGCTGGCTAACCAATATACTTTCACAGTGTAATGCCTCAGTTAAGAAAATTGAGAAATTATTTAAAGAAAAGCCGGATATAAAGAGTGGGGAAAATCCTAAAGCTTCTGAAGATATGCAAGGTCATGTTGTTTTTGAAAATGTGGCATTACATTATAATGGTGTACCGGTACTGAACAACATAAATATAAATGCAAAGCCGGGCTCTACAGTAGCTATTATGGGGATGACGGGGTCAGGTAAAACTTCTATAGTGAATCTGATAGGAAGATTTTATGACTGCACCGCCGGAAATGTATACATTGATGGAGTCAATGTACGAGAAATGGATTTGAGGACGTTAAGACAGCAAATATCGGTGGTTATGCAAGATACGTTCTTATTCTCCGATAGCATAGAGGAGAATATTAGGCTAGGCTCAAACAACATCAGTGGTGAGGACTTGATAACTGCTGCTAACGACGCAAAAGTAAATGAATTTGTAATGAAGCTGCCCGATGGATATAACACTATAATAGGGGAGAGGGGCCTCGGGTTGTCGGGGGGACAGAAACAGAGGATATCAATTGCTCGTGCTCTGGTAAGAAACTGTAGGATTTTAATACTGGATGATGCAACGTCAGCGCTGGATATGGAGACGGAATATGAAATTCAAAAGGCATTACAGCGTCGAAGGGGTATGACAAAGTTTATTATAGCTCACAGAATTTCAGCAGTAAAAGACGCTGATGAGATACTTATATTGGAAGCGGGAGAGATTGTAGAGAGAGGTACACATAGGGAACTGCTCGCGCTAAAGGGAAGATATTATGAAACATACTGCGAACAGTTTGAAGGGATAGGCAAGATGAAGGATAAGGAGGTTGTATAATGCCTATAAATAATTTTAAAGAGGATGAGCTTTTGAAGGAAAGCTTAAATATAGATATCATAAGGAGGCTCTTCTCATATTTAAAGCCCTACGGCAAGCAGGTGGTGCAAACTCTACTGCTGATGGGAATAGTTATAGCAGTAGAGCTTCTGAATCCTTACTTTCTAAAGTTAGGGATTGATAAGTATATCTCCAGAAATGATAAAGAAGGGCTGCTAGTACTTGGGGCAATTATGGTCGTTATAAATATTACAGCTATGGTTTGTGCAAAGTTCAGGATGAGGATAATGTCAAGAGTTTCCAATAATATACTTTTGACTATAAGGCAGCAGCTTTATACTCATATTCAGAAACTGTCGTTTTCTTTCTTTGACAATCGGCCTGTAGGTAAGATACTGGCCCGTATTATAGGGGATGTAAATTCCCTTAATGATCTGTTTACAAACAGTGTTACAAACCTTATACCCGACCTGGTGAAGATTACGGCGGTTGTAATCATTATGGTGTCCATGAACTATAAGCTTGCTTTGGTTTCTTTGGTACCCCTGCCGTTTTTGATAGCAGCGATGTTTGTAGTGATGTCTGTTTCCCGTAAAAGATGGCAGGTATTCAGGAAGAAGACCTCAAATATGAACGCCTTTACTCACGAAGATTTTTCGGGAATTCGGGTGGTGCAAAGTTTTACTGCAGAGGAGCGTACATCGGCTACTTTTACAGGGTTGCTGGGTGATCAAAGGAAAGCTTTCCTAAAGGCAGTACGTATGAATGATATGTTTTGGCCACTGGTAGAAATGTCATGGGGTGTTGGTACAGTTGTAGTATTTTGGTACGGTTTGAAGCTATTGAATACTGGCACCATTTCCATCGGCCTTTTGGTAGCCTTTACGGGATATATCGCTATGTTCTGGCAGCCCATAATGAACATAAGCAACTTTTATAATGTATTGGTTACTAATATGTCGGGAGCTGAGCGTATTTTTGAAGTGCTTGATATAAAGCCGGATATTGAGGATAAGGCAGGTAGTACTCAAATGCCGACTATAAAGGGTAATGTGACTTTCAAACATGTAAGCTTTGGGTACGATAGGAAGCAACTTGTACTTAAGGACGTAAGCTTCAATATAAAAGCTGGGGAAACTATAGCACTCGTAGGTCCTACTGGGGCAGGAAAGACAACAATAGTAAACCTGATAAGCAGATTCTATGAGGCCCAGGACGGCGATGTGCTGATAGATGGTTTTGATGTAAAGAAAGTAACTCTTGAAAGTTTACGCAGCCAGATGGGCATTATGCTTCAGGACACGTTTCTGTTTTCTGGAAGCATAAAGGAAAATATAAGGTATGGAAAGCTGGAGGCTTCTGATGAAGAAATTGTAGATGCAGCCAAAGCAGTACATGCTCATGATTTTATTATGAGGCTGGAAAAGGGTTATGATACAAATGTAAACGAACGGGGTTCAAGGCTGTCGGTAGGACAGAGGCAATTAATTGCTTTCGCAAGAGCGCTGCTTGCCAACCCAAGAATCCTTATACTGGACGAAGCAACTGCAAGTATTGATACCCATACAGAGAGATTGGTACAGCAGGGGATAAAGAAGCTGTTAAAGGGCAGAACGTCATTCGTAATAGCCCATAGATTATCTACCATACAGAATGCTGACCGTATTATGGTAGTAGATAATGGGAAAATAAGTGAAGCCGGTACCCATGAAGAGTTAATGCATTCAAAGGGCATGTACTACAAGCTATTTACAGCACAGTTTAAATTTTTGGATGAAAAAGTTGTATAAAATATTTTCAAAAGGAATTTGGCACAAAATGGCCAATTCCTTTTTTTATCCGTTATTTTCTTGCAATCCCAGAAGGTTTTTTTATACAAACTCATTTCTTGCAGATAATATTCTTTGTAAAAAACAAAAAGCCTTACAAGTGTTTTTGTTTTAACATAGAAGGTTTGCGGCGAAATAGGAAAGGCCTTCTAAATGCATTGATAATTTCGTACCGGGAGGAATTCTATGAGAAACGTATCTACAAAGGAATTGAACTATATCAATGATTTACTATCGTGGGAACTGCTTGCTGCAAAGAAATGTAACCAGTATGCTTATCAGGAAAACAACTCAGGCTACGAACAGATTTTTTTTGATGCTTCAAGGGTACATCAGCAAAACTATATAAATCTATTAAGCTATCTTAACCAATTAAATGCGGAGCAAGGAGGTCAGGCACACTAATGGATACTCAATCTATTGTAACTTCAAAATCAGGTGTTCAAAGAATAGGAAAACCGGTTTCAGAGGCATTGCCTAAGGTAAAAGACCCCAATGTAAACCTTAGAGACAGGCTTAACGATGTATTGTCAACTGAAAAGCACAACCTTATAAGCTATCAGACTGCTATAAATGAGATGATTAATGATGACCTGCGTAATCTAATAATGAGTAATAGAAATAACATTCAGGATACCCATACCAGGTTATTTAATGAGCTGTTTAACATAGGCGAGTATCAGGCCGATGTTGCCAACAGTGCTCAAATAAGGGACTCGGCAGAGGTATTCAATAACTACAAAGTACAGCTTCCATTCCCTCATTAATACAAAATGCCCGGAAAACCGGGCATTTGCACTTTACATAGCCGTAAATAAGGGAGCTGCGCCCTCAAAATTCAATTTGACTATATATAATTGAAGACAGTTTATGTGCATGGAGGAGATTAGGTTGATTGGGCTAGTACCTAAAAAAGTATATTATGAATCGGGAATAGAAGATTATCCTATGGGAAGAGAGCTGTTGGATAAATACTCTAGGGAAAAGGTGGAACTAATAGAGATAAGCAATCATAACAATATACCGGAGCTTAGGGAACTGCCTGATTCGGAGTTTGTCAGCATGAAAAAATACCTGATACTAGGTATAAGGAAAACTACCCGGCTTATACCAAATGACAAATCTGCAGATTTTATAGTCCCCTTTACTTCATCCGGGTGTTCTGCCATGTGCCTATACTGCTACCTTGTATGCACATTTTTCAAGAACTCCTACTTGAGGGTATTTGTCAATAGAGAGGATATGATAGAGCAAGTAAAGAAGAAAGCGGCAAAGCTAGGCATGGAACGGGTTTATGAAATCGGCTGCAACAGTGATATGGTACTTGAGAATTTACTGACCGGAAATTTAAGGTGGGCTATAGAACAATTTGCACAGATTGAACATGCACGATGTACTTTTGCGACAAAGTTTGCCGATATAGACAGCCTTCTGGATATAGAGCACAATGGGCATACGCAAATGAGGATAAGCGTAAACCCTGCGGAGATAATTAGAAAAGCTGAAATAGGGACATCAGCGCTGGCTGACAGGATGAAAGCAGCAAATAAAATGTTCAATGCAGGCTACAGAGTAGGAATAAATATCGCGCCAATCATGCTGTTGGCTGGCTGGGAAGAGCTATACCACGATATGTTTGAAGAGTTGAAAAACGGTCTTGACGATGGGTTAAAAAGAAACACTTTTTTTGAATTGATATTTATGACTTACGGATTGGCAAACGAGCAAATAAATAAAGCGGCCTTGCCGGGTACGATAGATATTTTTGAAAAGGAAAAAATGAAGCCTAAGGGAAGAGAGAAATACTGCTATAAACCCGAAATATCATCGGAAGCAGCAGAGTTTTTTATAAAACGCATTACCGATTATTTTCCTGAGGCGGCTATAAGTTATATAGTATGAAAAACATAAGCCCCTGTAAGTACACTTATATACTTTGCAGGGGCTTACACTAACATATCTTTATGCCTAGTTTTAAACAACGAAAAATACTTCATCAAAGTCCTTCATTTTCTTTTCTCTTGGAGTATAAGCCGGTACACCTATTGGTATAAGGCTTATCAGCCTGTTATCTTCAGGCAGTCCTAATATTTTACCTATTTCTCCGGCAGCTATAGCAGGCTCATTCATCCAACAAGCTCCGTAGCCCTTTTCGTGAACAGCAAGGAGCAAATTCTGAACTGCCGCACCGATTGAAAGCAGGTCAGGGTGCGCTGTAAGGCTCATTATACCCTGGTGATCATACCCTTGCTCTTTTAAGGCTGAGACGAAAGTCGGGTCGTAATAGTCCAGTTTTGTCATAAATACAGCTACCACTACAGGCGCTTTGGAAAAGAAACTTACTGCTTTTCTTCTAGCATTAAGGTAGTCCTGTGAAAGTTCATGCTTTTTATTTCCTAGTAATTCTTCCGATTTACTTATCACAGCTTCCTCTATACGCTTTATAATACCCTTGTCCTTAAGGACTATAAATTTCCAGCACTGACTGTTGCAGCCGCTCGGAGCACTTGTAGCTACGCGGATAAACTGTTCTATTTCACTCAGCGGTATATCCTGGTCGGCAAACTTCCTTATGCTCCTTCGGGTAATGGCAAGGCTTGCAAAGTCTTTCATAATTCCCCCTTGGCTTCAGGGAATGCTTTTAAAAGAACTTTTATCAGGAAGTAGAATACAACCAGTACTGCGAAAACTCCCGTAATACCAAAAGCCATTACGATGGCACCTTTTTGTAAGTTTTCCACTACCATAGACCAATTAATATTAAACATATCATACACCTCTAACGAAGATTATTGTATAACTTAAAGGGCTAAAGCAATCAGAGCAGGCACAAGAGCTAAAATCAGACCACCTGCAACTATAGAACCCAACTGGCCGGATACGTTAGCACTTACAGACTGCATAAGTATAAAGTTGGTAGGGTCTTCCTTGGAGGCAATCTTCTGAATTACTCTGGCAGACATAGGGAAAGCCGATATACCGGCAGCACCAATCATAGGATTAACCTTATTTTTTAAGAATAAGTTAACAAATTTTGCAAAAAGTACTCCACCAGCGGTATCGAATACAAAGGCTAAGAGTCCCGCTGCCAGTATCAATACAGTCTCAACCCTGAGAAATTTATCAGCTTGCATAGTTGAACCGATAGTTATTCCTAAAAGTATTGTAACCAGGTTTGCAAGCTCATTCTGTGCAGTTTTGGAAAGTCTCTCCAAAACTCCGCATTCCTTTATAAGATTGCCAAACATAAGAAGTCCGACCAAAGGAACACTTATGGGAGCAACTATACCGGAAATTATAGTAACAGTTATAGGGAAAATAATTTTTACAGCCTTTGAAACTTTTTCTTCGGTGTATTCCATTCTTATGAGACGTTCATTTCTGGTTGTAAGAGCTCTTACAACAGGAGGCTGTATAATTGGCACTAGAGCCATATAGGAGTATGCTGCAACGGTAATTGGGCCAATATAGTCATTTGCAAATCTTGTACCTACAAAAATCGCAGTAGGGCCGTCGGCAGCTCCAATTATACCTATGGCTGCAGCTACTTTTAAGTCAAACCCGAAAAGTATGGCTATCAGCATTGTTGCAAATATTCCGAATTGTGCAGCAGCACCAAAAAAGATCATAATAGGGTTTTTAAAAAGAGGTGTAAAGTCAATCATAGCACCAATGGCGATAAATATCAGAACTGGGAAGAGCTCGGTACGTATACCGGCATCAAACAGAACCTTAAGTACACCGGGTTCACCCTCAAAGCTAAGAACTGTTGATAAGGGTATGTTTACCAATATCGCTCCAAATCCAATAGGAAGGAGAAGCATAGGCTCATAATCCTTTTTAACAGCAAGATAAATCAGTACTGCACCGATGGCAAACATTAAAAATGTCTTCCAATTAAGTGCATAGAAACCTACCAGTAGTTCTTGTAATATATTCTCCATACTAACCTCCGTATAAAAAATAAGTTGAAATTAATAATTATAGATACCTTTTTGTAGTATATCTAATTTAAAGTCATTTAGCAATAATATATTAAATAACTAAAATTTCATTTTTGGTGTAAAACTATCTGTAGTAAAAGAAATTGCACAACAAAAAATAAAATTTGGTGGGATATTTATGAAAACTACTGTAATATTGGGCGCTGGTTTTTCAAAAAACTCAGGTGTACCTATACAATCGGAGATACCTAAGCTTTTGGTTTCAGGTAACGAAAAAAATGAGTTGGAATATGCGTCATCCCTTATAATAAGAAGGTTTCTAAAGGATGTTTATAGGCATTCCGACACTGCAATTTTCCCTGATTTGGATGATATCTTTACCTGTATTGATATTGCGACAAATTCGGGACATCATCTTGGTATAAACTATTCACCCAGGCATCTTAGAGCTATTAGAAGACTGCTTGTTTATAGGGTGTTTTCTATGTTGGAAAACTATTTTACACCATTTCGCGAAGTAAGGGAGCTATTAAACCATTTTGTGAAGGAATCCCAGGATACCAGCTTTATTGCACTAAATTGGGATACTGTACTGGAAAAATACCTGTTAGATATAAATCCAGACACAGCAATAAATTACTGCAATAGCGGTAGATTATGGAACATGAGGAAACCCTCAGCCCCGGGAAAAATAACAAAGATAATGAAAATCCATGGGTCCAGTAATTGGCTCTACTGTGACAACTGTAGGGCGTTGTTTTACGACCTTTACAACGATATTCCGTTTCATGAAAAAGCAGGATTCCAAAGCACCGATACTGAGCTTTTTGATGAGTTAAAAGCAATCAGTAATAAAGAAGATTTAATGGGAAGTTGCCGATGCTCTATTTGTAACAACGGTATCTCCTCACATATTGCCACTTTCCGATATCGAAAATCCTTCAGAGCTAACTCTTTTCCTAATGTATGGAAGGAAGCTGAGGATGAACTTACAAACTCTGATAAATGGGTTTTTATAGGGTACTCACTGCCGGAGGCTGATTATGAATTTAAGCATCTTTTGAAGCTGGCGGAATTAAAGCTTCAGCATGTTAAGCCTGAAAACTTGAGTATACATGTCATACTGCTTAACGCTCAGGAAGCCATACTTCAGTATAAGAAGTTCTTCGGTGACAGGCTCACATATGCATGTAATGGGGGTATAAAACAATATCTGGACTTTATTAAGTAATGATAGTCAAAGTTAAAACTGAAAACTGGGGGTGCAGGGGGCGATAGCCCACCTGCTGGCCGCAACGCGGCCAAATAAAAGTTTCCCGCCCACGGGGCGGGGCAGGGGTGGGGGAAAATATTTTTAACTATAAAGTTATTTATCTACAATAAAAAAGTAGCTGGTGTGCTTTACACGCAGCTACTTTTTATATACAGAAAGTTATTTTTTATTAGCAGGCTCAATATTGATTTTTTTACCTTTTATCTGATTATTTTTCATTGTCATTAATACATCTTTTGCATATTCTCTAGGCACTTCTACAAAAGTGTACTTATCAAAAATATCAATAGCTCCGATAAGCTTACCTGGTATTCCTGTTTCACCGGCTATACTGCCGACAATATCTCTAGCCTGAATCCTTTGGTTGCTTCCTACATTGATAAAGAGCCTTACCATTCCTTCAGCGCCACCGGTATCGCCGAAATCTTCCTGAACTACTTCTTCCTTGGAGGTATTTTCTTCACCTAATGACATCTTTAATAAGGCTGCAGCTATGTCGAGGGTATTGTAATCTTCCTCGATAAGCCTTTCTACCCAGTTGAGGTATTTTCCGAGATGTCCTTCTTCGATGGTGCCTTTAACCTTCTCCAAGAAGGTAGTTGTTCGTATTTCTTCCACATCACTTAGGGAAGGGGGCTTCTGCGGTTTTATTTTGGTTTTGGTGTAGCGCTGGATATCCCTTATTTTATATATATCCCTACCTACAACAAAAGTAAAAGCCCTACCGGCCCTACCGGCTCTACCGGTTCTTCCTATCCTATGAACATAGTTTTCCTCGTCCTGCGGAACATCATAGTTGAAAACAGCTTCAACGTCATCAACGTCTATTCCACGGGCAGCTACATCGGTTGCTACAAGAACTTCAACAGCACCCCGTCTGAACTTGGACATAACACTGTCACGCTGGGACTGCTTCATATCGCCATGAAGTCCTTCAGCAGAATATCCCCTTGTCTGTAAGTTGCTTACCAATTCGTCAACACGCTTTTTGGTATTGCAAAACACCAGCGAAAGCTTGAAATTATGCATATCGATGAGACGGGAAAGTATGTCATGCTTAGTTTGTTCCTTAACCTCAAAATAATATTGCTCAATGCTAGGTACTGTCATTTCTTTATGGATTACTTTTATCAATTGAGGATCCTTTTGAAACTTCTTTGTAAGATCCAGTATAGGTTTTGGCATGGTAGCAGAAAAGAAGACTGTCTGTCTGCTTTCGGGAGTATTCTCAAGGATAGACTCAATATCTTCTCTAAATCCCATGTCCAGCATTTCGTCAGCTTCGTCGAGGACCGCCATTTTTACTGAATCCATTTTGATGGTATCGCGCTTCAAATGATCGAGTACACGTCCAGGTGTGCCTATAATCATATGTACACCTTTTCTTAAGGCTTTTATCTGCCTTTCTATAGGTTGACCGCCATATACAGGCAGTATCTGAATACCTCTTTTATACTTGGAAAGTTTTTTTAATTCTTCTGCTACTTGGATTGCAAGCTCCCTTGTAGGGCAAAGCACTACGGCTTGTAGTCTCCTGTTTTCAGGATTTATCCTCTCAAGAGCCGGGATGCCGAAGGCAGCAGTTTTTCCTGTACCGGTCTGAGCTTGGCCAATAACGTCAATTCCTTTAAGTATGGAAGGTATAGACTGAGACTGTATTGGTGTAGCCTCTTCAAATCCCATATCTGTAACTGCTTTTTGTATTTCTTTTGATAATTCTAATTCTTCGAATCTTAATGTTTGCATTTTCTACTTCCTTTTTACTAAATTTGCTTATACTTAATGTATTTTATATTTAATATTCACATTATTCAATCATTATTTATTTATAATTTACTTATTTTTATACTTTATTACACCACAATCTATTATTTAATGAATGCAGCGTTATTCTAGCGCAGCCAAACCCGAGTATTGCACCAGCCAAAACATCCGATGGATAGTGTACGTAAAGGTACAATCTTGAGAATGCGATTAAGCCAGCTAATAAAAAAATTGGAATCCTATACCTCCCAAACATATGCGCCAGTACAAATGCCGCAGCAAAAGATGAAGCTGTGTGTCCCGATGGGAAGGAGAAGGTTGTAGGTTTAGGTACCAGCAATTTTATATCAGGAAGTCCGACAAAGGGGCGGTCTCTCTGAATTAAATGCTTCAATATAATATCTCCAAAAGTGTAGGTTAATACCAGTGCACATAGAGTTAGTATACCCGCTTTTCTATACCTTCTATCTATAAGCATTGCCAAAGATAGGATAATCCATACCATTCCTCCGTTACCTATGAAGCTTAAAGCAGACATAAGCCTGTCAAAAACTACATTGCTCAAATGGAGGTTAATAAACTTCAATATAGCGATGTCAAGGTTTGTTAATGATTCAATCATAAATTCTGCCCTATTTCATTATTAATTCTTTAATAGTATTAACTACACTATAGACATCTTGGGAAGTTACCCAATGGTTGGTTGCAAAGCGCATTATACCGTCTTCCGGGGGATTGGCTTTTATTCCGCGTTGGTATAGCTCTATAGCCAATTTGTCCACATCATAATCGGTTTTACTCATATCAAAGAATACTAGATTGATATGAATGTCATCAAGGTTTACACTGATTCCGGGTATCTTTGCAAGCTCCTTGCCCATAAGCAGTGCATTTTCATGGTCACTCTTTAAATGCTCTCTCATTTCCTTGAGGGCAACCAATCCGGCAGCAGCAAGGAAGCCTGATTGTCTTAAGCCTCCACCTAAAAGCTTACGTCCTTTGCGTGCCTTATCTATAAATTCTTTGCTTCCGGCAAGTATAGAGCCCACAGGTGCGCAAAGTCCCTTGGATAGGCAAAACATAACCGAGTCACAATATTTTGTTATATCCTTTGCGTCCACACCCAGGTGCGCTGAAGCATTGAAAAGTCTTGCACCGTCCAAATGTACCAGTATATTATTCTTTCCAGCTATATTGTAGATATCCGACATATTGCCTAGAGATATGACTCTACCATTTGAGTGGGCATTTTCAAGACATATAAGACCGGTAGACGGGTAATGTATATCTTCGCCTCTAATTTTGGACTCAATATCCTGTGGATTAAGTTCACCTTTATTACTTACCAATGTTCTAAGTTGTACTCCGGCGATTACTGAAGCTGCCCCTACTTCATGGGCTACTATATGGCAGTCGTCACCTAAGATAACTTCATCGCCCCGCTTACAATGTATAAAAAGGGCAAGCTGGTTGCCGAAGGTTCCGCTAGGAACAAAAAGGGAAGCCTCTTTACCTACAATTGAGGCTGCATACTCTTCAAGTTCTTTTACTGTAGGGTCATCTCCATATACGTCATCGCCTACTTCAGCTTTGTACATAGCTTCCCTCATTTGGGGAGTCGGCTGTGTGACTGTATCACTTCTTAAATCTATAAATCTCATATTTTACCTTCTTTCGGTTTTCAAATGCTCAATCATTTTATATGGGGTATTGGTATGGCAAAATTCAGAGAATTAAGGGGTATAACCTATCCCATACCAATACCCATTATACTTCCCATTGAAAGGCAGTGCAATATATAGCGTTGCAACAACTTTAGAGTTGGCTATGCAAATATCATGGTGGGAAATTTTAACTTCATGGAATACTATATTAAGGACCTTTAGAGCATTTCATTAATATTCCCGTGATGGTATAATATACACGTTACAGTTTGGAGGGATACGCCATCAAATTTGATGATTATATAAAGAAGCAGGTTATAGAAGCACCTAAAGAGAATTCCAAGTTAATACTAAAAGGCCCTACAGGGAGCGGAAAATCAACCATACTTTTGGAAAGATACAGGCATATGGTTGAAAACTTAGACATACCAAGCGATAAGATACTTATACTTCTTTTAAATAGAACTCAATCCTTGGAGTGGAGAACAAAAACCGTACTTAAAGGCTCCGGAGCTATATGGAGAACTTCTTACTACGGCTTTATACAAGGGGAAATAAAGACCTACTACCCACTATTAGCTGTCAATTGCAGCGAGATAGTAAATAAGGACATCAAGCCTGTTTTTTTGACCTTTGAATCGGCACAGTACCTGGTGTCAAAGGCAATTGAAAAGCGCAGGACTGCAAAGGGGATGTTTGCGGGAATTACAGCATATACCGACAGAATCGCTATAGACCTTACTGCAAACCTTGTTAAGGCGGCTACCTCTGATATACCCTATCACAGCATTGGAAACAGACTTTTTAATGCCCTTGAATTAAAGGATGAAATAAAAAGGCAGGTGTTTAAAGACGCCGATGACGTTCTTGTGGCCTATAGAAAGAAATGTATGGAGCTAGGCATATTTGACTTCGGTATGGCTGTCGAATTGTATAATAATTGTCTTTTGAAGGATGAACTCTACAGAAAGCAATTGTTTAGCAGGGTTCAACATTTGATTGTGGATAATATTGAGGAGTGTGTTCCTACAGAAGCGGATTTCGTTGAGTTTTTATTACCCAATTTAAAGACATGCCTGTTAGGATACAACTATGAAGGAGGCTACGGTGAAGCCTTTGGAGGCAACCACAGGTATGTGAAGCAGACAATCACCGATAAATGCGATACGGTAAATATGGAAAAGTCCTATACATGCAGTGAATTTTTATATGAGTTCTCCGATATGCTGTTTGATAACATAAAAAATACTGCTGCCGGAAAGTTTGAAAAGAAAGCCTGCATAGAAAGGGAGCCACCGGTTGAGCTGAGAAGTGAAATGCTTGAGCAGGTAGGTGAGCGGATATGCAGCCTGATAGATGATGAAGGCTATAAGCCCACCGATATAGTTGTACTGTCCACCTATGCAGATCCTGTTACGGAGTTTGTAATAGGCAGAATTTTGGAGAAAAACGGTCATCAGCTTAGGAATTTTACAAGAAAGAGCAGGGTTATAGACAACCCATTTTCTCAGGCTTTATTGACCCTTGCCCAGCTCTGCCATCCGGCCTATGGTATAATGCCCAATAGAGACGATGTAAAAGCTCTTATAAGGATGGTACTTAAAATCGACCCTGTCAGAAGTTCTGTTCTTGCAGGGGAGGTTTGCAGGCAAAGGCCTTTTGCTGAATTCCCTGACGTAGAGTTTCCAGGGCTTGTGGAAAGAATAGGATATTATAATATTGAAAAATATGAATACATAAGAAAGTGGATAAGGGACTACAAGTCTAGGGAAAAGCCCTTGCCCATTAATGAATTCCTGCAGAAGGTATTTCTTGAAATACTTATTTCGAAGGATGTTTCGGACAATGATATTCTTCAGGCTAAGAACCTTATAGATAGTGCCCAGACCTTTATAGAAGTTGTTTCGAGGTTTAATAAGCATGCCAGCAAGGGCTTCCTCGATATGATAAGGGGAGGCATAAAGGCTGCGGAAAGTATTTTTGAGTTGGAAGAAAACCTGACAGGGGATTTTGTACTGATGTCTACTCCCATAGCATACCTTGCCAGTTCGCTAAAGAGCAAGGTGGCTATATTTACAAGCCTTAGTAGTAAGAACTGGACTCCGAGGAGTATTAAGGAGCTTACTAATGCCCATGTGCTTACCAAGACCTGGGATGAAAATGCAATCTATACCGAGGAGCTTGAAGAACAGAATCAAAAAAATTATCTTGCTGTGCTCATGAGAGCTATATTGAAAAGGTGCGGAGAGAAGCTAATAACCTTTGAATCCACTATTTCTTCTAATGGGTTTGAAAATGACGGATTGCTTGCTGAGTATTTCGATGAGATATTGGGGCTATGACGCTTTTGTCAGCAGCGGCAGCGTATTCGATATCTTATTGTATAGGTTAGTACTACTTTGTTATTTACCTTGATTATAGTAAATTTCAAGCTTAATTGCCGATGAAGAAATAATCATCAACGTTTTTGGGGTGTTATTTCTTCATCATAAATTCCAAAATAACAAAGTATATAAATTGCAAAAAAGAATCTACAACGAAGTTCTCCCTAAATTTTTTTTGCAATTTGTTACCTTAAGTTAACCCCTTGTGCTAATTAAAATATCAAACTTTTGATCTTTGACAAGTTCATATTTCCAATCAGCTTATTAATATAAAAGCATATGTTAAATGCTAAAATCTTAGTATTTATGCGGCTTATAAGCCCTAAATAAG
>JAOAEJ010000082.1 GCA_026416815.1 Clostridia bacterium | reverse complement strand
CTGGTCTCGTGGGCTCGGAGATGTGTATAAGAGACAGGTATGGGCATGGGGAGACAATTCAAATGGACAACTGGGGAATGGAAATGATTTGGCTTGCAATACACCAACACGGGTTTATGAAATAGCTGATGTAGTTGGCATTGATGGAGGTGCACAGCATTCTCTAGCTATCCGAAGTGATGGCACACTTACAGCATGGGGCAGTAACTTATATGGACAATTGGGAGATAGTGCTGTGGTAATAAGCAGCAAGCCTGTACAGAGCCTAGCTTATACGCCAAATAGAAACCCAGCTTCAAAGGATATTAAAGTATTCCTAGATGGAAAATTACTTAGCTTTGATGTACCTCCAACCATTGAGAGTGGCCGTACACTGGTACCGTTTAGTGGGATATTTCTAGCTTTTGGTGCCAAAGTTAGGTGGGATGGACCTACAAGGACAGTAACAGGAACTAAAATAGATACCAAGATAGTATTACAAATAAATAATAAAGTCGCTCAAATTGGTGACAAAAAGATTGAACTTGATGTACCTGCAAAAATAAAAAATTCAAGGACGCTCGTACCTTTAGCATTTATATCTCAAAGTCTGGGTGCAAAGGTCGAATGGGATGGAAATACACGTACCATTCTGATAACTTCAGAATAAAATTTGGGCAATATTCACAAAAATACGCAGTCGATATTGAATTATATTGGTAAATATTATACAATGATAAATGTAAAGGACTAATTTACTTTATTATTGATAATATTTACCTTTTGTTTTGTGTGGAGCAGAAGATAATGGGTAAATATTATTGAAGGATAGCTGCTTAAGTAACCGTTGATGAATTTGCAGAAGATATTTATGGACAAACATGAAGAGAAAAGTGGGGGGTATGTATGAAGATGAAATTGAAAAAGCGGCATCTAAGTTTCATCACAACAGCATTAGTTCTGGTATTAACACTTACAATAGGGATTGTAACAAGCTTTGCGGCACATGAGAGTTCTCAGTTTTTAAAAGTCAGCTTGACGACATCTTCAAATGTAGTACTGGTAAACGACTATCAGGACTTAAACTACAAAATTTATGGAGATACATTCAACATAACAAGCAACGATATAGAGAACAGCAGGTATGGTGAAAAAGAAATTGTTATGCTGATAGATACTTCCGGTAGTATGGGCTTTGATTTAATGGGTACATCGACTAATAATGCAAAACAACAAAGGATATATATGGCAAAGCAGGTTGCTAAGGATTTTGTTGGAAAATTTAGCGGAAAGAATGCAAAAATATGTGTTATCCCGTATTCAACTACTGCATATAATGTAGGCAATCTATTATCAATGCAAGTCCCAAGTAATGTAACTAGTTTGTACAATCAAATAGATAATTTAGATGATGGGGGAGCAACTAATATTGGAGACGCTCTAAGAAGAGCTTATTGGAAGCTAAAGAATTCAACAAATACAAGTGCAAAAAAATACATAGTATTACTGACCGATGGTCAGCCCACAAAGTATACATGTGCGTCATCACGCATTAGATCGTCAAATTACCTTACTGCAGATGGCAATGCAAATACAAATTATCTAGGCGGAACTGGATACGATGATGGTGATGGTGCGAGTCTAGGATACGCAACAACTATAGGTAGTATGATAGCTCAAGAGAATATAAGTACCTATGTAATAGGGTTTGTTAAGGGTGCAGGAAATCTTGAATTGGATACCGATTTGCAGGCTATAGGAAACGCATGTAAGTCAAAAGAGGTAATTACAGCTAATGGTAACGGTGTAGGACAAGTTAAAAAATATTATGAGGCTGCGGATAGTATAGCTTTACAAGGTGTGTACAACGATATATCAACTCAGATTGTAAATGAATACTCCTTTGGAAGCACACGATTTTCACACCTCCTGCCTGCAGGAGTATCTGTTGTAAGTGTACCTGATGGCTTTAGTGTTACTCAAGAAAATGGAAGATTAAGAGTTAGCGGAGATATTAACGGTCTCTCGTTGGTAAAAGTTGATGATGGAAAATACCAAGCTGAGACTGTGGAATTTTCAATCAAGGTTAGGTACGACCAAGTTGGTAGCGTTATTTACAGAGGTACAGATGGTATGGTTGTATATACTGACCCATTTAGCAATACTAAAACAGCATACCTCAATAATGACATTTCAATTACAGTAAATGCGTTACCACCAGAGCCAACACCGACACCAGCACCGACTTCAACGCCGATACTAACGCCAACACCGACACCAGCACCGACGCCGACGCCAACACCAACGCCGATCCCAGTAGTTGATATAAACTAATAATATGCAGTAAAAAAACTGGTAGAGCCCTTGGGACTTGATAAAAGTCTTCAGGGCTCTTTAAAATTGTATTCCTTTTGCAGCTGCTTCTATATGCAAAATACTAATATAGTAAAATGTTTACTATTACTTTTCTTTATTTTTTTTACCAATATGTATATAATAATTTAAAAAGGCAGTAAAATATATGAATAAATGAGGATTTATATAAGGAGAAAAGCATGATTAGATTTGGACCGTCAGGTAATTCAGACAGCTTTTATGAGCAAGGCTATAAGTCATCGGTGCAAATGCCTAAATGGCTTAAGGAAATGGGCTTATCCGCTTATGAATACCAGTGTAGCAAGGGAGTAAAAATAGGCGAGGCTATGGCTAGGCAGCTTGGTGAACAGGCAGCTCTTAATGATATATTTTTGAGCATACATGCGCCCTATTATATAAATATGTCTAGCGAAGAGCAGGAAAAAAGGGACAATTCAATACGCTATATACTTGAGACTTTGTATGCGGCAAAATGGATGGGAGCAAAAAGAATTGTAATTCATACAGGGTCATGTAGTAAAGTAAGCAGGGAATGGGCTTTACAAACTGCTATTCAGGTACTAAAGGAAGCCATTAGACAAGCAGATGACCAGGGATTGTCCGATATAGCCATTTGTCCTGAGGTGCTTGGGAAACTAAATCAGTTAGGATCGCTGGAAGAAATACTCGAAATGTGTAAGATTGACGATAGACTTATACCTACAATTGATTTTGGGCACCTTCATGCGAGAAGTATGGGTGGTTTAAATTCGGTTGATGATTTTGAAAAGATAATTTTGAAGATTGAGGATGAATTAGGATATGATAGGCTAAAGGTTATACACTGTCATTTCAGCAGGATAGAGTTCACTACCGGAGGGGAAAAGAAGCACTGGTCTCTGGCTGACACCCAGTATGGCCCGGAGTTTGAGCATTTAGCTGAAGTTATGTACAAAAAGCAAATGGAACCGGTAATAATCTGTGAGTCAAGGGATAACATGGCAGAGGATGCTTTAAAACTTAAAAAAATTTATGAAGATATAGAGGGGGCAAGAAAATGATAAAAAAAGTTTTGGTTATAAACGGGCCGAATTTGAATTTACTTGGAACCAGAGAAAAGGACATATATGGAAGTGAGACACTTCTTGATATAGCAAAAAGGATGAATCAAGAGGCTCAGCAGTTCGGTTTGGATATTGATTTTATACAATCAAACCATGAGGGAGAAATAATTGATAAAATTCATGATGCCCGGGGCAAGTATGATGTGATAATAATTAATCCCGGTGCGTATACTCATTATAGCATAGCTATAAGGGATGCTGTTAAAGCGGTTGAAATCCCTACAATAGAAGTGCATTTATCCAACATACATAACCGGGAAGAATTCAGGAGCAAGTCAGTTATAGCTCCGGTGTGTGTAGGCCAGATCAGCGGCTTTGGAAGCAATAGTTATATAGTAGCCCTTAATGCGGCAGCACTGCTATTGAAGTAAAGCTGATTGAATTAAAAGGGATTAAAGTATCGAAAGGATTTAAATATGAGTGTTGTAGAGAAGAGGTTGAAGAAGCTAAGGGAAAAGTTAGCAGAAAAAGGAATTGACGCAGCATTAATAACAAAAAGAGAAAATTATGTATATTTTTCGGGTTTTACAGGAACTTCAGCATTTCTAATCATTTCACAGAATGATGCTGTAATAATCACTGATTTCAGGTACGCAGAGCAAGCAAAGCAGCAGGCTGGCTTATATGAAGTTGAGCAGTATCATGGCAGTTTAATTGCAGCTTTAAATGATGTTATAAAGAAAAAAGGGATAAACAAGCTTGGCTTTGAAGAAGGCTATTTGACCTATGAAAAGTACAGTGAATATAAGAAAAAATTAAATGTTAGCGAATTTAGCCCTCTTGGTGGAGTACTGGAAACTCTAAGGATGGTCAAGGATCAGGATGAGATTGAAATAATCAAAAAGGCTGTAGAAATAGCTGACAATGCTTTCTCTCATATAATAAACTTCATAAAGCCTGGAGTAAGGGAAATCGAGGTTGCTGCTGAAATTGAGTATTTCATGAAAAGGCAGGGAGCTAAAGGGGCTTCTTTCGAAACAATAGTTGCTTCCGGTGAACGTGCTTCCATGCCCCATGGGGTAGCCTCCGAGAAAGTTATTAACCAGGGAGATGTTATAACTCTTGACTATGGGGCAATATATAAAGAATATTGTTCCGATATGACCAGGACAGTTTTTTTAGGTGACCCCCAACCTGAAATTAAAAAGATATATAGTATAGTACTTGAAGCACAGCAAAAAGCACTAGAAGGAGCAGCAGCAGGATTGACAGGTAAGGAAATCGACTTTATTGCAAGAGACATAATATCAAAGCGTGGCTATGAGAAAAACTTCGGTCATGGGCTAGGGCATGGGGTCGGCATAGAAATTCATGAGGAGCCGAGACTATCAATGGCTGGAAGCATTAAGATGGAAAACGGTATGGTAGTAACCGTTGAACCGGGCATATATGTGCCTGGATTAGGAGGAGTCCGAATTGAGGACATGATTGTAATAAACGATGACAAGCCGCAAATACTAACACAGTCAACAAAGGATTTAATAGTGATATAAAGCTTTAGTGGGTTTATTTGAAGCTATAAGAAAATTTTTCTTGAAATAAGGAGAATTTTATTTTAATATAAACTAGGAAATATTAATAAAAGGGTTAATGTTTTATGCAGCACTGCTGAGTGCGCTTTGGTGATATTATCAATGTTAATGGTTTTAAGATAATTACTGGAGTTTGGCAATCTCAGTTATGCGTATCAAATTTCTTTATAAATATAATTAAGGTAAAACAGTTAGCCTAGAAAAATGGAGGGAAATCTTAATGATTACAGCCGGAGAATTTAGAAATGGTGTGACTTTTGAATTAGATGGACAGATATTCCAGATAGTTGAGTTTCAACACGTTAAACCTGGTAAGGGAGCAGCTTTTGTTAGGACAAGATTAAAAAATATAGTAACAGGTGCTACAGTTGAAAGAACCTTCAACCCAACCGACAAAATGCCAAAAGCTCACATCGAGAGAAAGGACATGCAATACCTTTATAACGATGGAGATTTATTCTACTTTATGGATGTTGAAACCTATGAGCAAATGCCTATAAATCAAAGCCAGATCGGTGATGCATTTAAATTCGTAAAGGAAAACATGACTGTTAAAATATTATCACATAAGGGCAATGTGTTCGGAATAGAGCCACCAACATTTGTTGAACTCGAAATCACTGAAACAGAGCCTGGATATAAAGGAGATACTGCTACAGGTGCTACAAAGCCTGCAACTGTGGAAACTGGCGCTGTAATCAAAGTTCCTTTGTTCGTAAATCAGGGTGATGTAATAAGGATTGATACAAGGACTGCGGAGTATATGGAAAGAGTTTAGTGGTTATAATAATGAAGAGTTGGAGGAATAAAAGTCTCCAACTCAATTTATTTATATTTCATAAAGCTTGTAATTAAACAAGATGGTTAAAATTTTTAAAAGCATTGCTTTTAAATTTAAATAAAGCTAACAAATAATTAAGCAAACAATGGAGGTGCTTTATGAGTTATTTAAAAGAAAGAGTTGCGTATTTGAAAGGTCTTGCTGAAGGAATGCAGATTGGTGAGTCCACCAATGAAGGAAGATTGCTAAAAGCAATGATTGAGGTAATGGACGATTTTGCTCTTGCAGTAGAGGATATTGAAGAAGTACAAGAACAACTCAGCGAACAGGTTGACAATATAGATGAAGACTTGGCTGAAGTAGAAGGCGTTATATTTGGCGAGGATGATGAGGACGAAGATATTATGTTTAAAGAAATTGAATGTCCTCATTGCGGTGAAGCCATAGAAATCGATGCTGATATGGTAGATGAAGATGGTGGGACAATTGAGTGCCCTAGCTGCCATAAAGACATTGAGGTGGTTTGGGAGTGTGGATGCCACGAATGTGATGGACATGACCACGAATAATATAGCCCTTTAAAATAATAAATAGTATTTTACCAAAAGAATGGTTGTTGTTAAACAATCATTCTTTTTTTTAGTCATAAAATTGGACAAAGATAAATATCTATATAGTAGCCGGGTAAAGGTGAATAAACAAAAATGAAGCCTTACCTAAGGAAATACAAAAGATGGGGGAATACAAATGTGCAGTTGGAGGATAAGAAATTAAAAGATGAAATATTAAATTTTATTTCTACTAGAGTTAAATGTATTTTAGCTAGGGTAGACCCTGTTAAGCTGATGGAATCTGAGGAGATACGGCTGAGATCAAACAGGCCCCTAATGCTTCAGGGAAGCCACGGAGACTGGTTTGTTGACCTAAACGGTAATCTAACAAGGAGGCCTAACAATCCGTTTATAACAACACCCGAAGATGTAATAAAAACCCTTGAGCTTATGAGCGAAAACTCTATATATGCATATCTGGACGAAATAAGGAACGGATTTATTACCCTGAAAGGTGGACATAGGATTGGAATTGCGGGAAAAGTTGTTGCTGAGGGAGATAGTATAAAAAATATTAAGGATATTTCCGGATTAAATATAAGAATTGCAAGAGAAGTGCGAGGGTGTTCATTAAAGGTTATAAGGCATGTATTAAGCGATAAAAACTGCGTTTATAATACATTGATAGTTTCCCCTCCCCAGTGTGGCAAAACCACAATTTTGAGGGATATGACGAGAATAATAAGCGACGGTATGGCAGAACTGGATTTTCAAGGAATAAAAGTAGGCATTATAGATGAAAGATCGGAAATAGCAGCGTGTTATAAAGGGATACCTCAGAATCAAGTAGGAATGCGTACAGATGTGCTTGATGGATGTCCCAAAGCAGCAGGAATGAGCATGATGTTAAGATCAATGTCTCCTCAAGTGATTGTAACCGATGAGATAGGGAATCAAGGGGACAAAGATGCTGTTATGAAGGTAATAAATGCAGGGGTTAAAATCATAACTACTGCTCATGGCTATAACATATCCGAGTTAAAGTCGCGTCTTGAGGTTTTGAGCTTAATAGAACAAAAGGTTTTTGAGAGGTATATTGTTCTTAGCAGCTTCAATGGCCCCGGAACGATTGAAGAGGTTATAGACGGTTCAAACATGAAGGTGATTTATAGGAGAGAATAAAAAATGATACTTAAGATAATAGGAAGCGTGGCAATACTGGGTGCATCAAGTATTTTAGGTCATGTTTACTCACAGGATTGTGTAAAGAGACCCCAGGAGTTGAGAGTCTTGCAGGGACTTCTTCAGATGTTTGAAAATGAGATAAGCTTTTTATCCAATTTGCTTACTGAGGCGTTTGAAAAAATATGTCGAAGCAGCGATAGTGAGGTAGCAAACATCTTTAAACAAACTGTTTTAAACCTGAAGAGCCAAAATATCAATGCCTCACAGGCATGGGAGAGCGCTGTTAAGGATGTAATAAAAAAGACTTCGCTTAATAAGGAAGACGAGGAAATATTGATTTCCTTCGGCAAAATGCTTGGAAATTCCGATTTGGAAGGGCAAATAAAGAATATAAGGCTTACTGTAAACCAGCTGAAAATGCAGGAACAAAAGGCTGAGGATAATAGGAAAAGAAATGAAAAAATGTATAGGAGCCTTGGAGTACTGGGGGGTCTGGCAATTGTTATTATACTGCTGTAAAATCCTAAAACAAAAGAAAGTAGGGAGTAGGGTGAATGTATGGGTGTTGATTTAATTTTTAAAATCGCCGCAATTGGTATACTGGTGGCTGTTCTAAACCAGGTCTTGATTAGATCCGGTCGAGAAGAACAGGCTATGATGACTACCTTGGCCGGTATAGTTGTAGTATTGATGATGGTAGCAAAAGAGATAGCCAACTTATTTGATACTGTAAAAACAATGTTCCAATTTTAAGAAATAAAGTATACAAGGGTTGATGATATAGTGGAAATACTTCAGATTGTAGGTATAGGAATAGTCGCAACAATACTGATAGCTGTTCTTAAAACTCAAAGACCTGAGATATCGCTCCAGGTCAGTATATTGACTGGAGTAGTAATATTTCTTCTTGTAGCAAGTAAGCTTTCAGCCATTATCAGCATTTTGGACAGCTATAGTAAAAAAGTTAATATTGATACGGTTTATTTAGCCACTTTGCTAAAAATTATTGGAATAGCATATATTGCAGAATTTGGAGCAGAAGTATGTAAGGATGCAGGGGAAGGTGCCATAGCTTCAAAAATTGAGCTGGCTGGCAAAGTAGTAATTGTTGCACTTGCTGTACCCATAATAACATCTCTGCTGGAGTTGATTATTAAAATAATGCCATAATGACAGGGTTCTTTGTTTATTTTATTACGGCCAAGCATACATTCAAATAAGTAAGATGGAATGTAAGAAGGGGAAAAAATGTTATATATAAACAAAAGATTTGAATCAAAAATTTTAAAATCAGTATTATTTATATTATTTATGGTTTTGTTCTGTCAATTATCTTGGATAAATACAGCATATGCTGAAAGTGAAGAAGTAAAAATAATTGATGAACAGGTCAAGTCCGATGAAGTATCAAGTATTAGTGAACAAATAAAAAAGCATTCCAATCAAGCAGCTAAGGATATAATTCCTGGGTATGATCCGCAAAAAATAATAAGTGATACCGCAAAAGGGGACTTCAAGTTTAGTCTCACCGGTATATTAAATGGTGCATTAAGATACCTTTTAAAAGAAATCTATTTAAATATAGATATTCTTATAAAATTAATAATACTGGTTGTTTTATGTGCCATACTTAAAAACCTTCAAACTTCTTTTCTTAGTGAAAGCGTAGGAGAATTAGCGTTCTACACATGCTACATAGTAATCGTATCGGTGCTAATTGTAAGTTTTAATACAGCGTTAAAGCTTGGTATTGAAATAATTGATAGCATGGTAAGCTTTATGCATGCTACAATACCGGTTTTAATAACTTTATTGTTATCCGGCGGCAATGTTACGTCGGCAGGAATATTTCAGCCAATTCTAATAATGATTGTTGAAGTTTCTGCAACCATAATAAAAAATGTATTTTTACCTCTTATTTTTCTATCAACTGTACTTACAATCATGGATAATATATCGGATAAAGTGCAGATATCTAAATTAGCAGGGTTCTTAAAGCAGATTAGCGGCTGGGGGCTAGGACTGATATTAACGATTTTTATAGCTATAGTCTCACTCCATGGTTCCCTTGGAGCAGTGGTTGACGGGGTAACAAGTAAGACAACCAAATTTGCTATCGGGGCGTTTATTCCAGTGGCGGGAAAATATCTTGCTGACGCAGCCGATGCGGTACTTGGGTGTACTTTGCTGATCAAGAATGCTGCAGGAGTAGGTGTTATGGTGGGCATTATATCCATATGCCTAGCCCCTATTCTAAAGCTGCTTGCACTCGTTACCTTGTACAGGCTTACCTGTGTCATAATAGAGCCGATATCGGAGAAAAGGATAACGAGCTGTATAAACGATATGGCGAATTCATTAACCTTTGTCCTTGGGATAGTGGCTTCTATTGTTTTTATGTTTCTTATATCCGTTACAGTAATTATAAGTGCAAGTAATATATCTGCTA
The DNA here is from genome assembly GCA_026416815.1 of Clostridia bacterium. Lineage (GTDB taxonomy): Bacteria > Bacillota > Clostridia > Acetivibrionales > DSM-2933 > SKW257. Next base: position 45,964 of record JAOAEJ010000082.1, on the reverse strand, counting down.
TGGTTAGGTAATGCTGTAACCCGGTCTTATTGTTAAATGTACATGCAGTATAAAAAGTACCTGTTGTTTAGAGCGGAGGGAAAAATGTTAGAGTTTTTAAGAAGCTGGACAATAAATATTGTGACTTTGGTTATTTTTATAGTGCTGCTGGAAATATTAGTGCCAAAGGGTAAAATAAAAAAGTTTATAAATCTGGTTTCAGGTTTTATTTTAATAATAGCTATTGTTAATCCGCTTCTTGGTACTATGAAAAACGGTATAGAGTTAAAAGAATTCCAAGTGGCAAACAGCAATTTTATGGATAGAAAAGAGATTGAGCAAAGCGGGAAGATTTTAGAAGAAAAACAGATGAAACAGATAACAGATGTTTATAGGAATAAGGTAATAGGCCAGATAGAAGAACATACAAAAACGATTAATGGTATCGGCGATGTACAGGCAGACGTGATAATTAATGAGGACTATAAATCGCAAAACTTCGGTGAAATCAAGAGAGTATACCTTAAGCTGAGCATGAATAATAAAAATTCTGTTGTTAAACCTGTAAGTAGAATAGAAAAGGTGAAAGTTCAAACAGGTAATAAAAATATTAGTACAGCTATAAAAAAAGAAAATAATGAAATCAAGGATGCAGGATTAAAAAATAAAATAGAGGATAAAATTGCTAAACTACTGGATATAAAAAAAGAAAATATTGTTATAAACATTTCTCAGTAAAACTAAATTACAAAGGAAGCGAGGAGTCATAAATGAGCTTGATAAAAAAGGTTAGCGAACACCTGAAGAATGCACTTGGCAAGCAGAATAAAAAGAAAATAATAGAAAATTGCTTGATCGTTATTATTATAGGAGTTATTGCCATCATAGGTGCAAGTACTTTTTTAAAAAAGGATAATAGTGAAAAGGACCAAAATGTAGTAATACCTGATAAACCTTCGGTTGAGACCCTGGGCAAAAATGCTTCTTTTGAAGACAAGGAGGAAACTGAAAAGAGGATAGAAAAGATTCTTTCCCAAATAGACGGTGCGGGAGATGTTGATGTAATGATAACCTATGTTTCGGGTAAGGAGATAGTACCTGCCTATGACAGTAAAAAAACCGAAAACGGAACTGAAGAAAGAGACAGTGGAGGTGGCACCAGAAATATAAAGCAAAATGATTCGGAAAATAAAGTAGTTTTTGAAGAAGGTCAGGGTGGCGGAAAAAAGCCTATAGTACTAAAAGAGATACAACCAACTGTAAAGGGGGTTGTAGTAGTAGCAGACGGTGCTACCGATACCAAGGTGGTTGATAGCTTAAGTAGGGCTGTCCAGGTATTAGTGGATGTACCTATTCATAAGATACAGGTCTTTGAAAGAAAAAAATAAAATAGGTTTGTATTATTTTTATGAATAAAATTGAAATAAACTTTTGGGAAATTGAATATACATAATTAAAAATACTTTACAAGTTATGAGAAAATTTTAAGGGGGTTATTAAGTATGATGGTATTCAAAAGAAAGCAAATTGTTGTACTGTCTCTGGTACTCATGATCGTTGTAGCTGGATACTTGCAGTACAGCTACAACAGAAGCAGTACCACCGTAAGTGGTAAGGAGAGCGAAAGGCTTGGGGAAGCAGTTTATGTAGAGGATGAAGGGCTAGCTGAAAAAGGTGAAAGCGAAGCCAGCACTCAAAAAAGCGGTAAATCAGTAAGTGCTTCAAAGCAGGCAAATGATTTCTTTACACAGGCTAAGATGGATAAGGATATTACTAGAAGCAAAGATATCGAATCAATGAAGCAAATTACCAAGGATACCAATGCCAGCAAAGATGTAAAATCCAAAGCGTACGAAAAGATGATGAAAATGGTTGAGAGTTCGCAAAAGGAAATGAAGATAGAAATGCTGGTAAAGGAAAAGGGGTTTGATGATGCAGTAGCGCTATTTGGCGATGACGGCAGTATAGATATAATTATAAAATCACCAAATCTCACTTCAGCCCAGACCGCACAGATTGCTGATATTGCAGCAAGGCAAGCAAATGTGGAATTCGAAAAAATACATGTAAAGAATATATTCTAGGAAACATATAAACAATTGAGTATAAAGTATTTATAAGGTATAATCACAAGTAATGGGTAAAGGAAAACATAGTAAGGTTTCTATTGCCCGTTACTTTTTGCTAATTTATAAACTGTTGATTTTTATCAGTTATGCATAATGTTGATAATAGGTATTGGTAGTGGTATAATTAATTTGTCGAAATTATGAAAAATGGATTTGACTTATGATTTTATCATAATTGTATAAAATAGTTTTATACTCCGATAATCATTTGACGATAATATTGATTTAGGGACTAAAAAACAAAGTTAGCACTCTCAATCGGTATTTATAGATGATACTTTTAGAAATCTTAAAAGAAAAATAGAGCCCAATACTACTTTGTTATTTACCTTAATTATGGCAAATTCCAAGCTTAATTTGCTGATGAAGAAATAATTAACAACGTTTTTAGGTTGTTATTTCTTCATTATAAATTCCAAAATATCAAAGTAGTACTAAGCTGTTTTATGCCTATGATTAAATAGTGTTCCAGCGTGGAGGGGATTATTATGGAAGAAAATAATCAGAACCTTGTGGACGAAATGGGTTCAGTTAGAATATCGGAAGAAGTGGTGGCTATAATTGCCGGCATTGCGGCAACTGAAGTTCAAGGAGTTGCGGGTATGAGCGGAGGAATCGCCGGGGGAATAGCCGAAATGCTTGGTAGAAAAAACCTGTCCAAGGGTGTTAAAGTTGAAGTAGGAGAAAAGGAAGCTGCTATAGATTTATATATAATAGTAGAATATGGCTGTAGGATTCCTGATGTATCTTGGGATATACAGGAAAAGGTTAAAAACTCTGTTGAAACAATGACAGGGTTAAAAGTTATAGAAGTTAATATACATGTGCAGGGAGTCAATATCGAAAAGGACCACAGAAAAGATAGCGGTGAAGATGCATTAAAACTTAAATAATATCTTTGAAATTGAATTTTGATAATTAAATAAATAAGTATTAAACCCTAAAAAAAGGAAACTATATTAATAGCTTGTAAAACCTATAAGATTGTTAGCTAGTCATTGTAGAGTCAAAATGACGTTAATTACTAATAACTGTAGTTTTTAACCAATAGGGTTTATTTTTTAAAAAAAATAAACTATAATATATGTATAAGGAAAATTTACATAACTCCACTCAATAAAGTAAGGGTAAAAGCAGGATTGATTTGTGTTGGTAGTACTGTTTGAAGCTAATATCAGTGACTACTAATTCATAAATGACTTTTAAAGTACATAAGAAGATTTGCGGGGAACGAAAGAGGTGGTTAAGGTATATGAATATCTTATTAAGAGTATTGCTTGCTGTATATGCCTTCTGTTTAACGTTTTTATCTATTACCACAATGTTAATACCTTTCAGGAAAGATGTTCTTGAAAGACTGTACGATTACTTATACTATGATGTCATTCCTAATCGCGGTGCTTCAATTGGTATGTTTATAGTGGGGTTAATATTCTTTGCTCTGAGTTTAACTTTTCTTTTATCTGGATTTAGAAGTGATAGGGATAAAAGAGCTGTAAGTAAATATACTAATATTGGTGAAATTAAAATATCCCTAAACTCTATAGAGAGCATTGCCTTAGCAGCCTCTAAAAAATTAATGGGAGTTAAAGAAACTAAAGCCTATGTCTTCAGAGGTGATGGTGGAGTATCCATTGTAATAAAAACTGTAGTATTACCCGATATGAATATACCGTCTCTATCGGAAGATATACAGGTTAAGGTAAAAAGTTCCGTTGAGGAGTGTTCCGGTATTAAGGTCAATGAAGTTAAGGTGCTGGTGGATAACATATCATCTACCGGTGGATTTAAGGCCAGAGTAGAGTAAAACGGGGGATCATGTTATGAATAAAGAGAAGATTATAGAGTTCTATACTTCCCACCGGGGTGAGATTAACGGAGCTGCTATCGGTTTGGTTATAGCTTTGACTGTATTAATATTTGGCGTTTTAAAAGCTTTATTTGTTGCATTCTGCGTAGGAATAGGTTATTATATTGGCAAAAGACTTTCAGAGGATAAGGATTATTTGAAAAATCTTTTGGATCGGGTCTTGCCACCGGGTACATACAGATAATAACGAAGATATATTTGTATACAAATTGCAGTAATGGATACGGATTAATTAGGAGGTAAATATTTAATGGGACGAAGGGCATCCAGAGAGATAGCTATGAAGCTCTTATACCAGTTGGAGATACAAAAGGACAACAGGGAAGAACAGGTTAACTCTGTACTTGAAGAGCATGAGTTGAATGAAAGTGATGTCAAGTATATTAATGAAGTAGTTATAGGCGTTCAAGATAATATGTCATATATCGATGAAATTATAGAAAAATATTCCAAGGGTTGGAAGATTAATAGAATCTCGAAAGTTGACCTTTCAATTTTAAGGTTGAGTATATTTGAAATAAGCTATAGGGACGACATCCCTTTTAATGTATCTATCAATGAAGCGGTTGAACTTGCTAAGAAGTATAGTGGTGAGGAATCCGGGGCATTTGTTAACGGAATATTAGGAAAGGTATCCCAGGTCAGACTTATCTCCACTGATACGGTTCAGGATGAATGATTACAGTTGAAATACAGTAACTGTTAATAAACCACTGCTTGTATAGATATTAAACATTATCTTAAACTAAAAGTATTAAACCGGTAAAAATTTATAGTACCGGTTTTTTTACGCACATTTGGTTTGATTGTTTACAGCTATTTGTTATATAATTATTTTAAATTGTCGAAAATTATTTTAGTTATATTTGATTTAAGGTGAATATATGCAATATGTGCTTTCTGTAACAGAAATTAATAGATATATAAAAGAAATTATCTCGAGAGATCTTGTGTTATCCAATTTATGGGTGAAGGGCGAGATTTCTAATTATAAATACCATTATTCAGGTCATATGTATTTTACCATTAAGGATGAGAGTAGTTTGTTGAAATGTGTAATGTTTAAAACCCACGCTTCAACCATTAAGTTTTCACCGGAAAATGGGATGAAAGTAATCATCAAAGGGTATGTTTCGGTTTTTGAGAGGGACGGACAGTATCAACTTTATGCGGAAGAGATGCAGCCCGATGGGATCGGGTCCTTACAGCTGGCATATGAACAGCTTAAGCAAAGGCTTCACAGTGAGGGATTGTTTGATGTTAAAGCCAAAAAGAAGCTTCCATACCTACCGAGGACGATAGGAGTGGTTACTTCACCTACAGGAGCTGTTATAAGGGATATAATAAATATAATAAGCCGTAGGTTCAGTACAGTAGAGTTGAAAATTTTTCCTGTAGCAGTACAGGGAGAATTGGCACCTAGGCAGGTTGCAAGGGCTATAAGAAGGTTTAATGAATTAAATAGTGTTGAAGTAATTATCATAGCGAGGGGTGGGGGTTCTTTAGAAGAACTCTGGGCCTTCAATGAAGAAATAGTTGCGAGAAGTATTTTTGAGTCGGAAATTCCTGTAATATCTGCTGTTGGACATGAAACTGACTTTACTATAGCAGATTTTGTTGCAGATGTACGTGCCCCTACACCTTCAGCAGCAGCGGAAATAGTGTTACCTGAGAAAGCTGTTGTAGAGTATAAGCTAATGAATTTAAAATCCCGCTTGAGGAATTCTCTCAATAAAAATGTAAGTGATAATAAGGCTAAGCTTGTACGCTTAATGGCAAGCTCAGTTTTTAGACAACCCCTTGACCGGGTGTATCAGGGGAGGATGAGGCTAGATATCCTTCATAAATATTTGTTCAGAGCCTTCCAGTCAAAGCAGGATAATGAAAGAGCCAAAATTTCGTTATTAACGGGTAAACTTGATTCCCTCAGTCCCCTGAAAATATTGACCCGTGGCTATAGTGTAGCTAAAAAACTAGATGGATTGGTAATAAAATCCGTCAATGAGGTGAAAAACGGCGATAAAATTGAGGTAAGAATGAGGGATGGAAAAATAAACTGTACTGTTAATGATATAGAAGAGGATGGTATTTAATGAAGGCAAAAAAACGTAATTTCGAAGAGGCTATTAACGAATTGGAAGGAATAGTTGAGAGGCTTGAAAGTGGAGAGTTGACACTTGATGAGTCAATTGAACTTTTCCAAAACGGTATAGAACTTTCAAAATATTGTACAAAAAAGCTGGATGAAGTAGAAAAAAAGATAAGTATACTTATAGAGGATGAAAAAGGTGAAATAAGGGAAGAAACATTTAAGATAGATATGTAAAATGCTTTAGTAAATTGTTATGATATTGTTGAATTTGAAGCTGATATATGGAGGATTAAGATGAGTTTTAAAGAAAAATTTAAGCTGTGGGTTGATGTAGTAAACGATGCACTGGATAGTTTTGTACCGGAAAAGGATACTCCCGAAAAAACTATTTATAGTGCCATGAGATACAGTCTAATGGCTGGAGGAAAACGATTAAGGCCTATTCTTGCCTTTGCTGTTTGTGAAATACTTGACGGAGATAGAGATGAAGTCTTACCATATGCATGTGCTATTGAAATGATACATACATATTCACTTATACATGATGATATGCCTTGCATGGATAATGACGACTATAGAAGAGGAAGGCTTACCAACCATAAAGTATATGGCGAGGGAGTAGCAGTTCTTGCAGGGGATGCGTTATTAAATTATGCTTTTGAATTAATGTTGAATTATACTATGCAAAATGATAATAATCTAAAGGGAAAAGTAAGAGCAATGCAGATAATAGCTAAAGCTTCGGGGTCTTCCGGAATGATAGGAGGTCAGATTGTAGACCTTGAGTCAGAGGGGAAGAAAATTTCCGAAACTACAATGAACTATATACATAAATGTAAAACCGGGGCACTGATAAAAGCTCCTGTTTTAGCTGCTGCTGCTATATGTAATGCTAGCGAGAATGAACTGGAAAGGCTTGAGGAGTTTGCTGAAAAAATAGGCCTTGCATTTCAAATAAAAGATGACATTTTAGACGTTGAGGGTAGTTTAGAGGTAATGGGCAAGCCAACCGGCAGTGATGCTGTAAATGAGAAATCTACTTTTGTCACACTTTACGGGATTGAGGAATCAAAAAGAATGCTTTGTGAAATAACAGAACAGGCTATCAATAGTCTTAGTATATTTGGTGAAAAAAGGGACTTTTTGGTACAGCTTGCAAAATACTTAGTTGAGAGAGATAATTAGGAGGGGACGCTATTGAATACGGTACAAGCTTTATTATCTAATAAAGCAATAACTGTCCCAGCATTAGCGTGGTTTATTGCTCAGTTTATAAAGGTTGTAAGTGTTATAGTGAGGGACAAGAAAATAGATTTTACCAGATTTGTGGGATCAGGAGGAATGCCAAGTTCTCACTCATCTTTCATTGTTTCCCTTACAACAGTGGTAGGCAAAAACCGTGGATGGGACTCTATTGAATTTGGTATTGCAGTAGCGGTAGCACTGATTGTAATGTATGATGCTGCCGGTGTAAGAAGGGCGGCTGGAAAGCAAGCCAAAGTCTTAAATAAATTGATATTCTCACATCATGACAAAGCACATTTCGATGAAAAGCTAAAAGAGCTGCTTGGACACTCACCCCTTGAGGTTGTTATGGGAGCAATTTTAGGTATATTTATGGGCATTATGCTCGGTTAAGTAAGAAGGGTGACTATTACTAAGGATTATCATGCTATTTCGTTATAATGTTTGAAACTTCACGTTTTACGAGTAATTCAAGGTATAGTAATTCTTTAATTGACTGAGCACATGTGTTATAATTTAAATTCGTATTTATTTTTTAAATATGCTAACAAAACAGGGTGGTGCAGTATTCTAGTCAGTACTGCCGGTTCTGAAGACGGGCCTAAAAATCCGTTAAAGGGCACATCGATGAAGTTCCTGGTGTCGGCTTGCTACGCCCAGTGGTGGGTCGAGGCTGGGAGTTAAGGTTTAGGGGCGATCTGCAATGGCATGCGGGCGTTGACCCCTCTACCGTGGAGACCCTACATTTTGGAAGAAAAGCCAATGGTGATGGAGGAAAACTTTCATCATTGTTGCCACCTCGACCACGAGTAGGGATTAAACCTGTTAGGCGGTATCTTTAAGGTGCTGTGAACAGCGTAGCCTGCCTTGAGTGAATTTGGTGGATAATGGGTCGGGTATGAACGTATTGGCCGATATGTTTGTACTATTGCTGTTTGAAACCAACTTTGCAAAAGAGGCTAGGAATCGGTCAGACTGTTGAGGAAAACTCCTAGACTGTTCCTTTAGAGGTATATTGGGGATTGCAGTGTGGACTAAGTGGTAATCAGGCCCCGCTATTGGAGACACAGCGGCGGAAAGTTTAAAGGGAAACCGCTGATTTGGCGACATTTCAGTAATTTCCGGGGAAACCCTGCCTGACCTAAGCCGCAAAATTTACTCAATATTCTACCACCCGGTTTTTATATATAAGTTGTAATTATGGCTTTTACATAAAAAGCTAATATTTAGTATGTATTTTGGAAATACTTAGAGTGACTCAAGGGTTTTGGAGGGTAGTTTTAGTGGATGATCATTATAAACATCCGGCAGATGAAAAGAAAGTTAAGTTTAGGTTGAATATTCTAGGCTCTAAGAAAGAGAATACAAGCTGGAGTCTTATAATAACAATTTTATCATTTATCTTATCGGTATCATTTACTTTTATCTCATATAAAGCTTTAGAAGACACACACATAATTATTGCCTTTGGGATTGTGTTATTTATAGTTGTTGTAAATATTATCTTTGATATCATAGGTACGGCTGTAACTGCCGCGGATGAAGCTCCATTTCATGCAATGGCCTCAAGAAAGTACTATGGAGCCAAGCAAGCAATCAGACTTATAAGGAATGCAGATAAGGTTTCAAACCTTTGCAACGATGTTGTTGGTGATATTTGTGGGGTTATAAGCGGTACAGCAAGTACTTATATAGTAATTAGAATGCTAAAGGATACAAATGCCTCTGAAACGAGTATAGCTGGACTGGCAATAACCGGTGTCGTTGCTGCACTTACAGTAGGAGGAAAAGCGTTTGGGAAATCAATTGCTATAACTAATAGTAATTATATAATATATAAGGTTGGCGTAATATTAAAGTTTTTAGGTGGAAGAATAAATTTTCCAATTAAAAGAAAGAAAAGTAAAAGAGTTAAATCCTAAATATACACATTGAAAGTGAGATGAAACTGAGTGGGGGATTTCTTATCGGCGGTTAACTCACCAGACGATATAAAAAAGCTAAATAACCAGCAAATGGAAGGGTTGGCGAGTGAAATAAGGGCGTTTTTGATAGAAAAGGTATCAAAAACAGGTGGACATCTTGCGTCTAATCTTGGAGTAGTAGAGTTAACGCTGGCTCTTCATAGGGTATTTGATACACCTTATGATAAAATTATCTGGGATGTAGGACATCAATCTTATGTGCATAAGGTTGTAACCGATAGAAAAGATAAATTTGATTTTTTAAGGAAGTTTGAAGGTATTTCGGGTTTTCCAAAAGTGAATGAGAGTCCTCATGATTGCTTTAATACAGGCCACAGCAGCACGTCTATTTCTGCTGCTCTTGGAATAGCAAAGGCTCGGGATATTAAAAAGGAGAATTATTCTGTTATTGCAGTAATAGGTGATGGTGCCTTAACAGGCGGAATGGCTTTCGAGGCTTTAAATGATGCGGGAAGATCTCCCAATAACCTGATTGTACTTTTAAATGATAATGAAATGTCTATTGCTAAAAATGTTGGTGGATTATCCCGGTACTTAAGTAGAATAAGGACCGAACCTTTTTACTTTAAGGTTAAGGAAGACATAGATATTATTCTAAATAAGATACCTGCTATAGGCAAAAGCGCTGCAAAGGCTTTAAATAGAGCTAAAGGTACAATTAAGTATGTACTTATGCCCGGAATCATTTTTGAAGAGCTTGGTTTTAAATATCTAGGACCCATTGACGGACATAATATTGCTGAATTAACTAAAGTATTGTCCAGTGCTAAAATGATTAAAGGTCCTGTGTTTATACATATATGTACACAAAAGGGAAAAGGCTATACCTATGCTGAAGAGAGACCGCACCAATACCATGGTATTGCACCGTTTGAAATTGAAACTGGTGAAGTGATTGCAATTGGTGGTCAGGGTTATTCCGATGTGTTTGGAAGCCAACTTGTACAGATCGCTGAGCATGACGAAAAAGTAGTAGCTATTACAGCAGCTATGCCCCATGGCACAGGATTGGATGCGTTTTCAGACAAATTTCATGAGCGTTTTTTTGATGTAGGTATAGCGGAGCAGCATGCAGTTACTTTTGCCGCTGGATTAGCCCGCAACGGCCTTAAACCGGTTTTTGCAGTTTATTCCTCCTTCTTACAGAGGGCCTACGACCAGATACTCCATGATGTAGCTATTCAAAATCTTCATGTAGTTTTTGCTATTGATAGGGCTGGTGTTGTTGGTGAAGATGGAGAGACCCATCAGGGGCTTTATGATGTATCTTTCTTGAGTCATATACCCAACATGACTATTATGGCTCCTGCGGACTATTGTGAGATGAAGCAAATGTTGGACTATGCATTCGGAGAACATTGTGGCCCGATTTCGATAAGATATCCGCGAGGAAAAGGTCAGGAGAAGCTTGTTGATACATTTACGCCTGTAAAATTGGGACGGGCTGTGATTGCGAGTGAGGGAAGCGATATAACTATAGTCGCATTCGGATCTATGGTGGAAACAGCGATAAAAGCTTCTGGTATACTTCAAAAGATGGGAGTAGAAGCAGAGGTTATAAATGCTAGGTTTGCCAAACCTTTAGACGAAAAGGTTATTATTAGCTCTGCTGTTAAGACTAAGAGGTTGGTAACAATAGAAGATAACACCGTTATCGGGGGTTTTGGCAGCGGTGTATTGGAAATGCTGAATGAAAATGGAGTAACTGTAAAAACAAAAGTATTTGGATTTCCAGATAAATTAATTACACAAGGGACAAGAAACGATATAATGAAAATGTACAGGTTGGATGCAGAATCGTTTGCCGCCGATATAATGAAAATGCTTAAGTAATGTTGAGGAAGATTCGCATAAGTAATAGCTTGGAGGCTTTAAGTTGGAAAAAGAAAGATTGGACATATTGCTTGTAAAAAAAGGTCTTTTTCAGAGTAGGGAAAAGGCAAGAAGTGCAATAATGGCAGGGATTGTTTTTGTAAATAAAATAAAGGAAGACAAGCCGGGAACAAAGTTTCCTGAAGATTGTCAAGTAGATATAAAAGAAAATATCAACCCTTACGTAAGTCGTGGAGGTTTGAAGCTGGAAAAAGCGTTAAAAACGTTTGGAATTGACCTGGTTGGAAAAACTGCTATGGATATAGGAGCTTCCACAGGTGGTTTTACCGATTGCATGCTTAAAAACGGAGCTGTAAAAGTGTATGCTGTTGATGTAGGCTATGGTCAACTAGCATGGGAGTTGAGGAATGACGAGCGTGTAGTATGTATGGAGAGGACCAATATCAGGTATGTAAAGCCGGATGATATAGGCGAATTGTTGGATTTTGCCTCTATAGACGTATCCTTTATTTCACTGAAGAAAGTTCTTCCTGCAGCAAAGGAGATAATAAAAGCTGATGGAGAAATTATGTGTCTTATTAAACCTCAATTTGAAGCAGGAAGAGAGAAGGTCGGAAAGCATGGAGTAGTAAGAGAAGCAGAAACTCATATCCAGGTAATAAATGAAATAGTTTCTTTCTGCATTGAGAGCAGCTTATCGTTTAAAGGGCTTGATTATTCTCCTATTAAAGGACCTGAGGGGAATATTGAATACCTTCTTTATCTTGCAAACACTCAGTCGCAATCTAACAGTAGCGACTTGGTTGAAATTACAAATAAGGTTGTAGCGGCAGCACATGGTAACTTGAATTAATATATCCATAACGGTATGAGTTTAAACAGGCGAGGTTTAATAATCCTCGCCTGTTTAAATATTTAATAAAGCTATGTTTTGCTAAGAGACAATTACTTGCAAAGGATGCTACAGTGACAATTAAGACAATTAATGAAAATAATGTAATATTCGATATTTAAAGTTTATATATATGTTTTTTTTTGATATAATTATCAAATATATGATTTAGTTCTTATAGGAGAGAATGATGGTAAGAGTTGGTGTTATTACAAACATCGATAAGGATGTAGATTTTATCTATACAAAGAAGGTTGTAGAATGCATAGTTCGAAAAGGTGGAGAGGTGAAGGTTTCTTCTGATATTGCTGATTCACTTGGAATAGAAAATGAAGGTATGGATGAGGAAGCCGTATTTGAAAGTTCAGATATTATTATATGTCTTGGCGGCGATGGTACTTTCCTCAGAGTTGCCAGAACAGCATATAAGTTTGATACTCCCATATTGGGTATAAATCTTGGAAGTCTCGGATTTCTTACTGAAGTGGAGAAAAACGATATTGATAAAGCTGTGGAGTATATCCTACAGGGCAAGTATAGCGTTGAAGAGAGAATAATGCTTGAAGGAACTGTTATAAGGGATGACAAGGTAATTGAAAAAGAAGTTGCGTTAAATGATATAGTAATATCCAGGGCAGCTTTATCAAGGATATTGCACCTTAAAACATATATAAATGACATGTTTGTTGACTCGTTTCCGGGAGATGGGCTGATAATCTCCAGTCCCACCGGGTCTACAGCTTATTCATTATCAGCAGGTGGGCCTATAGTAGAGCCCGATACCGAGCTCATTATAGTGACACCTATATGTCCCCACATACTTTATTCAAGGACGTTTATAGCAACCGGCGATCGTATAGTAAGGGTGGCTGTGGATGAAAAATACTGCCATGATGCTATGGTGACGATAGATGGACAAAAGGGTTATAATTTAAGGGGTGGAGATATAATTGAGATTAAAAAGGCGTCCCAGGTGGTAAAAATGATAAAGGTAAGTTCGGTAAATTTCTTTAATATATTAAGAGCCAAGATATATGACAGGGGGGAAATTTTAAGAAAAAATGAAGTATAATAGACATGCGAGAATACTTGAAATTATAGATAAATACGTAATAGAGACTCAGGAAGATCTTGCTGAGAAATTGAAGGAAGCAGGAATGGATGTTACCCAGGCTACTGTCTCAAGGGATATCAAAGACTTGAGGCTGATAAAGGTGATGACTAATGAAGGTGTTTATAAATACGCCTCCATGTCCCAAACTGAGGGTATGGTTTCAAATAAGCTCCTTACTATTTTCAGTGAGTCCTTTGTTTCAAGCGATTATGCCAACAATATAGTAGTTGTTAAAACTTTATCAGGAATGGCTCAGGCTTGTGCTGCAGCAATAGACTCACTTAAATGGCCGGAGATAGTAGGTACTATCGCTGGGGATGACAACATAATGATAGTATGCAGAGCCGAAAAGTTTGCAGAAGAGATGGTAAATAAGTTTAACAGAATGGCAAAATAGGCATTTACAAGACAGCTGTTTGTACGAAAGTTTTCTGAAGAATGCTCCAAAAACCATATTTATTATCTGAATTGAAAAGGCTGGGGTTTACAATGCTACAACAACTTGAAATACATAATATTGCACTTATAGAAAAAGTCAGTATAGATATGGGCGAAGGTCTTAACGTCATGACTGGGGAGACCGGTGCCGGAAAGTCAATTATTATTGACTCTATTAATGCTATCCTGGGCGAAAGGCTATCAAAGGACCTTATCAGGACTGGTAAGGATAAGGCGATGGTAGAAGCAGTATTCCATGTTGATAATAGTAGACTTTCAGACCTCTACGAAAGCTTGGGAATAGAACCTGAAGAAGACGGTACACTAATCTTGTCGAGGGAATTCTCTATTTCAGGTAAAAATACCTGTAGAGTAAACGGCAAGATGGTAACTGTCTCTATACTAAGAGAGATAGGCCAGCGGTTAATTGATGTTCATGGCCAGCATGATAACCAGTCTCTCTTGAGAACTGAAAGTCATATTGATTTATTGGATTCTTTCGGTGGGGAAGAAATATCAGCTTTAAAGCAAAAGTATCTGGGGCTGCTATCCAGATATAAGGAAATAAAGTCACGACTAAAAGGATTAGCTGGCGATAGAAATGAAAGAGAAAGAAAAATCGACTTATTGAAATATCAAATAGATGAAATAAAAAAGGCTAAGCTCAAAAAGGGTGAAGACGAAGAATTGAGCAAACAAAGGCTTCTTCTGGGAAATGCAGAAAAAGTAATAAGTGCACTATCTAAGGCGTATGAAGTGCTCTTTTCGGGAAGTGACACTAAAAGCTCGGCTTCAGACGGTATTAATGACGCGTTGTCGGAATTGAATGATATTGCAAGGCTTGATGAAAAATACAGTAGTATTTCTAAAAAGCTCGAGGAAATATCATACCAACTGGACGATGCAATTGAAGAGGTGAGAAAAGAACGGGATTGTGTTGAGTACAACCCTGACTTATTGGAACATACCGAAGAAAGGATAGACCTTATATACAAACTTAAGAAAAAGTACGGAAACACTATAGAGGATGTACTGGAATATTGTAAGAAGACTGAGTTGGAACTAGATGAAATAATTAAAAGTGAAGAAATAGTTGCAGATTTGAGGGATGAGCTGGACAAGCTTAGTGATGAGCTTTATAAAGCTGCAAAGAAAATAAACCTTGAAAGAGTAAAAGCAGCACAAGTACTTGAAAATAAGATTAGCGAAGAGCTTGATGACCTGGAAATGAAAAAATCAAAATTCAAGGTTAGTATTGAATTTGATGATAATGTAGATACGAACGGCGAGAGAAAATTTACACAAAGTGGACTTGATAAGGTTGAGTTTCTTATATCAGCTAACGTTGGTGAGCCATTGAAATCACTTGCAAAGATTGCTTCCGGTGGAGAAATGTCCAGAGTTATGCTGGCAATAAAAACAATTTTAGCTGATGTTGACAGCGTACCTACTCTGATTTTTGACGAGATAGATATTGGTATCAGCGGAAGGGCGGCACAAAAGGTGGGAGAGAAGCTTTCTTTCATTTCAAAAAACCACCAGGTTTTATGTGTTACCCACCTTGCTCAAATTGCATCTATGTCCGATAGTCATTATCTGATTGAAAAAACATCCAGTGAAGAAGCTACTCAAACTAAGGTTGATAAGTTAGGTAAGGCTGAGGTCAAAAACGAAATTGCCAGAATTTTGGGTGGAGCAAATATTTCCAATATAACATTGAAACACGCAGAAGAGATGTTGGAAAACTCAAGGAAATTTAAGAAATCTATTAACAAATAAAAAAGTAGTTTGCTGTACACTATCTTTAGTGTAGTGTGAAAATAACTGAATAATACCAATTATTGCAAACCCGGCTTTAAAGCCGGGTTTGCTTTTTTTATTTGCTTAATTCGCTCAATATTGGCTGTCATGCTTTAATTTGCTTGAATAAATAGATTCTCTAAAGGTTAACTTATGTTTAGAAAATTAAGATAACGCATAGCGAACACAGTTAATTTTACGGAAAATAATAAAAAATTGGCTTGGTAAATTAGTTAAAAGTTTACTATACGGTATCGTTGATACGTCACGCTTGTTTGCGAATTAGTTTACAAGCGTGACTTTATTATCCTTTTTTAAGGCAAATCCAACCTCGGGAGCGTGATGATATAATGTATTTTATTAAGTCGTTTAGAAAAAGATTTTTTATATTCTTGGCTGTTTGCTTTACAGTTATGGCAATCAGTTATATACAGACCATTGCCGCTGTTCCGGGAAAGCTAACATTGTTGGAAGGAGAGGAATATATATATAATTTCAAGAGTCCGTTTTTTGTTAATATTAAGGCTGATAGAGACGATATTATTAAGCTTAATGGGGGCGAAATCAAAACAAGCGGGAGTTATCTAAAACTTTCTGATCCAATTTGCCTAAGAACGCAGAAAAAGGGAAGTGTAAATTTGAATATCAGGGTATTCGGTTTGATACCGTTAAAGACCATGAAGGTGGATATTGTACCGAATAAAAAAATTATTGCCTGCGGAAATACCATCGGAGTGAGGCTCAAAATAGATGGTGTTCTAGTTATAGGAGTAACGGACGTAGAAGGTGAGAACGGCAAAAAATATCTACCAGCCAGGGAAAGCGGCATAAAGACCGGTGATGTACTTGTAGAGGTAAATGGAACTAAATTAAATTCTATTGATGATCTGACAAAGGCGATAGAAAAAAGCCAAGGGGGCAATATTGGCATTAAGTATAAGCGAGGGGATAATTACAGAAAGACCGAAGTGACGCCGATAAAAGATTCGGGGGATAAAAAGTATCATATAGGTTTATGGGTAAGAGATGGGACCGCAGGTATCGGTACTCTAACATTTTATGACCCTGTAACAAAGAGTTTTGGGGCTTTAGGCCACGGGATTACGGATATAGATACCGGTATGCTTATGCCTATTGAGTCGGGCGAGTTATTAGAGTCTAATATTCTTGCTGTTAAAAAAGGGCAGCAGGGAAATCCCGGGGAATTACGAGGAGTATTTGTTGAAGAAAATAAATTAGGATTGATAGATAAAAATACCGAGCATGGAATTTATGGTACTTTGGATGCTGAGGAGGCAGAAAAGATATCCAATAAAGAATATCCTATCGGACTGAGGTCTCAGATAAAGGAAGGACCTGCTACTATACTTGCTAATATTGACGGGAAAAACGTTAATGAATACACAATTGAGATCGAGCGGGTTTCAAGGCAAAATTTTATGGGATCAAAGGGCATGGTAATCAGAATTACCGATAAAAGATTACTGGATTCTACAGGTGGAATAGTACAGGGGATGTCCGGGAGTCCCATTCTCCAAGACGGTCGTATAATAGGCGCAGTTACCCATGTTCTGGTAAATGATCCTAGCCGCGGCTACGGAATTTTTATTGAAAATATGTTAAGGAATGTGGTAAGCGGAAATCAGCAAGCTCTTGGGAAAGCAGCATGATCCCATCTGATTTGCTCATCCCGTAATAGAGGGCTCTTACGGAGTAATTTGGAAATTCACGTCCAGTTGTATGCTCGTGACACAAAGTAAAAACAAAAGCAAATATATTCCATTATTCTGTGGGGTGTTAAATGGGAAATATAAAGCAGTGAAGAAGTCAATCAATTGATTGACTTCTTCACTGCTTTACCATTAGTATTATTAAGTAATACCTTGTATTTTGCATACTTTTGTAGCTAATATGAATTTATACCCACTATAGTAAAAAATGCAAACAAAATGTTAATATAAATATTTTTTACTAATATTTACTAAAATGTTCTTGAAATTTTGTCGAAAGCGAAATATAATAGGTTTATAAATTTTTACAAAAGTTTAAGGGGGAGTCAAATTGTTGACTAAGAAAATTCAGGTCGTAATTGCGGATGATAATAGAGAGTTTGGAGATATTCTCTGCGAGTATCTGAGCAATCAGAGTGACATTGAAGTGGTGGGCGTAGCAAGGGATGGACTTGAAGCATATGACTTAATAACGACAAAAATGCCGGACATAGCTGTTCTTGACATAATTATGCCTCATCTTGATGGGTTGGGAGTACTCGAAAAGATAAATATAACGCAAATGAGTAAACGTCCGCTTTTTATAATATTGTCAGCAGTTGGACAGGACAAGATAACCCAAAGAGCACTGGCTTTAGGCGCAGAATACTATGTAGTCAAGCCTTTTGATATGGAAGTTTTGGTTTCGAGAATAAGGCAGCTTAAAGATGCCAACCACTCTCAAATAATCAGACCGGAATACACTATGGATATTAGACATACTCACCATGCACCATCATCTCCAAGGAACCTTGAAGCTGAAGTAACCAATATTATGCATGAAATAGGTGTTCCTGCACACATTAAAGGTTATCAGTATTTGAGAGACGCTATTATGATGGTTGTAAAGGATCTTGATATTATAAATTCCATAACCAAGCAGTTATACCCTAACATTGCTAGGGAATATAATACTACTCCCAGCAGGGTAGAAAGAGCTATACGTCATGCTATAGAAGTAGCTTGGAGTCGTGGACAGGTAGATACTATAGATTCACTTTTTGGATATACAGTAAATATTGGTAAAGGAAAACCCACTAACTCTGAATTTATAGCTATGGTGGCGGATAAGTTGAGGCTTGAGCTGAAAGTTAGCTAAAATACATAGTGGGAAATGATTCAATAACTGAATAATAAAGTAAATAAGCATTTTTAGCAGCTTTTAGCTCTAAGGTGCTTTTTTATTTGTACAAATTTAAGGATAATAGAAATAAAGCGCAGTTTTAGTCGCCTAAAACTACGCTTTAAGAATATAATTTTAATAGATAATATATGGTCAAATAAATCAAGTATTTTATTTAAATACCTTACTAAGAAGTCGCTTTGCCAGTCCTTTTTTGTTTTTTTCCCTCCACAAGCTAATAGAACGGTCTACATCCTCAAAGTGCTTTTCCATCTTAGTTTCGAGCCTTCTCATGCTGTTTTCAACACATGCTCCCAATTCCAGCTTTGTCTTGCTGATTTCTTTCTCTAAGTGCTCTGTAGCGGTGCATACCTCTTGGGATATACTAGTGGTTATCTGGTCCTTAAATTCACTAAAAAATTGTCTGATTTCATTTGTGTTATCGTAGTGCAATGATGGTACTATGGAAATTGAGTCATCGTCAAGGATAATGGGTGGAGCCTCATTTACTACGTTTTCCGGTTGAAGAATCTTTTTTATAGCTTTAATTTCAAGACCTTCATCACGCATGTTCTTTATTTGGAACATAGTATTAGCCAGATCAGTGGTATAATAACGTCTTCCACGCTCATCCTTAGGTACTTGCAAACAAAATTCCTTTTCATAGTATCTTAGGGCATGATCTGTAACACCAAGTCGTTCACTAAGCTCTGTTATTGTGTACCTATCTTTAAGTATTTCCATGATTATTTCCCCTCCCAAAATACTAAAGCAGCTGTAATTATAGTAGAAATCCAACACCTATAGGTAAGGTCAATAGGCACATATATAATAGCATTAATGTTAAAATATGTAAACAATTAGGAGTTTATTTTCTTAATATTTCCAGAAGTGAGCTAATGTCATGAGGAATAGGAGCGTAAAATTCAAGTGAATCCTTTGAAAACGGATGAGTGAAACTCACTTTGTATGAGTGCAGCGCTTGTCGGCTTATAAGCTCGGTGTTTCTATCGGAATAAAGGGTATCTCCGACAAGTGGATGCCCTATAGCCTGGCAGTGAACTCGTATCTGATGGGTCCTGCCGGTTTCAAGATTGAACTTAAGGAATGTTGCATTATTTAAATACTCTTTTACCTCATAATGGGTAACGGAAGCATAACCGCTCTCGGATATATGTCTTAACATAATGCTTCCCGGTTTTCGATCTATGGGCAAATTAATCGTGCCGGTTTTGTTTTCAACTATTCCATCAACAACACCTATGTATTCCTTTTTAAACGTCTTATCAGTCATCTGGCGAATTAAAGATTCTTGTACGAATTGGTTTTTTGCGAATATTATCAACCCGGTAGTATCCCTATCCAACCTGCTTACAGGTCTGATTTTTTTGACTACCCCCTTATTTAAAAGATAGTACATTATTCCGTTGGCTATTGTGCCGCTTGGATGGCTGCTGGTAGGGTGTACAACAATGGATGGGGCCTTGTTTATGATTATCATGGCCTCATCTTCATAGATGATATCTACATCGATTTTTTCAGGGATGATGTCTTCAGCTTCCTCCACAAAATCAATCATAACTTCTATAATATCATCGGTTTTTACAATAGCATTAACAAATACAGGTACTGAGTTGCATAATATCTTACCTGCATATTTAAGCTTTTTAACAAGCCTTTCGGATAACTCAAGTTTATTCTTTAATATATGTTTGATAGTTTTACCCGAGTCGGGCGTTTCAACGGTATAGCTTAATTTCATATGGATCACCTGTTTTAATGTATTATTTAACCTTTCAATTTATCATTTTAAAATGGTATAATATGCTGGTGTAAATTGCAAGAGAGATAGACGAATATAATTTGTCAACATATTGAAATCATAGCCCAACTTTTATAAAATTAAAGAATAAAGTATGACTATATAAATTGCGATAATGGTATTACAAGGAAAAATTTGATTATCGCAATATAACTTAAGGTAACAAATTGCAAAAAAGATTTAGGGAGAACTTCATCGTAGATTTTTTCTTGCAATTTATATAGTTTACACTAGTTTAAAAATAAAATACCATAGATTAAATAAAATCCGGCAAACGAAAGGGTAATCAAATGAACTACAAGTCACAGTCATTTTTAAAAAATGAATTTGGAATCAGTGAAAGTGTATTAAAGATCTCAAGTGCAGTAGAAAAGGAACTTAATGAAGTTATTGGCGAAATAGATAGTATACGAGAATATAACCAAATAAAAGTAATCAAAGCAATGCAGGACAATAATTTGAGTGATTCACATTTTACCGGCACAACAGGTTATGGATATGATGATAGAGGCCGCGAAATATTAGACGAGGTATACGCTAACGTTTTTAAGGCCGAGGATGCACTCGTAAGACACCAGATAGTGTCCGGAACACAGGCGATAGCTCTTTGTATGTATGGAAATTTAAGGCCGGGAGATGAATTGCTTTCTGTAACAGGTAAGCCCTACGATACTCTGGAAGAGGTAATAGGTATCAGGGGTGAAGGTGCTGGATCACTTAAAGAGTTTGGAATTACATACAGACAGGTAGAACTTTTGCAGGATGCCTCAGCTGATTTTGAAGGCATAAAAAATGCTATATGCGGTAATACAAAAATGGTATTAATTCAGCGCTCAAGAGGGTACACCTGGAGACCATCGTTTAAAATTGACGACATAGGCAGGATTATCAGCTTTATAAGAGATATAAAAAATGATGTTATAGTTCTGGTGGATAACTGCTATGGCGAATTTGTTGAGGATAGGGAACCTACTGAGGTAGGAGCGGATCTGGTTGCAGGGTCGCTGATAAAAAATCCGGGAGGGGGCTTAGCGCCTACTGGCGGATATATTGTCGGTAAAGAATGCTATGTGAATAAAGCTGCCTACAGGCTGACTTCACCGGGGCTTGGGAAAAAAGTGGGGCCAACCTTGGGAAATAACCGTTTGATGCTGCAAGGATTATTTATGGCTCCTCATGTGGTTTCAGAGAGTATAAAGGGAGCGGTATTCTGTGCCGCTTTGATGAAGAAACTTGGATTTGAGACTTCGCCGTCGGTTGATGAAAAACGTGGGGATATAATTCAAGCAATAAAATTTAATAATCCTGACAATTTGATTGCTTTTTGTCAGGGTATACAAAAGGGCTCGCCGGTAGACTCTTATGTTACGCCACAGCCGTGGGACATGCCAGGCTATGACTGTCCGGTTATTATGGCGGCAGGCGCTTTTATACAGGGCTCTTCCATAGAACTTAGTGCCGATGCACCCATTAAACCACCCTATATTGCTTATATGCAAGGGGGCTTGGTTTACGAGCATGTTAAGCTGGGCGTTATAATTGCCATACAAATGATGATGGATAAGGGAATAATAAAAATTTAAACTATATGCCGATAGTTACTTCAAACTATCGGTATAGCAATCCTATTATCAGATTCCTGGAGGGGTATCATGGAAGGATGGAATTATAATAGAACAATTAGGCTTGGAGGCTTCCTTTTAATTATTTTTTTAGTAATATACATACCCGCTTTGTTAAACTGGAAGTATGGAAAGGCTGTAAATACTCAGATTATCCGTATGGGTACTATAGAAGATTCGGTAAATTTGGATGGATATATTATTAGGCAGGAGGAGGTGCTTAAATCTCCTTTTGAAGGAAAATGCATTACCGAGGTTGGCGAGGGCGAAAAGGTATCCTCCAATTATAGAATAGCAACGATACTAAAGGATTCGGCCCAGAAGCTGTATGAAGATTTAAAACAAAAGGATCTTGAGATATTAAAGGCACAAAAGGGTAAAAGTGCAAACCGCGAGGTATTTTCAGAAGATATAGAGAAGCTTGACGAAGAAATTGCGCAAAAACTGAAGCTGGTAATAAGTGAAAGCAACAGGAATAGCATGATTAAAGTCAGGAAGCTCAGAGAAGACATTGATGAAACAATTCAAAGGAAAGCTACCATTTTTGGCAGCGCAAGTATATCCGATGCCTACATAAACTCACTGAAGAAGGATAAGCAGATATTAAACGAACAGATTAAATCAAGCACAAAGGAGATATTCTCTATTACACCCGGAATAGTTTCTTATTCTGTGGATGGGTATGAGAATGTATTAAAGCCGGAAAAAATAAAGGAGATGACTCCCAAGTTTCTTAATAGCATTGAGTCTAGGGATAGCAGAGTAAATATTAATAATTTTAGTGTAGAAGTTCAAAAACCGTTTGTGAAGGTTATAAAGGACATTGAGTGCTATATAGTTGTTGCAGTGGACCCTCAGATAGCTAAAAAATTTGGTGTGGATGATGGTATTAAAGTAAGAATAAATGATATAAATAAGGTTATCGACGGTATTGTTGACTACAAGTCAAGTGAGGAGGAAGGGAAATATATAGTCTCGGTGAAAATCGATAAATATATAAGCGATATTGTAGGGTTGAGAAAAATCAATATTGACCTCATTAAAACAGCTTACAGTGGTTTGAAGATTCCGGTAGCAAGCCTTAAAGATTTTGACCGTGAAAATATGAAAGCTAAAATTGCACTTGCAAAAGGTAACTACGCATCAATACGTACTGTGAAAGTAGTTGGCAGTAACGATGAATTTGCAATCATAGATAATCTTGATGGCGCCAGTGATGATGGAGTTGGATTATATAATTCCTTTGTTATAAATCCAAAAAATGTTCAGGAAGGGCAGATGATAAACCGATGAATGATAATAATGACATTATTAAGCAGAATATTGAAGAAATAAAGTTAAAAGTTGAGAATGCCGCTAAAAAAAGCGGTAGAAGTATTGAAGACATAAAAATTATTGCAGTCACAAAAACTGTAGACATAGACAGCATGATTAAAGCCTTTGATGAGGGATTAACGACTTGCGGAGAGAGTAAGGTTCAGGAATTTACCCATAAATACGATACAATAAAAAGAGATTGTGAGTGGCACTTTATAGGCCATTTACAAACAAACAAGGTTAAATATATTATTGATAAAATTGATTTCTTACATTCTTTGGACAGTCTGGAGCTTGCAAAGGAATTACAAAAGAAGGCGGAGAAAATAAACAGAATAATTAATGTTCTGGTACAGGTTAATGTAGCAGGCGAGGAGTCTAAATTCGGCATTCCACCGGAACAAGCAGTAGATTTTATAAAACAGGTTAGCTTAAATAAAAACCTAAAGGTAAAAGGTCTTATGACTATAGCACCATATACCGAGAACCCGGAAGAGGTTAGGCCCGTCTTCAAATCTATGAGGAAAATATTTATTGACATAACTCAGGAAAATATTGATAATATAGATATGGCTTTCCTTTCTATGGGAATGAGCAATGATTTTGAAGTTGCTATTGAGGAAGGCGCGAATATGGTACGCATTGGTACAGCTATTTTTGGTGAGAGGCAGTATACCTGAAATAAGCTTTTATTTTGTGTATAAAAAACGGGGAAAAATTAGGTAACATGCACTATTTAAGATATGACGTTTAGGGTATATAATAGATATAGGGTTAAATAACTTTTGGGTTTTAAATATAACTTACTAAAGATGAAAATGGGAGGTAGTTACAAATGTCAAAAATATTTAATAAGGTTTTAAATTTTGTGGGTTGGGAAGCTGAGGAAGAGGAAATTTTAGAAGAACATGATGAAGTAAAGGAAGAGGTTCAACAACCTCAATTTTTACAGAACGCAGGAACAAAAAAGCATCAAGGAAAAGTAGTAAACATCCATTCAGCATCACAGTTTAAGGTGGTTATAATGCAGCCTGATAATTTTGATGATGCTCAGGATATTTGTGATCATCTGAAAAATAAAAAGCCTGTTGTAATAAATCTCGAAGGTGTTGAAAAAGGTGATGCACAGAGGATAATTGATTTTCTGAGTGGTTCAGTTTACGCTCTGGAAGGAAGCATCCAAAAGGTAACCAATGGAATTTTCCTTATAGCACCGAATAATGTTGATATAATGGGGGATTTTAAAGAAGAGTTAAAAAATAAAGGAGTATTTCCCTGGGCAAAATAGGGATTAGTGCTTTTAGCGCTGGAGGACTGATATGTTACTAGTTTATAGAGCAATAAGTACATTATTAACGGTTTTGGAATGGGCAATATTTTTACGAGTAATAATTTCTTGGCTGCCGATTCCTAGAGATAATCAATTTATTAGGATATTGTATCAATTTACCGAGCCAATTCTAGGTCCTATAAGGAGTATTATTAATAGATCTAGCCTTGGGAGGGGAATGATGATTGATTTTTCTCCCATAATAGCGTTTTTGCTTATTGGGGTGTTGCAAAATGTCGCAGGCAGAATATTACTTTCAAGTGGGCTGATTGGGTTGTAAGGATATTTATGGTTGACAGAGATTTAATACTCAAAAAGATAGTAAAGATTGAAGACAAGCTCTTGGTCTCGAAGATATTGGATAAGGCTTCAAAAGCCTGTAATATAAGTAGGGTAGTGCATTCAGACTTTTTGGACCCATATCAACAAGGTGTTGTTGAAAGGGCATTAACCGGATGTAAAGATATAAATTATATGTTTACAGGTGGATATGCCGGGGCGGAAAGGATGATTTTAATGTTCAGCCCTAATTTTATGCCTTTTGATGACTATGAAAACAGCTATGCACCTTTAAAAACTGTCCATCTCGTATCTAAATCCAGAGATGTTTTGTCTCACAGAGATTATCTTGGCGCATTAATGTCATTAGGTATTAAAAGAGAAAAAATTGGTGATATTCTCGTTAGGGAAGATATATGTGATATTATAGTACTGGAGGATATGGCCGAGTACATAGCTTCCAATCTGGACAGGGTTGCTAATACCAGAGTGGAGCCAGAGTTGAAATACATAGATGAGCTTGAGGTACCTGAGCTAAAAGTGAAGGAAATAAGCACTACTGTTGCTTCGTTACGTTTAGACTGTATAGCCAGTGCAGGTTTTGGAGTATCACGAAGCAAAATAGTGGATTTTATTAAAGCAGAAAAGGTAAATTTAAACTGGGAAATGACCGATAGTCTTACTAAGCAGGTTAAAGAAGGGGATACCATATCCATAAAAGGAAAAGGCAGAGTATTACTTGAGAAAGTAGGCAACACAACAAAAAAAGGACGAGTCGGGGTACTGCTGAAAAAACTTATATAACGGGGCTATTTTTATAATAAAGATCGTTTAGGTTGAAAGTGATTTTATCCAGTCAGGCAAGTCGCACTTGCCACAGCTCATTGCCTGACTGGAAATCACTAAGTTCAACCTAAACGATCTGTAGTGTTAACAATTTAGAAAGAGCGAGGTGTAGACTATGAATTATACCCCAAATGATCTACAAAATATCACGTTTAAAAAATCTATTATGGGCTATAATGAAGATGCCGTCAACGAAGTCCTTGATAAAATTATAGATGATTATAGCGCGTACATACATGAAAATATCGAGTTAAAGGACAGGATAGCAGTGTTAAACGAAGGTATTCAGCATTACAAAGCGATTGAGGAATCACTTCAGAATACCCTTATAGTTGCACAGCAGACCAGTGAGGATATAAAAAAGAATGCCTATGAGAAGGCAGAGAATATAATTAAAGAAGCAGAATTGAAGGCCCAAAGAATAATTGGTGATGCAAATCAGGAAGTACTCAAAATTAAGTTTGAGTACGAAGACTTAAAAAAGAGGCTTCACATATTTAAAACCAAATCGGAAACCTTGCTTCTTTCACAACTGGAAGTACTCAAGCAGGTTGTAGAACCCGAAGCATAGACCTTGACATATAAATAATTAGAGTATATAATTTCAAGGAAATAAATATGTTTAAAAACGATGACTGGAAAGAGTAAAGAGTGAATTGACCTTAAAGAGAGCAAGTGCTGGTGGAAATCTTGCAGGAATAGCTTTTGAAAATCATCCATGAGTTGCTACCTGAATTGCCAGAATGAACTGTCAGTAGTAAGGGAAGCCGGCAAAAACCGTTATGAAATGAAGTGTTTACTAACTATTTTGATTGTTTATGCTTTACTTTGCATATTCAATGGTCTTATAGCTTATAAGTTGTGCATTAAGATTAGAATAGTTGCCATAATAAATTTGGGTGGTACCACGTGAGATTATACCCTCTCGTCCCTATGTCGGATGAGAGGTTTTTTTGTTGCTCTAATACTAGTAACTTACGAATATTATAAGGAGGATAGAATAATGTCAGTTGATTACAGTAAAACTTTAAATCTACCACAAACCGATTTTCCTATGAGGGCCAGTCTTCCACAGAGGGAACCGGATTTCCTTAAAAAGTGGGAAGAGATGGACATTTATAATAAGCAGTTAAAGAGAAATGCAGGGAAGCCAAAGTATATATTGCACGATGGCCCTCCTTACGCCAATGGCGGCATACACTTGGGAACGGCATTAAATAAAATACTTAAGGATATCGTTGTAAAGTATTATAGCTTAAACGGCTATGAGACTCCATATGTTCCTGGATGGGATACCCATGGTCTGCCTATTGAGCAAAGAGCTATTAAAGAATTGGGATTGAAGAGACATGAGGTAGGGGCTGTTAAGTTCAGGGAAGCATGTGAGGGCTTTGCCATGAAATACCTCAATATTCAAAGAGAAGCTTTTAAAAGGCTTGGAGTAAGAGGTGACTGGGAACATCCATATATAACATTAAGTCCTGAGTTTGAAGCAAAGCAGATAGAGGTTTTTGGCGAAATGGCCAAAAAAGGATATATATATAAGGGCTTAAGACCTGTTTACTGGTGTCCCGATTGTGAGACTGCACTTGCAGAAGCTGAAATTGAGTATGCAGAGGATACAACAGTATCTATATATGTTAAATTCCCTATAGGTGATGACAAAGGAAAGTTTAAAGACATATTGCCAGGACTTGATAAAGCATATTTTGTTATCTGGACTACTACTACATGGACTCTTCCGGGCAACCTTGCAATTTGCTTGAACGGTGAATTTGAATATGCTGTTGTAAAAGCCGCTGACGAATACTATGTAATGGCTGCAGAGCTTGTTGAAAACGTAATGAAAGCAGCTGAAATTGAGAATTATGATATAGTTCACAAAATAAAAGGACAAGAGCTGGAAGGAATACTGTGCAGACATCCTTTTATTGATAGAGATTCAATCGTAATCCTTGGAGATCATGTAACGCTTGAAGCGGGTACAGGTTGTGTTCATACTGCACCGGGACATGGTGCCGAGGACTTCCAGGTATGTCAGAAATATAATATTCCTGTAATTGTTCCTGTGGATGACAAAGGGTACCTGACTAAAGAAGCAGGAAAGTTTGCAGGGTTGTACTATGAAAAATCAAATGCGGCAATTATTGAAGAGTTAAAAGCGGGCAATTACCTGTTGACTTCACAAAAGATAGTTCACCAATACCCTCACTGCTGGAGATGTAAGGACCCTATAATTTTCAGGGCAACAGAGCAATGGTTTGCTTCAATAGAAGGGTTTAGGAAGAATGCTTTGGACTCAATAAAATCTGTTCAATGGATTCCTGCCTGGGGTGAAGAAAGAATTACCGGTATGGTAAGAGATAGAGGAGACTGGTGTATCTCCAGACAGAGGATATGGGGTGTTCCTATTCCTATATTCTACTGTAAGGACTGTGATAAAGAATTAATTACTGATGACAGTATAAATGCAGTTAAAAATCTTTTTAAAGAAAAGGGTTCTAATGCATGGTATGCAGTGGATGCCAAAGACATACTACCAGAAGGCACTAAATGTGAGTGCGGAGGTATGGTGTTTGAAAAAGAAACAGACATTATGGATGTTTGGTTTGATTCCGGCTCAAGCCACGCAGCAGTACTCGAAACAAGAGATGATTTAAGATGGCCAGCGGACATGTACCTTGAAGGAAGTGACCAACATAGAGGATGGTTCCAATCTTCACTCCTTACTTCCGTTGCTACAAAGGGAGCTGCACCTTACAAAACGGTGTTAACCCATGGATATGTTGTTGACGGTCAGGGAAGAAAGATGTCAAAGTCCCTTGGAAACGGAATAGACCCTGAAGATGTAATAAAAGAGTACGGGGCGGATATACTCAGACTTTGGGTAGCATCGTCCGACTATACCACCGATATAAGAATATCTAAGGATATTTTAAAGCAGTTGTCAGAGGTATACAGAAAGATAAGGAACACTGCGAGATTTATACTGGGTAATATAAATGATTTTACACCGGATACGCACTCGGTTAACTATGAGGAGTTAAACGAGTTGGATAAATGGGCACTGCTTAAACTGAATCGTCTAATTAAAAAGGTGAACGATGCATATAAGAATTATGAATTCCATATGATGTTCCATGCTATTCACAATTTCTGTGTTGTGGATATGAGTAACTTCTATTTGGATATAATTAAAGATAGGTTATATACTTCAAAAGATGATTCAAAAGAGCGTAGGGCTGCGCAGACGGTTATGTATGAGATACTCGAAGCTCTTGTATTAATGCTGACACCGGTACTTGCTTTTACAACTGAAGAAATGTGGCAGTTTATGCCTCATAGGTCAACTCATGAAGTAGAAAGTGTTCAGTTAAATGATTGGCCTGTAATAAAGGAAGCTTATTATAACGAAAAGCTTGAAGAAAAATGGGATAGAATACTTGATTTGCGTTCAGATGTATCTAAAGCATTGGAGCTTGCAAGAGCCAATAAAGTAATAGGACACTCGCTGAATGCTAAGGTTACAATATATGCTGAAGGTAAAAATTTTGATTTCATCAAGGATATTGAAAAGGAATTTGTGACTATTTTCATTGTGTCCGACTTTGAATTGAAGGCTTTAAGTGAAGCACCGTCTGAGGCGTTCAATGGAGAAGCTGTCCAAGGTATCAAGGTTGTGGTATCTCAGGCTGTGGGAGAAAAATGTGAAAGATGCTGGATGTTCAGCGAATCCGTGGGCAAGCATGAAGAGCACAAAACTCTTTGTAGCAGGTGTGCAGAAGTATTAGGTTAAAGTTGGCTGCTATGATTGAGATTAGGTCTAAAATTTTAGATCTAATCTCAATTTTTATATTGGAGATAAGTTATTAATGCTTTATAATAGTTTAAGAGCGAGTATAGCATTATAAAAGAGTACTCTTTTATAACTCTATATAAGGTGTGGATTAATAAGCACACGCGCCGTGAACTTAAAACCAATGTGGAAATGTATTTCCAAATTATCATCTTTGATAGGACGGTGTAATTGTGATTAAATTAAACATAAACCTAGCAGATAGGAGCTATCCTATTTATGTAACAACCGGCTATGAAGGTATTGGTAAAGCTATTGCCAGTGCAAGGCTGGGAGGTAAAATAGTATTAATTACCGATTCTAATGTTGATAAACATCAGTCTCAGGATTGTATGAATGCTTTGGCAACCTCCGGCTATGAGGTAAATAAATATGTTATTAGTGCAGGGGAAAAGAGTAAAAACCTTAACACTGTAAGTGAGATTTATAAGTTTTTAGTAGATTTGAAACTTGAAAGAAATTCAACCCTTATAGCATTAGGTGGAGGAGTTGTTGGAGATATAACCGGCTTTGTTGCCTCTACCTTTTTAAGAGGCATTAATTTTGTCCAGGTTCCTACTTCACTGCTTGCGCAAGCCGACAGTAGTGTAGGTGGCAAGGTTGGCGTTGACTTTGAAGGACATAAGAATATCGTAGGGGCATTTTATCAGCCCAAATTTGTATACATTAACGTTAATACTTTAAGAACGCTTCCCAAAAGAGAGCTTCAGTCAGGGTTAGCTGAAGTGGTAAAGCATGGTATAATAAGAGATGCTGATTTTTATGAGTATATTGATTATAATATAAACAGGATATTTAGCTTTGACGAGGCTGTTTTACAGTATATGACCAAAGTGAATTGTTCAATAAAAGGTAATGTGGTAGAACAGGACGAAAAAGAAAGCGACTTGAGGGCTATACTCAATTTCGGTCATACCATAGGACATGCTATAGAGAGTGTTTCGAACTTTGAACTGCTTCATGGCGAGTGTGTATCGCTGGGTATGATAGGCGCTTTAAAGCTTGCTTGCTACCTTGAGATGATTGACAATGGTGTAGTGGAAAAAGTAAAGAATACTCTTGAGAAAATCGGTTTGCCTGTACGGTTATATGGTATAGATGTTGATAAGGTTTACAACCAGATGTTTTTTGATAAAAAGGTAAAGAAAAATAAGCTGGTATTTGTGCTTCCCAAAAAGATTGGTGAGGTAATACAATGCAGCCTTGATAATGAAGTACTCATCAAGAAAGTTATAGGTGAATTAGGATAAACCTCATCTAACCTTTGGTATACATTGCAAAGGTTTAACTAATTACTATATAAAAACAAAATGCTATTAATAATTTCACTAGGTATTTGCAGTAAATTTAATATAAATTCAAATGAAGTAGTTACTGGAGGATGAAAAAATGGCTCAGGATACTCCCAAATGGTTAAAAAATGCTGTTATATACGAGGTTTTTACAAGAAATCATAGTGAAAAAGGTACATTTGAAGAAGTGTACAAGGATTTGGAAAGAATAAAAGAACTGGGGGCTGATATTGTATGGTTTATGCCTATTCACCCAATAGGGGTTATTGATCGTAAAGGTACATATGGCAGCCCTTATGCAATAAAGGACTATAGGGCCATTAGTCCGGACCTTGGGGATGAAAAGTCTTTTAAAAAGTTGATTGACAAGGCTCATGATTTAGGTATGAAAGTAATGATAGACGTGGTATATAACCATACCTCTATGGATTCAGTGCTGGTAACTGAGCACCCCGAATGGTTTATCAAGGATGAATGCGGTAATATTTCCAGGAAGTTTGATGGCTGGGAAGATATAACTGACCTTGATTATTCAAAGAGAGACCTATGGGATTATCTTATTGAGACACTAAGAATGTGGGCTAGTTTGGGAGTTGACGGTTTTAGGTGCGATGTTGCGTCTATGGTGCCGTTGGAGTTCTGGAAGGAAGCAAGAAGGGTTATAAACAGTGAAAAGGAAGTTGTATGGTTGGCTGAGACTGTACACAAATCCTTTATAGCACACCTTAGAGGGTTAGGATATGTAGCGCATTCAGATCCTGATGTGCATGAGGCATTTGACCTAACGTATGATTATGACGGGTTTGAATATCTACAGCAGTATTTTAAAGGTGAAGCTGAAATTAAAGATTATATTAATCATCTATATATTCAAAGAACAATGTTTCCTGAGCATGCAATTAAAATGAGATTTCTTGAAAACCATGACAACCAGAGGATAGCTACTATCATAACCGGTCAAAGCGCGTTAAAGAATTGGACTGTCTTTTACAACCTTTTACCAGGTGCTTCGCTAATTTACGCAGGGCAGGAAATTTCAGCAAAAAAATGGCCGGATCTTTTTGAAAAGGATGTAATTAATTGGGATAATGATGATAATGAATTCAGGGATTTCTTAAAAAATGTTGTTTCTATAACAAAGGAAATTAAGAAAAATTGTACTGATTTTGAGATAAAAGAACTTAGAAAGGGTCTCGTAAAAATACTATGGAAAGGTGAGAATGACGAGTATGTTTCGATTCTCAACCTTGAAGATAGATATGGTGATATTGAGGTCGATTTTGAACTCTCCGGTAAGGAACTATTAACTGGCTGCTGTAAAGAGATAAGCACACGATACGTTATAGAAAAGCACCCTGTGGTAATAAAAGTTAAATAGTTAAATAAATAACTAATAAGGCTGGAAAGTAAAGAAGTGTAAAAACTTCTTTATTTTTTTTTACCATTATTGTAGAATATTAAGTAACAATTTCCTAATACGCATTTAAAGTGGCTGTCAAGGACTGTGGACATATGAGGGCGAATTAGGTGCAGGTACTTGACAGCAACATGTAGAAAGGTAGTAGGGTAGGTATTGTAATTCAATATAAGAAGGATGGTAGAGTATGGAAGTGGGGGCACTTTTATTGACTTTGTTACCAATCGTAGTAATTTTGTGTATGCTTATTGTCTTTAAGAAGCCAGCGGATATAAGCGGAATTGTTGGTTGGCTGCTGGTTTCAGCGATTGCTGTTCTTTTTTTCAAAACTATACCCGAAGTAATTGTTCGTTCTACAGCTGCAGGTCTTATTAAATCTTTTTCAGTATCTCTTATAGTAGCTACATCTCTATTACAAATGGCTTATATGGAAAAAACGGGAGCACTCAAAAGGGTGATAATATTCATTAAAACAATTGCCTGTGAAAACAGAGCAGTGCAGATAATGATGATTAACATCGGATTTGGTACTTTGATGGTATCCGTTGGAGCAACTCCTGTCTCACTATTGCCGCCTATATTGATAGCTATGGGATATTCGACTTATGTAGCTATAGCATTGCCTTCTATAGGATATGATTCCTTATGTACCTATGCCTTACTTGGAGCTCCTATTGTAGTGTTTGTAGATATTGCAAATGGTTTTTTAGGAAAAGGAAATGAAATAACTCTTGCTGATGCCGGAAGAGTATTTTTTATGTTTTTACCTATTGTATCTACATTGATAGGCTTTTGTATGCTGTGGATTGTAGATAGGTGGAAGGGAATAAAGGAAGGCTGGCTTCCGTGTCTCATTACCGGTGTTGTTATCGGCATTGTCTCTTATTTTACAAATAGGGTTGAAAATCTTGTTACTCTTACCGGTGTTTTATGTGGGATTGCAGTTATTGGAGCAATGGCTTTATTTCTAAAAATCACCGGCAAGAAGGTGATTGATAAGAGTAGATTAACCAGAGAAGAACTTGAATATGAGAAGCAATTCCCTTTATGGAAAGCTCTAACTCCATGGTGTATATTAATAGCGGTTATACTTGTCTTAAATGTTCCCAAACCAATGTTTGACCTCCTTTACAGGGAGTTAAAGCTAGAAATTCTAGGGCTTGCGGCAGACGGTAAACCTATTGCGACTAGGGCTTTATGGAATGCATATACATGGATATTTGTAAGCACACTTCTTTCCATGCTGGTTTTGTGGCCAAGTAAGGCTCAAATAAAGGATACATTGAAGGTATGGCGGAAAAGAGCACCGAGACCGATATTCTCGGCGGCGATTTTCTTTGCTATTGGAGAAGTTATGAATATGTCGGGGTTTGATATGTCTACGAAGAAATTTTTACCCGACATGAATATGGTGAAAGTTCTTGCGGACTTTTCATCTCAGGCCTTCAGTAATGCTTATGGTGTAATTGTCAGCTTTATAGGTCTTTTTGGTGGTTTTTTAACCGGAAGCGAGGCTTCTACCATTGGTATGTTTGCCAAGTATACTATGACTACTGCAAAGAACTTGGGGCTGGGCCTAAACGGCTTAATTATAGTAACCGCCGGTCTGGCTTTTGGCGGCGGGCTCGCAAGTGTTATATCACCGGCTAAGCTGCAAAATGCTGCGGCTTCAATTGATAAATTGGGTCAGGAAAATCAGGTTATAAGAATAGCCTTTATATTTTCTATTATATTGACGCTAGTCACTTCTATTTTTACAGCTATACTCTTAAAAACTGGTTTTATATTGTAGTTGATTACAAAATAAAAGCCTGGATGCCCAAAAAAGGGGCACCTAAAGCTATGTAAAAGGGGTTGTATTAATGATTTTGAGTAAAGATGTTGAATGTCTGAGCAGAAAAGATATGGATCAGTTGCAGCTTGAAAGACTCAAGGTAGTTGTAAAAAGTGCGTATGAGAACGTACCTTTTTATAAAAAGAAATTCGATGAGATAGGTCTGAAGCCCGAACACATTGTAACTTTGAAGGATATTGAGAAAATACCCTTTACTACGAAGGATGATTTGAGGGATAACTATCCATACAGTCTTTTTGCCGTACCTATGAAAAAAATCGTCAGACTTCACGCCTCATCGGGAACAACAGGAAAACCTATCGTTGTCGGATATACAAAAAACGATATGGAAAACTGGTCTGAGTGTGTAGCAAGGCTTATCGTAGCAGCTGGAGGTCATGAAGAGGATATTGCACAGGTGGTATTCGGATATGGATTATTTACCGGTGGGTTCGGATTGCATTACGGGCTTGAAAAAGTCGGCATTACGGTTGTACCCGCATCAAGTGGTAACTCTGAGCGTCAAATAATGCTTATGCAGGATTTTGGCTCTACCATAATAGTGGGAACACCTTCCTATGCATTATACCTTTCGGAGGTTGCTGCTGAAATGGGAGTAAAGAAAGGAATGCACAAATTAAGGTTAGGACTCTTTGGAGGAGAAGGTCATACCCCTGAAATGAGAGCTGAGATAGAAAAAAGATGGGGAATACTTGCAACTGAAAACTACGGGCTAAGTGAAATTGTAGGACCGGGGGTCTCAGGAGAGTGCTTCTGCCAGTGCGGTATGCACATAAATGAAGACCACTTCTACCCAGAAATTATTGAATCAACAAGCGGCAAAGCACTCGGATATGACGAAAAAGGTGAGTTGGTACTTACTACTCTTACCAAAGAGGGTATACCTATGCTGCGATACAGGACAAAGGATATTACAATCCTGAATCCTGAGCAGTGCAAATGTGGTAGAACAAATGTAAGAATGAATAAGGTGCTTGGCAGAACCGATGACATGCTTATTATCAGAGGTGTCAACGTGTTCCCTTCCCAGATTGAAAGCGTACTTGTAGGCATGGAGCATATAGGACCACACTATCAGATAATAGTCACACAAAAAGGTTATATGGATGAAATTGAAGTTCTGGTAGAACTGATTGATGGAAAAATTCTAGAGAAATTCAGTGAGCTTGAAAAGGTTGAAAAAGATATAAGACATAAGCTTAAGACTATACTTCAGATAGATGCCAAGGTGAGGCTGGTTGAGCCGAAAAGTATAGAGAGGTCTATGGGGAAAGCAAGGCGTGTTATCGATATGCGCGGCAAATAGAGTTTTGAGCTGATTTCTTAGTATAG
Organism: Clostridia bacterium; assembly: GCA_026416815.1. Classification (GTDB taxonomy): domain Bacteria; phylum Bacillota; class Clostridia; order Acetivibrionales; family DSM-2933; genus SKW257. The sequence continues at coordinate 10,727 of JAOAEJ010000082.1, read as the reverse complement.
GAAAATTGCAATAATATTGTAAGAGGTTACAACTTTTCGTGCTATACATTTACTTTGGTAATTTAATAATTTATAATATTTACAAATATAATTATGCTATTTTAATAGGACGGGGGATTCAAAATGAAGAAACTTATGCTGGGTAATGAGGCTGTTGCCCGGGGAGCATACGAGGCAGGAGTTACTGTAGCGGCTGCTTATCCAGGTACACCAAGTACTGAAATAACGGAAAACATTGCTAAATATGACGAAATATACTCTGAATGGTCACCCAATGAAAAGGTTTCCTTAGAAGTTGCAATTGGTGCCTGTATTGCAGGTGCAAGGTCTATATGCTCTATGAAGCATGTTGGGCTGAATGTTGCAGCAGACCCGCTGTTTACAGCATCTTATACCGGGGTTAATGCAGGACTTGTCATAATGGTTGCAGATGACCCTGGAATGCATAGTTCTCAGAATGAACAGGACAGCAGATTCTATGCAAGAGCATCTAAAGTACCTATGCTTGAGCCGGCAGACAGCCAGGAATGTAAGGATTTTGTAAAACAGGCCTTTGAAATAAGTGAAAAATTTGATTGTCCGGTTTTTGTGAGATTGTCTACTAGAATTGCCCATTCTCAGAGCGTAGTGGAGCTGGGAGAAAAGGTAGACTTTAAACTTAAGGATTATAACAAGGACTTTAATAAGTATGTTATGATGCCTGCTATGGCTAGAAAAAGGCATGTAGAGGTAGAAAAAAGAATGGCAGCTTTGAGGGAGTTTTCAAATACTTCCGAAATAAATAAAATCGAATGGGGAAGCAAAGAAATCGGTGTTATAACCAGCGGTATTGCCTACCAGTATGCAAGAGAAGTTTTTGGTGATGTATCCTATTTGAAAATCGGTATGGTACATCCTCTTCCTGAGAAGTTAATAGCTGATTTTGCAAAAGAAGTAAAAACTCTTTACGCTATTGAAGAGTTAGAACCATTTATAGAGAACCAAGTCAGGAAAATGGGTATAAATGTCATCGGTAAAGACTTATTGCCTGTAGTAGGAGAGTATAGTGCTCAGCTTATTAAAGAAAAAGTATTTGGTGAGAAGGTAGAGACTAAGACTTTAATAAATGATGTTGTGCCGGTAAGGCCTCCTGTAATGTGTCCTGGATGTCCGCACAGGGGTATGTACTATGTAATAAAGAAGCTAAAATTGACAGTGAGCGGGGATATAGGTTGTTATACCCTAGGGGCGTTGCCTCCTACTGAGTGTATGGATACATGTATTTGTATGGGAGCTAGTGTTAGCGCTGCCCATGGTATGGAAAAAGCAAGAGGCAAGGAGTTTGGCAAGAAAACAGTTGCTGTACTTGGAGATTCTACATTTATACACTCAGGTATAACAGGGCTGATTGATATAGTCTACAATAAAGGAAATTCCACAGTTATCATACTGGACAATTCGATAACAGGAATGACAGGACATCAGCACAACCCGACAACAGGATTTACTATAAAAGGTGAGCCTACAAGACAGGTTGACTTAGTTAAACTATCGAATGCGGTGGGGGTTGATAGGGTTAAGGTGGTTGATCCGTTTGACTTGAAGGAGTTTGAGAAGATAGTTAAAGAAGAAATTGAGGCGGATGAGCCATCGGTTATCATTTCTCAGCGTCCATGTGCGCTGTTAAAGGATGTAAAGTTTGAAGGCCCGCTAAAAATAAACAGTGAAAAATGTAAAATGTGTAAGATGTGCCTGAAAATTGGATGTCCTGCTCTAGTTGATAAGGGTGAGTTTATAGAAATTAACGACGCACTATGTGTTGGCTGTGAACTCTGTACAAAGTTATGTAGCTGCGCTGCTATTGAAAAGGCTGGTGATAATAATGGAAAAGCTTAATATAATGTTAGTGGGTGTTGGAGGTCAGGGGACTTTGCTGGCAAGTAGAGTCCTGGGAGCTGTTGCATTGAAGAAATCTTTCGATGTAAAAGTATCTGAGGTACACGGTATGTCTCAGAGAGGCGGAAGTGTTGTAACATATGTTAAATTTGGCAGTAAGGTTTATTCTCCTTTAGTTGAAAAGGGTGATGCTGATATAATCATGGCGTTTGAACAACTGGAGGCGCTTCGTTGGGTTGAATATCTGAAGGACGGCGGTAAGATGTTAATAAACGACCAGAAAATTAACCCTATGCCGGTAATTATCGGTAAGGCCAAATACCCTGAGAATATAATTGAGAAGGTTAAAGAAAATTATAACAATATAGTTTCGATAGACGCCCTTAAATTAGCAAAGGAATGTGGCAATATCAAAGCGGTTAATATTGTGTTGCTAGGCCTGATGGCAAAGTCTACACATATAGAAAAAGATGTCTGGATTGAAGCTATAAAGGAAGTTGTACCGCAAAAAGTGTTGGATATTAACCTCAAAGCTTTTGAGGCTGGATATAATTCTTAAGCAGAGTATTAATACCGGAACATTCTTAGTTAGCCTAATGTAACTTTTGTGTGGGGCGGGTATCCGTAATCCCTGAAAGTCATTCCCAAGGGGGAATAGGTAGGCCTGAGATATAAATATTTTTTAATATTAAATCTTAGGGAGGTAAAATGTATGCAATACTGGAATCCCACATATGAATGTATGTCAAGGGAGGAAATGACTAGGGTTCAGACCGAAAGGTTAATTAATACAGTTAAGAGGATATACCACAATGTGCCTTTCTTCAGGGATAAAATGCAAAAGAAAGGTGTTGAACCTGGAGATATTAAGTCTCTAGATGATTTAAAGAAGCTTCCTTTTACCTATAAGCAGGATTTGAGGGATACATATCCCTATGGACTGTTTGCAGTACCATTAAGCGAAATAGTGAGAATCCATGCGTCATCCGGAACAACCGGAAGACAGACTGTTGTAGGGTATACCAGGAGAGATATCGACACATGGGCAGAGGTTATGGCGAGAACCCTGACGTGTGCAGGAGCAAGTAAAGAATCCTTTATACAAGTCGCTTACGGCTATGGCCTTTTTACCGGAGGTTTAGGAGTACATTATGGAGCTGAAAGGATAGGGGCATCGGTTATCCCTATATCCGGTGGCAATACAAAAAGGCAGCTCCAGATAATGAAAGACTTTGGAACCACTATACTGGCATGTACCCCATCATATGCACTGTTCATGGCTGAGGAGATGGAAGAGGCTGGAATCAAAAAAGAAGACCTGAAGCTCAAGGCAGGTGTATTTGGGGCAGAGCCATGGTCGGAAAATATGAGGAAGGAAATCGAAGAACGTCTTGGTATACTGGCTATTGATATATATGGATTAAGTGAGGTAATTGGCCCCGGTGTTGCAAGCGAATGTCCGTGTAAATGTGGAATGCACATACCTGAAGACCATTTCATACCTGAAATTATTGACCCGGTTACTGAAGAGGTACTTCCTCCCGGAGCAAAGGGTGAACTGGTATTTACTACAATAACAAAAGAGGGGCTTCCGATAATAAGGTATAGAACAAGAGATATTTCGTCCTTAAACTATGAAGTCTGCGAATGTGGAAGAACTAGTGTAAGGATGGACAAGGTAAGTGGCAGGACCGACGACATGCTGATTATTAGAGGGGTAAATGTATTTCCGTCTCAAATTGAAAGCGTACTGCTGGAAATAGGTGAAACAGCGCCTCACTATCTACTCATTGTTGATAGAAAAGATAACCTGGATATGCTTGAAATTTGGGTAGAGATGACTCAAAGTATGTTCTCTGACGAAGTTAAGCGTCTCGAAGATATCGAGAGAAAGATCAGGAAAGAAATCGAAGGAACTCTTGGCATAACTGCAAAGGTAAAGCTTGTTGAGCCAAAAACCATCGAAAGAAGCGAAGGTAAGGCTAAAAGGGTAATTGATAAGAGGAAGCTATAACAGCTGAAAATTTAACTTTGTAGTTATAAAAAGTAAAAGTATGACTCCGCAGGTATTAAATATATAGGAGGAGATAATTATGCTGGTAAAACAAATTTCTGTGTTCCTTGAAAACAAGTCGGGCAGATTGGCAGAGGTAACTAAAACCCTCGGTTCAAACAATATCGATATAAGCGCACTGTCCATTGCCGACACCACTGATTTTGGTATATTAAGACTTATTGTAAACAAACCCGAGTTAGCTGAAGGAATTTTAAAAGAAAGTGGTTTTACAGTAAGCTGCACAAATGTGGTGGCTATTGCAGTTGCAGATGAGCCGGGTGGTTTGGCAGCGGCCTTGGAAGTATTGGATAGTGAGTCAATCGGAATAGAGTATATGTATGCTTTTGTTGGGAAGACCTCAAATCAAGCACTAGTAATACTGAGGGTCGAAGCTCCTGAAAAAGGCATAGAGGAATTAACGAAAAACAATATAAAGGTTTTGACCTCTGAAGAGGTATATAAGCTGTAGAATTCTAAGCTATTGCACCCAAATATTCTTTGACTGAAGTTCAGACAAAGTTTTATGTAATACGTAATATAGTTTAAATATATCTTAAAGCATAAAGAGGGGATTTTGGGTGAATAAAAGACTATATCTCTCTGATAGTGACAAAAAGGTAGCCGGTGTGTGTGGCGGGCTTGCAGAATACTTCTTTGTTGATTCTAATTTAATAAGGCTTTTGTTTGCTGTTGTTACACTTTTGACTCATGTTATGGGTGGCATAATTGTATATGCTATTGCATGGGCAGTAATACCACGCAGACCAAAATTTTAGGTAAAATTTAAGAAGTCTTCCGGTAAATTAAAGGGAAGACTTCTTATTTTATGTGTATATTATATTTTTGCATAATAATATAGCTTTAGGAAAGATGAATGAACAAAATAGTACAAGAAAATAATAGGTTTTTTCTATGTAAAAACTCTAGTTATGAAATAATCGAATTTAGTGGCATATAGTATATAGCGTATTTATTAAGAACTGATTGAAGATGTTTAACAAAGTGTGGTATAAGGAAATATATCCTTTGACCTAATTGTCTTTTATTTAAAGAGCTATAAACAGAACTTTTAATGGCAACCTGGCAATCATAGCTTAAAGCTTTAGACCCATGGTTTTGCGTCATTGCCTTTCGACAACTTTGCCCTGTTTCATAAGTCACTATTTATATCCCCTTATACCGTAATTTAAGGGAGGTTAAAGTATGTTAATCGAGTGTACATCTTTATTATATCACCACCTTTGTAAAATGTAAATAGATTTTAGATATTTTTGTAGAATAATGTAATAAAAAATATTACGGATGTATGCGAGGTTTATTTGTCTAGTAAATATATACAATTTTTAATTGAATTGGCCGTGGAGGTATAGACATTTTTGACATTGATTTTACTTCGGGAAATGCCTATAATAAACTTGTACACTGATACTTTTTAACATACTTTACCTCCTTTAATATATAGGAGAATTCGCGGCTATCTGATAGCCGCTTTTTGTTTTTTCTGATAAAATATTTCGTGGAATTATATTATATAATCTATCTATATAAAAACTGTTGAAGGCGAAGGTTATTGAAATGGTAGAAATCGGCGGAAAGTATACTCTTGAAGTAACAGGGATGACCCATGATGGCTGCGGTATTGGGAGTTTGTTTGGTTTAAAAGTTTTTGTTAATGGAGTTTTTCCGGGAGAAGTCGTTGAAGCGGAGGTAACAAAAGTAACAGATGATTATCTAGCTGCGAAACCGTTGAACATAGTAAAGAAAGCTGTAGAAAGGGTAGAGCCCTTCTGTGGGCATTTTATACTTTGTGGGGGATGTAGCCTTCAAAATATAGAATATTCAGAACAGTTAAAGTTAAAAGCCGGAATTGTCAGAGACGCACTTAAACGGGTTGGGGGAATTGACTGCGATATTGTTAATAATACGATAGGAATGCAGTATCCTAGGAATTATAGAAATAGGGTGAACTATCCTGTAGGAATTATTGATTCTCAGCCTGTAGTAGGCTTTTTTTCTTCAAGGTCTAATGTTGTTGTTGGCATTGATAAATGTGATGTACAGCATAGTATAAGTGACTTTGTTAAGCAAGCGATAAGGCAATATATTTGTGAGCAGTGTATAAGCATTTATGACAGAGTAAGGGGTGAGGGGCTATTAAGGCATATAGTTACAAGGGTTGGCTTTCGCACCGGTGAAGTCATGGTGGTACTTGTAATCAATGGAGAAGAGATTCCTGATCCGCAAAGCTTTATTAGTTACTTAGTAGATTTGGTACCCCAGGTAAAAAGCATTTATGTAAATATAAATAGAGAAAATACAAATATGGTTATGGGCAGTGAGTGCAGACTGATGTACGGCAGTCCAACAATTACTGATTATATTGGCAAGTACAAGTTTGAAGTTTCACCCCTTTCTTTTTTTCAGGTAAACCCCATACAAACAGAGGTACTTTATAACACAATCTTTGAGTATGCTGGATTGACAGGACAAGAAGCAGTCTATGACCTTTACTGTGGGAGTGGAACTATATCTTTATACCTGTCTGGGAAGGCAAAAAAGGTAATTGGTATTGAAGCTGTCGAAGAGGCGGTAGCTAGTGCTAAGAGAAACGCTCAAATTAATGGGCTAGATAATGTTGAGTTTATAGCGTGCAGGGTGGAAAATGTATTGCCGGATGTTATCAACTGTAGAGGTAAGCAGGTTGATGTGGTAATTCTGGATCCCCCACGAAAGGGCTGTAAACAGAAGGTGTTGGATACAATTTTAGCGGTAGAGCCAAGAAAGATTATTTATGTGTCTTGTAATCCTTCTACTATGGCTAGGGATTTAAAAATTATACTGCAGAATGGGTATAGGGTTGTGGAGGTCCAGCCGGTGGATATGTTTCCTCATACGGCACACGTTGAGTGCGTGATAATGATGACGTATTGTGGTTCTGATGATAAATGAGGCGGGTAAACCACAACATATAGTGGTTTTGGAGCAAAAAATGAGCGAAAGTCCGAGCAAAAAAGTGCGTTTTTTGACCCTGGTTTTTGGGGCTTTTCATAGATGACATTCTAGATTTTTATAGATAACACCCTAAAAACATAAATTTCATAGAGGAAAATCCAAAAGCGTCAGGACAGCAAAAAATGGTGGGTGCATTTTCTAACACGAAGATGTGCCCGTTTTTTTATACCCTTTTTATATCGAAAGACAGTGCTGCCTGAAATAATACGAATTGATATGTAAAGATATCCTTAATATTTTTGGTATACAGAAGGAATCGACTATCACATCTTATTTTGTGGCTTAATTTTACGAATAAATCGACGTCTTGATTACCCAAAAAATTCGTATTATGATAGATGCATGAAGGAGGTGCTTTATATGCTAACAAGTTCAGACATAGATATTATTGAGCAGTATGTCGATGAAAAATATTTTGATAAAGGTAATCTAATTAAATATCTCAATATGCACTCTATCGTAGGAAGCGAAATTTTTTCATACTGCGATAAAAGAATTGGACGTGATGGTTCTACTTCTTATTCAAATTGGCTAGATGATAAATATGGGTATAAGCCCTTGCCTGTTGCAAGCTTTATTCGTAGAATACCTTTCTATTTCTATGTAAATGGCTATTCGAATAATCATGTGGGCGATTTACATTGTCATATTTCAGGGATTATTCGAGAGGATAAAGATGAAAATGCTTTAGAGAAGCTATATCAATCACTGGAATACATGCTTTATGAGAAGAAACTTTCATTGACAGATATATTCTGCTACATAGTGAGCCAGACACATCATGTAAGTGATGCGGAGATGTTTTTTCAATGGAAACATTATCTACAATTGTGCGACGAATTAGGAAGCAGTGATTATCTACCAAACTGCTTTATAACAAGCTATAATGAAGCACTAGAGAAGGAAGGGCTTCCACCTATCATTTATGAAATAGGTGAGATAGGGATAGGCGAAGTAAGTTGGCGGACAGGATCACATATTGAGTTTGAAGGTACTTTTCCATGCGATCATAACGGTCAGCCTATTATGAAGTGGATTGGTCTGAGAGTTAAAAACGCAAAGAATATTACTTGCTCACAGGATAAGTCCAGCCGTGGACGGTTATACGTGGAGCTTACTCCTAACACTATAATTCATGCGCTCAATTGTTATAACAGAAAGGATGATGAGGACTGCTGGTATCAAATTTATGCAGGACCGCAAACTATGGAATTTGATTATGAAATTCTGAAAATTAGCAGAAAACGTCTCAAATATACCCAAAAAGATATAGCTGACGCAATTGGGGCTACTGTACGTACATATCAAAAATGGGAAAATGGAGAAACCACACCAGATGGGCATTACCTGCTACGACTTCTTAACTGGCTCGATATACGCGATATTCAGGACGTTGTACGATATACAGAATAGCTTGGAACTGCAATGTATAAGGAGGTTGAACATATGGCTAACAATAGAGATGATTTCTCTCAAAAAATAAAAGATCTTCTTGGAAACCGAGTCGGATGGCGGTGCAGTAATCCTGATTGTAGAAAAGCAACTCGTGGAGCAAATGACGATCCTCAAGAAATAACAAACATTGGAGTTGCAGCTCATATTCATGCTGCTGCAGCCGGAGGTCCCCGATATGACCCACAAATGTCACCGGAGGAACGCAAGTCAGCAGAGAATGGAATATGGTTATGTCAGTCTTGCTCTAAATTAATTGACGACGATGTTATCAGATATAGTATCCAGCTCCTTCGCATATGGAAAGAAAATGCTGAGCGGCTTGCTATAGCAGAGCTACAATCCGCATCTGCCGTAAGCACAGACAATAAAGACAAAGAACTACTTCGTTTCTTTGTGCAATGCTTTGATAGACCTGCTTTTCAAGACCCAATTAATCAGGAAGGCCGAATGGAAGATTTCGATCAGGCAATAGAAGATACGATTATCGCAATGAATACCGGCGTTCTTCGCACACGAGATGGTATGATAATAAAGCAATCAGAGGGCAAGTCAGCCATCCTCAATGAGGCATGGAGAGAAAAGCTGGACACGATTACAGATATACTGGTCGCTCTAAGGAAACGATTAAAAATTGCAAAAGCTGAAAACTTGTACTCAACATACGGTAAGGGTGAAGTTATGTATTGCTTTTATGACCGGGAGATTGAGAAATGGTTTGACTTAACGAGAGAAGAAATTCTCAAGCTTCTCTCTTCTATGTGTCAAGAGGCCGGAATTTCCGGTCTGCGCTTCCCAAGGCAATCATATCGATGGTAATTGTGGACTGCCCCTAATACGTTATTACAAAGAGAATGGACACTTGATAAAACAGAATGAAGAAGCTGCAAAAGACTTATTATACAAAAGAGTGTGGTTCTTTTGCAGCTTAGGTCTTTATTTTTGAAATTTTAAAACTTCGGTAACAATATCCTTCCATTCTTTCTTGGATAAAAGAGTCTCATTTACTGCAATAGTTTCTGAAATGTGGCTTGTAAGTGCTTGCTGTTTTCTAAGAGCATCTGCCAAAAAATGATACATAGATTCGAGGGACATTGTGCTTCCCTGCAAGCTACGGCAATGAGGGCAATTATTTGCCATATATTCACCATTAAACTGTTTACTGAATCTCATATAAATTTCTTCATATTTAGAAGAAAGATATTTATCCAATATCTCAATCATGCCAAGTCTTATGATGGTCAAATCTAATTTTTTAGCCAGTTCAGGCTGATCTGAAATAAGATCAATGTGGGGGAAGTAGCTCCTAAGTTTTATAGATTTCCCGCATTTCCAACATGGCTGTTCAACCTCATAAATATGAATTCCGTGAGTCTCTAACCAGGAATATGTTTTGTCTTCGACGGTTTTGGTACTTTTGCATTTGGGATAATTGCTGCAGCCAAAGAAAGTACCGTGTATGCCACTTCGTATTACATAATGCCCGTCACATAATTCACAGGAAAAACCCTTAGAGGAATCAGTGTCAGATATATGAATTCCATCGAAAGGATCAAGATGATGCTCTGGATCTATCATATGATTAAGCAATGCCGTCAGCTCGTTTTGATTTTGTATAGGATTGATTTGTATATCTGAACGACTTTTAAATTCTGAAAATTCCCGGTCCAGAATACCATATCTCCTTAAATAGGACTCATGTTCACCGGGAACAAGAAAATCCAAAGGCTTATCTATAAAAACAAATTCGTTCCCATCTTTTTGCTCCAAATGTATGTATCCCATATTTATTAAATGGTTTTTACAATCATTGATGACACTATTATAATCATGATCCGGCTGATTATTATAGAAGCCTGCGTAAACAGTGTCCTTTATTTTATAATTACTCACTTCTCTTGCAGGACAAGAATGGCTTTTATGTAGAGAACAGCCTTCGTAAATGGAATAATAGGTTCGCACGACATACTCTGTAAAATAACCCGTAGGTTCTTTTCTTTGTTTTGCAAAATAATCTTTTTTACTTTGAATTTTTTGTTCTGACCACATTTTATTCTCCTTTACGACAAGATAAAATTTACCAGTTCTTGATTGTAATTATAATAAATGAAAGGGGGTGCAAGCAATGAAAACTTAAAATTTGCCAACGTCAAAACCGTTGAGCGTGTGAAACTCTGACCATAAATCAATATTAAGTTAACCCCTTGTGCTAATTAAAATATCAAACTTTTGATCTTTGACAAGTTCATATTTCCAATCAGCTTATTAATATAAAAGCATATGTTAAATGCTAAAATCTTAGTATTTATGCGGCTTATAAGCCCTAAATAAG
>JAOAEJ010000008.1 GCA_026416815.1 Clostridia bacterium | reverse complement strand
AAAGTTATCAAAAAATATTGTATTCCATGAAACAGAGGAAAAATTATCAGCTGTTATCGGATAAGTGCTGTATATCTGCTGTCCTGGTGCTGCCACATGAACAGAACTGCCATAGTTTGAGAATACGGAAAGATTGTCATTTCTGTCTGTAGAGGCAACGCAAATAATGTTATCAAGATTATAATTACAAGGATATTTTTGATAAAGGTTATTGTTTTGAGCTTCGTTACCTGCCGCAGCTATAAGTAAAATACCCTTACTTCTTAGGTTACTTTGAATTGATAGTTCCTCTGCATAGGAATATGGTCCAGTATAGGATGCATTCACTGCCTTTATATTGACTCCTCTATTTTTGAGATTACCGATGTATGAATAACATTCAAGTGTATTTGATGTCCAAAGTATATTAGTTATTGGATCTGCAGCATTACATGGTAGGATTTTAACATTCCAATTAAGTCCGACTGTTCCTCTATTGTTATTACCCTTTGCTCCAATTATGCCTGCCACATGTGTTCCATGCCCTATTGTATCCATAGGGTCTACTATTGATATGCCTTCTGTATAAGGTCCGTATCCAGGTGAAATTCCATAAAAATCATCTATATAGCCATTTCCGTCATCATCAACTCCATTGTCAGGAATCTCACCTGAATTTGTCCACATGTTTTGTGCTAAATCTGAATGTGTATAATCTACTCCGCTATCAATCACAGCTACTACAATGCTGTCTGAGCCTTTTGTAATATCCCATGCATCTGGTGCTCCTATTTTTGTCAATCCCCACAAATCATAGTAGTAAAAATCATCTGGTATAGTAGAATGTAGCTTTCTTATATAATTAGGTTCAGCAATCTCTATTTCTGAAGCAGCAAGCAGTTTTATCTTAAAGTCTTCTAAAGTATGTGCATTTTTATCAAATTTAATTAGATAAAAATCTGAATTTGGTCCGAGTCTTCTGAGTTTTTTTGCCTTTAAATTTAAATTTCTTAACTTCATTGAGATTCTTTCTAATCCTTCTCCTTTTGAGAGGGAATTTAGAGTCTTTTGATAGGAAGGTCTAAATTTGACTATTATTTCATCTTCTTTGAATTCATTTTGTAATTTTGACTTGTTTAACTTTATATTGCTAAACTTCTTAGATGTCTCTCCTTCATAAATGATTAATTCTTCAGCTTTCAGCTGAGAGTAAAATATTACAAAGATCAATAACAAAATAGAACTTATGAGCCTTGGAAAAATTCTTCCCATCTGTTCCCTCCTTAGCATAAAATATTTAGTGAGACAAATTTCATGAGTGATGATATCATATTTTCTTGTGGTAGTCAATATGTATGTTAACACTTTTATAAATATTATATGAGATAAAAATAAAAGAGGAGCTTGGTAATTCCAAGCCCCTCTTTTTAAATCCCTATATAACTTCTATCTACCTCCCAAGAAGGCTCTCCATAGAAATACTGCCATCTGTGCCCTTGTCACAGGTTGCGCCGGACAACCTGTCATTGCCAGAAGAGAAAACTGTATCATGATATATCCAAAAGGACAGAGTAATATATGTATTTGATGGTATTGAAATTTGATTTGTATAGTAAAGGCATGTTGTAGAGCCAGATGAGGCATAATATGAGTTAAAATAGACCAAGTTAGGGCTACTCTTAGGGGGTTGACCTGATGGATGGACTGTATTTGTTGCCTTAGCCCAGTTTCTCGCTCTTCCATTTACATCAACCTGAGCCCAACCTGAAGGTAAAGATGGTGGTGTTGCAGAATCAAAGTTTTCCTGAAAGATAACTATAGATGCATGGCTTATTGATGGAAAAAGGAGTATTAGGAGGATTGTAAGAAAAATTTTTGTAAAAAAAAGCGGGGGA
>JAOAEJ010000088.1 GCA_026416815.1 Clostridia bacterium | reverse complement strand
ATTACTTAATTTATAATATCAACTCACTTGACCATCTCCAAGTCCTACTGACATAACTGTCAACTGTCCTCTGTCAATTGTCAACTGAATCAACGAGTTCCTTTACACTTACACTGTTTACTTTTCAAAGTCCATTCGATTCTGCGTTAGCAAAATCGGTATCTTACTATTTGTTTGCCACTCTCTCGAGCGGAATCACATCTTACCATGCTGTGTTGTTTATGTCAACACTTTATTTCTTACCAATTTATTCTTCTGTCGTTTCTCTATTGCGTCGCTCACTTACGAGCGGAGTGTTATCTTACCACGGTAAATACTTTGTGTCAACACATCTTACACTAGAAATTTATACCAAACACATAGTATTTCTATGCTATATATTTTTTTATGCTTGTTTAAAAAGATAGCTTAAACTATGGCATTTTAGGAGTACTATATTAAATATTCTCCTAAACATAACATTACACGTTGTTGATATATAAACACACCCAGGAATATCTAAGTTTTAACGATTGTTTTATATTTAGTATAGATAAAGACAGAAATCCGTAACTATAGTCCATACGATAGAAATTCAACGATTCCCATAATATTCTATGAGTTTTCTATGAATATCTTTGTGCCAAGCAGTATGTAGAGACCTTTGTGTCATGATAAGAGTTTGTTATACAAAAGTCTCTACATCACTGTCTAAGGCAATATTCATTATCTAGAGCTGGGCATTTTTGCTCATGATGTTGCTCCTATACTTATCATTAGGAAGAGAATACTTGTTAGTGAATATTTTTCTTTTTGTGTTTCCCACCCATTATATCAAATACATCAGATATGGTAACAAATGCATTTTCATCTTTATCATTAATTATTCCTTTTAGTTTTGCAACCTCGAGACGTGTAATGACAGAGTAAAGAATTGTCTTTCCTTTTTTAGTATAGCCACCCTTGCCTTCTAAAAATGTAACACCCCTACCTAAACGTGCATTTATTGCTTCTGCAATCTCATCACCTTTTTCAGATATGATAATGGCGGCTTTTGCTTCATCTAACCCCTCAATTGTTATATCTATAACCTTGAATGTAATAAAATATGCAATAAGTGAATACATTGCCTTATCCCAGCCAAAGACCAGTCCTGCACTGCTTATTATGAAAATATTAAAAAACATTACAATTTGACCAACTGAAAATGATGTGCGTTTATTTAATACTATTGCAACTATTTCTGTGCCATCTAATGAGCCTCCATACCGGATTATCAACCCAACACCTACTCCTAAAACTATTCCCCCAAAAACTGTGGCCAACAAAATATCATTGGTCAGCCCTGGTATTGGGTGAAAGACTGATACCCAAAAGGAAAAACATGTGACTGAAAACAATGAGGATAAAACAAATGTCTTACCAATCTGTTTATAGCCAAATATGAGAAAAGGGATGTTTAGGGCAAACGTAAAAATACCAAGGGGTATTTTAGCTAAATAACTTAAAATTATCGATATGCCTACAATTCCACCATCGATAATATTGTTGGGTATAAGAAAGAATTCTAAACCGGCTGCAGCCAAAACAGACCCTATAAAAAGGAAAAAATACTTACTTAATACTTTTAAAAAAACATGTTTCTTCTTTGTCACTAATTGACCTCCTTAGAACTGTGGTAACAAGCATAAACTCGTAATATACAAAGATTTTCAGATATAACCTCTTACTTTATTAAGAAATTAACCTCCAATATCTATTTTTTAGACATCAGAGATTCGATCCTTGTATTTAGTCCCATGAAAGTAATTAGATAAGATCTTTCCAATATTTTTGCGGAAGTTAATAATATACTCGTTTCCGTTTAGAAATCGTGTACCGGATTTTGAAGAGTAGAAATGAGCTTCATAAAAAATATCAAGCTTTGATGTAATCAATTTATAAGTAGGCTTTTTGTTAGCATGATTAAACGATACAAAATTGTTGTGATATGTGTGCGTAAGTATAGCAGTCTTTGAGTTTTGGATAGGCTCATTAAAGCTATCAAACCCCAATGGCGATAGCGGTAAAATTTGAATAGTAAAGATTATTAGTAATAAAAAGTATAACAATTTATTTGTCTTCTTAATTGTCAAACCGTACACCTCAAGTTTGTTTTTTATCCTCCGCCCATAACTCGCTATCCTTCTGATTAATACCGCAATAACAACAGAACTTAGATTCAGAATTTATATGCTTTCCATATTTCTTGCACTTTGCCAAGTTTTTATCAGAAGTATTCGAGCTTACAGTACTTTTCATTTTTCCGCAGAGTATGTGATACAACACTGAAAACATATTTATTCCCTTTCTCCAAGCTATGTTATACCTAAAACTAGGTCTGAGCCTTTCATACTTTCATGAATATCCTTGTTTGAGTATTTCAGATATACTAAAGTATTCATAATATTTGCATGACCTAGTATCGTTTTCACCTGTACAATATTAACGCCACTGTTAAGAAGCTGAATTGCCCTCGAATGCCTTAAGGTATGAGGATGACCAAGTTCCCTGTACTCATCACCAAGAATCGATACAAAATCCTTTTTTATAGCATTGTTGACAGCCTGAACAGTTATAGGTGAATTACCAGATTTTTTTGAAAAAACATAATCTGTATTCTTAAAACCCTTTTTCTTTTCATAAATAAGTATTTTATTCAACAAAGAATCTGAGATAGTTAAAATGCGAACTATATTTTTGTTCTTTCTTTTTAAGGTATGAAGCTTTACAGATTTATTAACAAAATCAATATCCGATATTTTAACCCCTAGTGCTTCACTTACTCTTGCTCCAGTTTCAAATAGAAAACAGAACAGCATTTTATGAAATTCATTTGAAATTCCATTTAGAAACCTAATGATATCGGATTCTTTCAGATACTTTATTTCTTCTTCATAATAGTTTCTCGACTTTTCCTTATATTCAACAAGTTCAATCTCATTGTACTTTATACTTTTCTCTTCATATAAAGAAGCTTCCATTTGTTTGCCTCCATAGTAGGTTTAATATTCACTGTAAGTTAAACTTTTATAATTGATTTTACCACAAAAGCGTATCTAATAAAACCTACATTAGAAGATTTTATTTCTGAAAAGTTTAACTTATGATGTGTTTCTTAAACTTATGATATAATGTAAATAATATACATTAGACAGGTGGAATATATTTTGGAAATACACTGAGAGCTTGAGGAATTAATAGACCATTTTACCTTATTACCAAACAAACTATCGCAGCTCGGTAATAAATCAGGAGAAACAAGCCTGGGCTTCGCTATACTTTTCAAATTCTTTGAATATTATGAAGAAACAGAGCTGATTATAATAAAGATTGATTATAAAATATCAAAAAGAGCCCATAATGATCTACGCTACAGCTAATGCAGATTCCTACATACCTGCAAACAATCTTTCGACTGCCTACAAGCATCACGGGACCTACACCAACCTTTGCTCGACTATCAAAGATACCTTAGAAGCCTACTGCAATCTCTCGACTGCAGCAAACCTCCAGCACGCAAGTGCATTTCACAGGGACTGCCGTCAAATACCCGGCAAGCTAATGCAATAACACCCAATGCCTGCGGAACCCTTGATAATCTTAGCTCGAATACCATACATCCCTTTTGACCACACTGCAATATTTGGTACTGCAGTACAGCCTTACAGGACATATAATACTCTTCCCGCCGGCTAATACCAAGCCTAAGTCGGACCCGATACCAACCTTTGGTCGACTATTACAGAGCCTTGCAGCAATTCCGACACCGAAAACTACTAAGCAATTAAACAATCAAACACAACCGCAATGATTATGAAGTTGTAAATGACCCTGCAATAATCTTTGCTCGACCACTATGAACCCTTGCGCTATTATTATGGTGTCATATCAGCATTTTAATTCACGGAATATTTCGCCATTTAATTTGCATTTCACTTTAAGAAATCGCATTACTATGGTATAATATGGCTATACTTTTTAGCAGCTTTATTTATGGGTTTCACTTATTAAGTTTAACTTTGGTTATCTATAAAATCAATTATGTGTAAAGTGCTGAATTGTAGGTTTGGGAGGAGCAAATTATGAACCCGAAGTCCGGAGAAATAGTTTCGGTAAGCCATTATTCGAAAGTGAACCCTTTTAAAAGCATTTTAATAGATGTAAGCTATGATTCTCTTGTACTGAAACTCACAAAGGATTTTATCGAATACAACTTTCTTGAAAATGATCCTATTGTGCTTGGTTATGAGGTCAACAGTGAAATTTATATATGCGAGTGTTTAATTGAGGAAATTTACCCAAAAAACTCCACCGTAAAACTCAAAATAGATAACATCCAGCTAGTAGCAAACCAACGTCTTTTTGAAAGGTTCCCGGTTTCATTTTATGCACATATAAGATTTAAGAACTCAAGAAAACGAAATATAGCATTTGTAAAAAATTTAAGTCTCAGTGGTATGTCTGTCATATCCAAGGCTGATATCAGTGAAGATAAAGAAGTAATAGTGGACTTATACATCGATGATATTATAATAACTCTAGAGAGCGAAACGGTGTTCAGGATAGAAAATAACCACGGTTTTGAATATGGTTTAAAGGTAAATTATTCGGATTTGGGGATAAAGAACTTTATCGCCTCATATCTCCATTTTCTTAAGGATGAGCAGAAGCAGGCTTTAAAATAATTAAAGGTCTGACATCGTAAAAATCTTTTATAAGGATTTGCACATGCTATAGATAGTTTAAGTTGAAAGTGATTTTATCCCGTTAGGTAAATCACACTTCCACAGCTCAATGCCTAACGGTCAATCACTAAGTTCAACCTAAACTATCTATGTTTCATGTAGTATTATTAATATCATCCAAATACTTATGAGAATATGGAGAGTGCAAAATGAAATATAGCTTTACTAGCATTACTGTTAAAAACATGGAAGAATCACTTAAATTTTACACTGAAGTGTTATCCCTGAAGGAACTAGTAAGGTTCAGCCCTCGAATGGGAGTCAACATTGTTTTCTTAAAAAATGAAGAAAATAATAAAATTGAACTTATTGAATACGAGGGTATTGAAAACACAAATAGCCTATCTGCAAATTCCATAGTTGCAATAGGATTCACAGTAGAAAACCTTGATAACACTGTAAACATGCTTAAAGAAAAAAATATCGAGATAATCCGTGGACCTATACAAATCCCCAATGGACAAAAGTTTGTGTATGTTAGGGATCCAAATGGAGCAGAAATTGTATTTATTCAAGGACTCGACATATAATTGTTCATGTATGACATACTAAGGGAAGCCTTTACTTCTGCTTCCCTTAGTACTTGAAACACTAAAATTGTTCCTCTATACTATCCCAGTCCAATGTATCCATGAAATCGTCCTGTTCCTCTATCGCCTTGAAGTCTACGCTTTCGTTATTGCAAAACCAGTTAAATTCACAAAACCTGCAATGCTTTTTATAAATTTCCTTGTCAAAGTGGGAGAAATTATACTCCAATATATTTCTGATTTTCCCTTCTAAAATTTCTCTAAACGCTTCGTGCATTGCGTCGCTATACCTGATTTGCGTAAGTACACGGGCAGGATAGGGCTGCCAGTAGAACATACTTATTTTCTCACTATCAATTTCTTTCCCCAGTACAAGGGAAGCCTGCTCCTTCAATACAAATAAATATACAATCGTCTGAAGGCTTTCCCTTAGCCGTTTACTTTCTGCCCCCCTCTTGGTGTCATCTCCACTATGGGTCTTCCAATCCCATACTTCAATGTATCCGTCTCTAATTACCAGTAAATCAAAGTTTGCTTCAAGTTTGAGCTGCGGTGTAACCATCCTCAGCTTATACTCAGGAAGATATACAGCATTTGAATCCATTTTAAAATTTGCTTTAAGGCTTGTAATCCACTTATGCAGCTCCTCAAATCCATCGGTATGCCGCGTAAGTCCCGTATCTATACCCATAAAGTACCTATTCGCCAGAAGGTGAAAGTTATTCCCCATTTCCAATTTTCTTTTTATGGACTCATCAGGGAAACTGTCCCATTTAAGGTTTTCCAGATACCTTTTTTTAAATTTTAACGGGCAGTTGTCAAAAGTGGTAAGTGAGTGCTGGGTAAACAAAAAATAATCGGTAAAACGCAAATCCTTTAGCACTTATTACCTACCTCCTCAATGTATTTCTTCAGTTCTATAAGATATTTTGATGGAAGGGTCTCATTTTTTCTACCGGGGTTTGCATGAAACCCTGACAAAAATAAATATTCCTTTGCCCTGGTAATGCCTACATAAAGCAGCCTAGCCTTCTCGGATATGGTCTCCAGCTTGGACTCAAGTATAGAATCCATCCCCATCCCACCGCCGGTTATCATATCAAGCTCAGATTTTGCTATGGCCTTGGGATTTCTATATTCGGACTTTAAGAACCAGTATTCTCCTATAAACTTATCGCTCAACTCCACAGGAAAGTCGGCATAGTTTAGTCCCGTGAGAAAAACTGTATCCCACTCAAGCCCTTTGGACTTATGGTATGTAGAAACCGTTACAACCCCCGGTTTAGGTTGGTACCCCTTCAAATCCCATACTACCCCGGCAAAGAAGTTGAACATATTTTTAGGACTCAATAGCTCCAGCGCCAAGTCACTAAGTCTCCAGTGAGGGTCCTGCGCCATAAGGTATCTTACATCCCCTGCAACCTTTTGAGCTATGGCCCTTTCTTCTCTTCCAAAATTCAATTTTTCCGATATGTATAAGACCAGTTTTTCCACTACAGTGCTAGGAAATTCAAGCAGCTCCCTTATCAGCTCAAGCTTACCCTCAAAATCTTCCCACACCTTTGATTTGAGAAGCTCCACCGGTATTTCGGAGATATCTATTTCACCCCCGGTAGGGTACAGGAGCTTCTCCACAGGGTACCTCTTCAAAAAAGCCTCCAAAATCTCCTTCTGTCCTGTTTTCCAGCGTACTTCAGCGTCCCCTTCCCCCTCAATAACATCGTCATACCTTTCCTCAAGAAAACATTCCTCAAGCATATCCCACAGCTTTTCCCCACTCTCGGGAAGCGCTATGAAATCAATAACCCTACCCAGCTTTCTAACAGTGCCATTTTTCTCCTTGGACGTATTATCCAACTGCTCGTAGCGTATTTTCTGGGCTTCTAGAAGATTAACCACAAAGCCTATTTTCCATGAGCTCGGAACGAGTATAGCCAAGGATTTTTCCGGATACTTTTTTATTACATGATATGCCTGAGTAACAACAGCTTGAGCTTCTTCCTCCCAGGAGTTAAATACCCTTGCCTTTATACCATACTCCGAGGTAGTAGGATTCTGGCGCTCATCACTATCATCTACAGGCTCAATGTACTGGGGCAGCAGACTTTCACGGCACTCGGGCACCGGGTGGCTCTCTCTCACATATTTTACAAAATAGTTTGCAAGCTCGATTATTTCCCGGGTATTCCTGCTGGATTGAGTTATATGATAAACCGTTGTTTGGGGCTGCTCACAAAAGCTCTTAAAAAGTGTAAAATCACTGTTACTGAAGCTTCCGCATATGGCCTGGTTACTGTCGCCAACCCTTAATAGATTGCCGTTTGCAATCATTGTAAGTATTTCACTTTGTATAAAATTTGAGTCCTGGGCCTCATCCTCACAGACAAAGGTAAACTTCTTACGGTACTTCTCCAGAAGACCTTCATCCTCAGCAAGCAGTTTCTTAGCGTTGTAGAGCATATCATCAAAATCTACGAAGCCCCCAAGTTTAATTCTTCTGTCGTATACTTCATAAATTTCTGCAGCACACTTTAATATTGACGAGTTTTGAAGCTTCCTGCATTTTTCTGCCGCCTCAATAGGATTCATTCCCCTGGATTTGAAGTCACCAATACATGAGAGAACTATACTGCAAAATTTATCCTGCCAATTTTTATAGGTATCTGCAATCTTATTGGCACTTAAATTGGATTCATCTATATAAAACCTGAATAAGTCTTCATTCTTTCTTCGCCATTCATCAATAGCACTGCTTACAAGGTGTACCTTATTTACCTCATCGATTATTTCAAATTCCTCATTGGTCATTAGCAGATCGGGCTTTTCCTTGATAATCTGCAAGCAAAGCCCGTGAATGGTAGAAACATGATAATCCCGGGTTCCAGGTATACCTCTTCTTTGCAGTTCGGCTGAAATTCGCTGTTTAAAGTTGCTTACCGCCGTATTCATATATGTAACAATCAGTATTTTGCCCGGCTTATGAATCCCTTGGGCAATCATTTCCGCAGCCCAAAGTGACAGGCAGTGGGTTTTCCCCCCTCCCGGTATCGCCGGAACTGCACAATATCCACCTCTATACCTGTCTCTTATA
>JAOAEJ010000020.1 GCA_026416815.1 Clostridia bacterium | reverse complement strand
TTGTCAACTGTCAACTAAAATTTCTGGTGGTTATTACGAGAAGGTCACACCCGTTCCCATACCGAACACGGCAGTTAAGCTTCTCAGTGCCGATGATACTTGGACGGTCGCGTCCCGGGAAAGTAGGTCTCTGCCAGATTTATAACGGATCCCCGGGGTAATTCCCCGGGAATCTGAATCCGTTTCATGAATTTCCACCTTGAATCATTTTCAAGGAATTCATATATTCCTCAATAGCTCAGTCGGTAGAGCATGCGGCTGTTAACCGCAGGGTCGTAGGTTCGAGTCCTACTTGAGGAGCCAAAAGGAATCTGATAAGTAACTTAAAACTTATTAGGTTCCTTTTTTATTTTGTATGACTTCATTACAAGTAGCGCTATTCTTTAAGTAAATAGTAGCATAGGGAGGGCTTTTGCCATAGTAAATAGATTTATTACTTTTAGGAATATTAATAGTAAATCATAGATTAGAATTGTGCAATATGCATAAAAAACATACAAAATATTTGTTCTCAATTAGGGAAAATCTCCAAAAACAGTATTGTAAATTTGTCCAGGGTATGGTAATATATATTTACTAAAACGAGTAAATAAAAATCTGCTGTTAGATTGATAAATATAGAGAAATATATCTACTCCAAAATAGAAATTGTCTCAATATATATTCTAAGTTGATTTCGTGGGATAATTAGTTCTTAAAATACTCTTACATTTTATAATAGTCATAACATAATAAATAATATATACTTTACTTTAGCTTATTCTGCTTACGCTAATAAGGTTCTCAAAACCAGGTTATTACACCAGTAAAACTTTTTAAAAGGAGGGAGCTGTTTTTTAGTCGGGACAAGGAAGCTTGTTATGCGTGAGTTAAAGAATAAATATAAAAAATATAGAGAAAAGAAATGAGGGGGCAAAAAGTAATGTTAAAGAGAAAAATAAGTGCACTTTTACTAACCCTATCACTCACCTTGTCTATACCTGGAATTGCTTTTGCGTCAGGTACGGATATTGCCTACAATGGTAATGATACTACAGGCAATGATATCATGCTTCAGGGATTCCATTGGAACAGTGCTAACGGTACATGGTATACCACCATCAACAACATGGCAACTACAATAGGTTCATACTTCAATGTAGTATGGATGCCGCCACCAAGCCAATCCTACTCAACTCAAGGTTATTTACCTGAAGGATGGTATAACCTTAACAGCCAATATGGGACACAGGCTCAATTAAAAACAGCTATTGCTACACTCAAGAGTAAAAATGTAAAAGTACTAGCTGATATAGTTGTAAATCATAGAAACGGTATGACAGCCTGCCCACATGGAAGATATATCAATTTCAGCAATCCTACAATGACTCCAGGAACAAACCTGATAGATGGTGATTGGGATACTGTTTATAGCGGTTCACAGAAAACATGTTCAATTTGCGCAAATAATAACAACGGTGAAGGTACCTGGAGTTATGGCGGCAGAACATATTATAATGATGATTATAACGCCGCTCCTGACCTTACTCACTGGGCTGCAGATACACAAAACCAAATCAAGAGCTGGCAAACCTGGCTAAAGAATGCTACCAATGCAGGCTTTGACGGCTGGAGATATGACTATATAAGAGGTTTTGCGCCTCAATTCCTCAATACATATAATACAGCTTCTTCACCTTACCTTTCTGTAGGTGAATTCTGGAAGTTTGAAAATGAAGGGCTACCTTCTTCAGCTAGACAGGCATTAGCTGACTATGTAAATGCTTCGGGTAATAAGACAATGGTATTTGACTTTGACCTTAAGAGGTCACTCAATAATGCGTTTAGCAGTACTACATTCAATGGCGGTAGCCTTGGATGGGTAGGAACAAACAGCATTAACGGATTAATCGGTTGGTGGTCACAGGCAGCAGTAACCTTTGTTGATAACCATGATACCGGTTGGTCACCTGGAGTAGCTCAAAATCACTGGCCGCTTCCAAACCCATGCAATGGCGACCTTATAAGCACAAAAGCTGCATATGCTTTTGTACTCACTCACCCTGGTATTCCTAATGTATACTGGGCTGACTGGAGAGACCGTGGAACAGATATGACAACTGTTATCGAAACTCTCATCAAGATCAGAAGAAGCAACAACGTTAAGAGATGGAGCGATGTAAGAGTAGTAAAAGCTGAAAATGGATTATATGCTGCTTACGTAGGAACAGCTAATGCTGAACAGTTAGCTATTAAGATTGGTAACGCAGGTTGGTCTAACTACGAAGGATGGGTTCCTTCTTCAACACTGGGCTTAACTAAGACATTTACTAGATACTACAGTGGTGGTCACGCATTCTGCGTATACTACAAGAACACTGCATATTAATATAAGCTAGGTACAATAAGGGGCTGTCAGAAATGACAGCCTTTTTTGCGTAGTGATTTTTAGTAGCTATAGATTTTATTAAGTGTGGCGGCGTGCAATAAATCCTGCAAAACAACAAAATTATTGTATATACATTATTAATTACTGTATAATAATAAAGACAAAGAAATGTAAATGGGAGGAAATTGACATGGCTAAAGGTGGATTCCCCGGATTTGGTGGGAACATGGGTAACTTAATGAAGCAAGCTCAAAAAATGCAGAAGGATATGGCAAAGCTTCAAGAAGAATTGGAGCTTAGGACTGTTGAAGCCACTGTAGGTGGTGGGGCTATAACTGTAGTTGCAACAGGCAAAAAGGAAATAAAAGAAATTAATATAAAACCTGAGGTTGTTGACCCTGATGATGTGGAAATGCTTCAGGATTTGATACTAGCTGCTGTTAATGAGGCCATAAGGAAAGCTGATGAAATGGTATCTGGTGAAATGGGCAAAATTACAGGAGGTTTAGGCGGACTTCCGGGGTTATTCTAATTTAATAGGAGAGAGAACTAATGACGTTTTATGCAGCCCCTGTAGCAAAGCTTATTGAAGAATTTGAAAAACTTCCGGGAATCGGACATAAAACAGCACAGCGTTTAGCCTTTCACGTTCTTAATCTTTCAGAAGAAAAGGTTGAGACTCTTGCGGGTGCAATAAGGGAGGCTAAGCAAAAAACGAAATACTGTTCAATTTGCAGCAACCTGACTGATATTGAACCTTGTAACATATGCTCGGGAAATACTAGAGAACGAACAGCTATATGTGTAGTGCAAGACCCAAGAGATGTAGTGGCAATGGAAAGGACTAAAGAGTTTAAAGGGCTTTACCATGTCCTGCATGGTGCAATATCACCTATGGCCGGTATAGGTCCCGAGGATATAAAAATAAAGGAACTCCTTACGAGGATAAGAGAAGGTGACATTAGGGAGGTAATACTTGCCACAAACCCTAATATAGAGGGCGAAGCGACGGCAATGTATATATCAAAACTGTTAAAGCCCCTTGGTATTAAAACTACCAGAATAGCTCATGGTTTACCAGTCGGTGGAGACCTTGAATATGCTGACGAGGTTACCTTAGCCAAAGCACTAGAAGGTAGAAGAGAAATCTAAGGATTAGAGGTTGCAGATTAGCAAGGTGTAAATAATAAAATTTTAAGCGACTGTACTGAATATAAATTCTGTGCAGTCTTTTTGTTTTAAATATATTCATATAAAGCTTAAAAATATTAATATAATAATTAAAATAATTAATAAATACAATTGACAATTATTGAAAATAATATTAATATAAAGATATACAAAAGCCTTTATTAATATATTCAACTTATGTATATAGATTATTAATAAGCAATAAGAAAACTATAGATAAAATTAAGAGGTGATTTTATGAAACGCGAAGCTCTAGGGAAGTGTCCGGTATGTAATAGCGATACTGAAGTTACAAAAATTAGCTGTGATGTTTGTGATACTCATATAGAGGGACATTTTCAATTGTGTAAATTTTGTAGATTAACATCGGAACAGAAGTCTTTTATAGATGTATTTATTAAATGCAGAGGGAATATAAAAGAAGTAGAAAAGGAATTGGGAGTCTCATATCCTACAGTAAAAAATAGGCTCGAAGATGTGGCATCCGCGCTTGGGTATAAGACAGAAACAGTTCAAGCATCAGCTCCAACAAAGCGGAAGGATGTTTTAGATAAACTCAACAGCGGAGAGATTACAGTAGACGAAGCAATCAGTTTATTAAAGGACTGATTGGGGGACTCATACATGGAGTAGGTTAGTACTACTTTGCTATTTTGGAATTTATGATGAAGAAATAACAACCTAAAAACGTTGTTGACTATTTCTTCATCAGCAAATTAAACTTGTAATTTGCCATAATTAAGGTAAATAACAAAGTAGTATTAGTAGGGGGAATAACGGAAGAAAGGCTTAAATGGGGGTATTGGTAAGTAGTATGATTAAGGCAATGACCATTACCAATACCGATAATCATAATAGGAGGTAAATTTTTATGTCAGTAAACGAAGAAAAAATGTTTATCCTTAAAATGCTTGAAGAAGGTAAAATAAGCAGTGAAGAGGCTGCAAAGCTGATAGAAGCTCTTGAGGGCAACAAAACAAAACAATATTCCGGGGAAAGTATTCCTAGGCAGCAGAAACAACCAAACTTCCAGGAAGAAATTTTTAAAATGAGAGAGAAAGTAAACGACTGGAGAAAGGATTTTAAGAACAACTACAGCCAAAAGGATTTTGACCATATGGTAGATGAATTCAGTGTTAAGGCTGAGAAAGTGGGCAAAAACCTTGCGACGACAACATTTGGTATTGTAGATAAAGTTATTGATTTTGTGGGAAGCTTTGTAGATACAAGTACATTTAATATTTTCGGTAGCTATGCAACAGTGGAAAGAAATTTCGAGGCACTGGCAGTAGAAGGTATGGAGCTGAATCTTGAGGGAATAAACGGTCACGTTGTTGTAAAAAAACATGCAGATAATAAGATTGTAATCAAGTCAAGGGTAAAAAGTCCGGTGAATAATGCGGATAATATATTGATGTTTAGTGATAGTGCCAATGCTGTAGACTTAAAAATAAACAAAATAGGGAATATTAGTGTTTCTCACGAGGTATTGCTACCTACAGTAAAGTTTGGGAAAATTAAGCTTGAAACCGCAAATGGGAGAATATATGTTGAAGACTCCATTTCTAAAGAATTTGAGGCCATAACGCGAAATTCTCATATTGAGCTTATGGGAGTAAATAGTGAGAAGGTTTCGGTTAGTACGAAAAATGCGAGGATTCAAATCAA
Source organism: Clostridia bacterium (assembly GCA_026416815.1). Lineage (GTDB taxonomy): Bacteria > Bacillota > Clostridia > Acetivibrionales > DSM-2933 > SKW257. The sequence continues at coordinate 25,118 of JAOAEJ010000020.1, read as the reverse complement.
TTATGTGATAGGAAAAGATATTGATGTAAGGACAAACAACTCCCTTATAGATATTAAGCACATTAAGTTGGAGAACCTGAATGCTGTTACAACCAATAGTAAAATATTCGTGGAAAACGCGCAGAACTATGAAAGTTCAAGAAATATGAATATGTACTTAAAGACAACCAATGCAGATATAAAAGTGAACATGAATGATATGGAGAAGAGGGGCTATAAAGTTAAAGCGCAGACCACGAATGGAGGCATAAATCTCCTAATACCTGAAATAATATACAATAACATTAACAAGCAAGGCATTGGGGGAAGCTTTGTTGAAGCCGAAAGTAACGGTTATGAAGCCTATGCTGAAAAGGTGCATATTAATGCGGAGACAGCAAATGCGTTTATTGAGATAGTAAAATAGGCCGGAGAGTATTAAATTAAAAGGTATGTATATAACAGACTGATTTAAGCAAAACAGTCTGTTTTTTTATTATTTCATTTATAACTGAAAAGTTTGAATTTTCAAGTTTCATAAAGTCGATAATAGTTGTAAATACACTTAAGCGGATTTTGCTAAACGGCATATGTTATTATAGATTAATATATAAAAACATGATATAATATTTCACTGTAAATTTATATAATTATGAGGTGTGAAATGTTCGATAAAATACAAGGTGCGGAAGATAGATATGAAGAAATTAATCATAAATTAAGTGATCCAACGGTTATTGCCAATCAGGATGAATATAGAAAACTAATGAAAGAGCACTCAGAGCTTGAGGAAATCGTAGCAAAATATAGGGAATATAAAAAGGTAAGCCAAGATATTTCAGATGCTAAAGAGCTTCTAGAGGAAAAACTCGATAAGGATTTCAAAGAAATGGTTCAAATGGAGCTGGATGAGGCAAATGAGAAGCTTGATCAAATAAAGAAGGAACTAAAGATTTTACTTGTCCCTAAGGATCCAAATGATGAAAAGAACGTAATAGTTGAAATTCGAGGTGGGGCTGGCGGTGATGAGGCAGCACTATTTGCAGGTGTGCTATTCAGAGCATACATGAGATATGCTGAGCGTAAACGCTGGAAAACCGAGATTATGGACTCAAACCCTACAGAGCTTGGGGGATTTAAGGAAGTAGTGTTTGCTATAGAGGGAAGAGGGGCTTATAGTAAGCTTAAGTTTGAAAGCGGAGTTCATAGAGTGCAAAGGGTGCCTACCACTGAAGCGAGTGGAAGAATCCACACGTCTACCATAACGGTTGCGGTATTACCCGAGGTTGAGGACGTAGATGTAGAAATCAATCCGACGGATTTACAGATAGATACCTATCGTGCTGGGGGTGCTGGAGGTCAGCATATTAATAAAACTGAATCAGCTATTAGGATAACCCACTTGCCTACAGGATTGGTTGTTACATGTCAGGACGAGCGGTCACAGCACAAGAATAAAGACAAAGCTATGAAGGTCCTCAGATCGAAGCTGTATGATATAGCTCAGCAGCAGCAAAACTCAGAGCTTGCACAGGCAAGGAAAAGTCAGGTAGGTACCGGTGACAGAAGTGAAAGAATAAGGACTTACAATTATCCTCAGGGCAGGGTGACTGATCATAGGATTGGATTGACCCTTTATAAGTTAGATGAGATACTGGACGGGGACTTAGAAGATATAATTGACGCTTTAATCACCACTGACCAGACAGAGAAATTGGGAAGTGGCGGAGATGAAGATGAGGGTTAATATATAAAACTTAAATACACTATAATATTAGTATCCTCACTCGAATAAGATTTAAGGAGACTAGATTTCGAGAGTTTAAGCTATTCTCAAATTCTTATTTTAGGGTGATATTGTGAGTTATTTGATTAATATAACTCTTATTGGCCTTATCTCCGGTATTATTGGAACAGGTATCGGAGGATTAATGGCCCTTTTTATTAAAGGTGTAAGCAAGCGCTTACTGGGATTTATACTGGAGTTTTCAGCAGGTTTGATGACTGCGGTGGTGTGCTTTGAGCTAATACCGGAGGCTTTTGATTTTGGAGGCGCAGTACTGACTTTAATCGGAGTCTTAGCAGGAATAGTGGTTATACTTATACTGGAGGATTTTATAAGGAAATTTGATTTCGTGAAAAAGGGAAGTGCCAATTCAGATCTTTTGCGTGCAGGTATACTAACGTCTATAGGGATAGCACTTCACAATTTTCCTGAAGGTTTTGCTGTAGGTTCAGGGTTTGAAGCCTCAGTTAGCCTTGGTTTGACGCTTACTGCTGTGATTGCAATACATGACATTCCTGAGGGGATTGCTATGGCTGTACCAATGAGGGCAGGAGGATTTTCAAGGCTAAAGGCTTTCTTACTTACCGTTCTTTCAGGAGTACCCATGGGACTTGGAGCTTTAATTGGGGCAGCTCTAGGTGGGCTTTCCAAACAATTTATAGCTGTATGTCTGGGATTTGCTGGGGGTGCTATGTTGTATATAATTTTTGGGCAGTTGATACCCGAATCTAAAAAAATTTATTTGGGTAGGTTATCGTCGCTAGGGAATATTTTGGGAATACTATGCGGTATAGTAGTATCAGTGTGTAATTAGTTTGAAAGTGTTTATTATATATACCTTGACTTTGTCTCCCTCTCTTTTGTAAATAATGGAGGGGCAGCGCATGTAGGCAATTTATTGCTACTTTGAAAGCTAGTAAGGTCAAAGGTGGTTAGAGAAGGTGAAGAAGTTTGAAGACTGAAGTTATAAAATTGGATATAAATAACATAGATTTGGACAAGCTAAATTACGCTGCGCAGATTCTGAAAGATGGTGGATTGGTTGCTTTTCCAACTGAGACTGTTTATGGCTTGGGAGCAAATGCTCTGGATGAATCGGCCGTTAAGAGAATATTTGAAGCAAAAGGCAGGCCTTCTGATAACCCATTAATTGTACACATAGCAGATATTGGTCAAGTAAGCGGGCTTGTAAAGGCCATACCTCCGGAGGCTTTTGCAGTAATGGAGCGGTTTTGGCCTGGGCCTCTTACTCTAGTCATGGAGAAATCATTAATAATACCTGAGGTAATTACTGCAGGGCTTGATACAGTAGCTATAAGGATGCCATCCCATCCGGTAGCACTTGCTTTAATAAAAGAAGCAGGGATTCCTATAGCAGCTCCCAGTGCCAACACCTCCGGTAAGCCAAGTCCAACAAGCTCACAGCACGTAATTGAGGATTTATACGGAAAGGTTGATGTTATTATTGAGGCAGGCTGCTCAAAGGTAGGTCTTGAGTCAACTGTTCTGGATATGACTGTGCTGCCTCCTATGATCTTAAGGCCGGGAGGTATAACACCTGTAGAGCTTAATACTGTCTTGGGTAAAGTAGATATTGATCCGTCTTTAGTGTCGAAGGAAACTGAAATTTTGAAACCCCGATCTCCAGGAATGAAATACACTCATTATTCTCCTAAGGCCAAGGTTATTATAATCGAAGGAGATATTCAGAGTGTTGTAAGTAAAGTGCTTGAATTGCAAGGGGAATATGCACAGAAGGGTGCTAAAGTAGGGATACTGGCCACCGAACAGACCAAGGACATGTATAGCTCAGCTGAAATTATTTCAATGGGTGATAGAAATGAGCCAGCTACTATTGCAGCTAACCTTTTCGCTGCTCTAAGGGAATTTGATATGAGGCAGGTAGATGTGATACTGGCGGAAGCCATAGAGAGTACCGGCATAGGGCTTGCGATAATGAATAGGATGAGTAAAGCTGCAGGATACAATATTATTAAAGTATAGATAGCAAAGGTGGCCTAATTACATGCAGGGCGGTGATATATAATGTATATATTGTTTGTATGTACCGGGAATACATGCAGAAGCAGCATGGCTGAAGGTATTTTGAAAGCTATAGTCACAGATGACGAAGAATTATCAGGTAGAGTTGAGGTTTCTTCCGCAGGAATTGCTGCTTTTGGTGGCGACTTAGCAAGTACTAATTCTATAAAGGTGCTAAAGGAAAGCTGGGGTATAGATATTAGCTCTCACCGCGCCAAAAAGCTAGGTAGAGTTGAAATAGGCAAGGCAGACTTAGTATTAACTATGACAAGGCAACATAAAGAATATCTTCTTTCTTTATACCCAGAGGCTAAACATAAGATTTTTACACTTAAACAATTCATAGCAGCGGATAGAAATTCACTGCATAATGAAGACTATAATTTTGCTTTGGATATTACCGATCCCTATGGGATGCCTGTACAGGTATATAGAAAATGTGCAGAGGAGATAAAAGAAGCTATTGAGCGGTTGGTTCCGAAGATCAGAGGGTATATGAGGTAAAAGCAATATCTTTGCTGTCTGGTAATAGACTGGAAGCTTTCGGTAGGCAGCAATTTTGGTGCTATAAATCCGGCCAAAGTTTTTTTGACATGTTTTAATCTATACTATAAAATAATTAGAGGTGGAGAACTTACTGCTCCAGAACACTAATTGGAGGGCGATTTGATGATAGCAATTGGAAACGACCATGCGGGGTACAGCCTGAAGGCTGAGGTTGTTAAGTTCTTAAATGAGAAGGGCTATGAGGTCAAAGACCTCGGAGTTTGCGACTGTAGTTCGGTGGATTATCCTGATTATGGTCTGGCGGTTGCCGAGGCAGTAAAAAGTGGTGAATGTGATAAGGGTATCATTATTTGTGGGACAGGCATAGGTATTTCAATATCTGCAAATAAAGTCCCCGGTATTAGGGCTGCGCTTTGTACAAGCAGTTATGAAGCTAAAATGAGCAGAGAACATAACGATGCAAACATACTTGCTTTAGGTGAGAGAGTTGTAGGTGTCGGACTGGCATTGGATATAATTGACATATGGCTAAAAACAGAGTTTGCAGGCGGAAGGCATAAAGCAAGAGTTGATAAGATTTCTGAAATAGAAAAAAAATATTTCAAGTAAGTGAGGGAGACTATTATTATGGATAATGTTTTTATTTTTGACCATCCCCTAATACAGCATAAAATTTCACTTTTAAGGGATAAGAATACTAATACTAAAGAATTTAGAGAATTGGTTTCTGAGATATCCATGCTTATGGGGTATGAAGTAACTAGAAATATGCCTTTAAAGGAAGTTGAAATTGAAACTCCTGTGGGCATCGCAAAAACTAGGGTAATATCCGGCAAGAAGCTTGGAATTGTGCCTATTTTAAGGGCAGGTCTGGGTATGGTTGACGGTATGTTAAGTCTGTTGCCGATGGCCAAGGTAGGGCATATAGGCTTATATAGAGACCCTGAGACTCTCCAGCCGGTAGAGTATTACTGCAAGCTCCCCGTTGACGCTGTAGAGAGAGAAATAGTGGTTCTTGACCCTATGCTTGCAACAGGAGGGTCAGCTTCAGCAGCTATCCAGTACATTAAGGACAGAGGTGTGTCAAACATTAAATTAATGTGCCTTATTGCTGCCAAAGAAGGTATTAATAGAATCCGTAAAGACCACCCTGATGTAGAGATATATTGTGCAGCAGTTGATGAAGAATTGAATGACCATGCATATATAATACCCGGTCTTGGAGATGCAGGAGATAGGATGTTTGGTACAAAATAATTAGAGTTTTCACAATAAAGAGTTGACACTGTTGGAATATGCCGTAGTACTTTTTAGCTATTGTAAAAGTAATGCGGTAGATTTAATCGACTGTCAACTCTTAGTGTTAAATAAGATATTATGGCGGTATACAATCTGGTACAAATGTATTTTCAGTGTTGATGTATATTAACAGTATTAATTTAGGGGGTTTTAGGATGAGGCCTTCATGGGATGAATACTTCATGGGGATAGTGGATTTGATTAAGAATAGGTCAACTTGCATAAGGCGTCAGGTGGGTGCCTTAATTGTAAAGGACAAGCGTATTCTTGCTACAGGATATAATGGTGCCCCAATGGGGTGCAGGCATTGTGATGAAATTGGTTGTTTAAGGGAGGAGTTAAAGATTCCTTCAGGGCAGAGGCATGAACTTTGCAGGGCTATCCATGCAGAGCAAAATGCTATTGTACAAGCTGCATATTCCGGTACAAGTGTTGAGGGAGGCACTTTATATGTAACTCACCAACCTTGTGTATTGTGTGCAAAGATGGCTATAAATGCAGGAATAAAGAAGATTGTGTTCAGAGGTGAGTACCCGGATAGTCTGGCGACGGAACTTCTGGATGAAGCGGGAATTGAGGTTGTAAGGTTTTAATATGCAGTACAAAAGTCGGAGTGCGGAAGACTTTTATTATGCGGCTTTGGATTGGGGAGTGGGTGTTCTCTTGTGACTAGTGTTATGTACGAATATTTTATCTCGTTTACTTTAGCGTTTATAGTGGCTTTTTCATGTACCCCTATAGCTAAAAAAATAGCTTTCAAAATTGGAGCGGTAGATGTTCCTAAGGATAACAGAAGAATGCATAAAAAGCCTATTGCAAGGCTTGGGGGACTAGCTATCATATGCGGGTTTTTTATAGCGCTTATGTTTAATGTTATAGGTGTATCACTGAATATAACTAGTGCAATTACGCCGGATAAGCAGTTTTGGGGATTGATAGCCGGTACTTTAATTATAGTAATAGTAGGCATAATTGATGATGTTAAGCAGCTAAGTGCAAAAATTAAGCTCCCTTTTCAGTTGATTGCAGCTACTGTAGTTGCAGTATCGGGAACTCGCATTGAGTTTGTTACAAATCCATTTTCTGAAATAGGGATTTCATTTTTTAGCCCTCAAGTATCATACACTCTTACAATTTTATGGATAGTAGGTATAACCAATGCCATTAACCTTATTGATGGGCTGGACGGTTTGGCGGCGGGTGTATCATCCATAGGGGCCTTTTCTCTGTTTTTTGTGTCAATTATAAGGCCGGATTCGGATATATATACAGCATTGATAGCTGCTGTATTGTTTGGATCTATATTGGGCTTTTTGCCCTATAACTTCCATCCTGCAAAGATATTTATGGGTGATACCGGAGCAACTTTTCTTGGGTTTGTTCTCGGGGTTATATCAATACAAGGGACTTATAAGTCTTATACGGCTATAGCGATTGCAGTTCCACTTTTGGTGCTGGCACTTCCACTTTTTGACACTTTATTTGCTATAATTAGGCGGCTTGTAAGCGGGAAGTCCATTATGGAGGCAGACAGAGGACATTTGCACCATAGGCTGGTTGATATGGGATTAAGTCACAAACAGTCGGTGGCATTGATTTATACAGCAAGCGCAGCCCTTGGCCTTTGCGCAATAGTCCTGGACTATAAGGGGCCAATGAGTGCCATAATATTGGTTGTTGCGGTATCAATATTTGTTATCGGCGGTGCTATGTACATGAGTGAGATAAATAGTGGAGCCGGGTATGCTAGGGGTGCAGGTGGGGCTACCGGTACAAATAATAATGGAAAAGCAATAAATTTAGGAGGCAGAAAAGTGGACAGAATAAAGGTAATGACAGTTTTCGGCACCAGACCTGAAGCGGTCAAAATGGCGCCTTTAGTTAAAGAATTTGAAAAGTATGAACAAATTGACTCTATTGTGTGTGTGACAGCTCAGCATAGGCAAATGCTGGATCAGGTGCTTGAGATGTTTGATATCACACCTAACCATGACTTGAATATAATGCAAAGCAGACAGACTTTGGTTGATATTACTACGAGAAGCCTTGAGGGATTGAGTAAAGTCCTTGATGAAGTAAAGCCCGATATAGTTCTTGTACACGGTGATACTACAACAACTTTTGCAGGAAGCCTTGCGGCATTTTACAAGCAAATTGCTATTGGGCATGTTGAGGCGGGGTTAAGGACGTTTGATAAATATTTTCCCTATCCTGAAGAAATGAATAGAAAGCTCACAGGTGCATTGTGCGACCTGCATTTTGCTCCTACAGCGTCAAATCAGGCAAATTTATTGAATGAAGGTATAAAGGAAAACAAAATATACGTTACTGGTAATACCGTCATAGATGCCTTAAAAACTACTGTAAAAAAGGATTATGTTTTTCAAAGCGATGAATTGAAGAATATAGAGTATCACACAAAAAGGGTTATAACCGTTACGGCACACCGCAGGGAGAATCTTGGAGAGCCTTTGCACAATATTTGCAATGCTTTGAAACATATTGCCGATAAGTATGAGGATGTGGAGATTGTCTATCCTGTACATCTCAATCCGGCAGTACAAGAGGTTGCAAACAAAATACTTGGAGGCAACGAACGTGTTCACCTGATCCATCCTCTTGATGTTCAGGATATGCACAACCTGATGGATAGGTCTTATATGATAATGACCGACTCCGGAGGATTGCAGGAGGAAGCTCCATCCCTAGGTAAGCCGGTACTTGTCCTCAGAAATGAAACAGAAAGGCCGGAGGCTGTAGCAGCAGGTACTGTAAAGCTAGCTGGTACTACGGAAGAAAAAATTATCGCTTTAGCTGAAGAATTGCTGGAGAATACTGACGAATATAACAGAATGGCTAAAGCTGTTAACCCTTATGGAGATGGTAGAGCTTCTGAGCGTATAGCAAAGGCGCTTCTTTATGAGTTTGGAATAACTACAGACAAGCCTGAAGGATTTAAAGTGAAAGCATAGTCAAAAAAGAATAAAATAAAGCCGGATTTTTGAAATCCGGCTTTATTTTTTATTCTTTTTCTTCTTCAATCTTTCCTGTTTTATTTTCAGTCTTTAGCTTTTCCTTATAGTTTTCTATTAGCACTTTAGCCTTATCTTCAGAAGGAGCCTTCTTTTTTTCATAAATTATTGTTTTTGACACACCAGATTCTGATTTATCAAGAGCGTCCTTTAGTATAACTATATCAACTCTTCGGTTATGTGCCTTATGTTCCGCAGTATCGTTTTTAAACTTAGGCCTGAACTCTCCGTAACCTGTAGCTGATAGCTTCTTTGGGTCGATACCTACGTCCTTGACTAGGATTCTCCATACACTGTTTGCCCTGGCTGTAGATAGTTCCTGGTTATCAGGGAAGCGGGAGTTTCGTATTGGATCCGAGTCAGTGTGTCCCTCAATCCTTATGTGCTTACCGGGAATTGCAAATAGCGTCTTACCTATTTCTTGAACGGTTTTTATTGCCGATTGTTCTATATCTGCACTTCCGCTTTTAAATAAAACCTTTTCCTTTATGGAAATCTCAACACCACGTTCATTTATAGTAACATCAACACTGCCCCCCAGCCCCTGCTTCTGAATCAATTCAGAAATTTGTTCTTTTGCAGCATTCAACTGCTCCTCTTCCTGTGTGGAGGGGATTACAGGCGATGGCGCTATAGCGGGAAAGGGCACTGTAGAGTTACCAAACGCTCCGTTCTGAGTTATGATCTTAGTAGCAGTCCCAGCTCCAAATGCTTCCCTTAATGAAGCAGCTAGCTGGTCAAACTTTGACTGGTCAACCTGGCTCATTGCGTATAGCACTATAAAGAATATAAGGAGAAGGTTCATGAGGTCGGCATAGGTCAAGAGCCATCTCTCGGCATTATCCTTTTCAACTTTAACTTTGTGCTTCGACACTAACTATCCCTCCACCTCTTCTTTGGCAGCTTGTTTTGCTCCACCTTTTTTGCTCATCTTTTCAAGTAGTGCGAGGTTTAATTTTTCCTTGATGATTCTTGGGTTTTCACCTGCCTGTATTGACAAAAGGCCTTCAATTATAAGGTCACTTACCATAGCTTCTTTTGTAGCCTTTGCTTTTACCTTACCTGCCATAGGCAAAAATGCAAGGTTTGCAAATCCAACACCTAAGAGAGTTGCAATAAAGGCAACAGAAATTTTAGGGCCTAGCTCCTCGGGACTGCTCATATCCGCAAGAATTGTTATCATACCCAAAACTGTACCGCAAACACCCATGGTAGGAGCAAAACCACCTGCAGCTTCAAATATCTTGGCGGACGATTCGTGTATACTTTCATGAAGCTGAGTTTCCCTTACAAGGATGTCTTTAATGACCTCAGTCTCTATACCGTCAACAACTAGAGCGAGACCTTTCCTAATAAGGTCATTTTCATTTGTCTGGGCATCCTGCTCAAGGCTTAGAAGTCCGTCTTTTCTGGCTTTTTCCGACAATTCTGCCAACTGGTTTATGATTTCTATTTCATTAAGCTTCTTTTCGGAAAATATATACTTTAGTGCTGTGGGAAGTTTTGCAAGCTCCGACATGGGAAAGGATAGCAAAACTGCCCCTGCTGTACCACCGAAAATGATTATGAAGGGAGATGGTTCGTGAAAAAGCTGACCTAAACTTCCTCCCTCAAGAAGATAGCCTACAAGAACTGCTCCAAATCCTAGAACTAAACCGACGATTGAACTGATGTCCATAAAATCCTCTCCTGATTCTCTCTTCTATTTGTTGTGATATTTTAGTATGTATTGCATTTGTACTACAAGCACATCATCAAATTGTGTAATAAATCAATACTGCAAAATATATCAAATTCCTTTTTGTAATTTTTGTTAGTAACTAAGTAAATTATAAAATTTAGAAATTTGATAAATAAATAACAATTTGAGTATTGATTTAGAAACAGTACTATGATAATATGTTTTTTATAAATTTTATTGGTAGCCAAAGGTACCAAATATAAAGGGCTTTAAATTATAAATGTATATTTTTAAAGCCTTTTTCATATTCTTTTATCGACAACAATTGATGATTACTTTAATGTTTTTTACGGAGTATGGTGAACTTTTGTTGTGATTTGAGGGTAGCACATGCATACAGCGCCGGAGTAAACGGTTTATATTGGGATTATTAATATATACTTTGGTTATGGAGATAGAAAGATTTGCGGATAGGTAAGGAAGAAAAATTTGTAATAAAAAAAGTATTAATATTTTTTGTTATATTGGCGATATTAGATGTGGTGCTTTTTAAGCAGAAGTGGGTTACGCTTGTGGGATTATTTTCCGGAACAGTTTTTGGTATACTGAAGCTTTACTTTATGGGTTTAACCTATTCAAGTCTTTTGCTTCCAAACAATAATCCATCTACTGTAAGGAAGAGTATTCTCAGATATGTTATAAGCCAGATGGCAATTATTCTTATGCTTCTTATCTCTGCAAAGCTGAGTTTCTGGTTTTTTATCGGTGTAACAGCAGGTGTTTTGACGGTGCCTTTAGTTGTTTTTATCAATAGCATTACTGAAGGTCTTGGTATTACACATAATAATTTTGAGTGAGAAGGTGTGTTCTATGAGTGATTTGAATACCGAATTAAATCACGCTATGCTTCCCCATGAAATGTTCAGCATTCCCGTCCCTTTCACAGACTATAAGATCCCTGTTACCGATACTGTAGTAGTAACGTGGATTATTATGGCTGTAATCATCTTATTTGCGTACATATTTACAAAAAAGCTGAGTATGGTTCCCCAAGGGAAGCAAAATTTTGCAGAAGTTGTGGTTGAACTTGTAAACAACCTTGTTAAGGATGCGGTAGGACATCATTGGAGGCTTTTTGCCCCTTATCTCGGTACTGTCCTATTATTTTTGATCGTATCCAATATTGTATCCATATTCAACATAATTCCTAACGGTGAGCAATTGCATAAGCTGACCCATATGGAGATTTTTGAGCACTTTCCGAATTTTGCGCTGAGGCCCCCCACTAAGGATATAAACGTGACTGCATGTCTGGCTATCATGTCTATTTTACTTGTTGTAATAGGGGGAATCAGAGTCAAAAGGTTGTCAGGATGGCTAAAACATTTCCTGCATCCTATTCCAGTTATGCTGCCGTTTAATATCTTGGACTATGTTATCAAGCCGCTTTCACTCTGTCTGCGTCTATTTGGTAACATACTGGCAGCTTTCATTATAATGGAATTAATATATATGGCTTTCCCACCGGTAGTACCGGCGGCATTTAGCATATATTTTGATTTGTTTGATGGACTTTTACAAGCATATATCTTTGTATTTTTAACTTCACTTTATGTTGGAGAAGTAGTAGAGTAAGGAGGTGAGCATATGAACGGATTAGTGGCAATAGCAGCAGCTATAGCTGTATTTACAGGAGTAGGAGCAGGTATAGGTATAGGTATAGCTACATCAAAGGCGGCTGAAGGAGTTTCAAGGCAGCCGGAAGCAGCAGGTCAAATAAGGGGTATTACTCTACTTGGTGCGGTACTTGCAGAAGCAACCGCAATCTATGGTTTATTTATTGCAATTTTATTATACTTGAAACTGGGTTAATAGCAAAAGCAATAAATAAGTTTTTCAAGGCAAATCAGTTTTAGATTGATTATGTGGAAGGAAGACCTAAAGCGCTTTCTTCCACATAAATAAATTTAGACAGTTTTTTGTTTGCTGGTTTGCCGTATTATCAAGGTGCCCTTATTTAAGGCTATTATGAGAGTGATTTTAGAAAGTTAATATTAATTTATAAATATATTTTTCATTCTATGTAATTGTTTATTTTTGAAGACGTTTGATTAAGAAGTTAGTAGGTGTTTTGAAAGGGTGAATTTATATGCTGCTAAAATTTGGACCTACGTTTATATGGACTTTTGTTAATTTAATGCTGTTATACTTCTTATTAAAGAAGCTATTATTTGGACGTTTGACACTTTATATGGATAACAGAACAAAATCCATTAAAGAGTCTATTGACAACGCTGAGAAGGCTAAAGCTGACGCTGCCGAATTGAAGAAGAAGTATGAGGACCAGCTGAGGTCAGCAAAAGATGAAGCTAGTAAAATTATTGATGAAGCAAGGTCAAAGGCAAACAAAGAATACGACTCTATTATTGCTGATGCTAAGAAGGACGCTGAGGGTGTACTTGTGAAAGCTAGAGAAGAAATCGAGCGTGAAAGAGATCAAATGCTCAGCGATATTAAAGGGCAAGTAGCTTCATTGGCGCTTGCTGCTGCCTCCAAGGTAGTGGAAGCAAATATGGATACTGCCAGCAACAGGGCTTTGGTAGACAAATTTATAGATGAGGCAGGTGCTGCGTAATGCCTTTGGTTGAGAGAAGGTATGCAGAAGCACTGGTTGGTATTTCAGAGAAGGAAGGAAAGATTGAGGAATACCAGCAAGAGTTTCAATCTATAGTAGATATATTTAACAACCAACAGGATTTCAGGTTGTTTCTCCTTAATCCCGAGATAAAAACTGAAGTTAAAAAAGGTTTTGTTGAGAAGATTTTTAAAAATAGCATAAGGCCTGAAATGACCAGCTTCTTAATGCTACTGCTGGACAAAGGAAGGATAAAGCTTTTGCCGACTATACTGGATGAATTTACAAGGTTAGCAGACAAAAAGAAAAACACTTTAAGTATGACTATCATTTCAGCAGTTGAACTTGATGAATCTCAAATCAGCAAAATTAAAGAAAAGTACAGGGAAGTGTATCAAGCGAGACAGGTTAAGGCAGATGTTGAGATAGACAGCAGTGTTATTGGAGGCGTCAAGGTCAAAATTGGCGATAAGGTTATAGATGGTACAGTAAAAGGCAGGTTGGACAGCCTTAGAGAATTACTAGTAAAATAGCTATAAAATTTAACAATAATTATTAGGGTAATAGGTTATAGTCTAAAGGGGTCGTTGAGATACTCAGTGTTATTACCGGTTACCAGCGTTATGAGGTGATAAGGATGAAGTTAAGACCTGAAGAGATAAGTTCGATTATAAAGCAGCAGATTGAAGCTTACGGTGTAAGGGCCAAAACCGATGATACAGGATATGTTTTACAGTCCGGGGATGGTATCGCCAGAATATATGGTCTTGAAAATGCTATGTCAGGAGAACTACTCCAGTTTGAAAACGGGATTTACGGTATGGCTTTAAACCTTGAGGAAGACAATGTAGGTTGCGTTGTATTGGGTGACGCAGAGGATATAAAGGAAGGCAGTTCCGTAAAAAGGACGGGGAGAACTGTTGAAGTTCCTGTTGGGAATGCTCTGATAGGTAGGGTAGTTAATCCCTTAGGTATACCTTTGGATGGCAAGGGAGAAATAAAAACCGATAAATTTAGATCAATGGACTTTACTGCACCTGGGGTTGTAGATAGAAAGTCAGTTAATAAACCGTTACAGACGGGTATTATGGCTATAGACTCTATGATACCGATTGGTAGAGGTCAGAGGGAATTGATTATCGGTGACAGACAGACGGGTAAGACTGCTATTGCGATAGATACAATAATAAACCAGAAAGGCAAGGATGTTATTTGTATTTATGTGGCAATCGGACAGAAAGCATCAACTGTTGCAGGTATAGTTAATACGCTTGAGCAATTCGGCGCTATGGACTATACAATTGTAGTTGCGTCCACAGCTAGTGAACTCGCTAGCGTTCAGTACATAGCACCATATGCCGGTTGTGCTATGGCTGAAGAATTTATGTATAATGATCATAAAGATGTACTTATTGTATATGATGATTTGACCAAACATGCGGTAGCATATAGGGCAATGTCACTTCTACTCAGGCGTCCACCCGGAAGGGAAGCCTTCCCTGGAGATGTTTTCTACTTACACTCCAGATTACTTGAAAGATCAGCGAGATTGAGCGATGAACTGGGCGGCGGATCAATCACTGCTTTGCCGATAATAGAAACTCTTGCCGGTGACGTATCAGCATATATTCCTACAAATGTTATTTCTATTACTGATGGTCAGATATATCTTGAATCCGAATTATTCTTTGCAGGACAGAGGCCTGCTGTAAATGTTGGTTTGTCGGTTTCAAGGGTTGGTGGTTCCGCACAGATAAAAGCTATGAGAAAAGTTGCCGGACCTTTAAGAATTAACCTTGCCCAGTACAGAGAACTTGCAGTATTTGCACAGTTTGGGTCTGACTTGGATAAAGCTACCAGAGATAAACTCATACAAGGTGAAAGGCTGGTTGAGACTTTAAAACAGCCTCAGTATGCTACCCTTCCTGTAGAAGACCAAGTAATAGTTCTGTATGCTGCTACTAATAAGTATCTTATGGAGCTGCCTGTAAAGGAAGTAAGAAAGTTTAACTCAGAGTTGGTTAAATTCTTTAGAGATAGGTATCCCCAGGTTCCTGAATCAATAATTGCAACAGGGGAGCTGAAGCCTGAAACAGAAGAACTGCTCAAAAAAGGTATCGAAGAGTTTAAAGCAGACTTTATAAGATAATATATAAAATTTAATGTGTCATAATTTATGGAAGTGGGTTGTGGTAACTTGTTAAGTGCAGTTTTATACTGCAGGAGGGTTACCCTTACTTTCATTTAAAGTGTAGGTGATAAAATATGGCCAGCATGCGAGAGATAAAGCTAAGGATAAAAAGTATAAAAGAAACAAGGCAGATAACCAAGGCTATGAAGCTTATATCTGCAGCAAAACTTAAGAAGGCAAGAACGCAGTTGGAGCAAACCCTTCCTTATTTTAATAAGGTTAAGGAAACAATGGCGGATATTCTTATACACAGCGGTAATATTGATAATATATACTTTGATCTAAGAAATAAAAAAGAGGGCAAAAAAAAGGGCTATATAGTTATTACCGGAGACAAAGGGCTTGCTGGAGGGTATAACCATAATATAATCAAGCTTGCAATGAATAACCTCAAGGAAAACCCTGATTCTTTGGTAATGGTAGCAGGCCATGCAGGCAGAGGGCAATTCATAAGGAAAAATTATAATGTTCATTCTGGCTTTGACTATACAGTGCAAAATCCTACCACATTTAGAGCTAGAGAGATTGCTGAGCTTGTCCTAGAACTCTTTAGTAAAGGTGAACTGGATGAAGTATACGTAGTTTATACAAAGATGGTTTCAACTATAAAGCTTGAGCCCACTATTATGAAGCTCTTGCCTCTGGAGATTGAGTCCCTTAAAAGTGACTTAAAGGTTTCTGAAATAACTATTGATGAAAGACTCAGCTATGAGCCTTCACCTAAGGCTGTATTTGATATTCTTATACCAAAGTATGTAAAGGGTATAGTCTATGGGGCCTTTGTTGAAGCTTTTACAAGTGAGCAGAGTGCAAGGATGTCAGCTATGGATAGTGCTACTTCAAATGCTGATGAAATGCTCCAAAGGTTGAATCTGTATTACAATAGGGCAAGGCAGGCTTCTATTACGCAGGAGATTTCAGAAATTGTTGGTGGAGCTGCTGCTTTACAGTAAAGCAGGTTCAAGTATAACATTCCTGCAACCTGATTTATAGAACTGAATGTTATACTTTATCAAATAAAAAATTTAGACTGAAAGTTTGGTTATAAATAGACTAATGCCTATGGTATTATGCTTATAGAACGGAGTGAAGCGAGTATGGCAGAAAAATTTGGGAGCATTGTGCAAATAATAGGTCCAGTTATAGACGTAAGATTTGAGAACGGTGAGCTGCCTAAAATCTACAATGCACTTAGGATTAACTACAATGGGGAAAATATTACTGCAGAAGTAATGCAGCACCTAGGAAATGATACCGTAAGATGTGTAGCTATGTCCTCGACCGATGGTCTTGTAAGAGGAATGAAGGTAGTTGATACCGGAGCGGCAATCAGTGTTCCTGTAGGCAATGAGGTTCTGGGAAGGGTATTTAACGTACTGGGAGAGCCGGTAGACAAGCAGGGAGACGTAGGAACAAAAGAATTCTGGCCGATACATAGGCCGGCACCGAGCTTTGCAGATCAAAAGCCTGCTACAGAGATATTGGAAACCGGTATAAAGGTTGTTGACCTTCTAGCACCTTATGCTAAGGGTGGTAAGATAGGTCTGTTTGGTGGTGCAGGTGTTGGTAAGACAGTTCTTATCATGGAGCTGATAAGAAATATTGCTACCGAACACGGTGGATACTCGGTATTCACTGGTGTTGGAGAAAGAACAAGGGAAGGTAACGACCTTTGGAACGAAATGAAGGAATCAGGCGTTATTGCAAAGACAGCCATGGTTTTCGGGCAGATGAATGAACCACCGGGAGCCAGAATGAGGGTTGGTTTGACAGGACTTACTATGGCTGAATATTTCAGGGATACGCATGGTCAGGACGTTTTATTGTTTATAGATAATATATTCAGGTTTATACAGGCAGGTTCAGAGGTTTCAGCGCTACTCGGAAGGATTCCTTCCGCGGTTGGTTACCAGCCAACGCTGGCTACTGAGGTAGGTGCACTTCAGGAAAGGATTGCGTCCACCAGGAAGGGTTCTATCACATCAGTTCAGGCTGTTTATGTACCTGCGGATGACCTTACTGACCCTGCTCCTGCAACTACCTTCGCCCATCTGGATGCAACAACAGTATTATCAAGGCAGATTGTTGAAAAGGGTATATACCCTGCAGTTGACCCTCTTGATTCTACATCCAGAATACTTGACCCGAGAATTGTAGGCGAAGAACATTATGCTGTAGCCCGTAGGGTACAGGAGGTTCTCCAGCGTTATAAGGAACTTCAGGACATCATAGCGATACTTGGTATGGATGAGCTTACTGAAGACGATAAACTAACAGTTTTCAGGGCGAGGAAGATAGAGAGATATCTTTCACAGCCGTTCTTCGTAGCGGAGAATTTCACAGGTTATAAGGGTAAATATGTACCGATCAAGGAAACAATCAGAGGATTTAAAGAAATAGTTGACGGTAAGATGGACGATATCCCTGAGGCTGCTTTCTATATGAAGGGTACAATTGATGAAGTTTACGAAGCGGCCAAAGAAATGTAGGGGGTGGACTTATGGCATCCACGTTTGTTCTGGAAATAGTAACTCCCGAAAGAAAGTTTTTTTCAGGGGATGCTGAGATGGTAATCCTAAAAACTCCTGAGGGAGAAATGGGTATATTACCAGGCCATACACCTATGGTTGTGGCTGTAGCAGTAGGACCTATAAAGATTAAAAAAGACGGTGAATGGCTTGAAGCATTGCTTACCGAAGGTTTTATGGAAGTAACACCGGAGAGAACGGTTATATTGACCGATACTGCCGAGTGGCCTAACGAGATTGATATAAATAGAGCAAAAGCCGCTAAGGACAGAGCAGAAGAGAGACTTCAACGTCAGCTTGGACAACTGGAATATATGCGTTCGCAAGCTGCTCTGGCAAGAGCGATTGCAAGGCTTAAGATTTCTAAGGGAAATAAATAGTGTAAAAAAAGCTATTACTGTGAAAAGTAATAGCTTTTTTTATTGGTTATCTTATTTCAATTTTAAAACCACTTACTGAATTGATTATAACGCTTTTTAGCATATTCCCTTGTAGAAAGGGGAATTGCGTTTATTTTTTCCATAAGCTCCTTATCCGATGCTTTTTTATACACTTTTTCCATTAGAGATTCAAAAGTAGATCCATCCTCAGGGAAAGTGACATAAGCAGATAAAAAGTATTGGGACTGTTTAAGCGGGACTTCGTTTAAATATTTCAGTGTGTTATCCTTTATACGTTCGCTGAGCATAGAAGCACCGGAGGAGTTTGTACCTGGCAAAGCTATTATAATATCTCCGCTGCTGTTGGATACAATAGTGTCTGTTGAACGCAAAAGAATTCTTATATTTTGGGCAATAGCTGAATAAGTTTTTAGGGTATCTTCCTTTGTGTCGAACTCTTCCTCGGAATGTGTCTCATTTAAGCGGTTTAAGGTAATATAAATAATAGATAACGGTTGATTTATCCTTGCGGCAAACTTTATTTCTTTAGTAATATAGTCTTCGAAAGGCATACTTATCTGGCTTATATCACTTACATCGTACTTGAATTTCTTATCTAACTTTACTAGGCTCCGAATAGAATTTTCCAATCGGTTTGCTGGATATGGCTTGACTATATAGTCATTAGCTGCATATTTTAAAGCAGCATTTTTATACTCCAGCTTAAATGACTTTGTAGTAATTATAATAGGGACATTTACACCATTGGCTTTTCTTAGCGAAGCTAATATTCGCAATCCTTCTTCTTCATAAGGAAAAGATATATCCATGATAATTAATGATAAGTTTTCGAAGGTATCCGCTATAGGATAATATTCGTATACACTGGGGATTTCTATTACCTTAAAATTCCCTATATGTCCAAGTATATATTTTACCTTTTCCCTTTCTACTTCAGAGTAATCCATTAGTAATACAGTACCATCCATTTCAATCATCCTGTACCCTTATTAATTATTTTATAGTTATTTGAGTTAATATATATGCAGTAATAAAGCTGCATAATAGGAATTAACGAAACAATATCTATGAACTATATATAAACGCACTAAAAATCTTACATTATCGTTGCATATATAGATAGATGCCTGTTTGAAAAATATTAAGTTAATACTATATTATTACTCATGTATATTTCGGCATTGTTTTTAAAAAAGTTAATACTATTTATTTACTCTTCTATTTCCATACTATAAATATAAGGAAGGTCTAATTCAAAGTAGTCTATAAGTAAGTCCTTATCAAGGGCGTATGATACTAAAAAAAATCTCTTTGAATATCTTAGCTTACTATGTATTAGCTATTAATCAACTAGTGCTTTTTAACATTACAAATTTCTATTGATTCTAGTGTTAAAAATGCACTTCATTGATTGTTGTGCCTTGCTGCTAGAAACGAATTCTATTACAAGGCACCAGGGAAAGCCTAAACCAACTCTTTTAGCTTGGAGATTGACTTAGCTAAGGCGTCTGCTGTCTTTGTCTCAATGACCACCCTTATGTTTTGACTATAGGCAAAAGCTAGCATTTCCTTTATGTTAATACTACCTGTAAAGAGCACTTGATGATCTGATATACCATCAAAGTCGTGCAGATGCATATGTGCAATTTTTCGCCGATGTCTTAGTAGTATATCACGTTCTTTATACCCGGATTTTGCATCGTGGCCAGTGTCCCATGTAAGCCCAAAACCTTCCCGTCGAGCTAAATAATCAAGAGCGTTTTCGATATGCGGCAAGTGAAAATTCCCTGCATTTTCAAAACAGAGTTTTATGTTATGCTTTTGAGAAAGCTCAATAAGTTCGCTTAGGGAAGCTATAAGGTTTGTAATGAATTGGGTTTCGTATTTTCCATAAATCCACACCTTGCTATCGGGTAAAGTAAAAAATACTCCGGAATTTATATGCATATTGACCAGTTTCACACCGGCCTTTGCCGACCATTCAAGAGCTTCTTTGCAACGGGATAGGTGCCCTTCGCGAATTTGGTAATGGAAAGATGCAAGATCGATTTCTTCAGGCAAATGCAGTGTAAACTCCATTCCCGATTTGTTAGATAACTTGCCAACCCGGTAGGGGTCAAGAGTCTCAGGGCAATATTGCGGCATATTCATGTTGAGTTCGATAAACTCAAGGCCGAGCTCTTTACACAAATCTACAGTATCGGATAGGCTTTGAAGTTGTATTAATGTCGGCATTCCCAGGATATTATTCATAGACGTATTCTTCTCCTAAGATATATCTAATTATACTACTTTTAATAGTAAAATGAAAGAGGGTACTAATGCTGTCAACTAAATAGAACACCTGTGTTTACAGGTGTTCTACTCAGTTGACAATAACCTTTGTACCTACCTTTATATAATCAAATATCTCTTCTACATCTTGATCATACATTCCTATACATCCGGCGGTCCAATCTGCGGGTAGGTCTTGGCGTGCGCCTCCATGGATGCCTATAGCATTTCCTAACGGAGTATCCTGGGGAGGAATATTTTTTTTGCGGATGGAGTTTATAATCTTGTTATAAGTGCCTCTGCTTATCAGGCTGCTTTGAAGACCTCTTTCAGCCGCTTCTATATTAGGATAACTCAACAGCATCCATCTTGAGCCTATATATCCCTTAGGAGGGGAATATACCTGCTTTGTGCAGATAAAAAACTCTCCCCTGGGCGTGCGATAATCGCCCTCTTTTTGCTTATCTCCATTATCAGTTTTAGTCCCGGCAGCGATCCTGTATTTTTTTAGTGTCTCATTACCCATTCTGAAGTAAAGTGTCCTGGACTTAAGTTCAACATAGATATTAAAGGAGTTCACAGAGGCTGCTTTCTTATCTTGCAGTATTTCCTTTAAGGGTTTATCAGGCTCCGCATACCGGGTGTGCAATAGCTTTGATGGTGACATGGAGTTTTTATAGTCCTGCTGCGTATTTGCCAGACCAAGGTTAT
This sequence comes from Clostridia bacterium, assembly GCA_026416815.1. Taxonomy (GTDB): domain Bacteria; phylum Bacillota; class Clostridia; order Acetivibrionales; family DSM-2933; genus SKW257. The sequence goes on along the minus strand of JAOAEJ010000020.1, from coordinate 4,051 downwards.
AAAGCACTTTGGCCTTTGAATAGTTTACGGCATTTGTAACTCTTCCCGGTAGTACATTGCGAATTGCGTATACGGCAATTATACATGTAACTGCTATAAAAAAAGTTAATAACAACTTTCTAAACATATAACCTCCAGTTTAAATACTCATTCCATAAAAATTTTATTAGTTCAAAGTCAGCGTAGGGCTACTGTTTTAATATAGTCCCTATTTCTAACAAAACAATAAATAACTTGTAACAGAGATGTAAAATTTATACGCTTAAATTACTTTACTACAAAGTATAATGCTGTCTTTGAAGGCAATATAGAATAAAATATAGTAGTAGATTATAGCTGCATTTCTAAAAAAAATATTTTTAACAGGAACTTTTAGCGGTATATTACGTCAAAATACATATACAAAAGCTCTTTGGCGCTTTTCAAAAAATAACGAGGTGAGTTTGATATGAGGAGAATTTATAAACTAGTATGCGCTTTAACAGCAGCACTGATGATTCTTACTAGCTTGAAGCTTTCAGGGACGGAAGCTTATTCTAAGCCCTTGCCGGTAGCAGAGAGGCTGAAAAATTCTATTGTACTTTATGTAGGAAGTTCACAGGCATTAGTAAAGAATACTGAAGTTCAAGTGGACCCCTCAAACCCTGAGGTAAAACCTCTGATTGTAGAGGGAAGAACCCTGGTACCCGTAAGCTTTATCTCACAAAGTCTTGGAGCTAAGGTGATATGGGATGGTAAAACATCTACGGTAAAAGTAAATTTGGGGGCTAAGAGTATAAAGCTGGCTCTAGGCAGCAAAAAAATGACGGTGAATGGTAATACAGTAACAATTGATGTTGCAGCCAGATCTAGAAATGGGAGGACGTTTATTCCCTTGAGTGCCCTAGCAACAGCATTGGGAAAGAAAGTGTTTTATGATAGAGGCCTTATTATCATCAGTGACATAGATAATATTTTTGACAGAGTAAATGAGAAGACCGATATTGACGGGATTATTTCAAGGGTCAATAATCTTCCTGTCGTAGGTTCCTATGAAACTTTAAAGAAATTGATGGACCAAATAAAAGTTTCTAATGGCTATTATGTCAGGAGCATAACTAAGGGGGGAGTAGCCCTAGAGGAAAATGTATTCTTTTCACAAATTGACGATTCGGTATCGGTGCAGAAGGCAGAACAAGCAAGCCCTACAACCGGTGCAGCCACAGATTATTCCACCACCAATGTTCAGGTACAAGGGGTTGATGAAGCGGATGTTGTTAAAACTGACGGACAGTATATATACCAGGTAAATAAACAGAGAATAGTAATTGCAAGGGCATACCCTGCAGATGCTATGAAAATAGAGAGTATTTTGAATTTTGCTGAAAAGAATATCGTTCCACAGGAATTATATCTCCATGGAAACAGTATGGTTGTAATTGGTACTACTTATAACTCTATTGCTATTAATAAGCAAGAAGTCTTAGGGGATGAGCGTAAAATTGCTGCACCAGCATACACAAGTGTGGGGACTGTAAAGGCTATCATATATGATATAACTGATAAGAAAAACATTAAACAGGTCAGGGAGGTAGAAGTAGAGGGAAGCTACGTATCTTCCAGAAAGCTAGGAGCAACACTTTATCTTGTAGCGAACAGGTATCTGGATGTTTATTATACTCAGGATAATCAGGGAAGCGATGTACTTACACCGTACTACAGAGATACTGCTGTAAAAGGTGAGTTTGTCAATATAGATTATGCTAATATACGCTATTTCCCAGGGTGCATTAACCCAAACTATATGGTTGTTGCCGGAGTAAATCTTGATAAGGCCACTGAGCCTGCAAGTGTTTCTACCTATCTTGGGGCGGGGCAAAATATATATGCCTCTCAGCAAAATATGTATGTGGCTGTAACAAACTATAAATATACCGAAATAAAGCCTTCAGCAAGCTTGAATGAGGAAGTTTCAAATAGAAGGATGGCTATATTGCCTATGAGTGAGACAAACACACTTGTGTATAAATTCTCATTAAGTGACAGTAAGGTCACTTATATAAGTAAAGGAGAGGTTCCAGGGACTATTTTAAACCAATTTTCAATGGATGAGAACGGGAAATACTTCCGTATTGCTACAACCAAAGGAGAAATATGGCGCACTGATGAGTATACCTCCAAAAACAATGTGTATATACTGGACGAAATGCTTAATATCACAGGTAAGCTTGAGGATATAGCTCCTGGGGAGAAAATATACTCAGTAAGGTTTATGGGGGACAGAGGGTATGTTGTGACCTTTAAGACTGTTGATCCGCTTTTTGTAATTGATTTAAAGAATCCGACCAGCCCCAAAATACTAGGTGCTCTTAAAATACCCGGCTATAGTGATTACTTACACCCCTATGATGAAACCCACATAATAGGATTTGGCAAGGATACAGTAGAGGTAGCACAAAAAGACTGGGAAGGGAAACCGGTAGGAACTACAGCGTTTTATCTTGGAATGAAGCTTGCGATTTTTGATGTTTCCGATGTTGCAAATCCTAAGGAGATGTTTTCAGAGAAGATTGGAGACAGAGGAACGGATTCTCCGCTTCTAAGAAACCACAAGGCACTGTTGTTCTCAAAAGATAAAAACCTGTTGGCTTTTCCGGTTACTGTTATGGAAGTTAGTGATAAGGATAAAATATCCGGAGGAGATCTCAATATACCGGAGTATGGACAGTTCAAATTCCAGGGTGCTTATGTGTATGATATAGACTTAACAAGGGGATTTACTATGAAAGGTAAAATTACTCACTTGTCAGAGGATGATTATACTAAATCGGGCAGCTACTACTATGGCTCAGATAAGACTATTGATAGAATTATCTATATTGGTGATAAATTGTATACTCTGTCAAACGCAATGATTAAGGCTAATAGCATTAGTGATTTGAAGGAAGTAAGTACACTAGAGATTCCTTAACAGATAGAATGAAACCGGCATTAAGGGTGCACGCTGTGTAATATCACCTTAATGCCGGTTTTTTGATTACTTATATATTGTTTATTTATTTAACTTAGTTTTTATAACGGTCCAGTAATCAGTATTTTCAAGTCCCAGACGCCATATTCCTATACCTGCAATACCGGTTGAGTTTACAAGGTCAAGCTTGTATCCAAGGCTTTCGGCGTTTTCGAACCATACTGTATGGTCTATCCCCCCTGCGTCGGTATAGCTAAAGTAAGGGCTTTTAGCAGTATCATCCCATAATACGGTTTTGCCGTTATTGGAGGCGACGTTATAACATGCATTTATTGAGTAGGCTTTTGTACCGTTAACTGACCAATCATATCCGTACGCTGCAACGCCAAGGTATATTTTTTCTTGAGGTATAACTGTCATGGAATAATTAAGCACTTTGGTAACCCAGCCTATTGAGGCAACTGCCCCTGGCGTACCCCCGGGGTAATGCTCATCATATGCCATTATCATTATATAGTCACTGTACTTAGCCATTGCAGCATAGTCATATGCCCATGTCCAGCTATGAGAAGGAGTATCAACTGTTTTAGCCGGAACAGACACTGAAACGGTATAGCCTAGTGGGTTAAATATTGTATAAATCTCACTCATAAGAGCTGTGTAATGATCTCTGTTAGAGGAATATACACCCTCCAGGTCTATATTTACTCCTCTATAGTTATTAGTCTTTATTATATTTAAGAGGTTATTGATTAGGTTCTGTCTATTCACAGGACTTTCCAGTAAAGTTTTCGCAACATCCCCCTTAAAGTCATTGCCTAACATTATCATAGGTTTAATATTGTTTTTATTTGCATAAGTTATTTGCTCTGTTGGGATTAAGCCTGTAACATTACCAAGGCCGTCAGTAACATGTGTGGCAGTAGCAATTTCATTAAGTGCAGTTGTATTGTTTACCATAGAGTTATACGAGGATTTATCTCCAGCGTAATAATATGTAGTGAAGCCTAAAACCTGCTTAACTATAGGCGTAGGGGTAGGCACAGGAGTAGGCGTAGGGGTAGGCACAGGAGTAGGCGTAGGGGTAGGCACAGGAGTAGG
>JAOAEJ010000063.1 GCA_026416815.1 Clostridia bacterium | reverse complement strand
TTCTCTCCTTTGGTGAATATTTACGGCGCAGCTTCCTGTATCAGGTTATTCTACCCTACGTACTCCCGTTGCCGGGGTGACACTTTGTGGTGCAAGCAGGAAGCTGGTATCAGTCTAACTTACGGGCTCACAAGCACCAAGCAGACTCGATCTTCTTCACCGTTGTACATATTATACACCAGAAGGCACTTCATTTTCATTCCTTTGCTGGTGACCGGCAAGGGCATGAGAGTCTAACTTTTAACTCTAAAGTATCATAATACTGCCCATAAATCCAGAAAATAAGGTATAATAAGGCTATGTAGAACTAATAAAAACATTCACCAAAGAGATGCAGAATGAAATTCAAAATCAGATTCAGCAAAGAACGCCTTATTACACCGTCCGGCTTAGCAATTGCCTGAGCTTTAATGGATAAAACCAACCTAAAAGCACGAGTAGATTCAATAAAATTAAAGGACAATGCAAATCCACATATAAAAAACAGCGATGTGACCCTATCGTATATAGGGCTACTTTGCCAGGGAAAGAGTGATTTTGAAGCGATCTGCGAAATGGAGGAAGATCCTGATTTTTATATGGATGCATTAAACATTAAAAGGATCCCCTCCGCTGCCACTTTGCGGCAAAGAATGGATATGGCTGGGAAAAAGCTGCCGGAAACCATGCTGATATTTCAGGTGCTCGGCAAAGATGGTATGAGAATGGCAACATTGCCTTTGAAGGAAGCCTATCAGGATGCCATAGATATGCTTAAAGAAGCTGGAATGCTGGAAGAACAGAAATGCTTTAAACAGTACAGCATAAAGGATATTTTAGAGCAGCTAAATAACGAAGGCGATTTTATCAATTAAGCCGCTATCAATACTTGTTGCCTTAAAATTTTAGTCTACACTGGGTGTATTTGTGGTATAATACTAGTAAATAGAGATTTTGAGGTTAGTAAATGAAGTTATACCTTGATATGAATGTATATAACAGAATATTTGATGACCAAAATCAGCTTAGAATCAGGTTTGAAGCTATGGCTATAGATATTATTATGGAACTTGTAGAAAAAGGTACGCATAAACTGGTATGGTCATTTATGTTGAAAGACGAAACGAGGGTATTCCATATTCATATAGAAGAAAATACGTTGAGTTGTTATCAGAGGCCTGTTCGGAGATAGTTGTACCAAGCATTCAGATAAAAGATATGGCTCAGAGCATTATGAATTCATCTAATGCTAATCCAAAAGATTCATTACATCTTGCATGTGCAGTACATGCACGTTGCGACTGTTTTATAACCTGTGATAATAGGTTTATTTGAACTATTAAGGCGAATGTTAATAGTATTGCAAGCATCATTGGGGATATAAAAATGATGAACCCAATTGATTTCCTGAGAGAGGAGATGAAAATAGATGTTATCGAATGAAAACTATAAATTGAGTGATAAAGAGATTATTGAGAAGGGGTACAGGGCTTTGATAAGGGAGTTGGGCTATTGCGGGTTTTTAAGGTATATACGGAATTTTGAAGAAGGGCATGGAGAGGACTACCTGAAAGTTCAGGGTGAAGTCTATAAGGATATGAGTCTGGATGAAATATTTGAAAAGGCAAGCTCTTCTTGGGAAGATAGAAATCAGAGTATATAGTGGAATACAAGATGAAGGTGTTGATTATATGAAAGCACTGATAAATGAGATAAATGTAATAAAGGAACAGATTGTTTCTCATTATGCTCCTTCAAAGATAATCGTTTTTGGTTCGCAAGCCAAAGGAACAGCTACAAAGAAGAGTGATATTGATCTCTGTATAGTCAAGGATACAGATAATAAAAGAGAACTATTAACAGATATATATTTGAATATTGAGAGTAGTAAACCTTTTGATTTACTTTTGTATACAGAAGCTGAATGGAACCAGTGCGTAAATGATACAACAAGCTTTGCTTATCTGATTAATAAGAAAGGAGCTGTTATCTATGGTTGATAGTTTAAGACATAATGAATGGCTGGAAAAAGCAGGTCGTGATTTAAAGTCTGCAAGAGTTCTTAAACAGAATGATTGTGGAAACGATGTAGTTGCTTTTCACTGCCAGCAAGCCATAGAAAAGTCGCTAAAAGGTTATCTGCTCAAACAAACTGGGCAGGTGGCGGAAGGCCATAGTCTTATTTACCTTTGTAAGGAAGCCTCTAGTCATCATGCAGAGTTTAAAAAGCGGCTAAAGGATTGTGCATTTGTTAATCAATACTATATTGAGACTCGCTATCCTGCAGATGTGCCGCTTGTGGTATCGGATGATGAGGCGGATGAATGTATTTCTGTAGCAGAGGAAATGTATAAGATGGTTACTGAAATCATATAGAAATGCATACTTGAGGCGATTTTTTACTACCCTTATTACTACCCTTAGCAGAGTGTAAAACGGTAAAAAAACGTAAGGGCAAATAAAAAATAAAAATCGTCAAACACAATAAAATAAGGCATTTCATGAATTGATAAAAAGTCCTAAAACCTATGCGTTTACATGGTAAGGATGAGGTCACCCGTTCGATTCTGGTTGAGGGCTCCACATCACAAATTCTTCAAACTCTAGATAAATATATAAAAAATTTATTTTTATTATATTGGCGTACGTTCGCAATATGTTATGGGGTAATATGTCACTGATTACAAAAA
>JAOAEJ010000019.1 GCA_026416815.1 Clostridia bacterium | reverse complement strand
CAATTGCAGCTGTAGACAAATCAGTGGATATTGTGCAAATGTTTTGGCCAGGTATTGATCCTAATTATTATTTCAAATTTTCTCTTCCTTATATTGTTAATCCTGATACTGAAATAAATACTGTCAAGGTGATTATTGACGGTAAGTCCTATGAACTTGGAAAACTGGAGGATATAGGTAATGTAGCAGTAGAAACTTTCAAAGTTAAAGAACCAGTAATATTCTTAAAAAGTATTACAAGATCAGTTATCAAGGGTATTGCAGCTGAAGCAGCTAAAGATAAAATAAAAGAGAAAAATCCAGGAATTGCAGGTTCTTTGATGAGTTTTGCTACTGATGTAGCAGTCTATGCAAGTGAAAATGCAGATCTCCGTATTAGTAGATTTTTCCCTAATGATATATTAGTAGCAGATATACCCTTGACAGAAGGTAAGCATTTTATTGTTTTAGAATACTATGATTCGAATGGTAATATGTTATTAAGAGATGATAAAGGAATGATTGAAATCAGCAAAGATAAACTTAATTTAGTTGAGAGCTGGAATATTAGATAATCAAGATAAATGAATACCCCACTATGTGTGGGGTATTCGCTGACAAGAATTAGGATTACCTTTACCAACTTAAATTTATCATCGCACCAGCTGTAGCAGATGGATACTTAGCAATATTATAGTCAAAATTAAGATTCAAAATAGCTAACCTAAAATTCAAACCTGCTGTTATGCGTGATGAGTTTTTTCCTTCCACATCAAAATTAACTGTTATTGTCGTAGGTTGTGGATCATTAGGTAAACTTGTGATATAATCATAATTAAATTTCATTTTTGATGATTCCCAAGCAGCTCCTAAGTAAGGTGTTACATTGAAGAGTTTCCAACCAAATTTTTTTGAAATATTAATACCTGCAGTTGTAGCTTCAGTTTCAATAATTTCACCAACATCTAAACCTTGAGTGTAGAAAGCAAAAGCTGCATCTATAGGAATAGGAAAAGGTAACCAGACAGCAGGATTATGTTGAATGCCCCAACCAAAGTATTTTAAACTCCCTATTTCTGGTGTCAGCTCTGTATCGGGTAAATATCTAAAGGATAAATTAGTTCCATAAAGTGTACCAATTGATAATTGTGGTGCTGCAAGTGGTAAAGCAGGCAGATCTTTTAGTAAACCCCCTACAGGAATTATTATTACACTTGATGGTACACTTTCGGTTTGAGTTGTATTATTATATGTAAAGGTAATATTCTGAGCTGGGAAATAGATATTAATTGCTGTCGGATTACTTCCATCTGGATTTAGATTAGCATTTGAATCATATTCATCTCCTATTATTGTCGGTCCTTTTATTCCAACAGTAAAGGTTTGGTTGACAATCTGGTCTACTAAGGCATTATAATAAGGTAAACCAGCATGATTGGAAGCAATCTGTTGAGCTTGGGCTCGAGTAAAAATAAACCGACCATTAACATCAAATGACTTGTCAGCATCTGGGAACATAGTTCCCATAACTACTATTCCAAATTCAAAATCCCATGCCATTACTTTGTCTCGTGGTGCTTTGTGAAACCATCCCCCGTTCATGTCAGCACCAAATGCTGAAACCATAGGATTAACATAATTGGAGGCCGCAGCACCAGTGAGAGAGTTTAGTGTTTCTTCCAACGTAGCACTAGTTAAAAATGAAGCAACCATGGTTAACATAAACATTAAGATAATGGTTTTTTTAGTCATTTTTTCCTCCATAAGTTTAAATAAGTATGTGTTCTGTACTAATTATAACCTACTGAAAAATAGTTAGGTTAAGTTCAAGAAAAAGCTTGACCTCCCTCCATTGCTGGATAATGTGGTTCATATTATTGATACTTAATCACATAAGAGGTCAAGATGTCAAAGAATGTATTCTTAACACCGGAAATAATCCTGCACGGAACTCACGATGAAATGAACAATGAGTTCTTCATTGAGTATTCCCAAATGTTTGAATCTTTGGATTTGAGCAGTATCCCTCGCTGTAATGAAGGGGTGGGAGCTACGGGTTATGACCAGCATGCCATGATAAAAGCCTTTATTGTTTACACTAAGGAAGGGTATCGTTCCATTCTGCAACTTATCCGTGAACTGAAAGCCAAACCCTATTTCAGTAAGTATGTGTTGGGTTTCAAACACTCCATCCCGGACAGTTCCACCTTCTACAGATTTCTCAATGCGTTTGACAAGTCTTTGTTGATAGCATTGTGCGCACAAGTAAACAAAGCCGGCTTAGCAGCCACAAAAACCAAGCTGATCAATCTGGCTATTGATGCCAAGCCAGTCGTAGCAAATACTAAAGACAACAATCCCAAATGCTTCATACATAACCTCTCTGATAAAACCAATCCGCCTAAAAGGAATCATGAAGCAGCTCTCGGTTTCCTATCCAGCACCAACGATATCAACGGTAAAGCCAAAACTCTCTTCTTCTGGGGATATAAGTTACATCTCATCGTGGATGCAGACACCGATACACCTTTAGTCTGGAAAGTCGAGCCGGCTAATCACAAAGAAAATAAAATAGCCCCGAATTTATATGAACTTCTGAAAAAGCATTATCAGGAATACCTTGACGATAAGCCAATGCAAATGGCTGACAAAGGATACGACTACAGAAATGTCTACGAGTCCTTTTACTATACCGTGAATGGCTCATCCATCATTTCCCCCAACCGCAGAAACGGCCAACCGAATAAAGCCCTTGCTACCGATGGCTCTCCACTCTGCAAGGCAAACCTCAAAATGAGAATAAACGGCTCTTGGTACGATCCAAAGACTTATCGCTTGCGCTACAAGTTCCGTTGTCCAAATCAGGCTCAGGATTGCACATACAGGAAATCACTCTATGGTTGCACAAAATATTTACAGGTCTCTGATCCCGTCCCTGGTAAAATTCAGCCTTTCCAATTATTATTCAACAGACTTTACTACAAGCGTCAATCAGTTGAGAGGGTAAACGCTTATCTCGCTAATGTCGGCTTTGATTCCCCCAAACATTTTACTAAGACAGCTATTCAAAACCTGATTGGTTTTGCCCTTCTCGCTAAATCGCTGTCATACAGACAACAAACGAAATTACTTAGCGCAGCGTAAGCTTATTCAACTGCCATTGCTAATCGACTGACAGGCTCAGTCTGCTCAAATCCACTCTATATACTGTCGAAAGACCTTTTTCTCTCCATTCTTGTATC
>JAOAEJ010000083.1 GCA_026416815.1 Clostridia bacterium | reverse complement strand
AGATGTGTATAAGAGACAGCCACCGGTAAGGAATATCTTCCACCGTAAAGGTTTTATTTGCAAAGTTTAACAATGCTTCGTAGTGCTTGACAGTATCTTCACCCTGACCGGTTTTATGGTGTTCACCGCCCACCAAAATCAATTCACCATGATCAGAACTTTGATAGCGGAGTGAACGCCCAGGCTCTTCGGCGGTTATATACATTCCACCTGGATATTTTTCTTTTGCCTTGATTGCAACAACATATGACCGCTCTGAGTATATCCTGGCGAAATACAAACCCGACTTATTATAGCAGGGGTAGTGAGAAGCGATAATAAGCTTTTCAGCGGTTACCTTCTTTCCATGACTTGTAACTAAAGTGTATTCGCCGTTCTCTTCAATATCTACAACTCTACTTTGTTCAAAAATTTGACCGCCGTTGCTTGTTAGCTTTTCGGCAAGAGGAAGTAGAAATTTCAGTGGATGAAACTGTGCCTGATTATCAAAACGTACAGCAGCTTTGATAGGGAATGGCAGAGGTATTTCCTCCAGATAGGTTGCTTTTATACCCAGGGACGAGGCTGCCTTTACTTCATTGCTTATCTTGTCTACATACCCGTCTTGAAGTGTGTAGTCGTAGGCAGACTGGGGGACATAATCACACTCAATATTGTTTTCTTGTGCTATCTTTTCAATCATCCTAATAGCTGATTCATTTGCTTCTGCGTATTGTTTTGCGAATTCCTCACTCATCTGGTTCTTGATTTTATTGTATATCAATCCGTGCTGGGAAGTGATTTTGGCTGTGGTATGCCCCGTTGTACCTTGTAGAATATGATCAGCCTCAAGGATTGCTACCTTCATTCCATGCTTATTGAGCAGGTAGGCAGTGGAGATACCGGCAATTCCCCCACCGATAATTGCTATATCAACCTTTATATCTTCATTTAAAACCGGATACCTAGTTCGGGGTGTTGAATCCATCCAATAAGACTGAGGCGGCTTTTTAAAATTCTTTTGTTGATTTATATCCATCGAATTCCTCCTATCATTATTTATCATCTGCATATGTAAAGTGAAATATCCGTCAATAGATAAGTTTATGGTATTGGCGGTATAAGCATTATAGATAACAAAGTATTGCTCAAATGTATTCTTTGCAAGAATAGCAAAGGAACATTCAATATTCTTAGAAACTGGTTTTACTGGAAGAGATGTAAGGTTTGCCGAGGAAGCTGATAGCTTTAAAGTTCAATTTGAAGGGTTATTAGCTGAAACTATTGCACTATCTAATGGTGTTATAAGTCCCGAAGTTAATAAGCACTGCCAACAACTTTGGTAATGAGTTTTATAAATTGACAAGAGAAGCAGTTGCAGCTTTAGACCAAACAATGACACTGCAGAAAGTTACGAGTGAAAGCTTACAAGCTGCAAAAGAGCTGCGGGATTTCAAAACTGCCGGTACAAAGGGCCTTCTCGATTGTAGTATAAAAGCGATAGCGTATCCATTACTCGGTGACCATGTATTGCGTGAGGCTAACCATTATATAAGAATTTTAAGAATGTTTGAAAGATAATAAATGCATAGATAATAAGTGTGCTAATAGGGTTATTCTAATGGCTCTGCATGCATAATGCGACCATGTACATGGCAACGCTTGCAATTTATAATGAACTCCCGTATTGTAATTATTTATCATTGCAATAAGAAGACAAAATAAGAGAAAATTCCACCGACTATTGCTTTGTTTGTATATAATTTGGTAATATATACCTAGGGATTACAGATGTATATTTCTAAATAAGTGAGGTGTTGGTGTGAGCAAAGATTCTTTCAGTTTAGCTATGATCTCCCATGGAACCGACGGAACCGACGGCCTGGAGCAAGGAATCCATTTAAGGGTCAGTATCGACCAGAAAAAGGGGATTCCTGCTTCAGGCTTTCGTATTTATAGAAGGTTTTCGTACGGTACAGATAGGGGCGAAGCCTTGATAAACTTCGCTTCCGGCGGGAATTTTATACCCCTGCCCCATGAAGTTAAGTTTACTGTTGGGGCCGGTAGTTATTCAGCAGTTATTTCCTCAGAGACGTCAAAACAGCTGGAAACACGTATGATCGGATGGAATGGTTTTAATAAGCCGTATGCAAAGCTTGAGGGAGCGTATAAAGTCCGCTTCTCAGTTCCGGTCAATAAAATCATATTGGATTGTTTTTATGATGATGGCGGTGATGCCATGGTTACAGCCCTGTATAAAGGGAAAGTAGTGGAAACCCGCCAATATAACGATATAAACGGTCAAATGGATTTGAAAATACGGGCTCACATGGTAGATGAGCTTGTAATATATGGACAACAGCGTTTTTATCTGGGGGATATAGGACTGTATATCTGGGAGGATGACAATAAAGGTTGGAAAGGGCCGATTAACAGTAAATATGGTCTGGGGTTTCCTCTCGGTACAACCGTTAAGGCACTATTTGACATAGCAAAGAAAAACGGTGAATTGCCGCCTACTATTAGACCCACTTATACAGCGTTTCTTAGATACATGAAGGGAAAAGACCCCGATTGGTTTCTAGCCCAAATGAGGCTTCCAAAAAAGTTGCGGAATAACTTCAAAGAGTCAGATTTTAAAGAACTTAAGGAAATTATGGCTAGCGTCATGAATCAAAAACCTGGGCTTCCGGTAGATGCATCCAAGTATGAGGCTAGTGAGGATAATGTCGATGGAAGCGGAATCAGGTCCAGTATGAGCATGAGCCCTTTAAGTCTTTTACTTTTATCTTCAATCCACCCTGATATTGCAAGGATTCTTGGTTTTTACTGGACTGATTTAGAAGTATTGCTGGGTAACTTTTATGATTACAAGGTTGAAGCTGATTATCCGGAGGGTCAACTTTTTAATCTTGGCAAATACGTTGACTTTTCCTGCTTTGACGGACCGCTGAAGGATAATTTTTTCAGCATTGAAGATATTATTTTTGACTTGGCCAGCCTACCTTTCATGTCAAGTGAAGAAAGTAAAAGCATGAGACTAAAGGGAGGTATAGGCTTCAGACTTGCAAGCCCTTCGATAATCCGTTTTGGTAGCGTAGTCAGAGAGTTTCAGATGTTTGTGAAGCACAGCGCTAGTGCTTTATTGGTAGAGGGCTATAGTAATGACAGGGTTGTTGCCTCCACTAAATTAAGCAGCAAAGAAGGTGTTATTTCCCTTCATTCCGAGCTGCCTTTGGACTACATAAAGATAACACCGTCAATTATTTTGAAGCCCCCGAAAAAAATTATCGGAGTGCCCGGTGAAATACTCGGGCCGGAAAGAGATATAATCAAGAGTAAGGAAGCTTTATTGGAAAGACAAAAGCTTCTTAAATGCAGTATAACTATATTTAAAATAGCAACAGCAACTGATTATTTGGGCTTCGGCACATCAAGCTTTATAGTGAAGGGCGTATCCATAGGCAAACGTGAGCTTCCCAAAGCTCCAGAAGGTCTGGAAACCAGCGTACAAAAGGGAATGGCGGGTAAGGGACCCTCGGGTAATTCTATGGACAAGCACTATTCTATTAATCTTACTTGGAATCTTCCAACTCCGAACGACGAAAATATAACAGCTTATGCAATAAACCGGCAAAATCCTGGAGGAATACTTGAAGAGGCTACTTTTGACGGGCTTCACCTTGCTGTTGCAGAGAAGGATGGCAGCAGGAAAACATGTTTTCAGGATATCCGGATGTATAGCGGAAGATATATTTATTCGGTACAGGCAGTTGATATCTGGGGAAGAAGAAGTTCTTTCTCAACAGGCTCGGAAGCTTTATGTGAAAGGTTTCTTCCGCCGCCACCCTATGTTCTTGAAGCAAAACTTCTTGAGCCTGGAGATAAAAGCCTTAGTTCTGTTGAAATGAGCGAAATAAAAGAAGTGAATATATATAACGGAATGACGGACGAAAAGCTTTATGAGCCTATTTTGAAAGTTGTATATAGTTGGGATCAAGCCCTTGATTCACAAGGGATTGATGTCAACAGCTTTAACTTTTACTTCCAAGGCGGCTGGCAGAATGTTCTGATGGGCAAAGTAACCGGAACGGTAATCAGCGGAAGTATATATGGCAGCAGAGCTACGTTATATACTGACCTTGCTATGGAAAATGTAACTGGAAACGGCTTCTTAAATGGTGAGAGCCTACGGACTGAGGATGGAGACTATGTAATTACCAATTCTTTAAAAAACGATAGGGACGAAATAGTAATTGATTTTGATTTACCGAGTCCTTACGGGAAAGGTTATGTTACCGTTGCTTCAGGAACTTTTCAGATTGCAAGCTCTGATGATAAAAACGATAAATATGAAGTTATATTTGCAATTCCCAGTGATGTGCTTGAGGTTAAGATAGGCGAAAAGGTAGCCATTGGAGGCAGGGAATACCCCGTATTGAAGGAGAGCTTCATTGAAAATAGTGAGGGAAATTTTGCGGTGATTGAGCTTGAAAAGCTGTATCCAAAATACGGAAGTCATTTTACAATTCCTATGAAACCCGGGCTTCCAGTCGCAAAGGATTATAGCATATCTTCAAACTGGGATTTAAAGCTAATGACAATACCAAAAAACGGCTATGGAATTATAACCAGGTATTTTTTCAAACCTCCAATTAAAGCAACCCTTCAAGATAGAATTACTTATGCACAGGTAGGAGTATCATCGGTTAACAGCCAAGGGGAAGGCTTTTTGTCAAAAGCTCTTCCAATTATGTCAGTCTATAGGGATAAACCGCTTCCTGCAGAAATAAAGGACGTAGCAAACCAATATGCTACTCTGCCCGACTTTTATGGAAAATGCAGCTTCCAGATCAGATGGAAGCGTGATAACGCAGCAAAATACATTATATACAGGGCGCTTGACGATGCCATTTTTATGGAAGACAGTAAGCGCAGGAAGATAAAGCTTCCGTTTACAGATGGAAACGGAGTATTTAATGAGGCTGAAATTGATGAATTTATAAATAAGCTTGAGGTTATAAAGGATCTTGGAATAAGCCCTGCAGAAGCTTCTGATTTAATAACAGAAGTAAAAGTCAAGGTCATTAAAGCACCTGATATAGATTACTACGGACTCTTTGAAGAGGCTTATACAAATGTATTTTTAAAGGTGCTCGCAAATATTCCGGGTAATGAAGCTGCTTTTGCACGCCTCAATGAGAAAGAGATAAACCCCGATGATACTAACTATGCAAATAAAAGAGCATATTGGGAAGCTCCGGATACCCCGCTAGACCTGAATTTTATGCAGTATATTGACTCAACAATCGACGGCGGAGCTGATAACAGCTATTTTTACAGAATAAGGACTGTGAATGAATCCGGTGTATTAGGCGATTTCAGTATTGCGTCATACGCCGTAAGGATTTTTAATCCAAAACTTACAGGTTCGCCGGAAATAACATCAATAGTACAAGGAGACAGAGAGGCTTTAATAAGCTTTAGGACTCTTATAGATAAGGCTGTTAAGGGATATATTGTTTACCGTACCGATGATGAGGAGGCGGCAAAGGATATACGTCTGATGGTTCCGGTATTAAAACCGGGTAAAAGTATTTCTGTGGCGCACCCTAATGACAGCTTGGCAGACTCAGAGCTTGAGCCCGATAAGCTTTTTTACTACAGGGTAGTAGCAGTAGGTGAGAAAAAGTATAAAGATGATACTTACAAGGTTTATTCACGTCCGTCAAATATTGTAACTGCAAAGGTATACGAGGATCAAAGGCCTGAGGCTCCTTTATGGCAGACGCCTGCAGCTCTTGGTAATGGAAATGCTATAAGGCTTTCGTGGGAAGCGGGGAGCAACCTCAATAAATGGCTTATTCAAAGAAGAGAAAACGTCCAGGGAGCAGATGATGAAGCAGGCTGGGCTACCATTACTAGCTGGATTTCGATTGATGTACCAAGCTTTTCTGATGAAAACAGGGAATTGGGAAAACTGTACGATTATCGTATGAGAGTCATGGACATCAATGGGCGCCAAAATAAAAGCTTCAACATCTTAAGGGGGGTGTAGCGCAATGCCGGATATTAAATTCAACCTATTTATAAAACCTCCGTATTATAATGCGGATTCCAATCAAACCGCCGGATGGGAGAAGGTCTATACTTATGGACTGGATAAGTCGTCAAGCTCAAGTTGGAAATTCAATAACTACACAAAAGTAAAGGCTCTTGGCGATGCTACAGTATATGCAGCATGTAAAGGGAGGCTTTCTGTAAAGGCTCCCGAAGCTTATGCTCTTGCGGGAGAAGACAATTATGAGTTGGACAGCAGCAGCATTTCTTCCGGCCAGCTTCCTGAAAAAATCAACTTGTTTTTATATTTTACCCCATCCACAGCAAGGTTTACCTGCCTAAAGGATATCATGGAACAGACAGGTGAGATTATGGGCTTTGCATATCTTAATCTTGAAACCTCAAGCCTGCTTAGTTCTCTGGAAGACTCGCTTCAAAACGCTGTAATACCTTCTGGGAGTATTCCGAGCAGTCTAATTTTAAACCATTTTTTAAGCGGGCAAATGGATATTATGGTTGAAGCCGGTGCAACTATAGGTAAAGCTGCAACCCTTGAAAGCAATTCTACTTCCAGATATCTCAAATTTGCCGTACTATCAAGATTTGGGATGTTTGATCCTTCATATTTATATGGTGTTTTAAAAAGCAACGGCTACCTTGATGAAGAGGATGCGTCCTGGGACAGTTATATAAATATTTTTCCTTATGCGTGGCCTTTCTTCAGCCTTATTGATGAAGCTGAAGCAATCAACTTATCAAAGAGTCAGACGTATAGTATGCTGCTGCTGAAAGAAATGCGAGACAAAGCCAATCTATCTTATCAGAAATGGCGTGAGGTCGGCGATAACCAGAAAAAAATCTGGAGAGACAGACTGCTGAAAAAGTATGGCATTCTTAAGGATGATAATATAGCAACTTTTGAATATGGCAATTTGAGTGAGGATAAGAATATTTTCAAGCTCGAAGCTATTACCGAGTATTTTCTTGATATCAAGGAGCCGTGGCTTCAGAACTGCTCTGGTTCGTCAGGTAATCCAATAGTGGTTACAGAGCTTGATAAGAATAAGGTTAACTTCCTTAATCCAAAAGGGGTGGACGCCAGCTGCGTTGCAGGAACTGCAAAGGCTGTGAAAATTAATGATTTTCCCCTTATGGAAAGGGATATTTGTGGAGGATTTGATTATATAAAATTTGAAGATGATACCAAGAAATTTGGTATTTATCGTATCGTTAGTTTTAGTGAGGCAACAAACGTGATGGTGCTTGATAACCAACCTGATTTTGGCGCGCTGAAGAAATCCAGATGGGAAATTGTAAAAAGTCCTAATATTGTATTGATTGATCCTCTTGGTGGAAATTACCGTGGAGCGGGTGCGGTGGTTGAAGATCCTTCACATCCTGAAGTTGTTAAGCTTCCGGGATTGCCCAAGGGAGCCAGGATTAATAAAAAATTCGATACTATATATTTAAAGGATGATACTACAAGAACCTCAAAGACTTACTTTATTAAGGCATACGATGAAAACACAGGAACAGTAACCCTTGACTGGAGACCTGAATTCACAAACGGTGAATCTGAATGGTCAATACCTGCAGGGGCTGGAGGTACTACTGAAGCCAATATTTTTTTGCTGGGACCGTCAGATAACAGGGGCTATGACAATTATTACGGGGTATTTTTTCTTATCCACAACGAGGAGGTTAAGGAAACCTATCAATGGACAAGCTATACTTCCAGAAAGTATGATGAAAAAGATCCTGAGGAATATGAATGTCTTTCCTCTATTCAAGGAAATAAAAAATACAGTTATGTTTCGATAGGCTCTAGGCCAAAGAAAGGAGCTGCCTACAGGAATTATTGCTATAAGGTTGAAGATTTTCAGTCTAATACCAATAAATGTGAATTTGCAAAGTTTTATTTTACAGATGAGCTTTTTGCTTTGAATGATAATTCGCCTGATGAAGGTGGGAAAACGGGCATAAGGTTTCACTATGGTAACCCTGATGGTGGTGGCAGCGGATCTGCAGGGTGTCTTGTGTCACCTTTATTCTGTACCATGAGAGACCGTCTGATAGAAATATATCAAGGAATATACAAGCTGAAGAATAACGGCAGCCAAGACAAGATGGTAAGCCGAATATATCGTAAGGATTTTGAGAAAAGCAAGACTATATGGAATCATAGTCATAATAATACCGGTCCGTTCAATGAAAGGCTTCCCGATGAAGATTGGGATAATAAAATGTTTGGAACTCTCTGGCTTATAAGGCCCGATGAAAAACCACTTTAGGAGGTGTATTCATGGCAATAAGAGTATTGGGAACACTTAATGATATATTGGAAGAGCTTCCATGGCCTGGAGATTTCTTTTCTGTTGACGGCGTATTGGAGGAGTTCCTGGATAAGGTATATGTACTTGATTACAGCTATAATTTTTCAGATGGTACAGTGCACGTTGATTTCGCCCTAGCTTTTGATACAGAGCTTTCCATCGCAATACCGGGAGTAGATGCGATTAAGTTTGTTTTCATGGGGAGCCAGACTGGATACACCGTAGTAAAGGTGAGTCTTTCCCTCGGAGCGACTAACAGCCTGACATTACATGATGTCTCCTTTGCCCTAAGGTTTGGAAGGGATTACCTCAAACCTGTCGACGCCGATGGTAATGTTAAGGAGACCGGCTATGCCGAGATTAGCTTAACCGGAAGCATTACAATAGATGCAAGTATGGGTATATCAATAGACGGCTTTGATTCAGTCAATCTCAATCCGTGTATGATATCGGACACAGGCTTTATTATCGCTGCTGAGGATGTAATGTTTGACTTTTCGAGAGACTCTACACAGCCTGAGATAATGGCATTGGTAGACGACCCGGGATTTATGGGCATATACATGAAAAACCTCACAATGAAGCTGCCTAAAGATTTATGCGATCTGACGCTTAATCTGAAGGATTGTGCCATTGGCAACAAGGGATTTTATGGCACAATAAGCGCTATTACAAATGATGTAAAGGCAAATATTTATGATTTTGAAGTAAAGCTAAAAAGTATCTCACTGTTATTCAAGCATAATATCATAACCGACAGCCAGCTTCTTGGAAGACTTAAGACGCCTTATTTTGAAGACGAAGTAGATGTAAACATCAAAATAGCACCCGGTAATAGTTATGTACTTGGTCTATCGGTGCAAAACGGTGTTAAGCTTACAAAACCGAATGTAATGGAAGCAACGGTAAAAAGCCTTGCTGTAGGATATAAAGATGAAGCAGGCTTTGTGGAACTGAGCGGGGGAATTAAGCCGCTTCTTTGGTCGAGTGTGGACTGGCCGGAGTTTGTTCTGGAAAGCCTTTCGATAGATACCAAGGGGCATGTCAAAGTACAGGGCGGCTGGATAAACTTTCCCAAGCAGCTTTCCCTTGATTTTCACGGCTTTTCAGCCTTTATTTCTAAAGTTGGCTTTGGCTCCATACCTGGGCCCAAGGATGAAAAATGGGTCGGCTTCTCAGGCGGCATGAGATTAGTAGAGGGTATACCCTTAGGCGGCAGTGTTGAGGGTATGAAAATCATATGGAGCAAGGCTGGAGATGTAAGGTTTAGCCTTGATGGCATAGGTATTAACTTTGAAATTAAAAATGTTCTTAAATTTGACGGCGCTGTAGCCTTCTATGACAAAGGAGACGGAAGGGAATTCAGAGGCAGCGTAGGACTTGTAATTTATCCAATCAAAACAACCATTGACGTAAACTTTGTTGCAGGAAAGCATACCGCCACCCCTGCATTTACATACTTCTATGTAGCTGCAGATGCACAGCTTCCTGTAGGCATACCGCTCCTGCAGTCGGGACTTGCTATATTTGGGGCAGGCCTCTTATTTGGCTACAATATGGCCCCTACAAAAGGCCTCAATGGAAACCCCAATGAGACCTGGTACGAATGGTATTCCTCCGAGCCAAAGGGGATAACTAAGGTTGGGGGAGTAGCAAATACACGTGAGAAATGGAGCAAAAATGCCGATGACCTTGCTTTTGGAGCAGGGCTCATCCTGGGAACCTATGCGGATAACGGATATAATTTTTCTGCAAAGTGCCTGCTTGCGATTCTTATACCCGGCCCTGTTATCATTTTTAACGGAAAGGTCAATATCTCAAAGGAAAGGGCTTTGCTGAACGACGATTCTAAAAAGCCCCTATTCAATCTTTTGGCAATATATGACAATAGGGTATGCCAGCTTCTTATGAACCTTGAGGGATTTTATATGTACCCTGAGGATAGTGGAAGTGTTATAAATGTTACAGGTATGGCGGAAGCCTTCTTTGACTTCTTGAATACCGACAGATGGTATTTCAATGTAGGTCGGGAGGAAAAGGAAAAACGCGTAAGAGCGAACATTCTTGGGCTATTTGAAGCTAATGCCTACCTTATGCTTGACAGCAAGAGGTTTAAAACGGGCTGCTGGATAGGATTTGATAAAAGCTGGAAGTTTGGACCGGTTTCAGCCAAGCTTTCTGCTTGGATAGACGGATACCTGTTTATAAATTGGAAACCGATACAAGCGGAAGGCGGGCTTACCCTTTGCGGAGATATTTCTATCAAGGTATCCAGCTTCAAGGCCAGGCTTTACGCTAAGGCAAGCATTGAGGCTAAGACTCCGAAGCCCTTTTATGTATTTGCAGGTATTGACATAATAGTTGAGCTTCCTTGGCCATTCCCTGATCTTAAAAAGCATGTTGAGTTGAAATGGGAAAAGATCGACGAGCCGCCAACTCCTATGCCTCTTGCCAAAATTGGGCTTGAGCACCTTAAGGTTACTGAAAAATGGGAGCTTTCAAAGCTTCCTGCATATGATGCACAAAACGATGGGTTCTTTGACGGTAATAGCAATTTGGTGTTTGAAGAAGATGAAAACTACCTGAATTCCCTTGAACCTGTACCAGTGGATGTGAATCCTGTGATAACCTTTGCAAAAGCGGTGAAGGATGAGACAGGACTTTTCAAAAACACCAGCCCAGATCCAGGAGCTGAAAATGCGGGAAAATTTACATTTGAATATAAGCTCAAAAGCGTAAAGCTTTACAAGAAAAAAGCAGCCGGAAACACATGGCAGGAAGTAGCGTGGGGCGAAAAAGATTGCTTTGGCACATGGCAAAT
Organism: Clostridia bacterium; assembly: GCA_026416815.1. Taxonomy (GTDB): domain Bacteria; phylum Bacillota; class Clostridia; order Acetivibrionales; family DSM-2933; genus SKW257. Next base: position 70,853 of record JAOAEJ010000083.1, on the reverse strand, counting down.
GGCAACAGGGCCAAAGGGAGCAATTAACGCAAAGCTTATACTTGGAAATGTGACACCTTTTGAAGGCTATAGGGAAAACACCGGCAATACCAAGCTTGAGGATGTGTTTGCTAAGTCTTGGGAAACGGTTGTCAGTGATAAAAAACCGACGGAATGCACAATTGGTTTTGATAATTTAGAACCGGATCAGACAATTGGAAGCAACTTTGTAACACCTGACAAAACAATATTCGTATCACCTTACAGCATGCTTGTGAAGCAATACAAGGATGAAAAAGACAACGTGACAAATGCATTATTCTTTGATTCAGCGTCGGTATATGTGCCCGAATGTACTAAAAGCGTTGACTTTAGCACGCTTTGCAAGCAGACAATCAAAAACCCGTATAAGGCTGATGACATGAGCTTCCTTTTTGCAAGAATCCACAGTGTTCCAAATGAAGTAGATGTGGAAGACAAAAACGGCGGTGCTGTAATGCTTTGCAGTTTCTCTTATATCTACGTTAAAAAGGCAGATCGGGTGTCCTTGAAAATTTATCATTCATATGAGTTTACGGCAAGTGCATATTCCGATGGTGTGATTGTTTCTACATACAGCGGAAAGAGTGATAGCTCCGGGGACTGGCAAATATCGGAGTTTACCCTTTGTGGAAACCAAATAGATGAGGTGGTGTTTACCGTCCATGAATCCTATACGGTTTACCTTTGCAAGGCTGAATGCCATTTCGCTGCAAAGTATCCTGAAACCACGGGTTCGGTTAAGGTTGTATTCCCTGAAGAGCTTCATACATTAAAGGTTTATACCATTGGCAAAACACTTTTTAAGGTAAATGCTAAAAGTATAAATGAAGGGGATGTCTTTGCAGGGGGAATTGATACAGATACAGCCAGTGTTGAAGAAACTCTTATCATAAAGGGAAGAACAAAAACACTGGAGCTTTCCGGCGATGGCTACCTGTGTATGCTTCAATATGTTACAAAAGCCCAATATGAAGCATATACCGAGGCAGTAAGTCTTCAGGAAAAAATTAAAAACCAATTTGATATGAGTTGGGGTAAGGGCGAAATGGAGATATTTGAGCCTGAGACCTTCTATAAAATTGAGGTAGAGACACAGTCGGTCAGAAGCGGAAAAGCACCCTTCAGCTTTAAAGAGAAGGCATACTTTAGGACAGGCAATGCTCCCGGGCTTGTCAAGCAGAGCGAAGCTCCTTCAAATATCAATGAAAAACCGAGATTTCCATGGGCTGGTATGCTTGCAGACCTTAAGCTGTATGTAAAGGATACAGTACCGCTTGACGGTTCAAAAACCCATTATTGCTTCTATGACGTGGGATTGGCATATAATGAGCCTTATGTTGATATGCTTTATGCAAAGCAGAAGGCACCATTATTTATAAAGCTTTATGACAGTAATGGAATTCCTGTAAAGAGTGTTTTTGGAGACCAGAAAGGTTTCTTGAACCTATGGGATGAAAGTCCTGAGGTTTATCTGACAAGAGAAGAAGAGTTAATAATGACAGTTGTAAACAAGAGTGGGGATAAGGAGTCCAGACCTGTAAGGAAAACAAAAAATAAGACGCTTGTAGCCAATGGAGTATGCCTGACGCCCCAAACAATGTACTTTGCGAGGTTGGCGGCAGAAAAGTCAGGTGAAAATTATGACGTATTTAGCTTCAGTTTCATAACCTCAAGGTTTTCAACGTTTGTACATCATATGCAGTCCTTTAAAAACCGGGTATGGGGACAGGGGGCATATAAACAGGCAGGCGTTTTGCTTGAGTCTTCAAAGCAGCCAATAGTCACAGGTATTGTTGCTCCTTTTAACAACCAAGTTATAGCTAATTTTGAAGCCGAAGCAGCAGCATTTTCAACAATTGCCCCGGTAATGGGTTTGGTAAATAGGGAGCTTCCTGAAGTGCTTGAAATAACTTCGATAAACAATGAATCAGGCAGCGCTATGGGTCTGCTTCTCGAAAGTCCTGAGCCGATAGACTGGGAAAGGACTTCAATGAAAGTTTTCAACTTGCCTTTAGTGAATCATGGACCGATTCAGCCGGGTGACATTTACGAAGTCAAGTCAAATATAAAGATAACAGGATTTTCAAATGCACCTACGATAAACAGCAAAGTGGATGTGAACCAGGAGTGGGTCCAAATAATAGCACTTGCTGATGTTGACTTGAAAGGCTTGCGCATAAGCTTTAAAAACTATAAACTTCAAGGTGTGAAGATTGTTGTAGAAGATGGGGACTTTAATGAGTACTGTACAATAGCTGAGAAGCTGTTTGTTCCAAAGGGTACAGTAGTACGGATTCACTCTGGAAAGAAGGCACTAGATGTTAACGCGTCTAATGAGCAAGTTCATCATTATCTGGAATTGAATCAGTGCATATTAGGTGAAAAGCAAGCATTAATCAGGGCGGCGGATGCCAACGGTAAAGAACTCCACAGCAGGCATTGCACAGGTAGCCGGAGTTTTAATCAAATTGAATCACTTGTTATAAGAAATATAGATAAGACAAGAGCCTTTGTATTCTTCCCGGATGGAGGACAAAAGGTAGCTGCTATGAAAGCAGGCAACTATCGTTTGGAATTTGAATTCAAGAGAGACCTTGGACTTGGAAAACCAAGGCTTATGCGTATGGGAAGCGTGGAGGCAGAGAAGACTTTTATAGAAATGAAGATATGAAAATAATACAAATGAGCCAAGGGTGGTTTCTTGGCTCATTTGTATTGTAAAAATATAACTTATACTTTACGTAATAATGAGTATGGATATAGAGTAGAAGGCTTAATGAAAGCAGAATAGTAAATAAAGAACTAATTTTATGTAATAATATATTTAATGAGTTAATAAATGATATAATTATGTACATTGTTTTGTGATAACATATAAAGTGCAAATATTGTGAAGAAGGTATAATATGATTGAATTAGGCAAAATGCAGAAATTGATTGTCATTAGAAAGACCCAGATTGGAGTGTATATGAACTCCAGAAGTTCTAAAGGTGAAAATGATATTTTATTACCTAAAAGTCAGGTGCCGGAAGGTACTGAAGTGGGTGATGAAATAGAGGTATTTGTTTATAAAGACTCAGAGGACAGAATGATATGTACGACAATAAAACCAAAGTTGACAGTTGGAGAACTGGCGGTATTAAGAGTCGTAGAGACAACAAATATTGGCGCTTTTCTGGATTGGGGTTTAGAGAAAGACTTGTTTTTACCTTTCCGGGAACAGGTTGGCAAGGTTAAAAAAGGCGGTGCATATCTGGTGGGGTTGTATATTGACACCAGCAACAGATTAAGTGCAACTATGAATATATACAACCTTCTAAGCAGTGAATCGCCCTATAAAGTGAATGACAGGGTTAAAGGAACCGTTTACAGCATAAGTAAGCAGATGGGCGCTTTTGTAGCTGTAGACAACAAGTATCAGGGGCTGATTCCTAACAAGGAGTTGTATGGTAATTATGCCGAAGGTGATACTGTAGAAGTAAGAATTAAACACGTCAGGGAAGATGGAAAGTTAGACTTAAGTCTGCGACAAGAGGCCCACAACGAAATAGAAGGTGACGCGCAAAAGATTATGAAAAAATTGGAACTAAGCGGAGGTAAGCTCCAGCTTAATGATAACAGCCCTCCAGAGCGCATAAAAGCTGAATTAAACATGAGTAAGGCAGCCTTTAAAAGAGCTGTCGGCAGGCTTTTGAAAGAGGGGGCAATCAAGATTACAGACAAAGGCATTGAGCGAATGTGGTAGATAGATACTCAATAAAATGGCTGGAAACTCGCAATCAAAGGTAAATAGTTTTAAAATAAAATAGACAACAAAAGAGCCTTTGACATTAACTGCTAGTGATTCAAGTCTAGTAGATAATAATTCTAAAATCTCTACGGAATCCTTACAGCAAGCTGCTGATTACTAATGCGTAAATGCATAATGCTTTGAATACAAGCGGAAAAAATAAGGAAAGCTTCAACAGTAAGTTGAAGCTTTCCTTATTTTTGGTTTTTAAGGGTATGGTTTACAATTTTAATAGAGTGGTGAATTTATAGAAACAAATACGTGAAAAAATAATTTTTGTGAAAAGTGCAGGGGTAAGGCAGAACAAAGCACATAATTGGATTTTTTAAGAAAGTAAGAGTTTTAGCCGTGGTGTGAGAGGTCGGTGAGTAAGATAATTACTCACCTCCTACTCGATTCTCAAAGTCCCAGTTTTTGTACTCCATATCCCTCTTGGTATTGCCTCCATAATAAAACTCCTCCTTAGCAATATATTAACAATTTTTGCCAAGAAGGAGTTATTTCAGTACCTTATACACAACTTTCTTATATCGTCCTAGAATACCACAGTATGCTTAATACACTGTATACTCGTATTGATATATTATTTGGCGGTGCTGAACAGTTATAGGCTTACCAGTTGTGGGTTCACTTTCCCAGGTAGTCCAGTTGCTTTCTGAAAGCTTTACAGTTCCTGTACGTGCATAACCTTTACCTATAGTATAATAAAGATCTTTATAGGTATAAGAATTTGTAGTATAAGTAGTCAAAAATGTTCCACTAGAATTGTATTTAGTTATTCTTTCCCACGTATGAGTATCCTGAACACGGTCACAACCAGTGGCAGCAAATACAGATACATTGCAGGAAAGTATAATAGCAACTACCACTCCTAGAAGCATAAAACTTTTTGGTAAAATCCTTTTCATAAAATTCTCCTTTCCAAATTTTGCTTATGTTTACTTGCATAAGTATAAACGAATATTTGTTATTTGTAAACCATTATTTGGTTAATTTTACAAATTATTTTTAAAAATGCATTATAAGCTAAAAATATAGATGTGATTAGTTCTATATAGATAACGAGCTCTAAAAATGATTTTTTCAGGCTAGGAGACCAGTACTTACCAAAGCTGATTGCCTACTGCAATCAGCGGGGAAACTTTATGGACTACTAATGATTGCCAGCAATACTAAGGATAAATGCTTTACTTTCTTTAGCAATGGTTTTAGGAGCATAAAGGTATATGCAGTGCTTGCCGCGAACAGATAATACTTTTCCGTGATTGAATCGGGATACAAATTTATTAAAATGTTGATCCCGTTGTTCTACTGTAATAGAGCGTTGCTTGGCTTGGTCATTTGTATAGGGAAAGGCTGAAAAAATCAAGATAGGCGTTTGTGTAGGTAATTTTAGTGCGATAGATTTTTTTGCATTTGCTTGCAAGGACTTAAGCTCATTAACCATATCCTCAGTAAATAGATTTCTATAGCAAAGCGCTTTATATAACTCTTTTTCATCCTTAGATAAAAAGTTATCATTTATAATAGTTGAATCATAGGTAATAGACGGGACAAGGCGATGGACTCCTGTCCTCACCAAAAAGGCCTGTAGGTCAAATAAAAATAAATCCGATTTACTAAAACTTTGAGCAGCATATTCTTCCGGTAAGCCAATATCAAGACCTATAATTGCCTTTACTTCATCGGGGTATTTTTGCGCCCAATAAATCGCTTCCAATCCTGAAATAGAATGGGGAAAAAGGATGTAGGGAGCTTTTTCTCCCGCTGCTGTTAAAGCCTGTCTGGTTTCTTCAAGCATAGTGTCAATATCTCTAGAATCATTTGCAGCCTCACTAAAGCCATAGCTTGCCCTATCCACTACGGCGATTCTATATTCGTTGGACATATAAGTGTATAACCCTTTGAATTCCAGATTAGAGGCACAAATGGAGGAGCCGGACATGAACACACAGGTTAAATTGCCTTGGCCTTCAGAATAGACATGCATATCGTATCCATTTACCTGAACAATTTTCCCTGTTGATTTAATAATCGCAGCTTCTTTTCTCAATTGAATTTGGTTATTAACAAAGCAGGTCAGCAGGAAGAGTATGCATAATATAAATATAGTTATAATGCCCATTCTCAAAAATTTAAAGGCTTTATTAAGTATTTTTTTCATTGTATGTACCTCCTTCTTTTTATTTGAATTTACCATAGATACCTTACAGGAACATGCAGTTAACCTTAAGACAACCTTAAGTTTTATCTGTAATCTAAGCTAACCAAGAAATGTATGATATAATTTGAAGAGACTACGACAGTTTAGTACTAAACTGTCTATAAACAAACAGGGGCTGTAGATATGGATTTGGTAAAAAACAGGAAAATACTGCTTGTAGATGATGAACCACTATTGTTGGAAATGGTAGAGACCATACTTAGAAAAGATGGCTTTTACAGAATAGCCACTTCCGCCACTTTCACAGAGGCTATGGAGGCCATAAAATGTACCATGCCTGATATTGCAATTCTGGATGTTATGCTTCCAGATGGAGACGGATTTTCACTGCTCAGAGAAATAAAAAAGCTGAGTGATATCCCGGTACTTTTTCTCACAGCAAGGGGAGAGGCAGAAGATAAGATTGTGGGTCTTGGTCTTGGAGCTGACGATTATGTTGTCAAGCCATTCCTGCCTAAGGAGCTTACCTTAAGGCTCAATGCCATTTTAAAGCGTACTTACTCATCCATACATCAGGTGAGCCTGCCAAGCTTTAAACTTCCTAATTGTGATGTGGATTTAGCGAAGGCGGAAGTTATAAAAGATGGACAAGTATTTCCGCTTACCGCAAAGGAACATGCAATCCTAAGCATACTATACGATAATGCAAACAAGGTAGTAACAACGGATATGCTGTGCCAATCAGCATGGGGTAACGATTCATATGGCTATAATAATACTCTAATGGTACACATTCGCCGTATCCGTGAAAAGATAGAAGCCAAACCATCCACTCCAATTTCCCTTATAACCGTAAAGGGCCTTGGATATAAGTTGGTTATAGAAGGTAGGAGGTAGGAGCTTTGAAGCTTTTTAGAACTCACAGCAAATCAATGGGGATAACTATAAGGTTTACATTTACAGTAATTCTAATCGCCTTCCTTATGGTAATGATAAACTATATCTTCTTGATTTTCTTTACACGCTATAATTTATCACAGCAAGAGCCGACCAAAACAGTAAAAGCCATTGCACGGGAATTAAGCCATAATAACGGGAGATTGACGGTTCTGACAGAAGAAATAATCAATAGGAACAACCTTTGGGTACAGCTTGTTAATCCGGCAGGTGATGTCATATATAATAGCAGGAATAAACCAAAGGATATAGAGAGTCATTATTCGCTTAGCTCTATAGCTAAACTATCTAAGAATTATTTAAATGATTATCCTGTGTTTGTGTGGGAAAGTAATAAAAACCTTGTTATACTTGGGTATCCTAAAAATTCCATAATAAAATACAACTGGTCTTTTTACTCAGAATCATTTCCACGGATTTTCTTATGGATTATATTTTTGAACATTATAGCTGCAATAGTACTTTTTATATTTTTGGGAAGACGATTAACCAACCCTATAAAGCGCCTCATAGATGGGATTTTCTCATTGAAGCAGGAACAGGAAGTTTTCTTGAAAGAGAAGGGAATATACAAAGATTTGGCTGATAGTATCAATAAAACCTCCATAGCAATGGTTGAGAAAAACAATGAAATTAGGCAACGTGATAATGCTATTAAGAATTGGATTGCTGGGATTTCACATGATGTTAGAACACCCCTATCTATGATTTTAGGATATTCTGCAGTAATTGAAGAAGACTCTGTTCTGTCAGAGGAAGTACGGTCACAGGCGAAAATAATCACAGAAAATGCAATAAGATTACGAGAACTAGTTTCAAATTTAAATCTTGCAACTTCACTGCAATATGATATGCAGCCATTAGAACTTTCAATTGTGAGGTTAGGTAGTATAGCCAGGGAAGCTGCGGCAAGCTGTATTAACAGCAGTATTGTTGAAAATTGTAAAATCAAGATTATGATTGAGGATGAAAATGCAGCAGCGTTGATGGATAAAAAGTTATTTGAAAGGGCGCTGCTAAACTTAATTATGAATAGTGTAAAGCATAATAAAGCAGATTGCATCATTTTGGTAATTGTTCCGAAACTTAATAATAAATCGGAAAGTGTATCTATTATAATAGCAGATGACGGGTACGGCATTTCGGAGGAAAAGAAAAACCACCTTAATCAAAAGGATTTTTTTAAGCCCACTATAAATCAAACGCATGGACTAGGGCTTATCATCGTGAAAAGTATAGTTGCAGCTCATCACGGAGAGATGGTTATTAAAAGTAAGAAGGGCAAAGGTACGGCTGTTATTATTAGATTGCCGAAAGCGAATTAAGGATGAAAAGCCAATCTTCATAAATTCTTAATAATTATATAAATATTTTCGTAATAATTGCCATTTATACTTTAGAATATAAGGATGAGGGCAATCAAATAAAAGGTGGTGATTATCATAGAAAAATATAATATCTTAGTAGTGGACGATGATAAGGACATCGTTGAAAGTATATTTATATACCTTAAAAACGAGGGTTATAATGTTTTAAAGGCCTATGACGGCTTGGAAGCACTTCAAATTATAAACTCCACACCTATTCATCTTCTTCTATTGGATATAATGATGCCAAAACTTGATGGAATAAAAGCAACGTTAAAAATACGTGAAGACAAAAACATTCCTATTATCCTGGTATCAGCCAAATCAGAGGATACTGACAAAATCTTAGGACTTACAATGGGAGCCGATGATTACATAACAAAACCCTTCAATCCTTTAGAACTTATAGCAAGGGTAAAATCTCAATTAAGGCGCTATACCACACTTGGGAATATGGCACAAAACAATTCCAAAATTGTAATTGGAGGATTGGAGCTGGATACAGAGAGTAAAACTGTTTCGGTGGATGGTGAACTAGCTAGAATTACTCCCCTTGAATATGGGATACTGGAGCTTCTATGTAGAAATCCAAATCGGGTTTTTTCCGCAGAGGAAATATACCGTAAGGTATGGAACGAAGAGGTGGTTGTTAATGACAACACAATTGCAGTACATATACGCCGCATTCGAGAAAAAATTGAGATTAATCCCAAAGAACCAAAATATTTAAAGGTGGTGTGGGGAATTGGATACAAAATTGAAAAGAATTAGTTACTCTCCTGTTACAAAAGGAATTGCGTTTTTGCTTGTAATCATATGTTTTGCGCTTTCTGCAACGATATTTGCAAACTTAGTAAACAATTCGAATGGGTTTGGTTCTTTTTCAGAACGTGATTACTTGAAGTCCAGAGATTTATTTTATTATCAACAAAACTTTTATACAGGGCTAATCAATCTTTTGAAATATAAAAACGAGGATAATATTAGAAAAGGCAATACAATAGATAAAGTAGAGTTTGAGAATAGGAAACAGCAAGCTTATTTTGAATGGTACAATCAAATCGAAAGCCAAATGGGATCAAACAGTAGTATGTACCCGACCATGAAAGAACGGTTTCTAAAGGAAAATCAAGAAATAATAGATAGCATATATAATTCCTTGGTGGAAAGGGAGCTGCAAGTCTTTTATTCTCTTCTGCAAAGGGTAAATAACAAAGAGGGTTTATACTATTATGCAACAAATGGTGAAAATACCTATACGAATTGTAATCAAACAGAGCGGAGATATTTTACGGGGTTTAAAGCATACTATTTGTTTGATAAAGATGGGACCCAAGTAAGTCCGTCAATGAAAGCCAATATGGACTCATTTTATGTACCTGAAACAATGAATTATGCAGTTGGCAATAAAATATACATTGCTGTAACTGATGAATATCTTGCAGAAAGGCAAGAAGAATGGGATAAACAACATACTTATTGGCAACAGGGAATTACAATCATCCTATGGATAGTGTTGATTATGTTACTTGCCTTGTTGTATCTTGTATGGAGAGCAGGAAGGAAAGCAAACGATAAAGAAGTTCATTTTATAGCGATAGATAGGATATATACTGATATAAATATTGCTATTACTGTCAGTATTATAATTGCGTGGGCAGCAATATTTATAGAGTTTATTCAAAACAAATTAGTAGATTACCCTATTACATCCTTTGCAAGTATCCAGCCAGACTTTATGGTGTTACAACTATTTAATCTTATTTCCTGCAGCATTGTTTTAGGACTATTGTTATCACTGGTAAGACAGTTTAAAAATAAAACACTTATCAGGCATAGTATGATTTATACTATATTGACTAAATTTAGAGATATAGTAAGAACCATACTGAGCTCAGGTCCTCTATTTGTTAAAGTTGCAGCTGCTGTTATAGTGGGTGTTACTGCAGTATTTGTACTGACAGTATTGATGGTAGCAATAAATTCAGTCTTTTCGTTGCTTCTATTCCTTATACTTTGTGCACTAACTGTTGTGGCAATATACTATATAATATTAAGAATGAAGCCATTTGCTAATATTGCAAAAGGGGTACAGGAAATAAAGAACGGCCAATTGGATTATATAATAGATATAAAAGGTGAGGGTACGCTGGCAAAGTTGGCAAAGGACATAAATGCAATAGCCGACGGACTAAAAAGCGCCGTACAAAAGGAGATAAAAGCCGAGAGAATGAAGTCGGAGCTTATAACAAACGTATCACATGATTTAAAAACACCATTGACCTCAATCATTAACTATGTCGATTTGCTCTCAAAGGAAAATCTAACCCCGGAAGAGGCGAATGATTATGTCAAAGTTTTAAAGCAAAAGAGCGAAAAGTTAAAAAATCTGACACAGGATTTATTCGAAATATCCAAGTTGCAAAGTGGAAATATCACTGTTGAAATGGAAAGGATAGACATAGCGGTTCTTTTGAGACAGTCTCTTGCAGAGTATGATGAACAAATATCTACATCGGGGCTTGACTTTAAGGTTAGTATTCAAGATGGGGATATGAATATTACTGCAGACGGCAAACGACTTTCTAGAGTTTTTGAAAATCTAGTTTTGAATATCATAAAGTATTCATTGGCTAATACAAGGGTCTATATAAACGTATATGAAGAGAATAATAGTATATTAATCGAATTTAAAAATATTGCAAACTATGAAATGAATTTCAGGGATGACGAAATTGTTGAGCGCTTTGTACGTGGAGATAAAGCAAGGACAACAGAAGGAAACGGACTTGGTCTTGCAATTGCAGAGAGCTACGTTACTGCATGCAGAGGAACTTTTAAAATAAGTACTGATGGTGATTTGTTTAAGGTTACAATAAAATTTAATAAAGCTTAGTTTGGTTATCTATAAGAGATTCATATTACAAAACCAAGTTTATGATAGAATTCAATCGTAAACTTGGTTTTTATTTTGGAATATCCTCAGAATTTAGTTAAGTATATTTTAGAAGGTATTGCATAAATCATTGTCTGTGGGGGGGAAGAATTTATACTTTGATAAAACATTGACAATGGTTAAAATAGCTAATACAATGATATTAACAAAAAGTTAGCAACATAGGATTAAAATCAATGGTGTAGGTGATGAGAGTGGAAAAAGAATTACTTAAAAATAAGCACAGGCTTACTGAAGAAGAATTTTTACAGAAGTATGACGCGAGCATATATGAAAGATCGTCTGTAACGGTAGATATGCTGATATTTACTGTAATGAATGAAGAAGAAGAGAATTATAGGAAGCTGCCGGAGAAATCATTAAAGCTGCTTATGATTAAAAGGGGAGACCATCCCTATATTGCTCAATGGGCTTTACCCGGAGGCTTTGTAGCAATAAATGAGAGTGTTGATGAAGCAGCCATTCGGGAGCTTAAAACTGAAACTAACGTTGACAACATTTATATGGAGCAGCTTTATACATGGGGGGATGTAAATAGAGACCCTCGTACTAGAGTTATTAGCTGTTCGTATATGGCGCTCGTTGATAGTGCCTCGCTAGATGTGAGAGCCGGGGATGATGCCGATGACGCAGTGTGGTTTAATGTTAAATATGCTGTATTAAAAAAAGAGAAAACAATAACCGAAAAAGGTTTTATATTAGAAAAACACATTGAGGTTAAGCTTACAAATAATGCAGACTCATTGAGTGCTACCGTAAGAATTATTGAAGAAGCAGAAGGCAAAATCACAAAAGTAAATAGGGAAATTATTGATTCTAAAGGTATTGCATTCGATCATGCTAAAATGATTGAATACGCAATTGAGAGACTTAGGAATAAGATTGAATATACGGATATAGCATTTAATCTTATGCCGGAACTCTTCACCTTGACGGAGCTCCAGCAGGTACACGAGATTATCTTAAACAAGGAGCTGCTTGCTGCTGCTTTCAGGAGAAAGATAGCAGACATGGTTATAGAAACCGATCAGTTTACAAAAGATGCAGGGCATAGACCCTCAAAGTTATACAGATTTAATCCAAATTGGAGAAATACGTAGTAAATTTGGGAGAGAAATAATACTGGATTTACTACTGCAATGGAGTATTGTTTTAGTATCATAATTATGGAGGAGTAAGATGAACGGTAAGAAAGGTATTATTTATTTAAAATATTTAATTTGTATTCTCATTCTGATAAGTGTATTTCCACGTATGGTTATAGGCGACGGCGGTATAAACTGGAATAGGTTGACATATTACACCATTCAGACAAATCTTATTATGGCAATTTACTGGTTTCTGGCAGCTCAGAAACCGAAAAGGCTTCAAGAACAAAGCTTTGAAGTATTTCGACTTATGAGTGCAGCTGCAATTACAATTACGGGTAGTATGTATTTTCTGTACCTTCATGCAAATTATATGGTAACTTTGAATGGTTTATTGGAGACGGGAAACTTAACACCGTTTCTTTACTATTACGATCTGTCCAATACCTATCTAAACCATTTGATTGTGCCGGTTGCTGCAATTGCAGATTATCTTTTTGTTAGGCCTCACAGCGAGTTAAAAAAGCAGCATATTTTTTACCCTATTGTCATTCCATTTACGTATTTCATATTTCACTCAATAAGAGGTTTATTAAGCAGCTACTATACCTATTCCTTTATTGACCCCAACAAAATGGGAGGATGGGTAAATGTCTTTTTAATGGTCGGTGTGCTCACTGTTTTTACAGTGGTAATGTCGTTAATACTTTTCTTGTTCATACTTAGAAGGGGTAAATCTGAGCCATTAAACAATAAAGTTGATTTTAATATAGATTAGTTAAAATATTTTGTAGGGGGAGTTTTGTATCAATATTGATTATATTTTCTTTGACTGTATGGAAACCTTGATAGATATGACTGAATTGCCTACACAGAGCGAATATGCTTTGTGGGCGTATGATGGGTGTGGGTTTGAGAACTGTTGGCACGACTTCGAGGAATTTTATGAGGACTATAAATATGCTTCTCAGGCATTAAGGGAAGGCTTGCCTGAGGATAAGGAATATGAGTTGTTTAGGCGCTTTGAAGCTATAGTTAAATTAAGACAACTTTCAGATAGTGCAGATGAAGTCGCACAGAGTTTATATAATAATTATTGGAAAACATATTCTGCAAAATGCTATGTTAAAAGTGAAATAAGGCTCATACTGGAGCAATTATCCAAAAAATTCAAACTAGCTGTTGTTTCAAACTTTATGGTTAGCGATGGCATTGAAGAGCTACTTGAAAGAAATCAAATCAGTGAGTTTTTTCAGTTTGTAGTAACTTCCGTTAATGTAGGCTGGCGAAAACCCCATGAATCTATTTATAACTGTGCGATAGAAAAGGCTGGTGTGCGCGCGCAGAAGATTGCTTTTATAGGAGATGACTATATATGTGATTATGTAGGTCCTGGAAAGCTTGGACTTCAGACTATTTTTTACGATAAAAACAATCTGCATATGGACATAAAAAGTAGGGTTTCATGCCTGTCTGAATTGAAATTTTTGTTATAGAAAATCAAGTTAAACTTAGTTACTTTCAGCGGTATAATAAATTCATTTTTCTAAAAGCGCTATTGATATTATTTGATGAAGCATTTACATATCAGAAAGATTCGATACTATGCCCCTTGGTAGAAGTCATCACCAAGGGGCTGCTTTTTGAACAAAATACCTATAGGTTGTTTGAAAACCTCGATGGAATTTTCATTAAGCATGAGAGGACGGAAGTATTATCTTAAATACCGCTCCTGATTCGGAATTCTCCGCCCAAACTTTCCCATTATGCTTTTCAATAATATTCTTAGTAATTGCCAAACCAAGTCCGAAATTACCTTTTTTGCCCTTGTAAAACCTTTCGAAAATATTAGGAAGGTCAGCTGATTGTAAGCCGGGACCATCATCCGATATGCTGATTTGTACGTTGTTGTTTATAATCTTGGAAGTAATTTCAATGCTGCTTTGTGCATATCTTATGCAGTTGCTGATTATATTGGTAATAGCTCGTGACAGCTTTTCTTTATCAGCGCATATTTCAACCTTTTCATCAAGATTATTCGCTGTGATTTTAATATTGTTTTTAGTAGCCAGTCCATTCATTCGCTCCATACAGATATTTAGCAAGTCATTAAAATCCAAATTGTTAAAACAATAGTTTTCTTCAATAGCATCAAGCCTTGATAAGTAGAGTAAATCTTCTACCAAATGGGTCATACGCTTTGTTTCATCAATTATAATACCCGCAGCAGTATCGCTATCTACCACGTCATATTTTATACCTTCAGCATAGCTTTGAATAGACATAAGCGGGGTCCTGAATTCATGGGAAGCATTTTGCAAAAAGGTTTTCTGTGCTTTATCATAGGTTTCAAGCTTTTCAGACATAGTATTAATGTTGTTTACAAACTCCTGTAGTTCGTCATATACAGGTATATCAATTTTCGTACCGAAGTTTCTTTCTGCCACAGCTCTTATATGCTGATTAAGAGAACAAAATAGTGCAGATATTTTTTTTGCAGCAAGGGAAGAGAATATTATAATAACAATTGCAGATAAGATAAGGATTGCAAAAAGTATGAGATTTATTCCCAACCGCAGCTGATTGACCTTTTGAATGCTAGAGTATATTACTATCCAGCCTAATCCAAATGAATTCTTTTCGGATACAGGTTTTAAGATTGCTATGTATTCAGTACCGGATAAATTAAAGTTTAAGTATGTTGAATTACTTAAGGTAGTAGATTTATCTATCTCACTAATTATTTTGGCTAATAAATCGTCAGAGGTATTATAATACTCGTGTGGAGAGGGATTTATTATATTTTTGCTACTATCAAGTAAAATATATTCGGCATTTAAAACAGATAGAGGCTCTCTCAATGAACGATCCAACATAAAGTAGTATCGGTAAGGATCATTATTATTTGGCGGATCATTTCTTTCCTTATCACGGGGGCGGGGAGGTCGCGGTGGTGGCATGCCTCCATCATGGGGCGGAAAAAAGTCCGGCCCTTGTCGCAAAGCAGTATCTTCAGTACGTGCTGCAATTTTACTCAGTTGTCCAAATATATCTCTTTCAATATACATACGTACAGCAATGTTAAATATTACTGTAGCCAAAGTAATCATTACAATGATTACAGTAATATTGTATTTAAAAATTTTCCATTTAATCGTCTTTCTATTCATAGCATCATCCCTTGTCTCATTGATATCTCATATGTTTTCTACTATCTTGAAGCCAAATCCCCAAACAGTATCGATTTTTAAGACTGAACCGGCAATGGAAAGCTTTTTCCGAATCCTTTTTATCATATCATCAGTAGCACGGGTTTCCACTTCGTTCTCAAATCCCCAAAGCTTGTCCAGAAGCTCATTTCGGCTCACGGCTCTGTCTTTGTTTTCAGCAAGATAATAGAGTAAATTGAATTCCATACCCGTAAGCCCTATATTTTTACCATCAAACTCAGCCTGTTTTGTGTTGGGATTAATCAAAATATCACAAATCTTTATAACGTGATTATTTCGGACGTTTGTTTTGTCCAATTCAATTCTTCGGAATATGCTCTTCACTCTTGCTATAAGCTCCATAGGGCTAAAGGGCTTTGTAAGGTAGTCATCACCGCCCAAAGTAAGACCTGCTATCTTGTCCGACTCGGTATCTTTAGCCGAGACAATGATTATGGGTACAGAGCTCTTTTGGCGTATAGTTGCACAAAGGGAGAAGCCGTCAATTTCCGGCATCATTATATCTATCACCAGCAAATCTGCAGGTTTTGCATTGAAAGCTTCAAGTATAGAGCGTCCATCATTAAAGGTTTCAACATTAAATCCTTCTTTAATAAGAAAGGATTTAATTATATTACAAATATTGATTTCATCATCAGATATATATATCAGTCTTTTATCCATAATATTTTATTCACCTCTAAATCTATTTTACCATGAAAAGAATCAACAATCATAAATTAGAATCATTTACTTCGATTTTGATACAATTTTGCCACAATTTTGCCTAGAATTACCTGTATGCAATATGATAAAATAATTTTTAATAGAAGTTATAGTCATTTAAGAGCGGTTGAATGCAGCAGAAGTATTATGCACTATATAAAGAAGCTTATTTTAATGCTCAAGTCAAAAAATACGTTTTAGATTTTTCATACAAGTTGTCAGAAGCATATAAATACATTTAACCCTACACAAAAATTTTAATAATATGTTACTTAAATAAATTTGTATTAAAGATAATAAGTAAAGCATTCCTACATAGAGTTATATTTACCATTATCTTTTAAGACATTTAGTCTGCAAACGTTTGCGTTGTTCATTACGTTTTTATAAGGTCAAATGCTGTCGGACGATTGACTTGTAAAGTAATTTTATTCCTATACATGTGAACCTAACAATTAGGTAGTGCATTTATGTACAAAATTGAAGGCGCTATATAAGTTGCGATAATGATATTAGAAGGAAAAATTTGATTATCGCAATATAACTTAAGGTAACAAATCGCAAAAAAGATTTAGGGAGAACTTCGTAGTAGATTCTTTTTTGCAATTTATATAGTTGTATTAAGAAATATCATTAGGTGAAATGGGAAGGGGGTGGTAGACCTAAAAGTTTTTGATTTGAACAATGGAAGGAGGGATTATAAGACAAGCCTTATAAACCTTAAAGCAGTAATTGACTAATCAATAGGAGTGAAGTATGGAATGGGGAATTTGATTAAACTGTGTAGGTTCCCCTGTAAGCTCAAAAAGTATCGGTATTATCTTTATACACAGATAGAAAAATTAAAAGGAAGATTAAATAGGGAGGTTTTATTAATGAAAACAAGTAAAAAACTATTAGCTGTAATGCTGGCAATAGTCATGGTATTATCATTGTTACCAGTAATAAATTCATCGCAGCCGGTAGCTGCAGCAACTAGTACATTTTCTTGGAACAATGCAAATATATATTTTGTAGTTACTGACCGTTTCCTTAACGGAAACACATCAAATGACAATTCCTACGGTCGTAGCCCCACTGACGGTGGTGATAGCGGCAGAAATATAGGAACATTCCATGGTGGAGATTTAGCTGGTTTGACTCAAAAATTGAATGAAGGCTACTTCTCAAACCTTGGTGTAAATGCGTTATGGATTACTGCACCTTACGAGCAAATACACGGTTGGGTAGGTGGCGGTAGCTCAGGCGATTTCAAGCACTACGCTTACCATGGATACTATCCTATGGACTACACAAAAATGGACGCAAATATGGGAACAGAAACAGAATTACAGACTTTTATTGATACAGCTCACTCAAAAGGGGTTAGGGTAGTATTTGATATAGTAATGAACCATGCAGGATATAACACCATCAAAGATATGGTTGATTATAGCTTTGGTAAGTGGACAGGATCAGCTTTGAGTACAAGCTGGACGCCTGGTTCGGGAGAAACCTGGCACTCATATCACAATTATATTGATTACAGCAATGGTACAACAGAATGGGCAAATTGGTGGGGAACTAACTGGATTAGGGCAGGATTGGCAGGCTATTCCACCGGCAGCGGTGATGTAACAGGAAACCTTTCAGGATTACCTGACTTTAAGACTGAATCAACTACAACTGTAGGTTTGCCTACCTTCTATTCAAAGAAAACTGATACAAAAGCTACATATATCTCAGGCTATACACCTAGGAAATACTTAATCAAATGGCTTACTGACTGGGTTAGAAACTATGGAGTAGACGGCTTCAGGGTTGACACAGCTAAGCATGTTGAAATTGATGCATGGAAAGAATTGAAGACTTCAGCGACACAGGCTTTAAAAGACTGGAAAGCAGCAAATCCAACAAAGAAAATTGATGACTCTGATTTCTGGATGACAGCAGAGGTTTGGGGACATGGACCTGAAAGAAGTACTTACTATGATAATGGCTTTGACTCTGTAATAAACTTCTCGTACCAAGGAGCAGTAGGTAACGGAATCAGCAGCTATTCGGGAATTGAGTCAACTTACTCATACTATGCAGGCTTGAGTACTTCAAATCCTTTAAGCTATATTTCTTCTCATGATACATCATTGTTCTATAACGGTGACACGACTAGGCAGAAAAAAGCGGGGACATTACTTTTACTTACTCCTAAGGCAGTACAGATTTTCTATGGAGATGAAGTAGGCAGAGCCTTTGGATATTCATGTTCAGACGCATATCAGGGAACAAGGTCCGATATGCCATGGCCTGGAAACACCGATGTATTGGCTCACTGGCAGAAAGTCGGACAATTCAGAAATAACCACGTAGCAGTGGGTGCAGGTACTCATGCGCAGATAAGCTCTTCCCCATATACCTTCAGCAGGGTTTACGGTACTGATAAGGTTGTTTGCGTACTAGGTGCAAGTGGAGCAACTACAGTAAACGTATCATCTGTATTTGCAAATGGTACTTCACTAACAGATTATTATACCGGTGCTACTGCAACCGTAAGTAACGGAAGTGTTACCTTTACAGCTAACACGAACGGTGTAATATTGATCGAGGAGTCAAGCAGCACAGTAACACCAACTCCAACGCCAACTACTACAGCAACACCGACGCCAACACCAACACCTACTACTACTTCAAAGTACGAAGCAGAAGCAGCAACCCTTTCAGGTGGTGCTAAAGTAAATACCGATCATACAGGTTATTCGGGAACTGGATTTGTAGACGGCTACTGGACTAGCGGTGCCACAACAACATTTACAGTTAACGCTGCAACAGCTGGTAATTATGATGTTACTCTAAGGTATGCGAATGCGAGTGGTTCTGCAAAGACTTTAAGTATTTATGTAAATGGTACTAAAGTTAAACAAACCAGTCTTGCAACCCTTACAAACTGGGATACCTGGAGTGATCAGTTAGAGACGTTGACATTTAATGCAGGAAGTAATACCATTGCATACAAATACGATACAAGCGACACTGGTAATGTAAACCTTGACTATATCAATGTGGCTCAGTCAACAACTGTGACACCTACACCAACACCGACCCCAACACCAACGCCTACACCGACACCTACACCAACACCATCAGGCAAAATACCTGTAACCTTTACAATAAATAATGCTACTACATATATGGGACAGAATGTTTATATTGCCGGAAACTGTACAGAATTAGGCAACTGGGCTCCTGCAAGTGCAGCAGGTCCAGGATCCTGCCCTAATTACCCAACATGGACTGTAACTGTAGATTTACCGGCAGGGCAGGCAATTCAGTTTAAAGCTATCAAGAAAGACGGTAGCGGAAATGTAGTATGGGAAGGCGGAAGCAATAAGGCATATACAGTTCCGACAAGTGGTACTGGAAGTTACACTTGGACATGGACGAACTAATGAGCGAATTATAAACGGACGCAATATTGCTTAATGTATCAAAAAAACAATATATAATTTAAATCTTAGAAAAAGATTCAGAACAACGGCTATTTTAGCGTTATTCTGAATCTTTTTTTATAGGTGAGGCGAGTTTTTATACAATCATTTTACCTCACTATTGCCACAATTGTACCGGGATTTAACGGGGTGCTATACAGTAGAATTATGCCATGAAGAACAAGAATCAATTAAAATCATAAGGAGTTAGCGATGATGAATTATATTAGAGGTATTTGGCATAAAATTGCACTATTTTTGATTCTCGTGTTAACGGGTTTTTTATGCTTCTATGCAATTGGTAAGGAGGGGTATGCAAACACTTACTACTCCGCTGCAGTAAAAAGTATGCTCAGCAGCTGGCATAACTTTTTCTTCGTTTCTTTTGATCCAGGTGGGTTCGTAAGTGTAGATAAACCGGCTTTAGGGTTGTGGCTGCAAGCTTTAAGTGCATGGATATTCGGGTTCCATGGATGGAGTCTGATTCTTCCTGAGGCTCTGTCAACAGTTATATCGGTAGCGCTTGTATATCACCTCGTACAAAGGTTTTTTGGGAAAACAGCAGGTATCGTTTCGGCATTGGTTCTTGCCTTAACACCAATATTGATAGCCGTGAGCCGGACAAATAACCTTGATGCCTCGCTAGTAATGGTTCTGCTGCTTGCGACATGGGCTTTAATTGTAGCGGCAGAGAGAGGGTGTTTTAAACTTCTGTTGTTGTCTATGGCGCTTGTAGGACTGGGGTTTAATATCAAAATGCTTCAGGCATTCATGGTTTTACCAGCCTTTTACTTGGTTTACCTATTTACATCATCTGTGAAAATAGGTAAAAAAGTGTTACACCTAATAGTAGCTACGGTGATACTAATGGCAGTTTCCCTTTCTTGGGCCGTGATAGTAGATTTGACACCTTCCGATCAAAGGCCGTATGTAGGAAGCAGCCAAACAAATTCAGTTATTGAGCTTGCTCTCGGGTACAATGGAATACAAAGAGTTACCGGTAGAGAAAACGGTAATGGGATGGGCGTACCAAACATGGGTAATGGCAGAGCAGACGCTGTTGGCTCTACTACCATGCCAAATGGAAATGGACAAGACGGAAATGGACAGCCAAATATGCAAGCACCTCCAAATGGTCAAAGCCCATGGGATAATGGTAATAGCCCAAATTTACAAGGCCCTCCCGATAACGGGAATTTACCTGACGGAATGAATCCTCCGGATGGATTTAATGGAGAAGGTAGAGGACCTGGAGGATTTGGTGGAGCAGGAGGCCCCGGGGGGGCTGGAGAAGCCGGTCAAAAGGGAGTTTTCAGAATCTTTAATCAGCAAATGGCAGGGCAGATAAGCTGGTTGCTACCTATAGCATTATTCGGAATTCTAATGCTTGTACTAAGAGTGCGTGAAAACGGAGGCAGTGATAAAAATACAATTACAAGATACTTATTGCTCTGGGGAGCATGGATTGCACCTATGTTAGCGTACTTCAGCATAGCAGGTTATTTCCACAGGTACTACCTATGTATGCTTGCGCCGGGTCTAGCTGCTCTGTCGGGTATTGGAATTGTTGAAATGTGGAAAGTATATTTTAAAAGTGGTTGGAAGTGTTTTATACTTCCTGCAGCGTTAATCGCTAATGCTGCACTACAGGGCTTTATGCTTTCAAGATACACCGAATGGAGTAAGATTCTTATACCGATTGTAGTGGGAATAAGTTTGGCATCTGCACTAGGGCTTATTTTAGTAAGGTCATTAAAAAAAGACTACCTTGGTAAGACAATAAAGACTTTGGTGGCGATTGGATTCGCTGCACTACTAATAGCACCTGCAATATGGGCCTATACCCCCATTCTGTATGGATCTGAAACAACTTTACCAAATGCAGGGCCTGAGTTAAATAGAGAAAATGATAATAGAGGATTTAGTCAGGGCCGGGGTGATATGGGCCTATCCCCGGAAAACACTTCATCTTCCAAGCTGATAAGTTTTCTTACAAATAATAATACGGGTGAGAAATATCTTGTTGCAGTATCTAGTGCAACGTCGGCGTCACCTATTATATTACAGACAGGTAAGCCGGTAATGGCTGTAGGAGGATTTCTGGGTTCAGACCCAATATTAACTGCAGATAAGCTTGAAACGATGGTTAAGAACGGTGAAATAAGGTATTTCTTAGTACAAGGCATGGGTGGAGGATTCGGTTCGCAGTCGGAAGTAAGCAAGTGGGTCGCGGAGCATGGAATTGAAGTTTCTTCCGATAAATGGAGTGATACAGCTTCTATTGGCAGCAATACAAATAAACAAGGTACACTTAATCAATTTGGCAGGGGGATGGGACGCGGAGGAATACTTTATGACTTGGCGCCTGATAAAGGAACAAACTATAAATAACCAAATTAATATAAACATTGAGTATTAAGGCAAAGTAATATAATATATAGGTTGTAGTAGCTGATTAAAGGAGAAAATGTTCTTATGAATATTCAAATCTTTGGTGCAAAAAAATGTTTTGATACTCAAAAGGCAGAAAGGTACTTTAAAGAAAGAAAAGTCAAATACCAGTATATAGATTTGACCAAGTACGGATTAAGCAAAGGTGAGTTTGAAAGCGTCAGAGCAGCAGTAGGCTTGAAAGAGCTAATTAATACTGATTCTAAGGAATATAAGACGTTAAACATGCAAAATCTTGGGACTGGAAATGTAGCGGCTGAGGTGCTTTTTAAGAATCCAAAGCTTTATAAGTCTCCTATAGTACGAAATGGCAAACAAGCTACGGTTGGCTACCAACCTGAGATATGGAGTGTGTGGGAATAGTATACGGATTAAAATTGGGCTGACTATATAGTCAGCCCAATTAATTAATTGCTATTTGTTACCTATGCCTACAAGTGCTACAAGTGACATTCCGTTTGATACATTTTCAATATCAAGCATTTCAGAAAACTTTTCTATGTCCTTCACCGCTAATGCGTATACCTTTAAACCCTTTTCAAACATTATGGTTAAAGCTTCATTAATTTCACGCGATAGTCTACGAGTAAGCTTTGTAGGTTTTGAATCTAATAGTATATGGGTACACCTTTTTATTAGTTCATCCGGTGAACCACGGCTTACAAGTCTAAGGGACTCATTTATCAAGTGTGCTGTTGCTTTAATATTCTTATCAGGGTCCAGCGTTAGTTCCGAAATCTTTGGTGCCAGGTTTTCTATTAGGTTTTTATTAAAACCTTTCGATAGAGTGTAACTTGCTATTGCCTTTTCATAACCGTCTCGAGAAAGAAACAGTTTTTCTTTGCCATTATTAATGATTTTTGCGGAATTAGTAAGGATAAGAGAATGCATGAAAACTCCAAAACCTTTTTCCGTATCATCCAGTGACTCGGCTTTTCTAAGTTTACCGTCAATGAAAACCTCGCTGACTGAGAAAGCACTAAAGTTTTTGGAATCTTTATTCTTTAACTTACTGGTTGAAGGAACTGTTAAAGAAAGAAGATTATCCATGCTCAAGCCTCCTTTGTTTAATAAATAAAATAAAATGAAGCTACAAAAACTACTAAGGCTTGCTGGTTAATTATACAACTATGGATTAAGCCAGGGTATTTCCACTGCTAATAGTGTTTCATTCTGCAGCTTGGCAAATAACGCATTAATCATGCAGCCAACTTACAGAAATAACTATTTTCTTTGTCTATAAGATGTTTAAAACTAAAAATGACTCCTAACATAACCGTAGGATATAAGGTTATATCAAAAGTCTTGATACCTTATCATTATAAAGTCATACAGAGTAATGCACAATGTCGACTTTATAATATTAACTACTCCCTTCAACAATTACTATTTTATTATAAATATTACCAGCATGTCAATGAATAAATTGGTAGGGTATAACCCTGTAGTTAAAGTCTACTTCCGCACTCTTCACCAGGTATTTAAAATCATAATTTTGCTTAATTATTAAACTTCCTGTCCAAATACGCAGGGTTTTAGTTTTTTATGGAGAATATATATAGAAAAATATCTAAAAGGAGGATGCTTGGGTGAAAATAAATAAATTAGTATTTTTTTTATTGTTTTCGTTATCAGTAATTGCCTTTGCGGGATGCAATAGCGCGGGGACAACAGGAAGTGGCCTAAGTAAAGAAGAGGCTCTTAGAGTAGAAAATGAGTACATAATGAAACGGTTGGAAATCGGCAATTCTATTCTAACTGCTCAGAAAAGTTTTTTTGATCTTATGAACAGTGATGCCAGTAAAGTGGGGAAAAACGATGAACTTTTAAATAGTTTTAAAAAAGACGCCGCTAAAATCAAGGAAGAAACCCAAAAACTCAAAAATCTTAAAGTTCCGGAAATATATAAGGAGCCGCATGAATATGAAATACAGGCAAATGCCAAATTTAGTGAAGCTGTTGACTATGTACTAGAATCTTTGCAAACAAAGGATGCAGTGCGAATAAATACTCTACAATCAAAAGTAACTAAAAGTATAGAAGAATCAAAAGATTTCAGAGTAAAGTGCGATTTAGCGTTTTATGAAATTGCCCAGAAGAGAAATAAAGAAATTGAAGAAGAAATAAACAAAAATGGACTAAAAGATTCTAAATAGTATGATAGCATCTAAAAATTCAGAAAATTGTTTAATTATATCATAATAATTACGATATAATTAGTGTGTTACTTTTGACTTAGGGTATAAAGGTTCGGAAAGCATAATAAAGTATTTGAAAGGGGATTACTTCATGGAAATATTTGAACTGTTTAACTATATTAATAATGTAAATGACTATGTTGAATATTCTTTTTACAAAAATTCTTCTGAAATAATGGCTGCTATATCTAAAAATGGGTTTGAAAATGTATTCCAAATACTGTCTGTAGAGGAAGTTAATAAAGGCGTTTATAAGTGCAAGACTACCTGGGATGTTAGCAATAAAGAATCATACCAAAAGAATGTAACAATTGATATATCGGGCGAAGTGATCTACATAACCGAGATTATAGATGACGGAAATAACTCTGATAGTGTAAAAGTTGATATTGAAAAAGAATATTCCGAGGTTTTACAGTTAATGAAGAAAAAGCGCTTAACCGATACCGAAAAGTCGGTGTTTATAAAAATTGTTAAAGCCTTGTTTGAAGGCTGAGTACAGGGTAATAACAATTTTAATTAAAGGGAATTTAATAGGGTGGCAGTATTTGAAAAGTGTAACAAAAAAGTATATTCAAAAAAAGGCCTTAAATTTTGAATATACTTTTTTGTTGCACTAATTTTATGATATAAAATTTTATAATAAAAAAAGAATTACAAGAAATTGTAATCCTTTTTTCTGGTCGGAGTGACAGGAATTGAACCTGCGACCCCTTGCACCCCAAGCAAGTACTCATACCAAGCTGAGCTACACCCCGCCGACGAGAATAAATTATAGCATATCTAATAATGAATGTAAATATATTTTTGAAAAAATATATCAATTCATATATAAGAGCCATGAAATTAAAGGAAGCCCCATTTGAAATGAATAAATATTGAAAAAATGAAGATAATTTTTAACTGGAAGCTCTATTAATATAATTACTAAGGAGGAAGATACATGGATATTGGAGAGGCGGAGAGTAGAACTGAGCCTCGAAGTACAATGGAAGCTTATAGAACTTCAAGAAGAAGTCCTATAGGATACTTGATTATTATCTGTATTTTACTAGTAACAATTCTTACACTGGGGGTAAACAACTTCATATTATACAAGTCCTATAACAGTATTCAACAGCAGTTTCATACAGCTTTTAAAAATGTGAAATCTATGACTCAAAATAATCAGCAATTAGGTATAGAAAAGCAGAAATCTAAAAAAGAGAACCAGTTATTAAAGGCAAAATACGAGACTGTGCTGAGTCAAAATCAGGAGATCATAAAGCAAATAAAAGAAATAAAAAAGCAAAATGAAGAATTAAAAGCAAAAAATAAGGAGTTAATCGACGATAATATAGAGCTTCAGAACTCACTAAAAAAGGCAGCCTCAGTTGGGGTTAAGCCGCAAAAGTATACCAAGTTTGATGGAATAAGTTCACGATCGGGTCTAGACAGGGGAAGATATATTGGTGAATTCGTAGGTACGGCTTATACTCCCAGCAAAGATGAGTGTGGTAATAACAAAGGGATAACAAACTCAGGTAAACCCATAATTCCGGGAATATCAATTGCCGTAGATAAAAAATACTGGCCTTTTGGAACAGTGTTTTATATAAAAGGTCTTGGATATGCTGTTGCAATGGATTCGGGAGGAGCAATCAAAGGAAAAAACAGGTTTGACTTTGCAGTATTTGATAAAAAGTTTGCCAGAAATTTGGGGAATAAACGCTGGGAGGTATATCTGGTAAAGCTAGGCAGTGGAAAAGTTGGTAATGTAAAATTTTAAATAAATTTCTTATATACAAAAAATATGATTCCATAGGGCGGAGGAAAAATCCGCCCTATAACTTTAGGCTATATAAATTGCAAAAAAGAATCTACAACGAAGTTCTCGCTAAATCTTTTTTGCAATTTGTTACCTTAAGTTATATTGCGATAATCAAATTTTTCCTTGTAATATCATTATCGCAATCGTTAATAACAACTTGTATTTGTTATTAACGATTGTTTATATACAGGTCATATATAATCTTTGCATATTTAAAGACCAATTCACCCATAATATACATGAATATTTATAAATATAGGTTATCAGGAATTGTTATGCCCAAGAACGTTCATATAAAATGCCCTGAATCAATTGAAGGAGTGAAAGCATTGGCCGATTATAAAAATATCATCAAGCAACTATTGTTTTTTAATGTGCCGCCCAAAGATGAAACGTTTATATTAAAGGAAAGAGAAAGCGAAATAAAAGAACTCCAAAGTGAAGAGGAAGAACAACAGCCTAAGAAGCGACGAGAAAAGGGGAAAATCAGAAAAATTACAAATCCATGCTGTGATAATAACACAGGTAAAGAAGGGAATGGGGGTAATGGAGGTGAGGAAGACAAACAAAACCAAGGTGCTAAATCACCAACAGAAGTAAGTAAAAAGCTCTCTGATAACCTGGAATATATGAAAAAGATTTATAGTATTCCTACAAATGGCGATATGGTTCTAAGAGAGTTTGATATAGTGGTAAAAAACGAAGTTATACCTGCATTTATGATATTCTTTGACGGGATGACCGATAGAAAGGTAATCAATGATAATATTATGCAGCCCTTAATGCTGCTTTCAAATTTGGATATAAAAAGTGACGAACAAGACGTAGAAAGTTTTGTAAAGGACCATATTCTTCCTCATTGTCAGCTAAAGGTAGAAAAGAAGTATAGGAGTATCATAGACGAAGTCAATTTCGGTGGATGTGCACTATTTATAGATGGGGTCGAAACTTCCTTTGTAGCTGATGTCAAGGGGTGGGAGCATAGGGGAGTAGAAAGGCCAAATACCGAGTTGGTTTTAAGAGGGCCACAGGAGGGGTTTGGTGAGCTGCTGAGGGTAAATACTGCACTTGTAAGGAAAACTCTAAAGGATGAGGATTTGATTGTTGAAAATATAAGTATAGGTAGGAGGAGTAAGACTCCATGCTCTATGCTCTATATAAAAGATATAGCCAATGATGACCTTGTAGATGAAGTAAGAAGGAGACTTAAAAGCATTGACGTAGACTACATATATGATTCCGGTCAATTAGAACAAATGATAGAAGATTGTGCTTTGGTACCTGCACCGCAAATACTTGCTACAGAAAGACCGGATAGAGTTGCCACATTATTAACCGATGGGAAGGTTGCTGTAATGATACATGGTAACCCATTTGTGCTGGTAATGCCTGCTACTTTCCCTGAGCTTTTAACCTCCCCAGAGGATACTTATGTACGCTTCCCTTACGGGAACTTTTTAAGAATAATAAGGGGTATAGGTATTGCTTTTGCACTCCTGCTGCCTGGCATATATGTAGCAGTTACAAACTTCCATCATGAAATGATACCCACTGATTTGATATTGGCAATAGCGGCTTCTCGTGAAAAAGTGCCGTTTCCATCTGTCGTTGAGATATTGATAATGGAATTAGCTTTTGAGTTAATCCGGGAGGCTGGTATAAGAATACCTGGTCCAATAGGTCCTACTCTTGGTATTGTTGGAGCTTTAATTCTCGGGCAGGCCGCTGTTGCTGCCAATATAGTAAGCCCTATACTGATAATTGTAGTTGCAGTTACAGGTATAGGTTCATTTGCGATACCAAACTTTGCTCTAGGTTTTGCCTTTAGAATACTAAGATTCGGATACATATTTCTAGGGGCAATGGCTGGATTCTTGGGAATAACCACCGGGCTTTTCCTGCACGGATTATGGCTTGTTTCCGCAAAGTCTTATGGAGTGCCATTTATGTCGCCTTTGGCACCTAAGGTAAGAGTAGGAGGTTATGAAAATTTGCTAGCAAGAGCACCAATATGGAAGCAAGAGGTTAGACCTGATTATTTAAATCCAAAAGACACAAGACGACAACCTAAAATAAGCAGAGGTTGGGTACAAAAGAAGGAAGGTGAGGATGGCAATGGCGGAAAACAAGATTAAGTTTGGCAAATGGGAAGCTTCAGCGTTGATTATAACACTCATAATAACTCAACTCATTTTAGGTTTTCCAAGACTGATGGTGGAGACTGCAGGAACCGCTGGGTGGATTGTCGTATTATACGTTACTATACTGGCTTTACTTGCATTCTTCATTATTGAAAAGCTTTATTCAAGTTTTAAGGGGAAAGATTTATTGGATATAAGCGAGCGTATAGGCGGGAGTATACTAAGAATACTAGTTGGGATAATTTTTTTAGCATATTTCATCTTTATAATATCTATAGTACTTAGATCGTTTGCAGAAAATATGAAAGTTATTACACTTCAACAGTCACCTATTAGCTATGTAACAATGTTCTTTATTATAGGAATGATAGCTGGCGCTTATGCGGGGATTGAAGCACTAGTTAGATTTTGTGCAATAGTTATGCCTATTATTTTAGCTGGTTTACTGCTCATTTTTATAGCTGTATCACCACATTTCAATTTTGAGAATATATTTCCTATATTGGGGACCGGGCCAATAGACATATTTGGCAAAGGGTTTCTTCGAGTGTCGGTATTCTCAGCTATATCATTGCTATTTTTTATTACACCTTTTATAAAAACACATAAAAGCTTTAGAACTGTAGGATATGTATCGATAGGAGTATCTGCAGCATTCTTTTTTGTCGGTACTTTTGCATATCTACTTGTATATCCTTTCCCAATTGGGGTTGAGGGGTTTCTGCCCGTATATCAGCTTTCAAGGCTGGTTGAATATGGGAGGTTTTTTCAAAGAATAGAATCAGTTTTTGTATTAATATGGGCTGCCTCTGCACTTATTTATTTGAGTTCAGTCTTTTACTTTATTGTTTATGTATTTAAAAAGACATTCAAGCTTGAGTATTATAAGCCGTTAATTTTGCCTTTTGCAATACTGATATTTAACATAAGCCTTATACCTCCTAATCTAGTTACTGCAGTAGAGTTGGAGTCAAAATACATCAGAACCTATGTGTGGATAATTTCATTTGTTATTCCAATAGTGATTTTAGTTACTGCAAAGTATTTCAAAAGGGGGACTAATAAGGAGGAGAAAAAAAATGCGTAAATTGATATGCATATTTTTGATTGTATCAATATTATGCGGATTGCTTAGCGGTTGTTACGATAGAAGAGAAGTGGACGAACTTGCATATGTTCTGGCTATAGGTTTAGATAAGGGGAAGACAAATAAACTCAAAATTACCCTACAAATTGCCGTACCAATGGCTATAGGGGGTGGAGGCGAAGGCGGTGGAGATGCAGAAAAAGCCAGTACTATAGTTACGTTGGAAAGCGCTAGTATGTATGCGGGGCTTGATTTGGCCAACAATTTCGTAAGCAAGCAGCTAAACTTATCCCATGCCAAGGTTCTTGTTGTTTCAAAGGAATTGGCACAGGAAGGGGGAATTGAAGGCTTTATGATGGCTCTTCCAAGAGGAAGAGAAATTCGGCCAAATATGTTTATCGCAGTGTCGAGGCAGTCGGCTGAGGAATATATAAGAGCTGTAAAGCCTGTGCTGGAAGTAAACCCTGCAAAATTTTACGAGCTAAACTTTAGGGCTTATAGATATACCGGATTTACCGCGAATACTGATTTACATGATTTTTACCTCAAAATGAAGTCACTATATAGTCAACCTGTAGCTATATTGGCGGGGGTTGGACGGTTTGACGAGGGGCAAGAGTTTGATGTGAAGGGATCGACCTTTGATGAAAAAAATAGATCAATACCATTAGAAGGAGACTTTGTAGCAGGTGAAATTACAAAAAGTGGTGGAGTAAAAGCGGAGATTATGGGACTTGCGGTGTTTGACGGAGCAAAAATGGTAGGAGAGTTGGACGGCGAGGCAACAATGTATTATCTCATGATTCAAGGGGATTTTAATAATTCCTATATGACTATGCATGATCCTTTGCAAAAAGACAAATTGGTTATACTAAATATAAAAAGAAGTAGAAACCCAAAAAGAGATGTGAAAATGATAAACGGTAAACCTGTAATAGATGTGAAAATCAGGTTAGAGGCTGATATTCAGGTGCTGCAGAGTGGAATCAACTACGAGATGCCGCAAAACCTAGTTATTCTGGAAAAGGCTTATGAGGACTTTATAAAAGAAGGTATGAAAAGGTTGTTATACCTCACATCGCAAGAATATAATACCGATATATTCGGATTTGGAGAGAGGGTAAAGCAGCAATTTATTACTTGGGGGGAATGGGAGAAGTATGGCTGGTTGAAAAAATATAAAGACTCAACCTTCAATGTAGATGTAGACTTGAAAATCAGAAGACCTGGTCTTACTATACGATCATCACCTATACAGTATTCAAATGGGGAGGGGGCTCAATAATGATAACGCTTGATTTAATAATATTGCTTGTAGTACTAGCATGGTTATGTCTTTATACTGCTAGTTATGGAAGATGGACCTGGAAAAAACAAAATAAGGTGGGAGCAATTATGATATTTATTATTGCAGTATCGGTAGTAGCCCTACCTGTTTATACAATTTTTTTCAGGGAGTAGGCATGTAGAAATATAGGTTATAACGTTATACAACAAAAGAAAATGATATTCTTCGGAGTATCACTTTCTTTTGTTTAACAGCAAGATATCAGTAAAAAATTTATTCACCGTCCTGGGCTTGCAAAGGGCTAAACTGGGACTCGATCAAATCCTGAAAATCCTTCTGTAATAGTTTTGTTTCCCTTATAAGAGAATTTAAGATAACTAGAGTCGCGGTAAAGGTTTCATCCTTTTTTACTTTGTTTTTGAAAATGACTGCCAAATAATATACCAGGTTAAGGCATTCCATCATAGAAAAAGAACTCTGAAAAAATGTAGGCTCAGCTGAGCTATCATTTGATTGTTTGGAAATCCTGATTGCTGAGTCGCTCTCTACCAAGTCAACTAGAAGCTTTTTTATACTATAGATATGTTTCCGGGGGTAGCCCTTTAAGTAAGGCTTGAGGTTTTGATAGTGACTCTCCAAGGTAGGGAGCATTAAATCTCTTATATAAACCTTTATGTCTTCTGCGTCCATTGTTTCAAACTGAAAAATCAAATCTGACCTAAGGCATACACCCGATTCGGTACAAGAATTAAAATTTAACATATTAGCATGACCTCCATTATGGGGTGATTAATTATAAAAGTATATATAGTATATAAAATATGATTGTTAACTGGGTATTAATCTGAAATTAAGTAAAATTAACTTGAAGAAAAGTTATATAAATTGCGATAATGATATTACAAGGGAAAATTTGATTATCGCAATATAACTTAAGGTAACAAATTGCAAAAAAGATTTAGGGAGAACTTCGTTGTAGATTCTTTTTTTGCAATTTATATAGATATAACTTTCTCTATGTATATTTACAAATTATATCCAAATACTTAGCACATTGTCTATAATCAGTTTTGAAAAATGTCTAATTTTGTAGAATAGTTACAAATCTAATCTTGATAATTTTAAAAATACTAACAAAATGTTTAATAGCTAGGGGGTGAACCGGAGATAAAATATTTTGTCATCAAAAGTGATTATGTATACAAAACAAACACAAAAGCCAGTGACCACAAACCCTTGTGATTACTGGCTTTCATTTGGCAGGGGAGACAAGACTTGAACTCGCAACTTACGGTTTTGGAGACCGTTGCTCTACCAATTGAACTACTCCCCTTCAGCGCTTTTACATTGTACAACATGTATTAGCTTATGTCAATAAAAAATATATATTTTATTACTGATTAGCTTAAAAAAACTTTATATTGCTCTTTGAAATACAATATTTCTTAGAATTACTCTAAAATTCTAAAAGGTATCACTACTTTGGCTATCTCTATATAGATTTTATATTAATTTGTGATAATATATATAGGAAACTGTTAATAGGAAAAGAATACTAATTAGCATACGGGAGGAAGCATATGGGTACGAAATTAGGATTTATAGGCACAGGATTTATGGGTGCTGCTATGATAAAGGGTATAATCAACTCGGGTATTATGCCGGCTGAAAATTTAAATATTTTTGATGTAAACAAAGAAAAAGCAATTTTGCTAAAAAATGAAACAGGTGCCAATGTAGTTGAAAACATAGAAGAAGTCGTTGAAAAATCCGATGTAATTATTCTGGCGGTAAAACCCAATGTTGTAAAACCGGCTCTTGAATCGTGCAAGGACAAATTTGATGATAAGAAAATACTTATATCCATTGCAGCGGGTATTCCTATAAAAACATATAAAGATGTAATAGGGAGTGATAGGAAAGTTGTACGTGTAATGCCAAATACCCCTGCGGTTGTCGGAGAAGGGATGACAATAGTATCTTATGACAATAATATTAACAAAGAAGATGAAGCTATAGTTAAGTCTATACTAGGATGCATGGGTAAGGTCGAGGTACTGGACGAAAAGCTTATGAGTGAAGTAATAGCTCTTACAGGAAGCAGTCCGGCTTACGTGTTTATGTTTATAGAAGCTATGGCCGATGCTGCTGTGCTAGCGGGTATACCAAGAAATCTTGCATACAAACTTGCCGCTCAATCTGTTTTGGGCTCTGCAAAAATGGTACTTGAAACAGGCAAGCACCCGGGAGAATTAAAAGATCAGGTTTGTTCACCTGCGGGTACAACAATCGAGGCAGTAAGTACTTTGGAGAAGAATGGATTCAGATATGCTGTGATCGATGCGATGAATGAGTGTACAAGAAGGGCTAAGGAAATAGGAAAGATATACGGTTAGAGAAGAATTTGAGATATATTTAGCTGATAGTATATCTTGACAGGATGACATACTTACTATATAAGTTGCGATAATGATATTACAAGGAAAAATTTGATTATCGCAATATAACATAAGGTAACAAATTGCTAAAAAGATTTAGGTAGAACTTCGTTGTAGATTCTTTTTTGCAATTTATATAGTTTGAATACTTAATTGTGGAAGGAGCTGATTATGAAGAAGGTCATAATATATACTGATGGTGCCTGTTCCGGAAATCCGGGAGAAGGTGGCTGGGGTGCCATACTTAAGTATGGGGAGATAGAAAAGGAAATCTCCGGCTTTGAGGAACATACTACCAATAATAAAATGGAGCTAACAGCTGCTATCGAAGCGTTAAGGCGTCTTAGAGAGGCATGTGAGGTAGAGTTGTATAGTGATAGTGCTTATCTCATTAACGGCTTTACTAAAGGGTGGGTACAAAGCTGGAAGTCCAACGGGTGGAGAAACTCAAGTAAGGAAGAAGTGAAGAATATTGACCTGTGGAAAGAGCTTGACGCATTTAACACTAAACACAAAATCAAATGGATTAAGGTAAAAGGGCATAGTGATAATGAGTACAATAATAGATGCGATAAGCTCGCTACCGGTGAAATAAAGAAGAATAGAGGACAATAGTAAGTAAATTAAAGCTTAGTTGTGACGTCGTTTAGAAGTTCTTTAACAGTCTTATACCTGGTAGTGAGTTCTTTAAGCTGAGCAGTAATCTCAGAGGATTTACCCCAAATCAGCAATTTGTTTTTCCAAATTAGTTGTTTCATGGTGGTCTACCTAACCTTTATATGTTTTATGAGTTTTATGTAGCTCTAATATATTATATTGATAAATTATAAAAATTATTACGATATACCAAATTTAATAGATTAAGGATAGTTTGATGCAAACCTAGTGACTTCAAAGTACTATTAGGCAATGAGTTGAGGCAAGTGTTGCTTGCCTAACTGTATAAAATCACTTTCTCGATAAACTATCTTTATCCGATTGGAGGCATGTAGAATGAATTATGAAGAAAAAACCCTATCAAGAAAACTAGTGTATAAGGGGGGAATAATAGATGTGGAATCCCAAACGGTTCTTCTCCCTGATGGGAGGGAGGCATCTAGAGATGTAGTACTCCACCCAGGTGCTTCGGTAGTAATACCTATAAGTGAAGCAGGAGAGTTATACATGGTAAGGCAATACAGAAAGCCGATAGGAAAGACAACCCTTGAAATTCCTGCAGGAAAACTAGATGCAGGGGAAGACCCTTTGGTTTGTGCTCAGAGGGAATTGAAGGAGGAGACCGGGCTTGAAGCAAAAAATATCAAGCACTTGATAAGTGTACACAGCACTCCTGGATTTAGCAATGAGGTACTGCATATGTATGCAGCTACAGAGCTTCAGGAAGGAGAGGCATGCTCCGATGAAGATGAGTTTATTTCATCTGAAAAAATTAAAATTTCAGAGCTTATAGACATGGTACTAAATCATGAAATAACCGATGCGAAAACAGTAATTGGCGTGCTGCTTGCTGACAAAATAGTGAAAGGTGAAATATAAATAGCGGGACTAACTTATATTTAAGTCAAATCAATATATGCTACATTTCGTAAAGTTTACAATACTCAAATAGTATTGTAATTTTTTTTATTTTTACGGCATAGAATTCATACAGATGGAGAATTATAGGGGGTTAAATTTTGATAGGTAAGATACGGGAGTTATTGATAAGACATGTAAGAAACAACATGAGGACGTACTTTTCACTCCTCCTGGCTTTTGTAATAGGAGTATCCTCCGGTGCATTTACTGTAAACGGATTAAGTACTGTTCAGAGAGATGAACTATCGCAATACTTTCAAGGATTTTTACAATTATTTGATAATCAGAAAGTTGAAAGCAGTGAGTTACTTAAAATAGCAGTCATGGAAAACGCAAAAATAATTGCAGTATTATGGATTCTTGGCGTTACAATAATTGGAGTTCCTTTTATATACATACTTGTTGGTATAAGAGGTTTTATAACGGGCTTTAGTTCCGGTTTTATTATAGAGGCTATAGGAACTAAGGGCCTTATATTTACAGTCTTTACCCTATTACCAAAGGAGCTAATAATCATCCCATGCATAATAGCATTAGGCGTGAATGGAATAAATTTTTCCCTAAACATTGTTAAAAACAGATCAATAAAGCATATTTCAAAAGAAAATTTAAAATCTAATTTCTTGGCCTACTGTTTTGTAACAGTATTTTATGCTTGCTTTATTTTTGGAGGTATTTTATATGAGGCATATATATCCCCAGTCATTATAAGGATGATTGCTCCTATGATAACGGGATGATAACCGTAGTTACATGCTGTGTATAAATTTTGCTTACCTTAAAAATGAAAATCTTTAGTGCCTTGTTTTATGAAAACAAATAATTAGCAAAGTATATGTATAAATGTGGTAAATAAGTAAATAATAATTATGGGTTCCGTTAGAAAGGCATAGTTACTATATAAGCGGAGGAGTTTTGGTGAAAGTTTTACTAAGTACAATGACTAAGAAAAATCTACATAAATTAAAAAAATGTTGTAGTTGAAAGAATATTTTTTATATATTAGTAAATATTTCTTTTATTATAGATAAAAATGTATTAAAATATATAAAAAAACATGTATAAATATTCATTCAAATTTATATAAATGCCAAATTGAAATAAAGAAAAAGAAGGGGTAGTGTTAGTTAATGGAAACATTAGTTCAAAAGTTTATTAGCTTTTTGGAAAGGGATAAGCAGCTATCGTTAAATACTTTGCAATCGTATAGACGAGATATAGAACAGTACATAGCATATCTTCACGACATAAATCTTAACAACATAGCAAACACCAATAAGACTACAGTTATTGCTTACCTTCTGCATTTGCAAAAGAAAGGAAGGGCAACTTCCACCATTTCCAGGAATCTGGCTTCTATAAGGTCGTTTTACCAATATCTCGCAAAGAATAAGACAATAGACCTTGACCCTACATCAGAATTGGAATCTCCAAAGGTTGAAAAAAAGTTGCCTCAAATACTCTCTACACAGGAAGTAGAGCTTCTGCTTGAACAGCCTAAATGTGTTGATTTAAAGGGCTTTAGGGACAAAGCAATGTTGGAACTCCTGTATGCTACAGGTATAAGGGTATCTGAATTAATTTCCTTAAATCTGTCCGATCTCAACCTTGAGATGGGATTCATAAAGTGCAATAAGGGTTCTCGGGAGAGGATGATACCCATTGGATCGGTTTCCATTGCTGCTGTGCAGGAATATCTCAACAAATCAAGGAATCTTTTGATACAAAATAACGACGAAAAAGCACTGTTTGTCAATATCAACGGTAAAAGGCTTACTCGCCAGGGCTTTTGGAAAATAATAAAGCAGTATAAAAATCAGGCAAAGATAAATAAAGACATAACTCCTCACACTTTAAGGCACTCCTTTGCTGCTCATTTACTTGAAAATGGCGCTGATTTAAGATCCATACAAGAAATGCTTGGGCATTCGGATATTTCATCAACTCAGGTATATGCACAAATTGCCAAGAATAAAATAAAAGAAATATACAAGAAAACTCATCCTAGAGCATAAAATACTTACATAGAAGGCTACTAAAAGCGGGGACATTACCGGCATTAGAAGTTTGAAGTTTGAAGTGAGTGGTTAGAATCAATAGGTCAACAAAAAGTTCTAACGTTTCACTTGTAGCTTCTAAACGCTAATACTGTGTTTTGTCCCTTTACATTATTCATGGAAAAGGAGAGAGGCTAATGAAAAGAGCAATAATCATAGTTATGGACAGTGTTGGAATGGGGGAGCTTCCTGATGCAGAAAAGTATGGTGATAGAGGAAGTAATACATTAGGTAATATTGCTGCTGCGATTAAAGATTTTGGGCTTCCAAACCTTGAGGAATTGGGATTAGGTAACATAGAGAGTATGAAGGGATATAAAAGGGTACAGAGCCCCAAAGGGGCTTATGGCCGTATGTCGGAACAATCAGCAGGAAAGGATACAACAACCGGTCACTGGGAGTTGTCAGGGATTACTTTGAAAAAGCCTTTTCCTGTGTATCCAAACGGTTTTCCCCAGGAAATAATTAATAGTTTTGAAAACGCTATAGGTACTAAGACATTGGGGAATTATGCAGCTTCCGGCACCGAAATAATTAAGCAGTTAGGTGGACAACATGTAAAGACGGGATATCCGATTGTATATACATCTGCCGACAGTGTATTCCAAATTGCTGCCCATGAGGATATTGTGTCGGTGGATAGGTTATATGAAATGTGTAGGATTGCAAGGGAGATTTTAAAGAACGAGCATGCTGTAGGAAGGGTAATAGCAAGGCCTTTTACAGGAGCTGAAGGAGACTTTAAAAGAACAAGCAGGAGGCATGACTTTTCATTAAAACCCATTGAAAAAACCGTACTGGATTTTACTGTTGAAAAAGGGTACAAAGTAAAAGCTGTTGGCAAAATAGAGGATATATTCAGTAAACAGGGTATTACCGATGCCGTCCACACTCAGAATAATATGGATGGGGTTGAAAAAACCCTTGAGTATATGGGCGAGGATTTTGAAGGAATACTATTTACAAATCTGGTTGACTTTGATATGGCATATGGACACAGAAATGACGTCAATGGGTATGCTAATGCGTTAAAAGAATTTGATGCAAGAGTGCCGGAAATTCTTTCAGCCTTGAAGGACGATGATGTTCTTTTTATAACTGCCGATCATGGATGTGATCCCACTACTCCAAGTACAGACCACTCAAGGGAATATGTGCCGCTACTGGTGTATGGAAAAAAAGTAAAACATGATACGAATTTGGGTACTAGATCAACTTTTGCAGACTTGGCTGCAACGATTGCTGAGTTTCTCGGTACACAGGCTCCTAGCAGCGGTATAAGCTTCTACAAGGATATTACCGTATAAAATCAGTATATGACTAAATAAATTTAGTTCGAAGCTTTTCTACTAACAGTTGAATTGGTATAACAGTGCAGCTAAAAACTATACAAGATACAGTTTCGATAAAAGATGGAGGTCTTGGAAGATGAGAATAGTTGATGTGATCAATAGGAAGAAGAGGGGAGAAATATTAAACCGCGAGGAAATAGATTTTGTTGTTCAAGGCTATACAAAGGGGGAAATACCCGATTATCAAATGTCAGCCTTTTTAATGGCTGTATACTTTAAAGGTATGAATAAGGAGGAAATTGCCAACTTGACTCTTGCATATGTAAACTCCGGTGAAAGAGTTGATTTGTCCAGAATCCAGGGTATTAAAGTTGACAAGCATTCAAGCGGAGGAGTAGGAGACAAACTGAGTTTGGCGATAATACCCATATGTGCCTCGGTAGGAATCCCCGTTGCAAAAATGTCAGGCAGAGGATTGGGACATACCGGAGGCACTATTGACAAATTGGAATCAATTGAAGGCTTCAGAACGGAGTTAACCAATGAAGAGTTTATATCCAACGTTAATAAATATAAAATAGCTATAGTTGGACAATCACCGAATTTAACTCCCGCAGATAAAAAAATATATGCCCTAAGGGATGTTACAGCTACGGTAGACAGTATACCCCTTATTGCAAGTTCCATTATGAGCAAGAAGATAGCTTCTGGGGCTGAATGCATAGTACTCGACGTAAAGGTAGGTTCCGGTGCGTTTATGAAATCGGTAGATGAAGCAGTAGAGCTGGCTAGGACTATGGTGGATATCGGTAAGTCGTTAGGAAGAAAAACAATAGCAGTTGTTACCGATATGAATCAACCGTTAGGGCATGAAGTAGGAAACGCCAATGAAGTTCGAGAAGTTATTGAGATATTAAGAGGTAAAGGTTCGGAGGATGAAACAACAATAGCATTGACCATAGCTTCTCATATGGCAGTATTAGGAGAAGTTTTTGCTGATTTTGATACAGCTTATAAGGAACTACATAATATACTCAAGTCGGGCAAAGCTGTCGAGAAGTTTAAGGAGTTTGTAATGATACAAGGAGGGAATCCAGAACTAATTGATTATCCGGACAGACTTCCACAGGCAAAGTATCATATAGAAATTAAGTCGTCCAGCAATGCTTATGTAAGTTCGATAAATGCTGAAGATATTGGGGTTGCGGCAATGTTACTCGGCGCAGGAAGAAGGACTAAGGATGATAAGATAGACTTTTCTGCCGGAATAACTATGGTTAAGAAAGTCGGAGATAAGGTTAATACAGGTGACACTATATGTGTCTTGCACACAAATTATGAAAACCATTCAGACGCAGAAGCGGTAGCGCGAGGAGCATTTTATTTCAGCGATAATAAACCGGAACCTATCAAATACATTTATGATGTTATAAAATGAATGCAAAAAGGGGTGATACACTTGGTATTGCCTCTTCGTTTATCCTTAACATATAAATCGCATAAAGTAGTATATCTCTTCCATAATTCCGAATCTATATAATCAATGACACGCCATTTTACCAATTCAAATAATCAAAAATTTATTACACAAAAGCTCTAGGAAGCGGTTTCTTCCTGAGGAATATATTGACCTTTAATTCAATAATAGAGGGTTATATAATAATTTTAAAGGTTTTTAAATTTTGTTGTGTATTTACAGAATATACCGAATAATTCTGGCATAACAATTTACTAGAGAAAAATACCGGGAGGGTCTTTTGTGTTTAAAAAGGTTATTATTCTTTTAACTGTTGTAGTTTTTATGTTTACCAATTTACTTTCAGTCCCTGCTTTTGCAGTTTCAAATGCAGATGTTTATGACTCCTTGGCAGTTACAAAAATTTTGAATAAAACAGATATAAATGACCTCAAGGCAAAATCGGCAATATTGATGGATGCTGCATCAGGGAATGTATTATTTGAAAAAAGCAGTCACGAAAGATTGCCATTAGCAAGTGTTACAAAGGTAATGTCAATGCTTCTAGTGATGGAAGCAATTGATTCAGGCAAGATCAAATTTGAAGACAAGGCACCGGTATCTGAGTATTCCGCAAGTATGGGTGGCTCACAGGCCTACTTAAAACCCGGTGAAGAATTTACAGTATCGGAAATGTTAAAAGCCGTAGCAGTTCATTCATCGAACGATGTAACTGTAGCCCTTGCAGAGTTTTTAGCAGGTAGTGAAGGAACATTTGTCGGGCTTATGAACGATAAAGCAAAGCAGCTGGGCATGAATAATACAAATTTTCTTGACTGTACGGGTTTAACCGATGAAGGGCATTACAGCTCTGCCTATGATATAGCCATAATGTCAAGAGAGCTTATAGTGAAACATCCAAAGATACTGGAATATACTTCAATATGGCACGATACCTTTAGAAACGGCACATTCTCACTCGATAATACCAATAAGCTTATAAAATTCTACCAAGGCTGTGATGGTCTGAAGACTGGATTTACTACCAAGGCAGGGTATAATTTATCAGCTACCGCGATAAAGAATGGTATGAGGGTAATAACTGTAGTTCAGGGAGAGCCGGATACCAATACAAGATTTGCCGAGACCAGAAAGCTTTTTGACTTCGGTTTTTCAAATTTTGAATTAGCCCAGGTTAACAATAAAGGTGACCAAAGCGGTAATTTAACGGTTAAGAAAGGTGTAAAGAGCGAGGTTAAGGCTATCTATGGAGAAGATGTTAAATTTCTGGTAGCTAAAGGAAGTAAGAATAAGATAGAGAGAGCTGTAACATTGGATTCGGATGTGGTAGCTCCAATCAAGGCGGGACAAAAAATAGGAGAAGTAGTATATAAACTCGAAGGAAAAGAACTTGGTAAATCCTATATAGTAGCCGAAAGCAGTGTTGAAAAAGCTTCATTTATAAGGTTGTTTTTCAGGATGGTTATACAATGGTTTGGAATAGGAAGAGCTGCATAAAAGCTATAAAATATGCTAGCGGTAAAGGTAGTCAGATACCTTTACCGCTTTTGCATAGCTGTCAGATTACTGCTTTATGCATTGAGTACTTACACTATTGAAATATACCTGGAATTGTGATATTTTTAGAAAGAGTGTCTAGTTAAGATGGTTAACTGAAACCATACTCGATAAGCTATTTGATTAACTGGAAAAACCACTTCTGCAGTTAACTATTTATAGTATACGGAGCATAAGGAGAAAATATGGAAGAAAATACAACGATATTAAAAGAGATGTCCATTGGTGAGGTACTGGACTACTCTATAGAAGTATACAAGAAAAATTTTAAGAAGCTTACAATTCTAGCCCTCATATTCTACGTACCCTTTATGATGTTATCCTCATTTATAACAGGCAATATTTTAGGGGATCAGTTGAGTTCCCTAAAACAATTGTTTAGCAGTATACCTTATGCAAGCCCTTATGCAAGCGGCTTTTCCGAGCCTATTTACGACAGCCCAAATTATTTTTTAACAATAATAAGCTATTTAATGTCATTTTTTATGCTGGTGTATTCAATTACTGGTCAACTGGTTTTTGAAGCTGCTATTATAAGAATTATATATTGTCAAGTAGTACGAAATAACGATGAAAAGTTAGCCGATGCTGTAAAGCTTGGTTTTAAAAATTTGCCTACATTAATTGCAACCAAACTTCTTTATGGACTTATAATATCCGCTGTTTATATAGGGGTCTTTATAGTAGCCATGATACCTGTTGTTTTGGGGGCTGCTATCTTTAGCCCTATTATATCCGGTGGCCCTTTTGATGGAGTACTAGGTGTGGTAGTAATCATAATTTTGATTGTGGCTTTGTTAGTCGGTGTAGTGCTGGCAATAGGTTATTTTGCGGTAAAGTTCTTGTTTGGAAAATATTCTGTTTTAATTGAAAACAAAAATGTTACCGATGCCCTCTCCAGAAGCTCTGTGCTCACTAAGGGCAATTTTTGGCACGCAGCTCTTGTGGCTGTATTTGGCTATATTGTATTATATGTCTTTTCAAATGCGGTTTCAACTGGAGCTATGGCAGCAGCAATAATAGATAAGAATCTGTTCATTTTACTGTATACCCTAGGCCAGGTCATTGGTGCAATTTTTTATCCATTTACCACGACTCTGTTGACAGTACTTTTTATAAACCTGAAAATTAAGAAGGAAGGCTTTGACCTTGAGGTAAAGGTGGATAGGCTTATAGAGGAAAGACAAAGGCTGCAAAATACTACGTACGGAGAATCGTTCAATGTTTAATCCTATGCGGGACTCAAAATTAGTGGTTATTTTTAAGTTAATACCGTTAAAGCGTACTTTTATATCCATGTTTTCTGCAGCTGCAATCTTAATACTCTATTTTTCAAATGTTACAGCAGCCCTGAGTCCTGAGAGGGAAACGGAAGTAATAGAGCGGATTGATGAGATACTGTCATCGCAGGAATTCTCAAGTTCCGTTGAACAGAAAAGCTTACTGAAGCTTGCAGCAGAAAAGCTATGGGAATTAGCCAAGAACTTCTTTAGAAAGGTAAATTTTGGACAAAAAGTTGAATCGTTATTCGGGCAGGAAATATCACCGGTGGCTGCTCTGACGCTAAAAATAGCAGGTATTGCTATAATTGCTGTATTTATAGTCCTCTTATTGTATTTTGTATTCAGGAATATGCGTACTTCAAAGAAGGTAAAACAACTTGAGGATGCAGTGCTCCTTAGTATGCTTAAGGACTTTGAAGCTGTTGAACGTAAGGCTGTTGAGTATGCAAATAACAATGATTTTAGACAAGGCATCCGATACCTCTATATGGCATCGCTACTTAGATTTAATGAGAAAAACATAATTAAAATCGATAAAGCAAAAACAAACAGGCAGTATCTAAAGGAGATATCAAACAGCGGTTACCCAATGTATAACCAGGTAAGCGACTTTACAAATGCCTTTAATGAATACTGGTATGGTAATAGAAATATTGACAGGGATAAGTTCAACTGGTGGTATCAGAAATATATCTACCTGAAAACGGAGGGTAGGATATGAAAATACGTGCTCTTGCTATAAAAGCTGCTATATATGGTAGCGTAATAATTGTTTTGTTGACTATAGGTCTGTTTGTTTATGGTGGCAAATTGGAGTCTCAGGAAGTCGATTATACCACTTACAGCACAAAAGAAAGCGGAGTAAAGGCATTATATCTTTTGACCGAACAGATGGATTACGATGCCGAAAGATTTGAAAAGCCGTCCAGATTGCTGCCCGATGACGCCGTAATGGTAGCCATAAGCCCTGATACTACAATATTCAACAATAAATTTGAAAGAAAGTACTTGAAACAATGGCTTGAAGAAGGAAATTACATGATACTTATAGAGGATGTCTCGGATATCACTAAGTATAGGTTGAGTGAATTTTCAGATCAGACTCCGGAGGTTTCGGATGAATATAAAGGGATTACCTTTAATGTTGGCAAGGGTGGCATAATAATTCTTGATGGCTATGAAGATTATACAAATACGGGGATTGGAAGTAATATTCCCGGCATAACTTTTATTGGTGTATTGGATAATATAGGTGTAAAACGTGTATTGTTTAATGAGTATTATCATGGCATTGGAAATGGGAGTTTGTCATTCTGGGATATTCTTGGTATAAGTGGAGAACTGGTAATTATTCAGCTAGTTATAGCATTGGCTGTTTTTATGTTTGTAAAGTCAAGGCGATTTGGTAAGCCGGTAACTGTTTTCGAAATTATAAAAAGAAAAGAAAACGAAAACTTATATGCATTGTCAAATATTTATATAAAGGCCAAGGCAAACACATTAGTTCTGGAAACTTATCTTGATCACTTTAAAAAAGAAATAGGAAAATTTTTAGGGTTCAGCTCTATACCCGAGGATGAAGAGATAATTGCAGCAGCAAACGGAAATAAATTTCTTGAAAACATGGCTCTGAAGGATGTACTTCATACATGCAGGAGCTACATCCGGAGCGGGAGTAAAAATACAAAACAACTGGCAGCAATCATAAGCAAACTTGAGGAGATAAGAAAGGGGATCAAATAATGAGTGAATTTACCCAAGCGAAGTCTAAAGCCATAATTGATGAAGTATCTAAGGTTGTCGTAGGACAGTATGAATTTATAGAGCAAATGGTAGTTGTCCTTTTAACCGGGGGACATGTTCTGATAGAAGGAGTTCCCGGACTGGCAAAAACTTTGGCTGCAAAAGTGATGTCCCGTACAATAAAAGCTGACTTCAAAAGGGTACAGTTTACTCCTGACCTAATGCCTGCTGATATTACCGGGACAAAAGTTTTCGACGCTAAAGATGGAAACTTCTATTTGAAAAAAGGCCCGTTATTTACAAATATAATTCTAGCGGATGAAATCAACAGAACTCCTCCGAAAACTCAAGCTGCACTGCTTGAAGCAATGGAAGAAAAGGGTATAACCATAGATGGTGAAACACACAAACTGGCTGAGCCTTTCATGGTTGTAGCAACACAAAACCCAGTGGAGTATGAAGGAACTTATCCTTTACCCGAAGCGCAGTTGGATAGGTTTATGATGAAGATAGTGGTTGACTATATTCCTCAGAAATTCGAGAATATTTTATTGGAAAAGGTTAATTCCGGATTTAGCAGTTCAAACCTGGAAGCTGTAGAAATCAA
Organism: Clostridia bacterium; assembly: GCA_026416815.1. Taxonomy (GTDB): domain Bacteria; phylum Bacillota; class Clostridia; order Acetivibrionales; family DSM-2933; genus SKW257. The sequence continues at coordinate 26,106 of JAOAEJ010000083.1, read as the reverse complement.
CCCTGTATGCGATTATGAAGATATACTAAGGTGTAGGGAAGAAATAAGTAAAGTAGAAGTAAATAGTGGTGTAATCAACTACATCACGTCTCTAATACGCGCTACAAGAAATTCACCAAGCCTTATACTTGGGGCAAGTCCCAGGGCTTCAGTAGCAATCCTGTTGGCGGCAAAAACCTTTGCAGCCATGCAGGGAAGAGGATTTGTAACACCGGAGGATGTAAAAGACATGGCTCTTCCTATATTGAGGCACAGGGTGATCCTAAAACCTGAAGTTGGAATAGACGGGTTAAAAAATGATGACGTTATCAAGAATATATTAAACAAGGTTGAAGTGCCGAGATAATATTTATTATAAAGAGTATTAAAAAGGAGCATGATAAATGCCTTTTAGCAGGTTATTTGCAGCATTGTTGGCGGCTGGTTCGATTCCCATAATAATAAGCGGCTTTTTTGGAGGAGCGTTTTACGTTTTTATAGCATATAACGTTCTTTTAGCTGCCCTTATAATTATTGACTTTATTATAACTCCTAAGCCAAAGGAACTTGAATTGGAAAGAGTTTGTGGAGAAAAATTTTCATTAGGAGTGTATAATGAAGTAGTTTTAAAGGTGAGAAACAATAGTAAGTATATTCTCGATGTAGAATTAAGGGATGAAATCCCGCCGTTCTTTAAAATTAAAGAATATATAATAAGAGCAAAAGCAATTCCACACGATGATTGTGAGGGTAAATACTATGTGCTGCCTGAAAAAAGAGGGGAATTTGGCTTTGGAAAAGTATACTGCAGATATAATGGAATTTTGAAGCTGTGTTCAAAAAAGGCAAGCTTTAGCCTGCAAAAAAACTATAAAGTTTATCCAAATCTAAAGGATCTAAGTAAGTTTGGACTGGCAGCTATCAAAAAAAGCCAACTTGCGCTCGGGATGAAAAAGAGTAAAAGCTACAGTATAGGAACTGAGTTTGAGAGCCTTAGGGAGTATGCAAAGGGAGACGACTATAGAAAAATCAATTGGCTTGCTACTGCTCGCAGTGATAAGCTGATTGTAAACACCTTTGAGCCCGAAAAAAATCAGCAAGTGTTTGTTATGCTGGATTCAAGTCGTGTAATGAATTCAGAAATCAATTACATTAAGAAGCTTGATTACTCAATAAATTCGGCTTTTGTGTTGGCTGATGTCGTAATCAGGTCTGGGGATAATGTAGGTCTGATGGTATTTGACAGCGAGGTAAAACGGTATATTAAACCGGGAAAAGGGCCAAGCCATTTCCAACTGATTGCAGAAAATCTTTATAATGTACAGGAGAATTTTGTAACCGCTGATTATGAAGGTGCATTGCTATACCTGAATGAGCAGCAGAAGCGCAGAAGCTTGTTGTGTATATTTACTGAGTTGTTTAACGCCGATGAAGCCATGGCACTGGTAAAATCCCTCAAGAGTATATCCCGGAATCATGTACCGCTGGTGATTACTATAAAAGATATGAGACTTTATCATATGATGGATTGTAAAGTCAAAACCGATAATGACGTTTTTCTTAAGTCAGCTTCCATTAAGCTGATTGAGGAGAGGGAGAAGATCAGCAAGATATTCAAGGATTCAGGTATTGCCTGTCTTGATATACCTCCTGACAAACTCTCAATCGAGGTAGCAAATAAATACCTTACCATGAAGTCTATGATGCAGATATAACGTAGGATTATGTAAATATTAATAAATTATGTTATATATTAGTGTGAAAGAGTGCCGATTTGATAAGATTTAGTATAAGGTGCTTTACAAAATTTGTGCAAACAGTATAAAATATATATGTATATAAGATAGAATTGTATAAATATACTAATTAAATTTAAAATCACCCAGATAATTCTTAAGAATTTATATGGTTTTGACTAATTATAAGCAAAAGGGGATAAGAAATGTCGGTTACGATAAAAGATATTGCTAGAATAGCCGGTGTAAACCATTCAACGGTTTCAAGAAGTTTGAATGATAGCCCTCTGATTTCCGATGAAACGAAAAAAAGAATTCAGGAAATCGCAAAAAATGTGGGCTTTGAATTTAACGCCAATGCCAGGGGCCTTATTTCAAAAAAAACCGGGACAGTCGCTATAATATATCCTGAGTCTTTTGAAGTTTTTAGTACGCATTTGTTTTATGGGTCCTTTCAGAGTCGTATAGCTCAAATCTTTGAAAGAGAAGGGCTTGATGTAATTGTTACATTCCCCAAAAATAGGTTTACCGGCGAAAGTAATCTACAGAAACTTATTAATAAAAAGAAAATTGATGGAGTGATGATGATTACTCCTTTTATAGATAACAATGAATTGAACTTTCTGAGAAACTCCAATATACCGTTTATATTTCTGCATTCAAAGCCCGAGGCTTCTTTAGCTGATGATGTGGACTTTATTTACACAGACCACTTTAAAGGTGGATATATCGCTACAGAGCATTTAATAAAGCACGGGATACGAAAAATAGCGTGTATATCCGAGCCGGGAAAACAGTTTGAACTAAGGGTAGACGGTTATAGAGCAGCACTTAGCGACAATGGTATAACGGTTAACAATGAATGGATTTTTTACGGAAATGGAGATTGTTCTTTTGAATCGGGAGAACGGCTGACATCTGTTAATCTTGATGTAGTAAAAGAAGTCGATGCATTATTTATACAGACTGACTTAATGGCGTTGGGAGCTATTGAGGCATTAAGGAAACATAATATTAAGGTACCGGACGATATGGCTATTATAGGCTATGACGACATAGAGTTGGGGAGTTATTTTACGCCTAAACTTACAACGGTACACCAGCCAAGAGAAGAAACTGCCCTTCTTGCGTGTGAACGCTTGATTGATGTATTAAAGAGTAATAAAAAAAGAAAAGCTATGATTAAGTCCATACAACCAACTCTTGTAGTAAGAGAATCGTGCGGGACTGCAAAGAAAAATATTGAATAACAGATCAAAAATTTAAATTAAAACGACAGGAAGTAGTTGAAGCTGCTCCTGTCGTTTCTCTCTTTTATCGACCATATTTAGTTTAACTTTAGTTATCTAAAGATGAAGATGCTGCTTTTATAACTGCCTGTTTATGTCGGAGAACAGGTATTACCAAGTATAGAGCGAGAACTATGAGAGTAAATAGAGCGAATGATAACTTCGCAATTTCTGAAATTCCTGATGGTGTTATAAAGCCTTCAATCAATCCGGCAATAACAAAAATGGGTATTGTTCCGCATACAAGCTTTATACCGATTTTACCTCTTATTATAAATGAGTCCCTACGGGAGTAAATTCCGGGATTTATCAAAGAATACCCTATAATAAGACCGGCAGCTCCTGCAACAAATATAGCAAATAGCTCCAAAACTCCATGAGGCAGTATCAGAGACCAAAATCTTAAATTTGCACTCTGGTGAAATGCCAGTGCTCCAAGGCTACCAAGAAGAAAACTATTATACACCAGCGACCATACGGTTCCAATACCGAGGGTTATTCCAAGGGCAAAAGCCATGAACCCAACCCTGATATTATTAGTAAAAATCAAGCTGGACATTACCGGTGAATCCCACATGTCTGCGGAGTTACCATTAAAATCAATACTTTCAACAATGTTCTGAGGAACAAAGGCCAGAGCGTTATCGGAGTATACAAGGGTGTAAATAAAACTAATTAAAAACCCCAACATAAAAACTGATGTAGAAACTATAAGGTATATAATATTCTCCCTTATTAATAGAGGAAAATCATGAACCAAAAATTTCCACAGTTTTTTTACGTTTGAAATCTTTGTAGTATAAATATAGCTGTGAGCGGAAGCGACAAGCCTATTTAAATATGTGGTGGTATTTGTATTGCCGTAATAAGTCCGGCAGTAGGATAAATGTCCACACGTAAGGTTATAAAGATTTATAAAGTCATGAAGTTCATCTTTGCCGAACTTTTGAAAACCTTTAGACTTTAGTTTATTCAAAGTCTTCTCCAAACAAGCCCAGGTTTCTGAATTTTGCTTAATAAATTTATCTTCTTTCATAAGTCTCCCAGTTTGCTTTAAAAACCGAAAAGTTTGTGTTAGTATTTATATACAAACATATTAATAATCTCACATTGTACCGAGCCAAACAGCCAAAATATGTAGGAATGCTGAAAGGACGGAATAGATTTTAGAGCTGTATATTTGTACGGTTTTTAAATAAATATTCTTAAAAATATTTTAACAGAAAAAAATATCTGATACAATCTTAAAAGGACATAAAAAATTATAAGGTGAGTGTCATATGAGAAAAGTACTGGAAGTATTAACACCGGAGAATGTGTATGTTGAATATGAGTTAGCAGGAGTTGGCTCAAGGTGTATAGCCTTGCTGATTGATTCACTTATCCAAGGGGCTATGGTCATACTAGTGCTTATTGGTATATCGTTAAGTGGAATTGGCTTTATCGGCTCAGGTGATGTTGGTGACAGCAGATTATCGGTCATTGTTGCTATATCAATTGTTGTACTGTTTGTTATATTGTTTGGTTACTTTATATTTTTTGAGATTATAATGAATGGGCAAACCCCGGGTAAAAAGTTAATGAAGTTAAAGGTAATCAAACAAAGTGGTGAGCCTATAGGCTATTGGGAATGTGTACTTAGAAATATCCTTAGAATTGCCGATATGCTCCCTTCAGCCTACCTTGCAGGGGCACTGTTTATATTATTTTCTAAGAACTACAAGAGATTGGGTGATTTTGCTGCCAATACAATTGTAGTACGTGTAAAGAAGGAAACCAAAATAACAACTATAGAAAGCTTGATTAAAAAATCCGATGCTGAATTTGAAGAAACCCAAATAGTAAATATATATCCTGTTAATAACTTTGAATATGGTATTTTAAAAGAATTTTTAGAGAGAAAAGAAAATCTTGGGACTAGGAGACCGATCTTCGCCTTTCATTTAAACAAGTACTTTATGGAAAAATTCAACATTCAAACACCCTTTGAAGACCCCTATGAGTTCTTTAAAGATATAGTAAGAATGAATTCTGGCATATGAGTTTGCAAGCATTTGGCGGTATTTATTTGACAAGATAATTGAGCTATTGTTATTACAGTGGAGTCCAAAAACTTGACGCTGCCAAAAATAAATGCTACCATAATTATTGCTAAGAGCCTTCGTTAGATAGATTTGCCGGGTTTTGCCCAAATGCGAATACCTTTGGCATTTCATATAAGTTGTCTTTAATTTGCGTTATAGTAAAACTCTTATTGTGCTGTATGTTCGGGCAAAAATATATTAATTGAATTGTGGATGGTGATAAAATGTTTGTAAGTGAGGCACTAAAGGTAAATAGCAAGAATCACCTTGAGATAGGTGGATGTGACTGTGTGGAGCTTGTAAAAGAATATGGCACACCGTTATATGTAATGGACGAGGGACTAATAAGGAAGAACTGCCAGGTTTATAAAAATGCGATGGATAAGTACTACGGTGGAAACGGGCTCGTGCTTTATGCGAGCAAAGCCTTCAGTAGTATGGCAATATATCGTCTGGTAGAACAGGAAGGACTTGGTATTGATGTTGTTTCCGGAGGGGAACTTTACACTGCCCTTAAAGCAGGATTTCCTATGGATAAGGTTTATTTCCACGGTAACAACAAAACACTGGAAGAAATAGAATTAGCTATAGAAAACAATGTAAGAAGAATAGTAGTAGACAACAAGGAAGAGCTGCATAATATCAACTATGTAGCATCCAAAAAAGGCAAGGTTGCAAACATCTCTTTTAGGATAAAGCCTGGAATAGATGCACATACCCATGATTTTGTCCAGACAGGACAGATTGATTCGAAATTTGGTGTAGCTCTGGAAAACGGTGAGGCATTTGAGATTGTAAAAATGGCTTCACAGTTAAGCAACATAAAGGTAGTGGGTGTACATTGTCATATAGGCTCCCAGATATTCGATCTTGCACCTTTTGAACTTGCTGCAAGGGTTATGCTAAACTTTATTGCTGAAGTTAAAGAGAAGCTTGGAATAGAAGTTGAAGAACTTAATCTTGGTGGTGGATTCGGAATAAAGTATATTCCTGAACATGACCCTATAGAATATGATCACTATATTGAGTCGGTTTCAAAGGTTGTTAAGGCTGTTTGTGAAGATAAAAAAATTAAGCTGCCTTTCGTCGTTATGGAGCCGGGAAGGTCAATAGTTGCTTCTGCTGGTATAACACTCTATTCAGTAGGCGCTGTAAAAGATATCAAGAATGTAAGAAAATATATTTCCGTTGATGGAGGAATGGCGGACAACCCAAGGTATGCACTATATCAGTCACCCTACGATGCTGTACTTGCAAATAAACCCGAGGCGCAAAAATTTGATAAGGTAACAATTGCAGGTAAGTGCTGCGAATCAGGTGACCTTCTCATGAAGGATGTTTTAATGCCTGAAATAAAAGTAGGTGATATCCTGGCGGTGCTAGCAACAGGGGCATATAATTACTCAATGTCCAGCAATTACAATCGTATTCCGAGACCTCCAGTTGTACTTGTAAAAGACGGTAAGTCACGTGTTATAGTGAAAAGGGAAGACTATAGTGACATAATCAGAAACGATGTTATACCGGAAGATTTATAAATAATAGCATAATATTTGGAAATTTCTATAAAAAAGCACGATTATCGTGCTTTTTTTGTTTATTGTTGATATAATAGAATTTGGATAGAAAATAATAACTACAAAGGAAGTGTGTTATGGTTAAAAAGTATTTATGCGGTCTTATCGTAGGAACCATGCTAGTAATTACCCCTATACAAGCTGTAAATGCTGAAATACTGAGTATACAAGCTAGTGAAGTGAAGGTAAGATTAAACGATATTTCAGTGTTTATGGGAAAAAAGATGATGTTCACCGATACCATTGTACTTAATGGAAGAGCTTTTATGTCGCTTAATACTGCCTGCTATTATTTTGACTGTGACTATGAAGTAGACGAAGTAAATAAAATTATTAATATTAAGCTCGGAAAAGGTACAACTCGTAAAAGCGACTTTTATGGTAAAACAAGGATTCGTGGTGGACAAACAATAAAAACAGTAGTAAATGGTTATACAGTACATGTTGATGGCATTAACATGTATATGAATACCTTGCAGTATCAGGATAGTACATATATACCAATAAGGCATTTTGCTGAAATGTTCGGTAAAAAAATTGAATGGGATAGCGAAGCGCGAAAAATTGCGGTAAGTGATTTTCCAGTAGAAGTTATAGGTGTTGTTAATGGAGATGTAATAACCCAGAGGGAGTTGGATTATTACTATATACCCACCATTAAAAATTATCAGGAAGAGTTGGAAAATGCCAAAAAAAGTGGAGATAAAGAAGCTGAATTGAGTCTTCAAGAAGAAATAGATAATCTGGAAAATGATATTTTTGAGTACTTGGTTGAAAAGAAAATCCTCAATCAAAAGGTTGCACAAAATAATATAGTTATAGGGTCCGAGGATTATGCTGCTATAAATGAATCTATTAGCAGTCTTATAAATAGTTATGGAAGCATAGATGATTTCAGGAAAATCCTTGCTGATAATGGTACAAGTTTTTATCAGTATATTTTACAAACCAAGGGTCTTTTTGTGCAAAATAAAATGTTGACGCAATTACTGAAAGATGTAGCAGTAAGTGAAGAACAGTTAAAACAGTATTACGAAGAGCATAAAGATGAATATGTTCAACCTGAGACTGTAAGGGCTAAACATATATTGATTTCAACATATAATTTCCAAGGTAGTGCTGATGAAATAGCAAAAAAGAAAGCTGAGGCTAAGAAGAAGGCTGAAGATATATTAGCGGAAATTAAAGCAGGTAAAAACTTTGATGAGTTAATGAAAAAATACTCTGAAGACCCTGGTACAGCGGAAAATCCCGACGGATATGAGTTTTCTAAAGGTCAAATGGTTAAGGAGTTTGAGGACGCTGCATTTGCTTTAAATGTAGGCGAAGTGAGTGGCATAGTTGAGTCGACTTATGGATATCATATTTTAAAACTGGAAGAAAAAACAGCTTCGGGAGCAACGTCATTTGAGGAGCTTAAAGATACCATTAAAGCTCAACTAGATGATAGCGAGAAGCGTACAAAATATACAGAAATGATGAAGCAGTGGAAGGAAGAAAGTAAGATAGAGAATAAACTGAAGTAATGGTTTAAATATTATAAGGCTAATATAAAAAAAGCGGTGGTTACTTAATAAGTAAAGTAACCACCGCTTTTTACAATCCTAGTATCGTAGACATAGCTGTCATTATGAATCTTATAGGCCCGCTCATGATATATGACAAAATTCCGGTAAAAGCCAATATGATAAAAATTAAAGTTCCATACCTCTCTAGTGTATAAAGAAAAGGATAGTTTCTTGAGGGTAATAAATTAACCAATATATGATATCCGTCAAAAGTAGGTATTGGTATAAGGTTAAGTACAAATAAAAGTACATTAATTTGTATTGTTGAAACAATGAGGAGGTACAGATTGCTGTTAAAATTATCGTTGAAGTTTATACCTGATACTAAAACAAATTTTAATATAACGGCGAAAACAAATGCGATTAAAAGATTCATTACCGGTCCTGCTAAAGATACTAGAGTGTCGTCCCTTCTAGGGTTTCTGTAATGTCTGGGAGATGTCATGACCGGCTTAGCCCATCCAAGTCCTACAAGTAAAATAAAGATAAATCCGACCAAGTCAATATGGGAACGTGGATCAAGCGTTAGTCTTCCTTGGCTTCTAGGAGTGGGATCACCCAAACGATCTGCCATGAAAGCATGGGCAAACTCATGAAAGGCAAAACCGATAACTATTCCTGGTACCGATAAAAGTATTGCAATGGGATCAAGATTGAACATAGTATAACTCCTATTCTCTTGTAATTTATTTCAAATTTTATCAGAAGGCGAAGCTGTTGTCTAGGTAATAATTATCTAAGCAGTATTATTTATTGTAAAGGTCTGAGGTAATATGCTAATATATTATGGTACTAGAAGTGAAGTATGAGTGGGGGCATATAAAATTGGAAAGTGCACTAACCAAAGCGTGTACAATTAAAATACAAAACTTTGAAGGACCATTTGACTTACTTTTTCATCTTTTTGAGAAAAATCAAGTTAATATATATGATATTCCAATCAATGAAATAACAGATCAGTATATGGAATATTTGTTTGCTATGCAGCAGATGGATCTTGAAGTTGCCAGCGAATTTTTAGTTATGGCTGCTACACTTCTCCATATTAAGTCAAAGATGCTGCTCCCGGAGAAGAAGGAAAAAGAGCAGGAAGAGGTTGACCCAAGGGATGAGCTTGTTTCCAGGCTGATTGAGTACAAAAAATATAAGGAATTTTCAGCGACTTTAAAAGAACGGGAGAAAGAATGGGATAGGGTAGTATACAAATTACCTGAACTAATAGAACTTAAGTGGGAGGAAGCGCTTCTGGAGCTTTCACCGGAGGTATTGCAAAAAGTTTATATAAAAATGCTCGAGAGAAACAAGAAAAAGCTGAATACCGGAGCGCGTAACATAACTCAAATTATTCAACATGAAAAGGTTTCTTTAAGGAGTAAAATGAGGGAGATAATAAGAAACCTGTTTAACAGGGCTTTTGTTAGGTTTTCGGACATTTTTACCCTTAAAACAAAGTCTAGAACTGAGGTAGTAACAGGATTCCTTGCTGTATTGGAGCTATCAAAGCTTAAGAAAGTAAAATTAGAGCAAAAGCATGCTTTTGCAGAAATATTAGTTTACCGCAATGATGAAGAGTTTGGCGATATTGAGGATGAGAAGGTTGCAGGCGATGACTATAGATAATAGTAAGGATTACAAAATTGAGTCTCTTGATGATATTAAGAATCTAGGGTATATCTATGTGGGGGAATTCCGGATGGAGATTAAAGAAATTGAGGCCATAGTTGAGGCACTTTTATTTGCGGCAGGAGATGTGCTTTCACTTGATAAAATAGCTGAAGCTATTGAAATTGACAAGAAGACTACCAGGCTTATTATTGCTAACATGATAGATAATTATAGAATATCCAACCGTGGTATAATGCTTAGAGAAATAAATAGCGGCTATCAACTGTGTACAAAACCCAATTATTATGAATATATTAAAAAGCTTTATGAGCCTCGGCAGAAGCAGGGACTTTCACAGGCTGCCTTTGAGACTCTAGCTATTATTGCATACAATCAACCAATCACAAAGGCAAAAATTGAGCAAATAAGAGGGGTAAATTCCGATAGCGCAGTGACCAGACTGCTTGAAAGGAATTTGATAAAGGAAGCAGGGCGACTTGACGCTCCAGGAAAGCCAATCCTATATGAATCAACTGAGGAGTTTTTAAGGTGTTTCGGATTTAAGTCAATAAATGAGCTTCCCAGCTTGCAAGTAACGGAGCTGCAGGCACTGGTAGAAAAACAAATGCAGGAGGAAGTTTGACCTAAAATGAGCCTGTGTAAATTTTGTGTTTTCAAGTAGACAATTAGCTGTTATAAGTGCAATTTGCCTAATTGGCTGGTAAAAACACTTTTACAGTAATCTATACAAACTTAATAGAACAAAAATATAAAAATACACATTTTTATGTGTATTTTTTGCGTTATGTAGGCAAAAATAGCTAAATGAGGTGTGATAATGCTTTACTTGGCTATTTTTATTTTGTTTTTAATAATAATACTTTCTATCCTCTTTATAGTTAGGATATATATAATACTTGAATACGAAGTTATTGGCCTTAATGATTATATAAAGTTAACCTTTTCTGCACTTGGAGGCTTAATAAAATATGAGTATAAAATCAAAGATAGACTGCATAGGATAAGCGAGAAAAAAGAAGCTAAATCAACGGAAGCCGATGGCATATTAAATAAACTAAGGAATTTACATAAAGTTTACGAGTTGATGGAGAAACTGAAGGTATACCTGAAAAAAAAATTGTGGTTAAACGAAGTAAAATTAGAGATTGATATAGGCACAGGGGACGCTTATTATACGGGAATTATAAGTGGCATGCTATGGGCAGCAGCAGGTGTATTTACCTCAATCATAGCAAACACTTTTACAACGCTAAAAAATAGGGTTTGTGTTAGACCAAACTTTATGGAAAAGAAGTTTAAAGCTGAATTATATTGCATATTTAGTATTAAAACAGTCCATATTATAGTTGTGGTAATAAAGGTACTACTCCATAGGTTGAAAAACAAAAATCTAAAGGGCGGTGTTATTAATGGCAGGACATCCAATAGAAGGTCTGATGACGACGGCGATGCAAAGCATTAAGGATATGGTTGATGTAAATACAATCGTAGGAGATGCGGTGCAATCTCCTGATGGTACAGTGATTATACCAATTTCAAGGGTTTCTTTCGGCTTTGCAGCAGGTGGAGGAGAATATAATTCATGTTGTATAACAGAAGGGGAAGATGATGAAGAAGGTGGCGGCAAGTCCGGTAGTAAATATCCATTTGCCGGAGGTAGTGGTGCCGGCGTAAGTATTCATCCTGTAGCATTTATGGTGGTGGGCCAAAATCAAATAAAGCTTCTTCCTGTGGGTATGAATTCATCGGTTGATAAGATACTTGATTTGGTACCTGACTTAATAGAAAAGGTGAATGAAACGATTAAAAAGAAGGTATCGGTTAGAAAAGAAACCAAAAACGGCGATTCAACAATTAAATATGCAAAAGATATGGAAGTTGATAGTTAAGTGGGATAAGCTAAGCCCACTTTTTTTTGCATGTTGCTTAAATTAAGTTCAAATAATATAATATGTGTTATATCTATAGATGCAAAGGGCCATCGGTATAATTAGGGAGGCAAGTTTGTGGAAGAAGTAAGATTGCAAAAATTTCTGGCAGAAGCAGGAGTGGCTTCCAGAAGGAAAGCTGAAGAATTAATAAGTAGTGGACGTGTATCGGTAAATGGCCTAGTTGTTACCGGTATGGGTCTAAAGGTTTCGCCTAAAGATAGGATAGAAGTAGACGGTAAAGTGATTACCCAGGAAGAAAATAAGGTCTATATAATGCTGAATAAGCCGGTTGGTTATGTTACTACAGTAAAAGACCAGTTTTCAAGGCCTACGGTGATAGACTTGGCTAAAGATATCAAAGAGAGAGTATACCCTGTAGGTAGGCTGGATTATGATACGTCGGGGTTAATACTTCTCACAAATGACGGGGAGTTTGCATATAGGTTCACTCACCCAAAGCATGAAGTAGAGAAATGCTACATAGCGGAAGTGAAGGGTACACCAAGCCAACTGGATATAGAAAACTTTGAAACGGGACTGGAAATTGAAGATTTTACAACAGCGCCTGCTAAGTTAAAAGTTCTGAATAAAGAAAGATACTCATCTCAGGTAGAAATTATTATACATGAAGGGCGTAACCGCCAAGTAAGAAAAATGTGTGAGGCTATAGGACATCCTGTATTGAAATTAAAAAGAATTGCTATTGGAAAGCTAAAGCTCGATACTTTACCTGAGGGTAAGTGGAGGAAGCTTACTTATAAAGAGTTAAAGTTAATAGATTAATACTACTTTGTTATTTACCTTAATTATGGCAAATTTCAAGCTTAATTTGCCGCTGAAGAAATAATCAACAACGTTTTTTGGTTGTTATTTCTCTAGCATAAATTTCCAAATAGCAAAGTAGTATTAAAATGGCAGCATCATAAACTTGGTGCTGCCATTTTAATCTCAAGTCAGTTATTTCTTTTTGTGATGTGATTTATAGCTGGCACAAAGAGTTTCATCGTAGGGAGCACCGCTGTCTGATTTTGCGGATGCGCTTACTTGAATAGCTTCGAGGTTACATAGGTTTTCTTTACCCTCGTTATGAATACAACTACCGACAGAACACATGATTTTCTGGCATTTTGTCATAAGTATACCTCCAAAAATTTTTAGTCAGTGTTAGTATGTGCAAAAACCTGCTTGTATAAGCTAACTTTAAAAATTTTTTTTGAAAGTACACAAGTGATTCCCGAGGCTTCTACTTTTTATTAAAGAAATTAAATAATGCAATAAGCGTGGTTATAACCGTAGTAATTATACTTATTATAGTTGATGTGTTTTTTAAAACATGTTGCTTTTTATCAGGTTTGCTGCGTCCTATTTTGCTCTTATATACACGCAGGTTATACTTTATATTAGACGGAGTAAATGCTGACTCAAAAATGAATATAAGTATATAAATACAATAAATTGTTATAAGGGAGAAAGCATAGTCGGTATATTCATTTTTATTGATAAACCCCATGCCGATTGTGTCCAACAGAAATTTTTGCACCCAATCGGAAAAGCTGTTTAAAAATATACTTGAGTTATTTATGTATAAACATGTATCTATACTAACTCCGATATTGCAAAGGGTGATTAGATACCTTGAAAAAGATTTTGGTTTTCTAAAGGTATAGCTTAGGATTACTAGAGAGAATATATTGAAAATACCGAAGATAATACATGTATAAAGAACTAATGTACTCATAGGTCACTCTCCAAAATAAGTATATATATCTAGTCAAAGTACACATTATAGTTTTAGTACAAATCAAATAGGTGCCTTCAGGGTATTAATTCTTTTGCATAATCAGCCAGAGAATAAATTATTGTCGGTTGGAGTATTCTTTACTAAAAGTATATTAGCATCATGGATAATATATGAAGGCTTGGTTTATACTATAGAGGTTTTTTTATAGCAGATATGGAATAGCACCATATATTATGTATAAACTAATGGATATGGTAACCTAACAAAGTAGTATTAGCCTTTGAATTAAATTTATTTTGACAAAACAGTGATTCCAAATTAAAATTATAATGTTTAATCAACCTGACTGGGTATATGACTTTAAGAAAGAACGTAAAAGAAGTCCTATTCACAGTCTTATTTCATGTGAGGTGTTATATGCTGCCGAAAGGTTATAACTATAAAATGCCCCCTGAGTGGGCCAAGCACAAGTGTACTTTTATGGAATGGCCAATAAAAGAAGCCCTGTGGCCGGAGCCATTTGAAGAGATACTGCCTGCATTTGCGGATGTAGCAAATACAATTGCAGAATTTGAGCCTGTTTATCTTATTGCAAAACCGGATGTTGCTAAGCAAGCTCTGGAATTCTGCAGCCCAAAAGTAAAGGTAGTGGAATTTGAACACGATGATTCATGGATAAGAGACAATGGTCCCACTTTTGTAGTTAATCCCGAGGGGAAAGTTGCAGGAATAAACTGGATTTTTAATGCATGGGGAGGAAAGTATCCCTGTGAGAATGATAATCTTGTAGCACCGAAAATTTTAGACTATATAGGTGTACCCAGGTTTGATGTACCTATAGTTATGGAGGGTGGCTCCATACATGTTGATGGTGAGGGTACGCTTTTGACTACTGAGGAATGTCTTTTAAATAAAAACAGGAATCCTCATATATCAAGGGAAGAAATTGAAGATACATTAAAGCAATACCTTGGAGTGGAAAAGTTTATTTGGCTCAGAAAAGGCCTCTATGGTGATGATACCGATGGGCATGTTGACAATGTAGCGTGTTTTGCAAAGCCGGGAATCATAATAATGCAGACGTGCTCCAATCCCAATGACCCTAATTATGAGATTTCAAGGGAGAACATTGAAACACTTAAAAAATCTACAGACGCAAAAGGTAGGCGCTTTGAAATTGTACAAATTGAACAGCCCCCTGCTGCATACTATGAAGATACACACTTGACATTGAGCTATCTGAATTTCTATTTTGTTAACGGCGGAATAATCCTGCCGGTATTTGGGGGAGAGTGTTCCGAGACAGATAAGGCTGCGGAAAGCACACTGGCAAAGGTTTTTCCTGATAGAAAAATTGCCAAGGTGAATGGGATTAAGTTGGTCAGAGGCGGCGGTAATGTACATTGTCTTACTCAACAAATGCCCGAAGGCACCGCATTCAAATAGACTACACATTAAAGATATAAGTACCATATTTAGTTGACAGGTATGCTTATAGAGGAGGATGATATATGCGTAAAGTTGTTGTTGCAGCTACACAGATGAGCTGTACATGGGATATAGAAGAAAACATTAAAAAAGCAGAACGTCTTGTCAGGGAAGCCGCCTCTAAAGGAGCACAAATTATTTTGCTTCAGGAGCTTTTTGAGACCCCCTATTTTTGCCAGAAGGAACTGATGGAATACTATCAGTATGCTGTAGAACTGGAAAGTAATAAAGCAGTCAGCCATTTTAAAACAATAGCTAAAGAGCTTGAGGTAGTGCTACCTATAAGCTTTTATGAAAGAAAAAACAATGCAAGATATAATTCTGTAGCAGTAATCGACGCCGACGGTGAGGTGTTGGGTGTATACAGAAAGACCCATATTCCTGACGGCCCTGGGTATGAAGAAAAATTTTACTTCAATGGCGGAGATACAGGCTTCAAAGTATGGAATACGCGCTACGCAAAAATAGGTATAGGCATTTGCTGGGACCAATGGTTTCCTGAGTCTGCACGCTGCATGGCACTAATGGGTGCCGAAATGCTGTTTTATCCTACAGCTATAGGTTCAGAACCAGAAGAGACTGAGGTGGATTCAAAGACCCACTGGCAGATGTGTATGCAGGGGCATGCTGCCGCCAATATAATGCCTGTAGTTGCGTCCAACCGTATAGGATTGGAAACAATCAAGGATTCCCAGATAACCTTCTACGGTTCATCATTCATAACGAACCAGATAGGTGAAAAAATTGCAGAATCCGACCGTACCTCAGAGTCTGTCCTCATAGCAGAATTTGATCTGGGTGAAATAGAGCACCATAGAGCCTCCTGGGGAATATTTAGGGATAGAAGACCTGAGATGTATAAAACCATCCTTACATGCGATGGCTGCATAAAATAATCAAGACTAGAATTTGGAGTTCTTATTTTTATGAGCATAATAAAAAATTCATTGGGTCAGTCCCATGATATAGTCAGACAAGTAGTTGCAAAGGGTGATTGTGTAATAGATGCTACCGCAGGAAACGGTAATGATACGGTTTTTTTAGCCGAACTTGTAGGTGAAAGCGGGAAAGTATATTCCTTTGATATCCAAGATCGGGCTATAGAAAATACCAAAAAGAAGTTAGCGGATAAAAATCTTATTGATAGAGTTGTGCTGGTCAAAGACGGACATCAAAACATGGACATACATGTAAAGGAAAAGGTAAGGGCCGTAATGTTCAACCTTGGGTATTTACCGGGTGGAGACCACAACATAGGAACTAAAGGAAGTACAACTATCAAAGCTATAACCAAGGCCATGGAGCTTATCGGAACTAACGGTATAATTTCGATTGTTGTGTACTATGGTGGAGACAGCGGCTTTGGTGAAAAAGAAGAGGTTATGGAATTTATTGAAAAAATTGAGTGCAGGCAGTTTACTGTAATGAAAACAGAGTTTATCAATCAGGTTAACTGTCCGCCCATACTAGTTTGCATTGAAAAGCTGTCCTAATATTTTGGGGCAGTTTTTTGTATTTATAAATAGGTTTCTTAAACTGGATAGAGCTTTTTAACTATAATTAATGCATAAATTGGACAAAACTAATAGGGATAAAGCAAACCTATTACATAAGAAAGGATTTTATAGTTTAATAATCGAAAGGACTTCATTAAAAGGGTTTAATATGTTAATTAAAGTTAAAAAGCTGTTAATGAAGAGGTAAATATTGCATTCTCCATAAAAGTGAGGTATAATTTTCATAATATTTAGTACCAGGTAATAAAAAAATCATTGTAGGCAATAATGTTAGTTATTACGTAAATCCTATTTCAAATCGACAAAAAATCAGAGTATGGGGTGGAATAAGAATGGCGAATATCGACAAAATAAAACAACTCCAGGATAAGAAAGATAGACTTGAACTTGGCGGTGGTGTTGATAGCATCGAGAAGCAGCACAAATCAGGCAAAATGACGGCTAGGGAAAGAATAAGCGAACTATTTGATGAAAATAGCTTTGTCGAAGTTGATGCTTTTGTTGAAACGAGAGGCATAGATTTTGACATGCAGAAGAAAAAGGTTCCTGGAGATGGAGTCGTAACAGGCTATGGTACTATAAACGGACGTTTGGTATTTGTATCATCACAGGATTTTACAGTCATAGGCGGTTCACTCGGCGAAATGCATGCAAAAAAGATTACAAAAGTGATGGATATGGCTATAAAAATGGGAGCTCCCTTTATTAGCATAAATGACTCCGGTGGAGCCAGAATTCAGGAAGGGATTGACTCCTTAAGCGGTTTTGGTGAAATATTTTATAGAAATACCCTTGCTTCGGGTGTAATACCACAGATATCAGTAATTATGGGGCCATGTGCCGGCGGCGCGGTATACTCTCCAGCAATTACCGACTTTATATTTATGGTAGAAAAGACCAGTTATATGTTTATAACTGGTCCGGAGGTTATTAAATCGGTAACCGGTGAGGAAGTAACTGGTGAAATTCTTGGTGGTGCAGATTCACAAAACAGTATAAGTGGTGTAGCACACTTCAAGAGTCCTACAGAAAAAGACTGTATTTATGAAATTAAGAGGCTTATAAGTTTCTTACCGGATAATAATGTTTCTGATGCTCCCAAATATGGTTCAAATGATGACCTCAATAAGATGGTTTATGAGTTGAATGAGATAATACCCGATGGTGCTAACAAACCTTATGATATGAAGCAAATTATAGAAAATATTGTTGATGGTGGAGACTTTTTTGAAATCCAACAGCACTTTGCGCAGAACATTATCATAGGTTTTGGAAGATTAAACGGAGGAACAGTAGGTATTATAGCCAATCAGCCTAAAGTTATGGCAGGAGTCTTGGATGTAAATACCTCAGATAAAGCTGCAAGGTTTATCCGATTCTGTGATGCGTTTAATATACCTATAATAACATTTACCGATGTACCGGGATATCTGCCTGGTGTTGGTCAGGAGCACAGTGGAGTAATCAGACACGGAGCAAAACTCCTGTATGCCTTTTCAGAGGCTTCGGTTCCCAAAATCAATATTATCGTAAGAAAAGCGTATGGTGGTGCTTACATAGCTATGAACAGCAAACATCTCGGCGCTGATATGGTATATGCATGGCCTTCTGCAGAAATAGCCGTTATGGGTCCCGAAGGAGCTGCCAATATAATATTCAGAAAAGAGATTACTACAGCGGCAAACCCGGCTGAAGCCAGAGCACAAAAAATAGACGAGTATAGGGAGAAATTCTCTAATCCTTATATAGCAGCTGCCAGAGGATACGTGGATGATGTTATCGAGCCTGCCACAACAAGAATCAGGCTTATTAATGCTCTTGAAATGCTTGCAAGTAAACGGGATAACAGGCCTTCTAAAAAGCATGGAAATATACCACTGTAATATTCATAAAGGCTATATAAATTGCAAAAAAGAATCTATAACGAAGTTCTCTCTAAATCTTTTTTGTAATTTGTTACCTTAAGTTATATTACGATAATCAAATTTTTCATTGTAATATCATTATCGCAATTTGTATAGAAAGATAACAATCTCACATTGAAAAAAACTAATCTACATGTCAATATATTAAGAGCTTATTAACTAATAATAGGAGGATAAAACTATGAAAAAATTTTTAATAAAGGTAAATGGAAATCAGTACGAGGTTGAGGTTGAGGAAATAAGGGTTGATGGCGGCCAACAGCCAGTTAAAGAGGTAAGGGCTACAGCTCCGGCAGCTCCTGTGGCTGCACCTGCTGCAGCGCCTGCTCCTAAGGCTGAAGCTCCTCAAGCTAGTGCTACAGTACCTGCAGGTGCTTCTACAATTAAGGCTCCAATGCCTGGTACTATTTTAAGGGTTAATGTTAGTGCGGGAGATGCAGTTAAAAAAGGACAGGTATTGTTAATACTGGAAGCAATGAAAATGGAAAACGAAATAGTAGCTCCTGCGGATGGAAAAATTGCTTCAGTTAACGTAGAAAACGGTAGATCGGTAAATGCCGGAGAAGTACTTGTATCTATGGCTTAAATTTGGTAGGGATATTAGTTAATAGGAGAAATGATTTAAATAAGCATTACGCCTATTTGTCTATGAACCTATAGAGAAGGAGAATAATAGACTATGCCAAGAGTAAAAATTACCGAAACAGTTTTAAGGGACGCCCATCAATCGTTAATTGCTACAAGGATGAAAACGGAGGATATGCTTCCCATATTGGATAAATTGGATAAAGTGGGATACCACTCATTAGAAGCATGGGGCGGAGCTACATTCGATGCTTGCTTAAGATTCTTGAATGAAGACCCATGGGAAAGATTAAGAAAAATAAGAAGCGTAGTTAAAAATACAAAGCTCCAAATGCTTTTAAGAGGACAGAATTTATTAGGATATAAGCACTATGCCGATGATGTAGTAGCATACTTTGTTCAAAAAGCTGTTGCAAACGGTATTGACATAATAAGGATTTTTGACGCTCTAAATGACGTGCGTAACATAGAGACAGCAATAAAGGCATGTAAGAAAGAGGGTGGACATGCTCAGGCCGCGGTTTGCTACACAATCAGTCCAGTCCACAGCCTTGATCACTTTGTTAAAGATGCAAAGAAGCTGGTTGAAATGGGAGCTGATTCAATCTGTGTGAAAGATATGGCAGGCCTGCTAATCCCTTACAAAGCTTATGAACTTATCAATGCACTCAAGGAAAGTGTAAAAGTACCGATACAACTTCATACTCATTACACAAGCGGTGTTGCTTCAATGACATACTTGAAAGCAATCGAAGCTGGTGTTGACGTAATTGACTGTGCTATTTCACCTATGGCATTAGGTACTTCACAGCCTCCTACAGAGCCTATGGTTGCTACCCTGAAAGATACTCCTTTTGATACAGGATTGGATTTAAATCTCCTTAGTGAAATAGCTGATTACTTCAGACCATTGCAGGAGAGCTATGTTTCCAGTGGCTTGCTTGATGTAAAACTTATGGGTGTAGATGTAAATGCTCTTATTTATCAGGTTCCTGGCGGCATGCTTTCAAATCTTGTATCACAGCTTAAACAGGCAAACGCCATGGATAAGTATGAGGAAGTTTTGAAAGAAGTTCCACGGGTAAGAGAAGACTTCGGGTACCCGCCTTTAGTGACTCCTACAAGCCAGATTGTCGGAACACAGGCAGTTATGAATATCATAACAGGGGAAAGGTACAAGATGGTTCCTAAGGAATCCAAAGCTGTTGTAAAGGGTGAATACGGTAAAACTCCAGCTAAGATCCCTGAAGCAATTTCAAGAAAAATCCTTGGAGATGAGAAGCCGATAACCTGTAGGCCAGCCGACTTAATAGAGCCTGAGTTGGATAAAATCAGGGAACAGATAAAAGACTATATAGAGCAGGATGAAGATGTGTTATCCTATGCACTTTTACCGCAAGTTGCGGAAAAGTTCTTCCAGTACAGGATAGCACAGAGAAATAAAAAAGAAGAAAAGCCTGAAGAAACATCCAGTGATGAAATTATCGCTGTTATTAGTGCAGCAGTTGCTGCAATGGAAACAAGACCAGGATATAAGTTGGTAGTTAAGTCCTTCGAAAGAGTTCCACAGACATCTCCTATCTGGAGCACTGCTGGCAGGCTTGAAAGATTTCGTGGAAAGATGTAATTATTGATAAACTATAATCATTATGTTTAAAGGCCCTTTGTAATTCTACAACCAGGGCCTTTAAGTGTTTTTGTCCATATATAATGCAGAATCAGCAAATTCCAAGTGAGGAACAGTAGTACTGCATTCATCGTGTAAAAATACATAATTCTCTCTATTGCTATAATAGCGTAAAATTTTAATTTCGGAGCCCTTTCTAATGTTCTTACCACACTTGAGACAAATATAATGAGACTTGTCCATCAAATCGAAGGATACCTCAGGCTTTATATGCTGAATTTTTTCCCAAGACTTCCACCCAACCTTGCATACATTTATCCGATTATCGAAATCTGCAAAAACCCACCGTAAAATTTTATGAAAGTGGAACGGGTATCTTGTGTACTTGATGTAGTGCCTTGGCAGACCTAGGTTTTCAGTATATAGCTCAAAGTTTTTCTCGACTATTTCCTGTATACGTCCGGTTATATGAGTACAGTACCAGGTATAATTATTTGAACTAAGCCAGGTTTTAAGCTTCTCAAACATATAGCCTCTGCATATTTCAATAGTTTCAGACCTATTTACTTTCAAGGCTTCAAAAGCCTCCGATACTATATCTACTACTTCATCAAGGTACAGCTTTTTCTTGAAATTTTCTTTATTATACAGTTCTACAGGTATAATCTCAAAGTAATACTCATTTGTTTCGGGGCGGTAGACACCAATACAGGTTCCCCCAACAAAGCTTCCGCTTCCTGAGTCATCTATTTGAATCACTTAATTCACCTTATTTAAAATTTATTCAGTACAAATTTAAGCGCCAATACAGATAGTTTATAGTAGACTACCTATAATAAATAGTATTTACTATAATCATGGAAAATATATTAATAGATTTTAAAACTATCATTTCTATTAATAAAAATGCAATATCTTGATTTTTATCTTGCATAAATGTAATATAAGAGTGTTACTTGTTCGTTAGATAAAATCAGAACATGTAATTAGTAGTTTGACAACTTTCATAATAACAGTTTAATAATTTTAATAAGTCACTTATTTATATATAGAGAGATAGAGGTGTAAAGATGGAATGTAAAAACCATGATTTGATTCAGAAAATTCAGGAAAACCTTGGTGAGTTTAGTAAAGGGCAAAAGCTGATAGCAAACTATATAATAAACCATTATGATAAAGCCGCTTTTATGACAGCCGCCAGATTGGGAGAAATTGTTGGGGTTAGTGAATCAACTGTTGTAAGGTTTGCCATAGAGTTAGGATTTGACGGTTATCCTAAGCTGCAAAAAGTGCTCCAAGAATTGATCAAAAGTAAGCTTACTGCTGTACAACGTATAGAGGTTTCTTCAAACAGGATTAACGAAGATAACATACTAAAAAGTGTACTACAATCAGATATGGAAAAAATTAAGATAAGCCTGGAAGAGATAGACCATAATAGCTTTGACGAAATAGTTGAGTGCATTTTAAAGGCCAAAAAAATATTTATACTTGGAGTGAGAAGTTCTGCACCATTAGCTCACTTCTTGGGATTTTACTTCAATTTGATTTTTGATAATGTAAGATTGGTTCATACTACAAGTGTAAGTGAAATGTTTGAACAGATAATTAGGGTATCGGAAGGTGATGTAGTTATCGGAATTAGCTTCCCCAGATATTCAAAAAGAACAATCAAAGCAATGCAGTTTGTAAAGAGCCAGGGTGCAAAGGTTATTGCTATTACCGATAGCAACGAATCACCGGTTGCTTTACATGCGGACCATTCCCTCATTGCAAGAAGTGATATGGCTTCCTTTGTAGATTCACTTGTTGCTCCTTTGAGTGTAATAAACGCATTGATTGTAGCTATTGGGATGAGAAGAAAGGAACATGTTTTTGAAACGTTCGGTAAACTTGAGAAAATATGGGACGAATATCAGGTGTATGAAAAATACGATGATGTTGAAGATTTTAGAAAGGAAGACTATTAAAGTTGACTACATTATATTTAGTACGCCATGGGGAAACTCAATGGAATAAAGAAAATAGGTGCCAAGGTTGCATTGATATAGAATTAAATAAAGATGGACTAAAACAGGCAAAGGCGATTGCTCAGAAATTGGTGCAGGAAAACATTGATATCATACATTCAAGTGAATTAAAACGTGCATATTGCACGGCAGATATTATAGCGGAAAGTTTGGGGCTTGGTGTCATAAGAAGCAAAGCTTTAAATGAAATAAATTTCGGTGATTGGGAAGGTCTGACCTTTGAGGAAATGAAGAACAAGCCGAATTACAGCTACGATGAATGGAGGGTATCACCACATAAAGCAGCAATTCCCGGTGAAGGTAGCCTTAAGAATGTTCAGGACAGAGCAATGGATTATATCAATAAAATAATAAAAGATAATCTAGGGAAGAATATACTTGTTGTATCCCACGGGGGAGTTATAAAAACAATAATCTTAGGTATGCTTGGAATCGGGTTGGAGGCATACAATAAATTCTATATAGCTAATACAGCATTAAGTATAATAAAGATAGACAACGAAAGAACTTATATTAAAACATTAAATGATACTTGCCATTTAAGGGCATATGGAGTAAACAACAATGGATAGAAAAGTTATAGTAATTGGTGCCGGACCTGCAGGGCTTATAGCAGCAGGGAAAGCTGCCGAGCGAGGACTAAACGTTACTTTATTGGAAAAAAACGATCGTATCGGCAAGAAAATCTTAATTTCGGGAAAAGGTAGATGCAATATCACAAACGATACTGATATAGAAGGTTTGATTGAGAACATTCCTGGCAACGGGAATTTTTTGTATTCAGCTTTTTATACTTTTTCAAACGCCGATTTAATAGAGTTTTTGCATGAGTATGGGCTGGAGACAAAGGTTGAAAGAGGTGGACGGGTTTTTCCGGTGTCCGACAAAGCAAAAGATGTGGTAGATACACTTAGTAAGTATATAAATAAGAATAAAGTAAAGCTACAGTTGAAATCGCCTGTCAAGGAAGTGAAGAGCGAAAACGGTAAGGTGAAAAGCGTTATATTGTGCGATGGCAGGGAGATTGCATGCGATGCTGTTATATTGGCTGTGGGAGGTGCTTCATATCCTGGAACCGGCTCTACCGGAGACGGATATAAAATTGCGGAGAAGCTTGGGCATAACATAGTAGATTTAAAACCTTCACTGGTACCGCTAGTAACTAAGGAGGATTGGGTTAAAGAACTGCAGGGGCTTTCGTTGAAAAATATTTCTATAAACCTTATTAATAAAAGTGGTAAAAAGATATATGATGATTTTGGAGAAATGATATTTACTCATTTTGGTGTTTCCGGTCCGGTGATTCTAAGCAGTAGTAGACACATACTAGACTATAACTTTAAAGATATCAAATTGGTCATAGATTTAAAACCTGCATTAGATGAAGAAAAATTAGATGCTAGAGTACAGCGGGATTTTGAAAAATACTCAAGGAAACAGTTTAAAAATTCCTTAGAAGAATTACTTCCGCAAAAAATGATTCCAGTAATAATAATGCTCTCGGGCATATCTCCTGATAAACCTGTTAATCAGATTACCAGAGATGAAAGAAAAAACCTAGTGAAGGTGCTGAAAAAACTGGAGCTCAATGTTGTCGGTTCAAGGCCAATCACCGAGGCAATTGTAACAGCAGGAGGGATATCAACCGATGAGATAAACCCCTCCACAATGGAATCCAAGGTGGTCAAAGGCTTATACTTCGCAGGTGAAGTGATAGATTTAGACGGATATACCGGTGGATTTAATCTTACAATAGCATTCTCGACGGGATATCTTGCAGGATTAAATTGCTAAATAATATTAGCGGCATAGAAGCCATGGGCCTTCCTGCTTCAAACCTTTATTATCTATTTATACACTTATGTAAGTGATTTAAAACCTTATTTAATATAAGATAAAGTATTGAGTATTTTTTTAAAACTTGTGCATATTATTTTACAGTAAAGTGTTATAAGAGATATCTAAGTATAAATGCAGAATTCCTAAGAGGGTATTGTTCTGTATTTATTCGGATATAATTTTATAGATAACCAGATATAAAAATGATTCTGTACAGTTAGTCAAGCCTTACTTATCAAAGCTTATTGCCTAACTGGAGAGTACTAAGTTTAAGTTTGGTTATCTATAGATTGGCATGATCAAAAGCTAAAATAATATGCGGAGTGATGATTGGTATGAAGTTTATGTTTTTTAAAGTTAAAAACAAGTCCCAAAACGGGAGAAAAGGTATTATGCTCGGTATTGAGAGAATACTTTTTTTTTCATTTGTAGTTGCATTTTTTGCAATGATAGCTGTGCAAACTCTATTAACGCTGCCTTCTGCAAAACCTATTTTTTCTGTGAAAAGTGATGTTGAGGGGGCTCCCTTAGGTATAGAGGAGTATTTATATAAAGAGGGAGAAATAGGGCTCGAATTATTGAATTCTGAAGGCGATGAGAATATTAAGGTATTAGTAAACGGGGATGAAGTAGCCACATTCGCAAACAAGTTAGTAGAGCTGACTGTCAGAGATGGCGATGTTGTTGAGATTGATGGAAGTAGTTCTCAGGATAATGCCTCTGTAGAGGTGGTATCCAAAAGCGAAAACATAGGGATTGATTGTATAGGAAAGAAAGTACAGGTAGAGGCAAATATTAAAAAGCTATTCAATATAAAAATTAAGTAAAAATATCTAAAAATTAAAATTTTCATGTTTTGGATTAGCATTCATAATATATATTGTTTTAAACCATTACTTCTTATATAATATTTATTAGTTATTTTCTAAAGGATAGTAACTAATATTTTATTTTTAAATTATATTTAGTTATGGAGAAAATATGGGCAAAACGGAAGAAGCGTATAAAATATACGGTAGTAAAGAGATCGCTGGTGCGGCTATTAAAATTTCGTTAACTATGGACAGGCAGGACGAAAAAAACTTGCAATCAGAATACGCGAAAATCGGCATACATACTGCGGCTGTAGACTATGGTGGAGAATTTATAACATCAGTTATGAAGATTGTCGAGAGAGCTGTTGTATCCTCTAAGAGGGAGGGAGTCATAGCCGACAGCCATGCAGAAGAAGGAGCAGTAGCAGGAGCTACCCGGGAGGCATTGTCTCAGATAATGCCTAAGGCATTAGGCTTAAACGTGGGAGGTAAAATAGGGATAGCGCGTTACAAGGACCACATAAGTGTAGCTATTTTCTTTGGTATTGGATTATTGCATCTTAATGAAGTATCAATTGGCCTTGGTCATAGGGTTGTTTAGATTATAATAATTTAACTCGTTGTGCTAATTGAACTTTGATAAAAACATAAAAATTCCAGCACATATTTCCGATTTATCTATAGGAACTTCGCAGGTTTACTAAAGATAAAGAGGTAATGGATATGCTGGAATACAATCATTCTATCAA
>JAOAEJ010000073.1 GCA_026416815.1 Clostridia bacterium | reverse complement strand
GTAATAAACAGGGTTATTAGTACATCTCCAAAGTCTTATTTAAACCCGTCACTACAACCTGGTACAGTCATAAAAGGGGAAATATAGAGGGCATTAGGTGGTTTACTATAAAGTGATTTTTTACAGGTAAGTAAATCGCACTTGCCTCAGCCTATAGCCTAACTGAAATCACTAAGTTTACAATAAGCTATCTTTATCAGCGGTGAATCAAATTTACTATAGTAAAGACGATAAGAATATGTTATATTTAGTAGGTCAGCTAAACTTATAAAACTAAAAAATATAGGTTTGCTGACCTTTTTTAATCCTAAATTCTGGTTGGGGGTACGAAAGTGAAGGTCAAGAAAGTGCAAAAGAAAAAGTATAAAGCACAAGAAGTAAGTTTTATAAAGCATAATAATGAAATTTTCGGAATTTTGATTGTGGCATTCGGAATAATGACTTTACTCAGCTTTTATATCGAAAACTCTATAGGCACATTTGGAATATTCATCAAGGATTTTCTCTTAGGGCTAATGGGGTATCCAGCTTTTATAACACCTCCTATTATCATTGTATATGGAATTTTTGTTTTGTTGAAAAAAAATGACTCGAAGTTCAACCTGAGACTTTTATATTTAACTATTCTGCTAATATTTTTTTCAGCCTTCTTTCAGGTTGGCTTTTTCAAACCAAAGGATTATGAAAATATGGAGGTACTTAAAAGTATTCCGAAATTCTTTGAGGACGGCAAAAATCTCAGGGGTGGGGGAATACTCGGTGGACTGATAAGTGTACCATTCTTGCTTACGTTTCAAGTTTTGGGCACTATAATTATTTTGACTACCCTGTCACTCATAGATATAATGCTGCTGACCAATATTTCAATCGTAAGATCTATAGGAAATATTAAAGAGCTTTTAACTTCAAAATTTAATACCGCATTCAAAAGCTATAAGCAACATAAAGATGATATAAGCACTAAAAATAATCCGAATTCGGTGACTGACGCAGATCATTCTGGACGGGAATCCGGTAGTGAAACTAAACCAAAAGTTATAGACTTTAATAAACAAAAGGCCACAAGAGAGTCAAAAGAAAAGGCGATAAAGGTAGCTCCGGACGAGTCTATTGGCTATGCGAAGTCTGAACCCGATACAGAGACAAAAGAAGTCAGAGAAATACCGGTTGAACCCATACAGTTTATAATGAAGGATATTAAAAAATCTGTTTCCGTAAAACAAAATAGTTCGGTAGAACCTCTTGACATTCAGACGTCATTACAAGACAGGCATGACATAGAGTACCGCTATCCGGAATTTGATTTATTAAGCCAGAATACCGAGGATGGTACTAATATACAGTCCCTTAGGAATGCAGCCATTGAAGGTGCTGTGAAGCTGGAGGAAACCCTTAAAAGTTTCGGTGTTGAAGCTAAGGTTGTAAACGTAAGCCGTGGACCGGCTGTTACCCGCTATGAGCTTCAGCCAAGTCCCGGGGTAAAAGTCAGCAAGATTGTAAACCTTTCTGATGATATATCTCTAAACCTTGCAACAGCAGGGGTTAGAATTGAGGCACCTATACCGGGAAAAGCGGCTATAGGAATAGAAGTGCCAAACAAGGAAGTAACTGCAGTATTTCTTAGAGATGTCATAGAGTCCCATGAGTTTGCAAAGCATCCTTCTAAGATTGCTTTTGCAGTAGGAAAGGATATTTCCGGGGAAAACGTAGTTGCAGATATCGGCAAAATGCCGCATATGCTTATTGCGGGTGCTACCGGAGCAGGGAAAAGTGTCTGTATCAACAGCTTGATAGTAAGTCTTTTGTATAAAGCTTCGCCTGATGAAGTTAAATTGCTAATGGTTGACCCTAAAGTGGTTGAGCTGGGGATTTATAATGGAATACCCCATCTTTTGATACCTGTTGTTACAGATCCTAGAAAGGCAGCAGGAGCACTAAACTGGGCGGTTCAAGAAATGGTAAACAGGTATAAGCTATTTGCAGAAAAAGGTGTAAGAGATATAAAAGGCTATAATGCAATGCTGAAGGAAAAGGGAGAAGCTGGTTCATTACCTCATATTGTGATTATCATAGATGAACTTGCAGACTTGATGATGGTTGCACCAAATGACGTAGAAGATGCGATATGCAGACTAGCCCAGATGGCTCGTGCTGCGGGAATGCACCTGGTAATAGCTACACAGAGACCGTCGGTAGATGTTATAACCGGCGTAATTAAAGCAAATATACCGTCTAGAATATCCTTTGCGGTATCATCACAGGTAGATTCCAGAACAATACTGGATATGGCGGGGGCTGAAAAGCTGCTTGGTAAAGGAGATATGCTCTTCTATCCTATAGGTGAGCAAAAGCCCATAAGGGTTAAAGGATGTTTTGTTTCGGACAAGGAAGTTGAAAAAGTAGTGGAATTTATCAAATCACAGGGTGATACACAATACGACGCCAACATCATAGAAGAGATAAACAGTGAAAAAGAAACGGAAGAAAGCAATCCCGGGGATAATGATGAACTGTTGAATCAAGCTATCGATTTGGTTGTTGAAGCCGGTCAAGCCTCGGTATCACTCATCCAAAGAAAGTTTAAAGTCGGATATGCAAGGGCGGCAAGGATTGTAGATCAAATGGAGGCCCGAGGTATAGTAGGACGCTTTGAGGGAAGCAAACCCAGGCAGGTATTGATAACCAAGCAGCAATGGCAAGAGCTGCAAATGGCTAATGGGCAATAAAGCCGAATTTGGATATATGCTTAAGAAAATGCATTCTAACACAAAAACCGGTGGTTAAACCATCGGTTTTTGTGTTAGAATAATGAAATGATATTTTGAAAAACTAGTTTTTGAGACAAATTATTGTACTAGGACTTTGAGGTGTAAAATGAGTTTCTTACCGATTTCAAAAAAAGATATGGAAGATAGAGGATGGGATGAGCTGGACTTTTTATATATAAGTGGAGACGCCTATGTAGATCATCCCAGCTTTGGACATGCAATAATAACCAGACTCTTGGAAAGTGAAGGCTTTAAGGTTGGGATAATCGCACAACCTGATTGGAAAAGTAATAAAGACTTTATGATGTTAGGACGACCTAAATACGGTGTGTTGATTTCATCAGGGGTTATAGACTCTATGGTAAACCACTATACAGCAAGTAAAAAACCAAGAAATGATGATTTATATTCTCCCGGAGGTAAGGCCGGTTTTAGACCTGATAGGGCTGTTATAGTATATGCCAATAAAGTAAAGGAAGTATTTAAGGATATTCCGGTGATTATAGGTGGAATTGAGGCTAGCCTCAGAAGGTTTGCCCATTATGATTACTGGGATAACAAGGTTAGAAGATCAATACTGCAGGATGCAAAGGCAGACATTCTGGTTTACGGAATGGGCGAAAAGCCTGTAGTTGAGATTGCAAACCTGCTTAAGCAGGGCGTAGCAATCAAGGATATTAAAGATATAAGAGGTACGTGCTACCTATCCGGTTATGATAGCTTGCCGGAGAAAATTACGGGCTTTATAGAACAAGCTGAGGGTGATTCCGGCAATAAGAAAGTCTTGGGTAAATATTCACTGATTCATTCCTATGAAGAGGTAGTACAGGATAAAAGAAAATATGCTGAAGCATTTAAAGTACAATATGATGAGCAGGACGCATTAACAGGGCGAACTATAATTCAACAGCATGGAGACAGGTATTTGGTACAAAACCCGCCCTCTTATGCATTGAATACAAAGGAATTAGACCGTGTATATGCCTTACCCTATGAACGTACCTATCACCCTGAGTATGAAAAAGACGGAGGAATAGCTGCAATTAGAGAGGTAGAGTTCAGTATTACAAGCCATAGGGGATGCTA
This sequence comes from Clostridia bacterium, assembly GCA_026416815.1. Taxonomy (GTDB): domain Bacteria; phylum Bacillota; class Clostridia; order Acetivibrionales; family DSM-2933; genus SKW257. The sequence continues at coordinate 98,601 of JAOAEJ010000073.1, read as the reverse complement.
TGGGGGATGCTCATTTTGTGCCTTAAATTTTCATCAGGGTAGAGTTATACAAAGTAGAAGCCAAGCTTCTATAATAAATGAAGCAAAGAAGCTGACCTGGCTTCCGGGGTTTAAGGGTTATATCCACGATATAGGAGGACCAACTGCCAACTTTAGGAGTAAAGCCTGTGAAAAACAGGTAAAAAGTGGAGTATGTAAAGGCAAGCAATGCATGCACCCAGACCCTTGTAAAAACTTGATTGTTGATCATAGTGAATATTTAAGCCTTTTAAGGAAGCTGCGGGAGCTTCCTGAAGTCAAAAAGGTATTTATACGATCGGGTATACGCTACGATTATTTAATGCTGGATAAGAATGATGATTTCTTTACAGAGCTGTGTGAGCACCACGTGAGCGGACAGCTGAAAGTAGCTCCTGAGCATGTAGTTGACAGAGTTTTGGATAAAATGGGTAAGCCGGGGCGTAAGGTATATGACCGCTTTGTTAAAAAGTTTTATGATATAAACAATAAAATAGGTAAGGAGCAGTATCTTGTACCATACCTCATTTCAAGTCACCCCGGGAGTGATTTGAAAGCTGCTGTTGAACTTGCCGAATATCTTAAGGGTTTGGGCTACATGCCTGAGCAGGTACAGGACTTTTACCCAACACCAGGTACGCTATCAACATGTATGTTCTATACCGAGCTTGATCCTAGAAATATGACCCGGGTGTATGTACCAAAATCTCCAAAAGAGAAGGCTATGCAAAGGGCTCTGCTGCAATATAGGAAAAAAGAGAACTATAATCTTGTTTATGAGGCTTTGAAACTTGCAGGGAGGGACGATTTAATAGGCTTCGGAAATAAGTGCCTAATACGCCCTAGAAGAGTTGAAAAACTCATAGAAAGCAAACAAAAGCAAAATCCGAAACAAAAACAGAATCAGAATCAGAAACATAAGGGTAAGCCACTGAAAAAAATTGACAATAAGAAAAGAATTAAATAAAATTATAATTTAGGTAACATCGATAATTTGTCGTATTTTAATTACTTAAGACGAAGATGTTGCTCAGACTATTCAGAAAGGTATGTGTAAAACATGACAGCAAAAATACTAGACGGTAAAAACCTGGCAGAGAAGATTAAGAACGAAATAAAAGAGGTTGTCAGCGGGTTGAGGAATGAAGGAATAATTCCGGGCTTGGCTGTTGTAATTGTAGGAAATGATCCCGCATCTAGGACTTATGTCAATTCAAAAAGGAAAGACTGTGCAGAGGTTGGTATTGAGTCCTTCGAATATGCACTGGACGAAAGTACTTCCGAGGAAGAATTGCTTGAACTTATAGCAAAACTAAATAAAGATCCAAAGGTAAGCGGCATTCTTGTTCAGCTTCCCCTGCCAAAGCATATAAATGAAGATGCAGTTATATTCGCTATAGATCCAGCTAAGGACGCAGACTGCTTCCATCCTGTTAATGTAGGGAAATTGATGATAGGTAAACATGAGTTTTTACCATGTACTCCCGCAGGGGTAATGGAGCTTATAAAAGAGAGCGGTATTGAAGTAGCCGGTAAGGAATGTGTTGTTGTCGGCAGAAGCAATATTGTTGGAAAGCCCCAGTCAATGCTCCTTCTTAGCCAAAACGGCACAGTGACAATATGCCATTCAAAAACTAAAAACCTTGAAGAAGTATGTAAGAGAGCGGATATACTGGTAGCTGCAGTGGGGAGGCCGGAATTTATCAAGGGTTCCTACATTAAACCCGGAGCTGTAGTAATAGATGTAGGAATAAACCGCTTAGAAAATAAAAAGCTGGTTGGGGATGTAGAATTTTCTTCAGCAAGTGAAGTTGCAGGCGCTATAACTCCTGTTCCCGGAGGAGTAGGCCCGATGACAAGAGCTATGCTTTTGGTGAATACCATCAAGGCTGCAAAATTGCAGAATGGAAGAAGCGTGTAAATAAGTGGACTACTTATCGGAATTACATAAAATCAAAAGTAAGTATGAAGAGGCAAGAATATACTACTTTAATCAAAAAGGAAAAAGAGATCAGCTGCTTGAGCAGAAATCAAAACTTGAGGACACCTTACAGCGTATAGCTGACAATATAGATGTTCTTGATAAGGTAAGAGTGCTGCTTCAAAAGGTATCGGAATTTGCTAGAGAGCAGTCACGCCAGCAAATAGAGGTCTTTGTTACAAACTGTTTGCAGTTTATCTTTGAATCAAATATTGAATTTAAGATAGAAATAAACGAGTCAAGGGGAAGGCCTGAGGCGGAGTTTTATGTGGTTAGTAATTTTTATGGTGAAACCGTAAAAACAAAACCCCAGGAGGCAAGGGGCGGAGGCGTAGTAGATATCATCTCTCTGGCAGTCAGAATTGCCATGCTCCAATGCAGCAACCTTGATACAAAAGGTCCCATTATCCTTGATGAGCCTGCGAAACATGTAAGTGACGAGTACATAATTCAAGTAGCGGAGTTTTTAAAACAAGTAAGTAGTATGTTTGACAGACAGGTAATCATGGTCACACATAACAAACATTTAAGTGAAATAGCCGATAAGTGGTACAGGATTGAGATGGTTGGAGGAATAAGCCGAATAGCAAATGATTCTTGACATAAAATTTAAAAAAGTTTAAAATTAATGTGAGCTTTGGATAAAGAACTTTTTAATAACAAATAATACTGTTTTTTACCTACGGATAAAAATAATGGATTTAGAAGCAGTAAAATGATGGATTGAAAATAAATTCCCACAAGGTTTTGATTTTGATTCTATATACTGTGTTATAAATGTGTTTAATTCATTCGGTATATAGGAAAAAGCGGGTAATTTGGTTAAAATTAAACAGTTCGGTATCTTTAAATTATAATATCTGCCGGTCCTTAACCGACAGACTGAGCATTGAAAACTGAATATAGAGGAGGTGTGTACTATTCCATATGTAATAGGATTTTCCATTGGATTAGTAATTGCAATTATTGCTTCAGTTATAATTTGGAGTATGAGGTTCAAACAGGGGATTGAATTCAGAAAGAAAAATGCAGAGGCTGAAATTGGTAGTGCAGAGCAAGAAGCAGTAAGAATCAAGGCAGATGCACTAAAAGCAGCAGAAGCTAAGAAAAGGGAAGCACTTCTTGAAGCTAAGGAAGAAATTCATAGAAGCAGAGTAGAACTTGATAGAGAAATCAAGGATAGGCGAAATGAAATTCAAAGGCTTGAAAGAAGATTGGTTCAAAAAGAGGAAACTTTAGATAAAAAGGTTGAATCTCTCGAACAAAAAGATGAATCACTGAATAAGAAGACTAAGGAAATCCAAGCACTCCAGGAAAGAACCGAAGAAGTTTTAAAGAAGCAGATGGAAGAGTTGGAGAGAATATCCGGACTTTCCATCGAAGATGCAAAGCAGTATCTTCTCAGAAACATCGAAAATGAGGTTAAACACGAAGCGGCGGCTCTTATTAAAGAAATAGAAGCTAAAGCTAAGGAAGAGGCAGAGAGAAAGGCTAAAGATATAATCGCTACTGCAATTCAAAAATGTGCAGCAGACCATGTATCCGAAGCAACAGTATCTGTTGTTCCGCTTCCAAATGATGAAATGAAGGGTAGAATTATAGGTCGTGAAGGTAGAAATATCAGGACTCTTGAAACCCTGACAGGTATTGACCTGATTATCGATGATACACCTGAGGCAGTAATCTTATCCGGCTTCGATCCAATCCGCAGAGAAGTTGCAAGGATAACACTTGAAAAGTTGATTCTTGACGGAAGAATACATCCTGCAAGAATTGAAGAGATGGTAGAAAAAGCAAAGAAAGAAGTTGAAAACACCATCCGTCAGGAAGGTGATAATGCTGCATTTGAAACTGGCGTACATGGCTTGCACCCTGAAGTAATTAAGCTTTTAGGTAAGCTTAGGTTCAGAACAAGCTATGGTCAAAATGTATTGAACCATTCAATAGAAGTTTCATACCTCGCCGGAATGATGGCCGCTGAATTGGGTGTAGATGTGAATCTTGCCAAAAGAGCAGGTTTGCTGCATGATATAGGTAAAGCAGTGGATCATGAGGTGGAAGGTTCTCACGTTACCATTGGAGGCGACCTTGCTAAGAAGTATCGTGAAAGCAATGATGTGGTAAATGCCATAATGGCTCACCACGGAGATGTAGAAGCCACTTCAGTAGTTGCAGTGCTTGTACAAGCAGCAGATTCTATTTCTGCAGCAAGGCCTGGGGCTAGAAGAGAGACTCTTGAATCGTACATTAAGCGTCTTGCTAAGCTGGAAGAGATAGCTAACTCATTTGCAGGAGTAGAAAAGTGTTTTGCTATTCAGGCAGGTAGAGAAGTAAGAATTATGGTTAAGCCTGAAGATGTTTCCGATGCCGATATTACATTAAAGGCTAGAGAAATAGTTAAGAAGATTGAAAATGAACTGGAATATCCAGGACAGATCAAAGTAACTGTTTTGAGGGAAACCAGAGCTATTGAATATGCAAAGTAAATAATTATAATAATATAAAAAGCGTGATATCACGCTTTTTATATTGTCTACGCAAAATTTGTACATGTATAGATAACAAAAGTTAGACTTAGTGATTTCCAGCTAGGGAGACACCTGTAGTAAGTGGTGGTTTCCTAGCTGGAAAAAATCACTTTTAAGTTTGGTTAACTATATAGCAGGGAGGCTTGTTTTTGAAAATTTTATTTATAGGTGATATTGTTGGAAATCCTGGTAGGAAAGCTGCGAAAGAGATGATTGCCTTTATCAAAAAGGAACATGCAATAGATTTTTGTATAGCCAATTGTGAAAATGCAGCGGGAGGAAGTGGTATTACATATGTTGTTGCACAGGAGCTGTATAAGTCCGGTGTAGATGCAATAACAATGGGTAATCACACTTGGTCCAAGAGGGAAATTCTTAACTTTATTGATTGTGATCCTAAAATCGTAAGGCCTGCAAATTACCCACAAGAGCTTCCCGGAAAAGGATCTGCCATTATAAACGGCAAAAATGGGAAAATTGGTGTTTTAAACCTAATGGGACGAGTTTATATGGATAGTATAGACTGTCCTTTTAAAGCGGCAGAAAAAGAATTGGATTACCTCAAAAGCTTTGTAAAAGTTGTAATAGTAGATATGCATGCAGAGGCAACTTCTGAAAAAACTGCACTGGCCTGGTATCTGGACGGAAGGGTAAGTTGTGTTCTGGGGACACATACCCATGTTCAGACAGCTGACGAGAGAATTTTGCCCTTCGGAACAGCATATATAACAGATGTCGGAATGACTGGTCCTTATGAAGGTATTATAGGCGTTGATAGAGAGATAATTATCAATAAATTTATTACTCATATGCCTGCGAAATTTGAAGTAGCAAAAGGTAGTGTTCAGTTTAATGCTGTCGTTATGGAGATAGATGAAAAAACAGGAAAAACAATAACCATCCAAAGAATTTCAAGAATAATAGACCAATAAAAAAGTAGTGTAAAAGCACTACTTTTTTTATTTATTATGTATAAAAAATTTCAATAAATATGTATTATTTTACTAAATTTACACTAATAAAGAGGAATTTCATAGTTTATGTAGAATAGTATTTCTGAAGAACGTTTTAGGGGGTTAACTTATGGATGTATTAAAAGTCTCAGCAAAATCTAATCCAAATTCCATTGCAGGAGCATTAGCCGGAGTAATCAGGGAAAAGGGGTCAGCCGAAATACAGGCAATAGGAGCAGGCGCATTGAACCAGGCGGTGAAGGCAGTAGCGATAGCAAGGGGATTTGTGGCACCTTCAGGCCTTGAATTGATTTGTATACCCGCATTCACTGATATACAGATTGATGGAGAGGAAAGAACTGCTATTAAGTTGATTGTTGAGCCAAGAAGGTAATATTCAACTATACATGAAGTGCAAAAAGGTAATTTATAAAATTTATCTTGAAAAGAAAGCATTTGAACAGTGCTTTTTTTTTGTTGTAAAAGGTATTAATATAAATATAACATATTATATAGCATTTTCGTGCATATAAACCAAATAATAATATTCGGGGAGAAAAGTAGAACCGTTGAGAATATAAATAATGTGTGATATGATTTTTTAAAATGGCTATGGAGGGTGCAGAAAGTTGAATAAGCAGATTACCAATAATGATAGCATAATTTATGTTAAAAATGATGGAGTGGAATATATACAGTTTAAAAATTTTAAAAAATATGAGGGTATTATAAGCCATTGCTTTACCACCAGATTGGGAGGTGTAAGTACAGGAGAATGCAGCTTTCTTAATCTCGGATTTAACAGAAAAGATTTAAGAGAGAATGTAGAGGAAAACTATAGTAGGATAGCTGGTGCTTTAAATATCAATTGCAGCAACATGGTATTTTCAAATCAAGTACACGATAACAAAATAAAATCTGTTACCGAAGATGACAGGGGTAAGGGTATTCTAAGAGAAAGTGATATAATAGGTTATGATGGGCTTATTACTAATAAGAAGGAAGTAGCATTAGTTACTTTTTATGCTGACTGCGTCCCTGTATTTTTCTTTGAGCCTGAAAGAAAGGTTATTGCTATTTCCCATTCAGGCTGGCGTGGGACAGTAAAAGAGATTGCCAGGGAAACAGTAATGAAAATGGTCAATGAATATGGGTGCAGCGCGTCCAAAATAGAAGCTGCCATTGGCCCTTCTATAAGCCAATGCTGCTTTGAAGTAGGTGATGAAGTATATAATGAGTTTATAGAAAAGCTTAACTGGAGTGAAAAGTATTGTTCAAAAAAAAGTGATGGAAAATGGCTTATAAACCTGCAAGGGATAATCAGAGATACACTTATTGACGCCGGTGTACCTGAGGATAATATTTGTGTTAGTGGTATTTGTACAAAGTGCAATAACGATGTTTTCTTTTCACATAGAGGAGACAAAGGTAAAACCGGCAGCCTTGCTGCTATTATGCAGATAAATTAGAAGGAGCGTTTGCGGTGAGAAAATTCTGTTCACTTCTTATTTTAATGACAACTATACTTTTAACGATGACTTCATGCAAGCTTCCCGTAGATTCGGTGAAGAGTGGTAAGCAAGAGGTGAAGCATGAGGACGTCAATGATAATGATGATATTATGGATATGGGGCCTGTTAAGGGGGGGACGGTAAATCTTTTTACGACGAATCCCGATACTTTAAATCCGGTTTTATCAAATAATATTTATGTGCAGGATTTCTGTAAGTTGATATTTGAAGGGCTTGTAAAGCTGGACGAAAATCAGAAGCCTATCCCTAAACTTGCAGATAGATGGGATATATCCACCGATGGATTAACATGGACTTTTCATTTACGTGATAATGTTTTCTGGCACAATAAAATGCCTTTTACTGCGGAGGATGTAGAATTTACTATGGCTACTATAATAAATGCCAAGTCAAATTCAATTTATAAAAAGAACCTGGATAACATAACTACATTTGGAGCTATAGATCGCAGTAATTTTAGGATTGTACTAAAGAGGCCCTATTCATTTACAGCGGAATTAATGTCATTTCCTATTATACCTAAGCATTACTATGTAAATGAGGATGTTTTTAAGTTAGATTCACAAAGAAATATAACACCTGTAGGTACCGGACCTTACAAGTTTTTGTCTCGCAGTGATAAGGACGGTATCAAACTGACTACTAGTGACAATTGGTGGGGGTTAAGAGCCGCCGATGAAAAAATGAATGATGCTCCTTATATTGCAGAAGTTAATGTTAAGGTTTATCCAACAGCAAATGATGGTATTAATGCATTTCAGGCCAGAGATGTTGATATAGTGCCTATTAGTAATGATGATTATCTGAAATACGCAGGACGATCTGATTTATCCATTAGAAAGTATGCAAGTAAAAAATATGAGTATATAGCCTTTAATCTATCCAATGCTATTTTGAGCGATAAGATAGTAAGACAGGCAGTTGCATACGCAGTTAATAAGAGTGAGCTGGTAGATGATTTATTACCGGGGGAAGCTGTTATTACCGATTTGCCTGTCATACCCGATACATGGCTTTATGATACTAATGTGATTTCTTATACGCCGAGTGCCTCAAAAGCAAGGGAGTTACTTTTAGCAAACGGATGGAAAGAACAGAAGGACACAACGTATAAAAACATAAAGGGGATAAATGTACCGCTAAAATTTGAACTTTTGGTAAATGAAGATAATCAAGTAAGGATTAAAGTCGCAGAGGCAATAAAAAAACAGCTGGAAGAGGCCGGTGTTAAACTGGAAATAAAAAAAATGGGCTGGGATGAACTGTTTAAGCGTGTAAGGTCACGTAAATTCGATATGGTGTTTATGGGCAATACGGTTACATCTATACCCGATATATCCTTTGCTTATTCATCTGCGGAGATAGCAACGGGATTTAATGTTTCAGGCTATAAGAATCCTTCGGTAGATAGCTACCTTCAGCAGATTCTTGTAGAAAATGATACTACAAGAAAAAAAGCGTTATTTATAAATATGAAAAATATTATAACTGATGAAGTCCCCTATATAGGACTGTATTTTTATAACGACGCTGTGCTGTATAACAAAAAAATCAAAGGGGAACTAAAACCATATATTTGGGATAGATATCATGATATAACTCAGTGGTATATTCCTAATAGATAAAACTATAAATCTTATTTATTAAAATGTTCAACCTTTACAGAGGATAGGCAGGAATGTATAATGATACTAATTATTATATAAATACTGCCTACTACTATTAGATGAGAGGAATGCAAGCTAAATGCTGTGGATAGTTATAATTTTATTGATAATCGCTTCAGACAGAATAACCAAAATTTTAGTTGCAGATAAGATTGATATGCATACTTCAATACCTGTAATAGACAACTTTTTCTATTTAACTTATACCAGAAACAAAGGCGCTGCATGGGGAATGTTTCAGGGGGGGCGATACTTCTTTATTGCCTTAACAGCCATAGTTTCGATAATTTTGTTTTATTTTCTTTTTAAGTCAAATAATAAATTATTAAAGACAGCTGTAGCCTTTATACTCGGAGGAGCAATTGGGAATCTTATAGACAGAGCGACCGAAGGAAGTGTAGTTGACTTTTTACAATTCTATATAGGGACCTATGAATTTCCGAATTTTAATATAGCTGATACTTTTGTAGTGATTGGTACATTCCTTTTGTCCTATTATTTATTGTTTGTTTATCAGGAAAAGGATGACAAGAAGGTTGAAGGAGAAACGGGGAAGATTCAATAGTTATGGAAGAAATAAATGTGATTGCAGACAGAAATGATATAAGGTTGGACGCTTGGCTGCCTACAAAACTTGACCAATATTCACGTACCTTTATTCAGAAGCTTGTAAATGATGGAATGGTACTTGTGGATGACAAAAAAGTCAAAGCTAATTATAAGCTTAAGGAAAACCAAAAGATTACTATAAGAATTCCTGTGCCTGAAAAGCTTGATGTAGTACCCGAAAAAATCGATTTGGAAATTGTTTACGAAGATAGTGATATAATTGTAGTAAATAAACCTAAGGGGATGGTTGTACACCCTGCGGCGGGTAATTATTCAGGTACTCTTGTCAATGCACTTATGGAATACTGCGGCGACAGCTTATCGGATATTAACGGCGTCATAAGGCCGGGAATAGTACACAGGATTGATAAGGACACTACGGGTCTTCTGGTTGTAGCTAAAAACAATGCAGCCCATGAAAAGCTTTCGGAACTGCTAAAAACGCACGATATTAAAAGAGTGTATATAGCGCTTGTTGATGGTGTTATAAGAGAAGACTCCGGAAAAGTCGATGCACCCATAGGCAGGCACCCGGTTGATAGGAAAAAAATGGCTGTAAACACCAAGAATGGTAGAAGAGCTGTCACGTATTTTAAAGTGCTGGAGAGGTTTAAGGATGCTACTTTTATAGAGCTCAAACTGGAGACGGGAAGAACCCATCAGATACGTGTCCATATGTCTTATATAGGTTATCCTGTTGTAGGAGACCCGATCTATGGGAAGAAACGTCAGAAATTCGTTACTGAAGGACAGGTGTTACATGCCAAAACCCTTGGATTTGTACATCCTGCAACCAGTGAATATGTGGAGTTTGAGTCAGAGATACCAGAATATTTTAATATTCTCCTTGAGCAGTTACGGAATGAGTAGGTTAACTTTAAACCTACTCATTTCTTTTTTTGTTTAGGGATATATTAATACGCCCTATATTGTCTATTTCCTTGATTTACCTATACATCTTATTTTTAGCACTTTATTTCCTGCACGCATTAATGTAAAATATCTTATACTAGGAATAGTTTACTATGAATGGTTAAAAATTCTATAATAACTAAGCAGGGAGTTTTTATGAAAAAGGCCTACCTTCTATTCGTTTCAGTATTTTTAGTTACTTTTTTGTCATCAATTATTTTTTCGATTTACTATTTTCAGATTGGAGATAAGTTTGCTATTGTTAGTAACCCCAGCTTTAATGAAAGCACTTCTAAGGCACAATACCATTTCGCAGTGATTGTGCACAATACCGTTGACCCTTTCTGGTTATCTTTTAAGGAAGGGATCACTACTGCTGCTGAGGAGTTAAATGTAGAAGTGGAATTTAACGGACCTAGGTTTACGAATATTGATGAAGAGCTTCAGTATTTGGATATAGCTATTGCCTCCAAGGTAGATGGTATTTTGACACATGTAGGAGACGAGGAACGGTTTAGGCCTTTGATTAATAAAGCCACAGAAAAAAACATTCCGTGTATTACCATTAAGGATGATTCTGCTGACAGTAAGCGTATTGCTTTTATAGGAACAAATAATTACAAATCAGGTCAGGAGGCTGGAAGACTGCTGGTAGAAGCAACGGGAGGTAAAGCGGGAGTAGCTGTTATTTTAAATACCTTTAATAATGACTATAAGAAAAATCTTAGCCAGAATCTGTATCTTACGGGCTTTAAAGAGGCTGTGAAATCCTTTTCGACGGTTAATATAACGACCATAAGATATACAGGTAATGGTATTTTCAATGCTGAGGAAGTTACGAGGGAGGTCTTGAATGAATTCCCGGAGGTGAATGCAATATTATGTACCAGCTCAAAGGATACAACCGGTGCTGCCCAAGTGCTTGTAGATATTAATAAAGTAGGAAGTGTTATAATTATTGGTTGTGATAATACTCCTGAAATTCTTAGATATATTGATAAGGGTATTATTTATGGAACTGTAGCAAGCAACCCTTATATGATGGGTTATGAGGGTATTAAAACAATGGTTGAAGCTAAAAGAAAGAAGAGGACATCATCTTATATTGATACCGGAGTAGAAGTAATTAATTCCAAGAATCTACATGAGTTTGTCAAAAACGATGAGTCTAATGAAGAATAGGGTGTTTTGAGATGAAGCGTTTTACATTGAACTTACTACATAATAATAAAATTAGAAAACGTCTTATAGCTTACTGTATGTTTATAACTTTAGTTATGGCAATTACCAGTATATATACTTATTATAATGCATACATGTTCATGCTAAAGATAAACTCTATGTTTCAAAGAAGTGTTTCACTTAATGAGGTCAGTGAAAAAATTACAAAGGTAGATCGATATCTGGAAAGTTACCTTATAACTAAGCGATCCGATAGCTTAAAAGAATATATAAGGTTTAGCGGTGAGTTAAGGGATTCTACGAAAAAAATCGGTAATGAGGCTGTAAGTAGTGAAAGCAGGCTTTTACTTAAGGATATTTCAAATATGATTAATACCTACCTATATGAAACAGATGCCGCAGTTAATGCTAAGAGGGGAAGAAATGTATCGGAGTATGCCGCCCATTATGATGAAGCGAGTAAAGTATTGAACTATATAAATATTTATATAAATAAAGTCAATATTGGGCAGATGAGAGAAAATACTCAATGGTATCTTAAGATATTCCATAACCTCAACTCTGCACAAATTTTGAATATAGTAATTATTATTTTTGTGACAGTGTTTAATGCTGTATTAATTTTCTGGTTTACCTACAGAATTACAAAGCCGATTATTAGTCTGGCAAAAGCTGCTAATGAGATTTCCAAGGGCAACTTTGAAGTGGAGAAGGTGTTGGTAGATACAAACGACGAAATCAGCGTAATGGCAAATGCGTTTAATAAGATGACATCCAACATACGAAGCCACATAGGAGAGCTGAAAGAGAAGGCTAAACTGGAAAGCAGGCTGAAAGAACAGGAAATGCAGAATCTTGTAATGAAAAATGTGTTAAAAGATGCAGAACTTCAGGCCCTTCAATCTCAGATAAACCCTCATTTTTTATTCAATACCCTTAATGCAGGAGCACAGATTGCCATGCTGGAAGGTGCTGATAATACGTGTGTTTTTATTGAGAATATTGCCAATCTATTTAGATATAATTTAAGGAAAATGGACAAACCTGTAACATTGAGAGAGGAAATTGATAACGTAAACTCATATATTTATATCTTAAAGGCAAGATTTGCAGACAGGATAGAATTCTTCCAAGAGATTGATGAAAGTGCTATTGATATTGTAATGCCGTGCATGATACTTCAGCCTCTTATTGAAAATGCATTCATTCATGGAATTAGTGAAATGGAGGTAGGCGGAGTAATTACATTAACTGTAGCCACAAAAGGTGATTTAGTTGAGATAGTGATAAAGGATAATGGCAAAGGTATGGATTCAGAGATTATAAAAGAGATTCTGGAAGGTAACAGCGATGGTTCTCGTATTGCACACCTTAAAACAGGTCACACCACCGGTATAGGGATGAACAATGTAATTAATAGACTTAGGATATTTTTTGATAACTCTAGTATTATGGATATAATTAGTGCTCCGGGAAATGGTACTCAAGTTGTACTAAAGTTGCCAGCCGCAACATATTAATTTTGAAAGAGGGGATTAGCTTGTACAAACTTTTGATTGCTGACGATGAGAAGATTGTGCTGGATTCAATAAAGTTTATTATTGAAAAAAACTTTGAGAATATTAATGTTGTGGCGGCTGTCCGGTCGGGGCGCGAGGCTATAGAACTGGCAGAAACTTTAAGGCCGGATATAATTTTTATGGATATAAAAATGCCGGGTATTAACGGAATTGAGGCTATCAAAGAAATCAAATCAAGATACAGTAATGCTCAATTTGTGGTTTTAACTGCTTATGATCAGTTTGATTTCGCTAAAGAGGCTGTTGCTCTTGGGGTATTTGAGTATCTCCTTAAGCCGGTGAATCGCAGTAAAATAATTGAGACTGTAGGAAAGATGATGGAGGTTATTGAGGAGGACAGAACAAAGAGAAAAAAGGAGCTTAAGCTTCTAGAACGGATGGAAAATGTCTATCCTGTTTTGGAAAGTGCCTTTATCCACTCTATAGTATTCTTTAATGATGATAAGATAGATATTGAGAGCTACATGTCAATATTTGAAATAACCGATGACTATGGTTATATTATGACTGTGGAGTTGAAGGAGCATCAAGAACCAACAAGCAAAGGTGCAGGGATTGGACTGAGTATCAGAAGCCAGGAGCTTTATACCTATTTTAGAGATACCGTAAAGCTATGCTGCAAATGTATAGTAGGTCCTTTGATGCTAAATCGCATTGTTGTTTTTATACCGGCAAATCCCAAAAATGATGAGTATGCAACGAGAGTTAAAGCATTAAATATTGCGCAGAATACGCTAACTAAGCTATCCGAGAAAGGAAACCCAAACTTTTATATTGGTATAGGTAAATGCTATAAATGGGCGGAAAACTTATCACGTTCCTACGAGGAGTCTTTAAGGGCTATAAAACTTGCTGAAGAAATAGGTGTTACCCATATAATGGATATACCCTTATCTTTAGAAAACACATCATTTCTGGAATATCCACATGCAAAGGAGAAAATTCTGCTTGAGAAGATTGCGTTAGCTGACACAATATCGTGCATTCAGGTTTTCAACCATTTATTTGAGTGGCTTACATCAGAGTACAAGGGTTGTGTACAAAAAATGAAGGGTAAGCTGGCTGAAATAATAGTACTGATGTATCGAACTGCTTGTGATTATGGTGTTAAGGATGATGAGGTTTTGAAGCGTCAGGATTATATTATAGAGATGTTTGGCATAAATGAGGCTGTACTCTTAAAAAACTGGTTTAAGGACAGAATTGAGTATATCTGCCGGAGTATAGCCAATATAAAAACCGCAAGAGTATCCGGCATAATATTAGACGCTAAGGACTATATAGATAAAAATTTTACAAAGGATATAACCCTTGAGGATATAGCGAGAGAAGTGAATATAAGTCCCCATTATTTTAGTAGGTTATTTAAGGAAGAGACTGGCGTGAATTTCATAGATTATCTAACATTGACTAGAATGCATAGGGCAAAGTGCTTTCTAGAGGATGAAGCCTTCAGTATTAAGGAGATATGCTATAAGGTCGGTTACGGAGACCCAAATTACTTCAGTCGGGCTTTTAAAAGGGTTGTAGGTTTTTCGCCTACGGAATACAGGGAAAATATTCTGAATAAGTAGTGAAAACGGAGGTTTTATGATATACAAAAAGAAAGTACTTTTTGTATTGCTTCTGGCTGTTCTGATTATGACTCAGCTAGGGAGCTGCAGTGATTTTATTGATAGTGGAGGCTCAAGTGGCAGCACGAAAAAAAGGGATGGGGTAAAGATTGGCTTTTCAATGGATACTTTAGTTGAAGAGCGCTGGCAGCGTGATAGGGAGATATTTACGGCTAGAGCAAAGGAATTGGGGGCAGATGTAGTTTTCCAGAATGCAAACAACAACTCGGAGGAACAGGTAAAGCAAGTGGAATACCTGATGGAAGAAGGTATAGATGTACTTGTCATTGTACCCCATGATGCGGATAAATCCCGCGAAATAGTTGAAGCAGCGAAAAAAAGAGGTACAAGAGTAATCGCTTATGATCGGCTGATACGAAATGCAAATGTTGATATGTATATATCCTTTGATAATGTGAGAGTAGGAGAATTAATGGCAGAGCATATTATGAAAAAAGTACCTGCTGGTAACTATCTTATTATTAATGGTGCACCAACCGATTATAACAGCTATATGTACAATCAGGGTTATAAAAGCAAGTTAAAGGCTTCTATAGATAAAACATACATAAGACTTCTTAAGGAGATTTGGGCTGAAGACTGGAAGCCGGAAGAGGCATTCAAGTGTGTTGAGTCCGTTCTACAGAAAGGCAACAAAGTCGGAGCTGTGATTGCAGCAAATGATAGCTTAGCAGGTGCAGCTATTGAAGCTCTTTCTGAAAGACGCCTTTCGGGTAAAATTCCGGTTGTAGGCCATGATGCTGATTTGGCAGGCTGTCAGAGGGTGGTAGAAGGAACACAACTGATGACGGTTTACAAACCAATTGATAGGATAGCAAAAACAGCTGCGGAGATGGCAGTTAGAATGGCTAGAAAAGAGGAAGCAAAAGCAAATAGTACAATAAATGACGGAACGTACGATATTCCCTATTACAAAATACAGCCTATAGCTGTCACCAGAGAAAATATAGTAGACAATGTTATAAGTGATTCTTTTCACAGCCTGGATGAGGTTTTCAGCAATGTTCCTAAGCTAAACTGGCCTAGACACAGATAGAATAGTACATTATTGAATATGTGAGTTTATTAATCTATTTAAATATTTATTGACGTAAGATAGTCGTTTTATGGTATTGGATGGAATTTGCGAAGCAATTATACCAATAATATTCGAATAGGGACTATAAAATTTAGTCCTACCTAATTTACAAAGATTCACTATAATAGTATCTATAGATTGTTAAGTTTAAACAAAAATACCCATAAATTCAGGTCTTGTTTTTGTGCTAATTTAACATATATATTTGGTTGTATTTTAATTATTGGATAAAAATCCAGGTGTAGGTTATTTTCTTCTTTAGTTACAATAACTATCTAGCAATGGCGCTATTTTTTATCGTTTATGTTAACCGCTTCAATCATGTGACTAGACAAAATACCATAATACATATAAATATTAAGTAGCATCTTCTATTTACCATACTTGCTTAATATTTAAGTGTTTATAAGTTTGACCTCATAATCTACATGCCATGATTAATTAATAAAGATAAGGAATGATATTTATGTTTAAAAATTTCATTTTTAATTTGTATGGTTCTCTTATAGATGTAAAAGTTGATGATGTAAAAGAAGAAACGTGGAGCAAATTAGTGCTTTTTCTAGCATATAACGGGGCTAACTATGAGAAAGAGGAGTTGAAGAAAAGCTTTTTTATAGAGTCTATGTATGAACTTGGAAAGAATCAAAGCTCAAAATATCCTGACTTAAAGATGGAAAATGTATTTCATAAGCTTTATACAAACAAAGGACTAGCAATTGATGAAGAAAAAGCTATACAAGCAGCAAAATTTTTTAGGGTGTTAACTACAGAAGAGATAAGGCTGAGGCCTGGTGTTAAAGAGGCATTAGAACTCTTGAAAAACAGTGGGAAGAAGATTTACATTTTTGCAAATGGACAAAGGGAATTTGCTGTACCGGAACTGAAGTATTTAGATATATATGAGTATTTTGACGGAGTTTGCTTTTCTTCGGACATAGGTATATGTAAGCCTGATGAAATGCTTTACCGTTATTTTCTATCAAAGGAAGAGCTGGATATAAGGGAAAGTGTTATTTTAAGCAATGATTATACTGTAGATATAGAAGGAGCAAGTAAAGCCGGAGTTGCCCCCTTTTACCTAGGGGGGATATACAACCAAAGTGAAGCTTGCTTTCTAAGCAAGATAAGGGAACTTCTTGAGGGAGATTCTGTAATGTATGAGGATCCCGAGTATATGATAAAACGTAACCAAAAGCTTCAAAAAGCTGAAACACTTGCTTTTGAAGCTGGAGAAAAAGCTGTTGTAGGTGATTACACGGATGCATTAAAGATGTGGGACGAGGCGATAGTTCTTTATAATGAACTTAATGCTATTGTTGAAAAGTCCAATATTCTTTATGCAGTAGGGTATGTAAAGGCTTTACAGGGAAGTAACGAAGAGGCGTATACCTTATATAACGAGTGTTTGAGGCTAAGGGAGCAAGCTGGTGATTTGGAGGGGAAAGCTACAGTGCTCTTTGAACTAGCAGGTATGAAAATCCTCCACGGTCAATTGCAGGAGTCTTTTGATTGTTATGCACAATCTCTTGCTATAAGGGAGCAACTTACTGACTGGCTGACAAGTGCGGATACACTTCATGCAATGGCTTATGTAAAAATGCTTCAGGGAGATATCGAATCCCCTATGGCAATGTATGAGAAGGCAATCGAGTATTTTGAGCGGATAGATGATTTTAACGGTAAAGCGGTAGTGCTTCATGAAATGGCTGACCTAAAAGTCATAAAAGGAGAATTATCTGAGGGTATAAAGCTTTATGAAAAATCATTGGAGTTCTTCACCAAACTTAATAATACAAAGGCAATGGCTGATGTAATTTTCGGTTTAGGATACGCGAAAGCAGGTTGTGGCCAATTAGATGAAGCTAACAATTTATATAGATATGCAATACATCTTTACGATATCGTGGGAGAAATCCGGTGTAAAGCTTCAGTATTCCACAAGCTAGCTACCCTGGCGTTTGCTAATGCAATGAAGGGAGGAGAGGCAGAACCTACAATGGAGTTGTTAAAACAGGATTATGAATTAAATGATTCCATAGGGGACCACGGAGTCAAAGCGGATATACTTAATGCAATGGCTGCTATACAAATCCGTGAAGGCGATAAGGCAAGAGCTCATGAACTTCTTATACAGGCTCTGGAATTATACCAACTTGTTGAGGATGAAAAAGGAAAAGCAAATGTTTTAGATGCAATAAATACTCTAAACAAAGAGCAAAGTGATGAACAAAAAGCTCTGGAACTGTTGGAAAAAGGACTTGACTTGATTGGTAAAGAAGATGATTTAAAGAACAATATAACCAATAGGGCTATGAAAGCAGTAGAGATAAACAAAAACTATGACTTTAGAATGAAATAGTGGAACTAAAGTAGTATGAAGGCGTAGTATACATAATGTTGGAATAGAATACAAAATAACTAAGGATAATTTAAGGAGGTAAAAACAATGGCAGTACCACACAATTTAAAGCCGGTTTCAAGGGATGATCTCAAATACTGTATCGACTATTTCGGATTAAGAAGGAATTTTCCTTTACCTGCATGGTTTACATTAAATTTGACACACAGATGTAACCTAGCATGTGATATGTGTACGCAGTACGGTGGCGACTATAAAAGCAACAAAAGCGTTGAATTGACCGCAGTACAGTGGGAAAATTTCATTAAAAGCGTAGCATGGATTAAGCCTAAGTTTACCCTGTTTGGAGGGGAACCATTACTTCACCCTGAAATAAGGGAAATTTTCAAAATAGTAGACAAGTATAAGTGTCCTACTACTATGGTAACTAACGGCTCATTCCTGGAAGAGTATTTGGATGATATTATGAAATATAATATAACCGTTTTTATCAGTATAGACGGTCCTGAGGAGACTCATAATCGTGTCCGTAATTCCAAAGATAGCTTCCAGCGTATTGTAAAAGCACTGGATAAAATGAAGGAAGCAGGGTATAAAAATTTCGGGATCAACTCGGTATTATTACCTGACAATCTCTATGAAGTTGCGAATCTTTTAGACTTTTTAATACCCTATGAGCCATCTATAGTTGTATTCCAGCATTTACAGTTTACTAACCCTAGTCTGGATTCTCTCTGTAAATCAGCATGGCAAAAGCATTTTAATCTTGATTACACTGCAAACCTTACTCCTAAGAAAAAGATAGAAATAACTCCAGACTACATAAACGAACTTACATATGTGACAGAAACTATAAAAAATGGATACGGTTCTAAGATACCTATAGCTTTTATGCCTGGTCTCACTCAGGATGAAATATCTCGCTATTACTCTGATTACGAACATTTTCTTTTGCGTCCCGAAAGTGTATGTATGAAGCCGTGGAGGCAGCCGACTATCAATACAAATGGTGATGTGCATGTCTGTCTGGACTACAAGATTGGAAACATTAATGAACAAAACTTCTGGGAAATATGGGAGTCGGAAGCGGCTAACAAATTTAGAAAAACCCTTTCGATTGTAGAAAAATTCCCAATATGCACTCGCTGCTGTGATTTTTACGGAAATAACGAAGGTGCTTAAAGCTACAGTATTAATTTTCTGAACCTGACGAATTTGAGGTTAACTAAGGGGGATAAAGCAGATGAAAAATAAACTTTCGGTTGCGTACCTTACTCTAGACTTTGATATGGGACGCAGCTTTTCAATAAATTATTACATAGGTGTTTTGCTCAAATACATTGAAGAGCATTTCGATGTAGAAAAGGTGGATATATACTCTCACAGGGAAAGCGAGTCACAGACATATTCACTTTACGAGACAATGAGTGACTTCAATATAAACTCATACTGTCAAAAGGCAAAAGTATTTTCAGTTGATTGCTTTGATTTTGAGGACAGGATAAAAGAGCTTGCTTCCTACGATATTATAGTATCGACAATATATATGTGGGGAGATATAGCTGAAAAGCTTAAAAAAGAATACAATTCAAATGCCAAAATAATATACTGGCTTCCATCCATACTTTTGCATGAATATATTATCGACAAACAAAACAAGTGGTATAAATTTGACCTTATTACCCATTTGCAAAAAAAGATGGTTCAGTATTCCGATTATATCATTTTCAATAGTGAGACTGATGGTAGTTACGCATACAAGTATTATGGAAATCTTATTAAGAAATCTTGTGCTATATATCCGGTCTCAATTGTGACCGATGAAGATAAAAATTATATTAAGCCTAAGTCAGAAGATGGTAAGATAAGGTTTGCATTTGCAGGACGATGGGATTTTAGAAAGGGTATAAACCTTTTAGTAGAATCTTTCTTCCGATATTTTACAAAGCATGGAGACGCAGAACTGTGCGTATTATCCGACCTGTTCAAAAATAATATCGATATTGACTGGGTTTTCGATGATATAGTAAAAAGAGAATTCCATTATATGTTTGAGTACGGCGCAATCAAAGCTCTAGACTGGAAAAGGGCGAGGGTTGAGTATCTGGAGGTTCTGAAATCCTGTGATGTATTGATTGCTCCAAGCCTTTACGATCCATTCAACATAGTTGCTTATGATGCACTTTCTTTGGGCGTGCCAATTATTGTTTCACGTTTCTGCGGCGTAGAAGAGCTTATTAAAGAGGAAAATGATTTTGTAAAGAAAATAAATCCTCTTGATATTGATGAATTATATGGAGCAATGTGTGAGGTAGCTAAAAACGTCAGGAAGCTTCCTGAGGGAGAAGCACCTGCAAAAGTTGAACTCGGCTTTAACTCGAAGGAAATGGCTGAGAAGACATTCAATGTTTATAGCGAACTGATGGGCTGGGCTTAATTATAGCTTAATACACTAAAGACTTTATGGAAACAGATGTGGGGGTTTGTGTTAAATGCTTTTAAAAAGAAACAAGGTGGCTGTTATCACCGGGGCTTCCTCTAGCATGGGAAGGGTTGTAATCAAGCAGTTTAGAGAAGAGAATATAGATGTAATTGCCATAACTAGGGATAAGAGCAAATTTGAGCGTATGCTGGAGCAAGACGGAACTGCTTTGGAAGGCATAAATATTGTTGAAACGGATGTTATGGACTTTGAAGGCACTAAGGAAAGGCTTGAAGCTGCAATAGCACAATGTGGTAATAGAGCAAATATCCTGGTAAATGCAATGGGGAAATTTCATAGTAAACCTATGCTTGAAACAAGTATGGAAGATTTTCAGGCAGCACTTAATGATAATTTACTAGCAATTTTCTCAATAACAAAAGTTGTTTTACCCTATATGGTAATGCAAAGAAACGGTTCTATAGTAAATGTAAGTTCAATTCTGGGCTTCAAAGCTCTTCAGAATGCGTCATGTGTAGCTTATGGGGCTGCTAAAGCTGGCCTTATACAGATGACAAAACTTCTTGCAGTGGAGGTAGCACCGTTTAATATAAGGGTCAATTGTGTATGTCCAGGTATTTTAAACCCTGTAGATGATAAATATGACGGCAATAATTATGTAGAGCTTCATATGGTGAAAAATTTCCTGTCCATGCAGCCTATAAAGAGGTTTGGAAATGCGACGGAGATTGCTGCAGCTATCACATTCCTTGCAGGCGAGAAATCTGCGTGGACAACAGGGGCAGTATTAACAGTTGACGGCGGTATGGTGCTATAGCCCTTAAGATTAAGTCTGTATTATAGGTTGTTCAATCGCAATTTTTAAATTTTCTTATAGATAATTCAAGTTGAAAGTGATTTTATACTGAAAGCGAGTTTGCGCATACTATAGGTATTTGCATATGATAATCACTAAATTCAATTTGAACTATCATTAAGTGGCGATATGTCTTATTTGAGAAAGGGGTTAATACAATGATTTACTTTGTTACCGGCGGGGCAGGGTTTATAGGATCAAACTTTCTAAAGACGTTTGTACCGCGCCACAGTGAGCATACCTTTGTAAATGTTGATTGTCTTACGTATTCTGCTAACCTAATGAATCTTGAAGATATTCAAGATTGCGACAATTATCGGTTTGAGGGAGTCGATATTACTGACTACGAAGCGCTGGAAGGATTGTTTCAAAAGTATAGTCCTGATGTGATAGTACATTTTGCAGCTGAGAGTCATGTGGACAGAAGTATAGTTTCTCCAAGGCGTTTTATTGAAACAAATATTATAGGTACCTTCAATTTACTGGAGCTTGCTAGGCACTACTGGAAGGATGATTATCAGAACAAGCTTTTCCATCACGTAAGTACCGACGAAGTATACGGTTCTCTTGGGAAAGAAGGATATTTCGAGGAAACCACCCCTTATGATCCGAGCAGCCCCTACTCATCTTCAAAAGCCAGCAGTGACCATCTTGTACGTGCTTATGGTCGCACCTACGGCTTACAGTTTACCCTCACCAACTGTTCTAATAACTATGGACCTTATCAGTTTCCTGAGAAGTTAATTCCTCTTATGATTAGAAATATTCTTTCAGGCAAACCGCTTCCCGTATACGGTAAGGGGGAGAATGTAAGGGATTGGCTCTATGTAGTAGATCACTGCGAAGCTATATGGACTGTTATGGAAAAAGGAGAACGAGGAGAAAGCTACAATATAGGGGGAAATAACGAGCGGACAAATATGGAAGTTATAAATGCACTTTGCCATATTGTTTCTGAAATAACCGGAAAGGAAGTTGAAGATTATCTTGGTCTTATCAAGTTTGTAGAAGATAGGCCGGGGCATGACCTGAGGTATGCAATTAATGCTTCAAAAATGCGCAACGAGCTTGGATGGGAGCCGAAAGAAACCTTTGAATCGGGTATGCGCAAAACAGTTAAGTGGTACGTTGATAACCAGGAATGGGTAGAGAGCGTTTGTTCCGGTGAGTATCAAAAATGGATAGAAAAAAACTATAAGAATAGGGAGAGGTGATTGCCATGAAAGGAATACTATTGGCAGGAGGACGTGGATCAAGGTTGTATCCCTTGACATGCGTAGCAAGCAAACATTTACTTTGTATTTACGATAAGCCCATGATTTATTACCCACTGTCTACACTAATGCATGTTGGCATAACCGAGATACTTATAATTTCCACATCTCACGATATACCGCTTTATCAAAGGCTTTTGGGTGATGGATCGCATTTAGGTCTTAAACTTGAATATGCTGTACAGGAGAAGCCTGAAGGAATAGCACAAGCGTTTTTAATCGGTGAATCGTTTATTGGGAATGATTCTGTATGTCTTATCCTTGGGGATAATATTTTTTATGGTCATGCAATTAATCAAGTAATCAAACCTACAGAAAATCATATAGATGGTGCAATCGTGTTCGGATGTTGGGTCAAAAACCCTGAGCAGTATGGCGTTATCGAGTTTGACGGTGAACATAATGTTATAGGGATTGAGGAAAAACCTAAATTCCCTAAATCAAATTTTGCTGTACCGGGTCTTTATTTTTATGACAATCAGGTAATAGAAATCGCAAAGAATTTGAAAGCATCGGGTAGAGGTGAACTTGAAATAACTGATGTGAACTTGAATTATATGAAACGCGGGCAGTTACGCGTGAAGCCAATGGGGAGAGGTATTACATGGCTTGATACCGGTACGCCCGAAGGCCTGCTTGATGCTGCAAATTTTGTAGCTACTATTGAGAAGAGGCAGGGGCTTAAGATAGCTTGTCTTGAGGAAATATCATACCGCTTGGGATATATTTCACGAGAGGATATAGATAAGCTCATAGATGAAATGCCTGAAAGCGATTACAGGCAGTATGTACAGCAGTTGTTTAAAATGGAGCATTTAAAGGCTCAAACTATTCCTCCAAGCTTGATGGAACATGTAAAGGATCAAATTGAACTTCAAAATACAAAGAATGTTGGATAAGTTAAAATACTATATAGATATACTGGGACGAAAGGGGGGGTGAAGAATGTTAATGATAGGTAAGAAGGATTTTATTCTTATTAGAAGGGCCATGACTTACATAAAGCCCTTTAAGGTAAAATTTGTTCTAGCTTTCTTTTGTATCTTATCCGGCGTTGTCTTTAGTATAGTTCAACCTTTGGCTTGGGGTAAGCTGCTCAAATTTTTATTTGATAAAAATTATTCCAGTGTTATGACGTTTACACTATTCGTATCTTTGCTTTATGTTGCGCAGGAAGCTATAGGCTTTTGTACCGGGTACCTGTTTACTTATTTGTGCGAAAATATTACGCTTAATCTTAAACGGGATATGTATAAAAAAATACTGAATTTGCCGGTAAAGGCCTTTGATGAAATGCGTGTAGGTGAATTCATTTCCCGTATGCAGGGAGATGCCGCGGCTATTACCAACATAATAACCAGCCAGTTTCTAGGTGTTTTAGTGGATATAATGAAGGTTATAATAATTGGAATTGCAGCATTCAGTATAAGTGTACCATTGGCACTGATTGTTTTGGGTGCGTTCCCCTTTTCTTATCTTATATTTTACAGATACGGTAAAATACTTAGAGAAAGAAACAAAGACCTTATGAAGATTAACGACAGCTATTTTAGTGATATTCAGCAGACGTTAGTGGGTGTAAGGGAAATTAAAAGCCTTGGAGTCAAGGAGCAAAAGTATAATTCCTTTAACAAGCTTGCAACTATATTAAAGGAAAGAAGTATAAAAATAGGTGTATTGAGTATATTTTCACAAACTTTGTCTCAAGGGGTCAACTTCGCTTCAAAAATAGCGGTACTGGCAGTGGGCGGATATTTAATTTTCAAAAACATACTATCCATAGAATACTACATAGCTTTTTCGTCATATTCAGAGCAATTTTCCGGATCGTTAATGAATATAACAAAGCTTAATTCCAATATACAGCAAGCACTGATCTCTCTGGAAAGAATTTTTGGTCTTATGGATAACCTGTCATACTCCAAGGAATCCTTTGGGGATAAGGCCTTGAAAGATCCAAAAGGGGAGATAGAGTTTAAAAATGTAGACTTTGAATATATTGAAGGAACTCCGGTGCTTGAGGATATATCTTTCAAAGTGCCTAGGAATAAGAAGATAGCCCTTGTTGGGTCTAGCGGAAGCGGGAAGACCACTATTTTTAATATGTTGCTGCGTTTTTATGAACCCAAATCGGGACAAATCACGATTGACGGTATGGATATAAAGGAGCTAAATGAAGAATCCTTAAGATCATGTATTTCTATAGTAAGGCAGGAACCTTTTATATTCAGTGAATCTATAAAGGAAAATCTCCTTTTGGCAAATCCCTCTGCAACCTATGAGGAAATGGAGGAGGCATGTATAAAAGCTTGCATACATGACTATATTATGGAGCTGCCTGACAAGTATGATACCATACTTGGTGAAAACGGTGCAAATCTTTCAGGCGGACAAAAACAGAGGCTTGCTATTGCAAGGATACTGTTAAAGAAATCTAAAATTATACTGTTTGATGAGGCTACATCCTCACTTGATAACGAATCACAGTATTATATTAAAAGCGCTATAGAGGAGATGTCCATAAATCATACTGTTGTTCTTATTGCCCATAGGCTTTCTACTATTATGGCAGCAGATGAAATTATAGTAATTGACAAGGGGAAAATAGTAGGACGAGGAACTCATAGTTCGCTTATAGAAGATAATGAGGTTTACAAGCGCTTGTATGAAACAGAATTGATTGCTATAAAATCAGCCTAGTAGAAAATATGCATAGATAAGCAGACTTTAAAGAGTTTATGCAGTTAGAAAAGCATTCCTACCATATATGCTTTTCTAACTGGCAATCCTTTAGTTTAACCTTTCATTATCTATAAATCTAAAGAAATCGACTAAGTTTTTAGAAAATAGAAATTAAACCCTAGACAAGATATTTCTATTATGATATTATAGTTGATAAGTGAATACTTAGAACTGTTTGAACCTTTAAATTAGTCCAGAGAGGCTAAAAGGTGAGAGAGTTATTGATGATAGTCTTATTTAGGCTAGGTTTATTTTGATTATTAACTTCTTACCGTAAGGTAAGAAGTTTTTTAGTATAAACAATAAATTTGTTCGGGGTGTAAAGTTATGGCAGATAAAGCTGAAATTATGGATGAAAACGGCATAACCAGAGCTATTACAAGAATATCCCATGAAATAATTGAAAAAAATAAGGGTGTAGAAGACGTCGTTTTAATTGGCGTCCAAAGGCGCGGTGTACCCCTTGCTAAAAGAATAGCCCAGAAGATAAAGGATGTTGAAGGGAAATCGGTTCCTGTAGGCATTCTGGATATTACTTTATATAGGGACGATTTGAGCATGTTGGCAGAACACCCGATAATAAACGGCACCGAAATAAATTTTTCTATAACAAATAAAAAAATTATTTTGGTGGATGATGTAATCTTTACAGGTAGGACCACAAGAGCTGCAATAGATGCCATTATGGATATCGGAAGACCTAAAATGATCCAGTTGGCTATATTGATAGACCGGGGACATAGGGAACTTCCCATAAGGCCGGATTATGTAGGTAAAAATGTGCCTACATCAAAAAATGAAGTAGTTAATGTAAAATTTTACGAAATTGACGACGAAGATGCTGTAACTATAAGTATCCTTGAAAAAGGAATTATTAATTAAAGACCTTATTGAGTTTAATTATATTACCAAAGGCGATATAACGGAATTTTTCAGGTTTGGTTAAAAATTTTTGAGGAAAGGGATTTTATAATGAAGGGGAATTTTTATACTTACAAGTTAAGAGGTAGGGTGAAATCAAAGCATAATACTTTTTTTCCTGTTTTCCCTTTAGTATTAAAGTCCAATATATTTATTGCGGAAAATATAGTTATTTTTAGAGAAAGTAAGGGTATTTATCCTTACTTTCTTTATGCGTAAAAGGATGTTAAGCAAGGATTCATCCAACTTAAAATTGAAGCTTGCAATGGATCACTGCTTGAAAAACATATTTTGTTAAGGGCGGGGTGCACAAATGAATCTAAAATCAAAAGATGTTCTTGGACTCAAAGAATTGTCGGTTGAGGAAATAGAGCACATATTAAACACAGCAAAAACTATGAAGTACATTTTAACTTCAAACAACAAAAAGACGCCTCATTTGCAGGGGAAGTCAATTATAACACTGTTTTATGAAAACAGTACAAGGACAAGGTTATCCTTTGAATTGGCCTCAAAATACATGAGTGCGAGTGCTGCCAATGTATCTGCTTCAAGCAGCAGTGTTTCAAAGGGAGAGACTCTGATTGATACGGGTAAAACGATAGATATGATGGGAACTGACGTTATTATCATTCGTCATCCTATGTCAGGAGCACCTCATCTGCTGGCAAAGAACGTTAAAGCTTCGGTTATAAATGCTGGGGATGGGATGAATGAGCACCCGACACAAGCGCTACTTGATATGTTTACAATACAGGAGAACAAAGGAAGCTTGAAAGGTCTTAAGATTGCAATAATAGGTGATATATTACACAGTAGGGTTGCTAGAAGTAACATCTGGGGCCTTACCAAAATGGGAGCTGAAGTAAATGTTGCCGGACCTTCCACATTGCTGCCGCCAGGGTTAGAAAAGACCGGGATTAGAGTGTTTAATACAATACAAGAAGCGTTGTTGGACGCCGACGTTGTAATGGGACTAAGAGTACAGTTGGAGCGTCAGAAGAAGGGATTGTTCCCGACAGTCAGAGAGTACGCAAGATTCTTTGGTCTTGATGATAAACGCTTGAAATTGGCAAAGGAAGATGCACTGGTTATGCACCCGGGGCCAGTGAATAGAGGAATGGAACTGGCTACTGCTGTAATGGATGGCGAACAGTCGGTTATAAACGAGCAGGTTACAAACGGTGTTGCGGTTAGGATGGCACTTTTATACCTTTTAACTAGGAGGGGTAGCAGTGAAAATATTGATTAAAAACGGATATATACTGGATATAAAAACGGGAATAAACGGAGTATATGACATATTAATTGAAGATGGAAAAATATCTTCAATAGAAAAAGATTTAGATGTAACCAACGTTGATTTAATAGATGCAAGTGGCAAATATGTTCTACCAGGACTTGTAGACGCCCACTGCCACTTGAGAGATCCGGGATTGGAATATAAAGAGGATATAGAAACAGGTACAAAAAGTGCAGCGATGGGAGGATTTACGTCCATAGCATGTATGCCGAACACAAACCCTGTAATTGATAATCAGGCCGTTGTAAGGTATATACTCAGTAAGGCAAAAAGTGACGGAATGGTAAATGTATACCCGATTGGTGCAATTTCAAAGGGTCAAAAAGGCGAGGAATTATCCGAAATAGGGGAATTGAAATTTGCAGGGGCTGTAGCAATATCCGACGACGGAAAGCCGGTGAAAAGTTCTTCGCTGATGAAAAAAGCTCTTCAGTATGCTTCAATGTTTGATATAACCGTTATCTCCCACTGTGAAGACCCTGACCTTGCGGACGACGGAGTTATGAACGAAGGCTATCAGTCAACGGTTATGGGGCTTAGAGGAATACCTGCTGCTGCCGAAGAAGTTATGGTTGCAAGAGATCTGATTCTGTCGGAATATACTAAAACACCTGTTCATATAGCTCATGTAAGTACGGAGCTTGCAGTAGATTTGATAAGGAATGCTAAAAAGCGTGGAGTAAAGGTGACGGCAGAAACATGTCCCCACTACTTCAGCCTTACCGAAGAGGCTTGCGAAAACTATAACACCTTCGCTAAGGTAAACCCTCCTCTCAGGACACAAAAGGATGTTGAGGCGATAATTGAGGGACTGAAGGATGGTACGATTGACGTAATTGCTACCGATCATGCACCACATCACATAGATGAGAAGAATGTTGAATTCAATCTGGCTGCCAACGGTATGGTAGGATTTGAAACTGCGCTTCCTTTGGCAATTACTTATCTTGTAAAGCCCGGAATCCTGACAATGGAACAAGTGGTAGAAAAAATGTGCGTCAATCCCTCAAGAATACTAGGCTTGAACAAAGGGACCTTAGAGGTTGGCAAAGGTGCAGATATAACAATAGTTGATATAAATGAAGAATACACTGTAGATGTACAAAAGTTTGAATCCAAGAGTAAAAACTCACCCTTTGATGGGTTTAAGTTGACCGGTAAGGTCTATTATACAATTGTTAATGGAAAAGTAGTGGTAAGAGAAGGATTTTTGCTTTAGTTCTTCATAAGATTTGAATAATCCATTACGTACGATAAAAGGATACCTTAATAAGGAGGGGAACACTATGTTTATAGATACTCTTATAGAAAAAATACAAGAAAAGAAAAATCCGTCGGTAATAGGTCTTGACCCTAAAATTGACTATGTACCCAATACACTAAGGGAAAATGCATTCAAAGAGTATGGTGTGAATATAAAAGGCGCTGCAGAAGCCATACTTGAGTTCAATAAAAAACTTATTGACGCTATTTACGATGTTGTACCTGCAGTGAAGCCACAGTTGGCTTACTATGAAATGTATGGACTTGAAGGTCTAAGGGCTTTTAATGAAACAGTAAAATATGCTAAAGATAAGGGACTTGTAGTAATCGCTGACGGCAAAAGAAATGACATAGGAAGCACGGCTGAAGCTTACTCTTCAGCTTATCTGGGGAAGGTAGTCATTGATAAGGAAGAAAAACAGGGTGTCTTTGACGTAGATGCGCTGACGGTAAGCCCCTACTTAGGATACGATGGTATAAAGCCGTTTATTGATGATTGTACAAAGTTTAATAAAGGCATTTTTGTTTTGGTAAAGACCTCAAATAAATCATCGGGTCAATTGCAGGACTTGCTTACTCAGGACGGAAAGAGTATTTATGAAGTGATGGCGGGATATGTGGAAGACTGGGGAAAAAATCTTAAAGGTAAATACGGCTACAGCAGCGTAGGCGCTGTAGTTGGGGCTACTTATCCCAATCAAGCAAAGATACTAAGGAAAATCATGAAAAGCGCTTATATTTTGGTTCCGGGGTATGGTGCCCAGGGTGGAACTGCGAAGGACGCAGCACATTCATTTAATGGTGATGGGCTTGGGGCAATCATAAACGCTTCAAGAAGTGTAATGTGTGCTTATCAGTCGGAACTATGGAAAAATACTTACGGTGAAGATAAATTTGCTGAGGCTGCTAGAGCTGAAGCGATAAGAATGAGAGATGACATAAACGGAGCGCTAAACAGCAGATAATTGGTTTTTATACGATTGTAAGTGACTTAATGTAGGAGTCTAACAGATAGATATTAATTTGAAAGGGTGGTATGGATGAAAGCAATATTAGCACTTGAGGACGGCACCATTTTCCATGGCAATAGTTTTGGTGTAGAAGGAGAAATAATAGGAGAAATTGTTTTCAACACTGGCATGACAGGATATCAGGAAGTTTTAACCGACCCGTCATATTGTGGACAGATTGTAACAATGACCTATCCTCTTATAGGAAACTATGGAGTCAATTTCGATGATATAGAATCCGCAAAGCCTCAGGTAAAGGGTTTTATAGTTAGAGAATTATGTAAAACACCAAGTAACTGGAGGTCAATAGAGTCCCTGAATGAATACCTAAAGAGACATAATATAATCGGAATAGAGGGTATAGATACAAGGGCCCTTACAAGAATACTTAGAGACAAGGGTACTATGAAGGGGATTATTTCAACAGACGAAAACTTCAAATTTGAAGATAAGATAGATGAAATTAAAGCTTATGAAATAAAGTGCCCTGTTCAGCAGGTTACAACAAAAGAAGTGGCTCACTATAAAGGAAATGGATATAAGGTTGCTTTGATAGATCTGGGAATAAAACAGAATATTGTGCGCTCACTGCTTAAAAGAGGCTGTGATGTACATGTGTTCCCGGCATGGGCTACTGCTAAAGATATATTGGAAATAAATCCTGACGGTATAATGCTGTCAAATGGACCTGGAGATCCAAAGGATTGTACTGAAGCTATCAATACAATAAAGGAGCTTATAGGTAAAAAGCCTATCTTCGGTATATGCCTGGGACACCAGCTAACTGCACTTGCAAATGGTGCCAATACCGAAAAATTGAAATATGGGCATAGAGGCTGCAATCACCCTGTTAAAGATCTGGCTAAGGATCTAACCTATATTACTTCTCAGAATCACGGATATACAATAATAGAAGATTCTATGGACAAAAACAGGATGGAAGTCAGTCATATAAATATGAATGATGGAACTGTAGAAGGAGTAAGGTATAAGGAAGTGCCGGTATTTACGGTTCAATTTCATCCCGAAGCTTCGCCGGGTCCTACAGATACGGCATATCTTTTCGATGAGTTTATAGAAATGATGAAAAAGCATAAAGGTTGATTATTGCCAACTATTAAATGGATTTAAGGGGGAAATAATATAAATGCCAAAACGTAATGATGTTAAAAAAGTACTTGTTATAGGATCGGGACCAATTATAATTGGACAGGCTGCAGAGTTTGATTACGCCGGTACTCAAGCTTGCCAAGCCCTTAAGGAAGAAAACATAGAGGTTGTACTGGTAAACAGCAATCCTGCTACCATTATGACCGATAAAAATATAGCTGATACTGTTTATATAGAGCCGTTGACTCCGGAAATAGTAAAAAAGATTATTATTAAGGAAAAACCGGATAGTGTTCTACCCACGCTAGGAGGACAGACAGGTCTAAACCTTGCAATGGAGCTTGCAGAATCAGGCTTCTTGAAGGAACAGGGAGTAAAATTGCTTGGAACGGCTGTAGAAGCAATAAAGATGGCGGAAGACAGGCAAGCATTTAAGGATTTAATGGAGAGAATAGGAGAGCCTTGCATAGCAAGTAAGGTTGTAACTACTATTGAAGACGCTATGGCCTTTGCAACAGAAATCGGATACCCTGTAATTGTAAGACCAGCCTATACGCTAGGAGGAACCGGTGGCGGTATTGCATATACTGAAAAAGAATTACTCGAAATAGGAAGCAACGGATTAAGGCTCAGTAGGGTTAATCAGGTGCTTATTGAAAAATGTATTTCCGGTTGGAAAGAAATTGAGTATGAAGTAATGAGGGATAGCAAAGGAAATGTAATTACAGTCTGTAATATGGAAAATATAGACCCTGTTGGCGTCCATACAGGAGACAGTATAGTTGTTGCTCCTTCACAGACACTGGCAGACAAAGAATACCAAATGCTTCGCTCAGCTTCGTTAAAAATTATATCCGAACTTGGAATTCAGGGTGGTTGTAACGTGCAGTTTGCATTACACCCAACAAGCTTTGAATATGGAGTAATAGAAGTTAACCCAAGGGTTAGCCGTTCATCAGCTCTTGCTTCAAAAGCTACCGGTTATCCGATTGCCAAGGTTGCTACTAAAATCGCTATAGGGTACGGTCTGGATGAAATAAAGAATGCAGTTACCGGAAAAACCTACGCATGTTTTGAGCCTACATTAGACTATGTGGTTGTAAAAATACCGAAATGGCCGTTTGATAAGTTTGTAAAGGCAAAAAGAACGTTAGGAACCCAGATGAAAGCAACCGGTGAGGTTATGGCTATAAGCAGTTCTTTTGAAGCTGCATTCATGAAAGCTATCCGCTCGCTGGAATTAGGGCTTTTCACTCTGGAGCAGGATATATATAAATCTCTCGACAGCAAGCAGATAATGGAAAAACTGAAGGATGTGAACGACGAGAGAATATTTGTAATAGCTGAAGCTATCAGAAGGTGTGTATCCGTTGAGGAAATCAACAGCATAACCAAGATAGATGAATTCTTCCTCTGTAAGATAAAAGAGCTTGTTTTAATGGAAGAAAAGCTCAAATCCATTGAATTAAAGGATTTGACATCGGAAATGCTAAGAAAAGCCAAGAAAATGGGCTTTACCGATACCATTATCGCAAAATATGTTGGTTGTGACAAAAAAGATATAAAAATGCTTAGGAACGACCTAGGTTTATGTGCTACCTACAAAATGGTTGATACCTGCGCAGCTGAGTTTGAGGCCGTTACACCTTACTACTACTCAACCTATGATCAGCACTGCGAGGTAAGAGAATCTCAAAACAAAAAAGTGCTTGTTATAGGTTCAGGACCTATTAGGATAGGCCAGGGTATTGAGTTTGACTACTGCTCGGTTCACTCTGTTTGGGCACTTAAAGAAGAGGGATACGAAACCATTATTGCAAACAACAACCCTGAAACGGTAAGTACCGACTTCGATACATCCGACAGGCTTTACTTTGAGCCACTGACTCCTGAAGATGTAGAAAACATCATCGAAACTGAAAGGCCGGAAGGTGCAATAGTTCAGTTTGGCGGGCAGACCGCCATAAAGCTTACCAAGGCTCTTAGCGAAATGGGTGTAAAAATATTTGGTACTGAGCCTAAATATGTAGACGCAGCCGAGGATAGGGAGAAGTTTGATGCGATTCTCGAAGAAGTAGGTATTCCAAGGCCTAAAGGAAGAACTGTATATACCCTTGATGAGGCTATTCAAGCTGCAAACGAGCTGCAATACCCCGTACTTGTAAGACCTTCCTATGTTTTAGGCGGTCAAGGTATGGAGATTGCTTATAGTGATAAAGATGTAATCGAGTTTATGGAAATAATCAACAGAGTTAAGCAGGAACATCCTATACTGATAGATAAGTATATGATGGGTAAAGAAATAGAAGTAGATGCCATATGCGACGGAGAGGATATACTCATACCGGGTATAATGGAGCACTTGGAAAGAGCGGGTGTACACTCCGGTGACAGTATCTCAGTGTATCCGACTCAAACAATAGACAAGAAAACCAAGGACCTCATAGTTGATTGTACAAGAAAGCTTGCCAGAGCATTGCACGTAGTAGGACTTATAAATATACAGTATGTACTTTATAACAACACATTGTATGTAATTGAGGTTAACCCGCGTTCCAGCCGTACAGTACCTTATATAAGCAAGGTTACAGGGATTCCTATGGTTAACATCGCAACCAAGCTTATGATGGGTAAAAAACTAAGCGACTTTGAATTTGGCACAGGCTTATATAAGGAAGCGGATTATGTAGCTATAAAGGTTCCTGTATTCTCCTTCGAAAAGCTCCATGATGTTGATATAAGCCTCGGGCCTGAAATGAAGTCAACCGGTGAGGTGCTGGGTATAGGTAAAACCTTTGCCGACGCGTTGTATAAGGGCATAGTAGGATCAGGCATTAAGCTCCCTAAAAAGGGCAAAGGTATTCTTATGACTGTACGTGATACTGATAAACCTGAACTGTTGACTCTTGCGGAAGAATTTGAAAAATTGGGATTTGAGCTGTATGCAACAGGCAAAACTGCTCACATGTTGAACGCAAACGGTGTTGCTACAAATTCCGTAAAGAAGATAGATGATGGATCACCTAATATACTGGATTTAATACAGTCAGGCAAAATCAGCCTTGTAATAAATACTCCTACAAAGGGAAGGAAGCCTGACAGGGACGGGTTTAAAATCAGAAGGAAGTCGGTTGAAATTTCAATACCGTGTTTGACTTCCCTTGATACGGCAAAAGCTGTTATAGAATGCTTGAAGCTGGGTAAAGAAGAAAAAGATCTGGATGTAATCGATTTAAGTGTATTTGACTAGACATATGCCATTTTTATAACCATACCCCGCCGGAGATTATTCGAGCGGGGTATGGATTATTAGCGCTATTAGGGAAAAATACTGTTTGAGAGATACACTAATTAAGAAATAAGCTGGAGGTAGTAATGTCAAAAGTACTCAAAGAAAAAATCTATTCTATAGAAAAACTTGCCCCCAATATTTTTAAAATGACTGTGGAATCGGAATACATAGCTAAGAATGCCGTACCGGGAAAGTTTGTTAATGTAAAATGCGGTGAAGGCATAAATGCACTGCTTAGAAGGCCTATAAGTATTTGTAGTATAGATAGGGAGAAGCATACCTTTGATATAGTTTTTCAATTGAAAGGTATCGGTACTGAGATACTTTCACAAAAGCAGGCCGGAGCTGAGGTGGACTTAATCGGACCGCTGGGACAACCCTTTGATTTGTCCGATGAGTATAAGAATATTGCTGTAATTGGCGGAGGTATCGGCGTATTCCCTCTGCTCAGTCTTTTAAAAGAAAAGAAATCTGTTTCAAAAACAGCCTTTTTAGGATTTAGAAATAAGGAATATATAGTGCTTATGGACGAATTCAAAAGTGCTAGTGACAGATTATTCATATCCACCGATGATGGAAGTGCAGGACATAAAGGCCTTATAATAGACCTGCTCGAAAAAGACCTGCTTGAAAACAATTTTGATCTCATATATACATGTGGTCCTTTACCAATGATTAAAAAAGTTGTTGAAATAGCGAATAAAAATGGTATAAAGTGTCAAGTATCCCTTGAACAGCGTATGGGATGCGGTATAGGAGCATGTCTCGTATGTGCTTGTAAGACGAAACTTGGAGACGAATGGGAATATAGCCATGTTTGCAAGGATGGCCCGGTATTCTGGAGTGATGAGGTGATATTTGATGAGTAATATCGATTTAAGCGTTGAAATTGCTGGTGTAAAATTTAAAAATCCCGTCATGGCAGCGTCAGGTACTTTCGGATTTGGAAGAGAGTTTGCCGACTATATGGATTTGAACGGGTTGGGAGCTATATCGGTTAAAGGTTTGACTTTAGCACCCAGGCCTGGTAATAAGCCTCCAAGGATTGCAGAAACTCCAGCAGGTATATTAAATAGTGTTGGCCTTCAAAATCCTGGAGTAGAGGCTTTTATAAAGGAAGAGCTACCTTTCTTAAGGCAATTCGATACTAAAATTATCGCCAATGTTGCCGGAAGCACAATAGAAGACTACTGTGAAATGGTTGAAATACTAAGCGATGCTGATATTGACGCTATAGAGCTGAATGTATCATGTCCTAACGTTAAGGCTGGATGTGTATCCTTT
The DNA here is from genome assembly GCA_026416815.1 of Clostridia bacterium. Taxonomy (GTDB): domain Bacteria; phylum Bacillota; class Clostridia; order Acetivibrionales; family DSM-2933; genus SKW257. The sequence goes on along the minus strand of JAOAEJ010000073.1, from coordinate 63,067 downwards.
GGAAACACTCCCGGGGGAATTGCGGAAATTACAAAGCGTGTAAAGCCTTACTGTAAAAAGCCGCTGATAGTTAAGCTAACTCCAAATGTAACGGATATAAAGGAAATAGCTATTGCTGCCGAGGACGCCGGAGCGGATGCACTATCTCTAATAAATACAATCCTTGGGATGGCTATTGATATACACAAGAAGCGCCCTATTCTCGCTAACAACGTGGGAGGGTTATCCGGTCCAGCAGTAAAACCCATTGCGGTCAGAATGGTGCATGAGGTTTCGAGGGTTGTTAAAATTCCGCTTATAGGAATGGGTGGTATTTCAAACGGTGACGATGCAATAGAATTCATGCTTGCCGGTGCAAGCGGCGTAATGGTTGGTACTTATAACTTTATTGATCCGGCTGCATGTCTGGAAGTAGTGACCGGAATAGAAAGCTACCTTACGAAGTATAACTATAGTAATGCCTATGATGTAATAGGCAAATTAGAGTTAAACGGGTGAGTAAATGAAAACTAGGTTGATTTTTGTACGCCATGCAGAGGCAGAAGGCAATTTAAACAGGGTGTTTCATGGGTGGACCGATAGTGAGATTACTGAGAGAGGCCATATCCAGGCAAGTAGAGTTGCTGATAGATTAAAGGATACCGAAATTGATATATTATATTCAAGCAGCTTAAAGAGGACTCTACAAACTGCTGAGTATATATCTAAAATTAAGGGTCTTCCAATTATCCGAACCGATAGGCTAAAGGAAATAAACGGAGGAGATTGGGAAGGAAAAAGGTGGGACGAATTACCTTCTTTGTGGCCCCACGAACATTATACATGGGAGAATAAGCCTCATATTCACTGTATGCCTAATGGAGAAACTATGGAGCAGTTTCAGCGGAGACTTGTTTCAGAAGTCATGCAAATAATAAATGATAACAGGGGTAAAAAAATTTGCATAGTGACCCACGGTACTGCTATAAAGTCCTTGATGTGCCATTTTCTAAGTGTTAGCTTGGAAGAAATGCTCAATATAATATGGTATGATAATACATCGATTACTATAGTAGATTATGAAGATGAAAAATTTATCGTAGCTATCGAGGGGGATGCTTCACATCTTGGAAAAGAGTTCAGCACACTTCAAAATCAAGAGTGGTGGGCTGAATACAAAGCAAGATTTGAGGGACGTGAGTCTCCAAAATAGCTGAAAAGACTGCGATTATGTTTAGTCACTTTTCTATTTTTAGTTCAAATTAAGACATTTTTGCTTGTTTAATAACACATTCATGCTTATAATAGAAATAGGTCTACTTAGTATAGGCCTTTTTCAAGTTTTTTGAAAAATTTTGCGGTTGGTGTAAAATACCAACAAATGATATATTGGGCTTATAAGTAAGGCTATACTTATAAACCAATTACCTTGTTAATAAATAGGAGGAAAAGAAGTTGGCTGCTAAAAGTGATAAGCTGATATCATGGCTATTTGAAACAAAAGCGTTAAGAGTGTGTCCTCAGGATAAGCCTTTCTGGTACACTTCCGGAACAATTGGTCCATACTACATAAATACTCATTTTCTTTACGGTAGCGAGGAAAAAGCTAACCATCTATTAAAAGTTATTGACAGTGAAAAGGAAGATAAATACACATGTCCTCAAAAGTTGCTTAATATAACAAAGGAAAACTATGAAAACGATAAAATATATAGCGGATTAATTGATGAAATGTGTACTTTCATAAAAGATAATATCAGTTTAGAGGATATTGATTGCATTTCTGGAGGAGAAAGAAGAGATTGGTTCTTTTCACTTATTATCGCACAAAAGTTGGGCAAACCTCACATTACCATTTATAAAGATCTGACTACAGTTATATCCTATAATGATAAAGTTGAAGAACTAACCGACCTAAAAGGAAAAAAAATACTACACATTGCCGACCTTATAACTGAGGCATCGAGCTATGAAAGAGCATGGATTCCCGCCATAAAAGAAAAAAATGGGATTTTGAAGTGGAGTGTAGTAGTGGTAGATAGAAAGCAGGGCGGTGAGGAATTACTTTCACGTTATGATGTAAAGTCCTATTCAATGGTGGACATTGATAAAAAGCTTTTTGACAATGCGCTATCTATGAATCTTATAAATAACGAGCAATATTCAATGATTTTAAATTACATAGAAAACCCAAAAGAAGCTATGAAGAAGTTTCTAGAACAACACCCTGAATTCCTAACAAATGCTCTTGCTGCTGATGAGAAGACAAAGGAAAGAGCTAAGCTGTGTATAGAAAAAAACATTTATGATTTGAATATATAAAACTCAAAGAAGAGGAGAGTAATAAAGAAATGAGTCAGATTGATCAGATGAGCATTAACACGATACGAATACTGTCAGCAGAAGCGATACAAAAAGCAAACTCAGGACATCCGGGGTTGCCAATGGGGGCTGCTCCTATGGCCTATACCCTATGGGCAAGGCATTTAAAACATAATCCGTCGAATCCCGAGTGGAAAGACCGCGACCGCTTTATACTTTCGGCAGGACATGGGTCAATGCTTTTGTATTCGTTGCTTCACTTGTTTGGCTATGGTGTTACAATTGAAGATATAAAAAACTTCAGGCAGTTAGGTAGTAAAACACCTGGACATCCTGAGTTTGGACATACCGTTGGTGTAGAGACAACCACCGGTCCACTAGGACAGGGCATAGCAAACGGTGTGGGAATGGCAATGGCAGAAGCACATCTGGCAGCTAAATTCAACAAGCCTGACCATAAGCTTGTAGACCACTATACATATGTACTTTCGGGTGATGGTTGCATGATGGAAGGTATAGCTTCGGAAGCTGCGTCACTGGCGGGAACCCTTGAGCTAGGTAAACTTGTGGTTTTATATGACTCAAACAACATAACTATAGAAGGTAACACCGATCTTACTTTTAGAGAAGATGTTGCTAAGAGATTTGAAGCCTTCGGGTGGCACGTCCAAAGTGTAGAAGATGGGAATAACATAGATGATATAAGTACTGCAGTAGAGGCCGCAAAAGCCGAGGCAAAAAAACCATCCCTTATTATTATAAAAACAAGCATAGGTTTTGGTTGTCCTGCAAAACAAGGTAAGGCATCTGCCCATGGTGAGCCTTTGGGAGAGGAAAATATCAGCCAGACCAAGCAATGTCTCGGTTGGGAGACATCTGAAACGTTCACCGTTCCAGATGAAGTAAAATCATATATGACAGCTCTGACAAGCGTCTGCAGAAAATACGAAGAAGAATGGAATTCTATTTGGGAATCCTACAAAGTGAAATACCCTGAGCTTGCTAAAGAATGGGAGTTCTGGCACAGTGGTGAAATACCTGTGGAAGCACTTAATGATGATAGCTTCTGGCAGTTTGAAGAAAAGTCTATCGCTACAAGAGTTTCATCGGAAACTGTATTAAACCGCATAGCGCAAATTATGCCTAACTTGATTGGTGGCTCAGCTGATTTGGGACCTTCAAATAAAAGCGTAATGAAAGGCCGTGAAGAATTTTCTGCCGAAAACTATGTCGGCTCCAATATTCATTTTGGAGTAAGGGAACACGCAATGGGGGCGATTGCCAACGGTATGGCTGTACATGGAGGCCTTAAGCCTTATGTAGCGACCTTCTTTGTATTCAGCAATTATATGACTCCTGCAATGAGGCTTTCAGCATTAATGAAATTGCCTGTTACATATGTGTTTACCCACGACAGCATCGGTGTAGGTGAAGATGGCCCTACTCACCAACCTATCGAGCATTTGGCAGCACTTCGCAGTATGCCGAATATCATAGTATTTCGTCCTGCAGATTCAAGGGAAACTGCTGCTGCATGGTATACAGCTGTTACGAGAAAGGATACTCCTATTGCCCTGGTACTGACAAGGCAAAATCTGCCTGTTATAAAAGAAACCAGCCGTGAGGCATTAAAGGGTGCGTACATACTTTTAGATTCAGATAAAGCTGATCCGGACATTATTCTCATGGCTTCAGGATCGGAAGTGGGCCTTGTTTTTGAAGCAGGTAAAATGCTAAAGGAAAAGGGTATTGATGCTAGGGTAATTAGTATGCCGTCATGGGAACTCTTTGAGGAGCAGCCCGAATGCTATAAAGAAAGTGTATTGCCTAAAAATGTAAGGACTAGACTTGCTGTGGAAGCTGGATCTTCATATGGATGGCATAAATATATAGGTCTGGATGGAGATATAATTTCAATGGATAACTTCGGAGCTTCTGCACCTTATGAAGTTTTATTCAAAGAGTTCGGATTTACTGTTGAGAATGTAGTTAAGCGTTCAGAGAGTTTACTTCAGAAAAAATAGTAAAAGTATAGAGAATTTTTGAATTTTCTCAAAATTTGTGATATAATTATTATATTATTGTCGAAATGCTTGCCGTAATTGTGTGATATACCATAGATATAGTAAAGAGAGGTATATTATGGATTTAAAAGTAGAGGGTTCAAAAATTGTAATTGCTGATGATTCAGTTACTATTCTAAGCAAGCTCGAAATGCTGCTTAAAAGACATGGCTACCAGGTCTATAAAGCATATGACGGCAGGCAGAGTCTTCAAGTAATTGACGAGGTGAATCCCGATCTAATAATTTTGGATTTGGATATGCCTTACTTGAACGGTTTAGAAGTTTGCAAAATAGTAAAAAATAATGAAAAAACCTCTTTAACGCCTGTAATAATTATAACTTCTTCAGGCATTAAGGAAGATAAAAATTCTTCTATTTCTGCTGGTGCAAATGATTTTCTAAATAAAGCCGACGATACACTGGAGTTGACTTTAAAAGTGGAATCATTGCTAAAGCTGAAGCACGCAATTGATCAGCTTGAAAATGCTAACAACATAATCAAATCTCTTGCAAAAGCTGTTGAGGTTAAAGATAAATACACTGTAGGTCATGCAGAGAGGGTTAGTTTATTTGCTACCAAAATAGGCAAGAAAATGGGGTTGGATGAGCAGCAGCTAAAGGATATTACTATGGCAGGATTGCTCCATGATATAGGTAAGATAGGCGTTCCGGATTTAATATTAAATAAGCCCGGGCGTCTAACCGATGAGGAATTCGGATTAATTCAAAACCATCCTGTCATTGGAGAAGAGATATGCAGCCCTATAAAATCTTTTGATAAAGTAAAGAGAATCATAAGGCATCACCATGAGAAATTAAACGGCAGAGGTTATCCTGATCGAATAGGTTCTAGCGAAATAAATATCGAAACAAGAATAATGACAGTAGCTGACATTTATGATGCTGTAACAAGTGACAGGTCGTACAGAAAAGCAATGACCAAGCAGGAAGCTTTTGCTATTCTAAGGGAATCTGTTTCCCGAGGCGAACTGGACGGACAAGTGGTAGATGCATTTGACGAAGTAGTTGAATAAGTAAGAAATAGAGGCTCCGCACACAGCGGGGCCTTTTTAATGTTGCATTTGGCACAAGTTTGATGTAACGTATTTCTAATTATTAATAAAACTTGATAATATAAAAAATAATAATTATAATAGTCAGTAGCATTTACGGAGAGGAAAGAGTTGCATGAGCAAAAGAGAAACTGTGGTTGTTCCTCAGGAAGAGATAGTGAGGCAAAAAGAATTTTTACATCTTATCAGGGAGTTAAACCTAGGTAAGCTTAAAAAGTATAGCATAAGTACTTTTGGATGCCAGATGAATGAGAATGATTCCGAAAGGCTTGCGGGTATGCTCGCAGAAATGGGTTATACTGAATCACAAAAGACTGAAGATAGCGATTTGATAATTTATAATACTTGTTGTGTAAGAGAAAATGCCGAACTGAAGGTTTACGGGCATTTAGGATCATTAAAGCGTTTAAAAAAGCAAAACCCTGACCTTATCATAGCAGTATGTGGCTGTATGATGCAGCAGCCGGAGGTTGTTGAACATATAAAGCAAAAATATAGACATGTAGACCTTATATTCGGTACCCATAATCTCTACAAATTCCCCGAGCTTGTATACTCCTCGATGATGTCCGGAAAGACCATTGTTGACATATGGGAGTCATCAGGCTTTATTGCTGAAGATATGCCTATAGAGCGTAAAGATGGAGTAAAGGCATGGGTTACGGTAATGTATGGCTGTAACAATTTTTGCTCTTACTGTATTGTACCCTATGTCCGCGGCAGAGAAAGAAGCAGGGGACTTAAAGATATAGTGAACGAGGTTACAGTGTTGGGCCAACAGGGTTATAAGGAAATAACGCTTCTGGGGCAAAACGTAAATTCCTACGGCAAGGATTTAGGTGAAGATATAAGCTTTGCGAAGCTTTTATATGAATTGAACAAGGTTGATGGAATTGAAAGAATAAGGTTTATGACCTCTCACCCAAAAGATTTGTCCGATGAGCTTATATATGCAATACGCGATTGCCGTAAGGTCTGCAACCATTTACACCTTCCTGTACAAGCAGGGAGTACAAAAGTATTAGACGAAATGAACAGAAAGTATACAAAGGAACAATATCTTGAGCTTATAGCCAAGGTTAAAGAAAACATACCGGGAATATCATTGTCTACCGATATTATTATAGGTTTTCCTGGAGAAACCGAAGAGGATTTTGACGATACGGTAGATGTGATGGAGAAGGTACGCTATGATATGGCATATACCTTTTTATACTCCAAAAGAACCGGTACACCTGCAGCAAAGAGTACGGAGCAGGTATCGGACGATGTGAAAAAACATAGATTTGACAGGCTTTTGGAAGTGCAGAACAGAATAAGCAAAGAAATAAACGATGAGCTTCTGGGGAAGGAAGTTGAGATATTAGTAGAGGGATTAAGCAAGAATAGCAATACTACCTACACAGGAAGGACTGAGACAAACAAAATTGTCAACTTTAAGGGCAGCAGCGAGCTGGTAGGCAAGCTCGTCAGAGTGCGCATCGATAAGGTACAAACTTGGTCTTTGGAAGGAACGCTTATTTAAACGTATATATATTTAACTTTATTAAACCGGTTATCTATTGGTGAGTTTTAGACGTTTATTAGATAATCGGTTTTTTAGTATGCTTTTTAGATATTGTGGTATAATCTACCTGACATAAAAGGATAATATATTAAAGTGTTTTTTGTGATTTTTTCTTAAATATATGATAAAATTACATGTGGTTGATATAGATAATATTTATAATTCAAAGGAGTATATCATGGACATATTTGAGAAGGCAAAAGAATTGGGAAAAATGATTGCACAATCGGAACAAATGTCAAACTATAAAAAATCTGAAGCTGCAATAGAGGCGGATGATAAGTCAAAAACACTGATGAATGAATATAAGATGCTTCAAATAGAGATGGTAAGAGCAACAAAGGAAAACAAGCCCAAGGAAACAATAGATGATGTAAAAGAAAGACTTCTTTCAAAGCAAGATGAAATAAATAACTATGAAGTGACGAGATTCTATCTCGAATCGAAAACTGCATTTGATAGATTCATGAAACAGATAAACGATGTTATGATATTCGCAATCACCGGTGAAGAGCCATGTTCGCCCAATAAATGCGGTTCTTGCGGTGGAGGCTGCGGTCAATAAGTACAGATAGTTTAGGTTGAACCTAGTGATTTCCAGCTAGCGAAACACCTGTGGCAAGTGATGGTTTCCTAGTTGGAAAAATCACTTTCAACCTAAACTATCTATATGTATACTAAATCCATGAAGTGAGGTAAGTACAGATGGCTACTTTAACACCAATGATGCAGCAGTTTCTGGATATCAAGGAGCAGTACAAGGACTGTATCCTTTTTTTCAGACTTGGTGACTTTTACGAAATGTTTCTAAAGGATGCAGAGGTTGCGTCCAAAGAACTGGAAATAACTCTTACAGGAAGAGATTGCGGTATGAGTGAAAGGGCTCCTATGTGTGGGGTTCCCTTTCACTCTGCCGATTCATATATAGCACGACTCATAAACAAAGGATATAAGGTGGCAATATGTGAGCAGGTTGAAGACCCTGCTCTTGCAAAGGGCATAGTAAAAAGAGAGGTAATAAAAGTAGTAACTCCCGGTACTGTTACCGATTCAGCTATGTTGGATGAAAGAAAAAATAATTATCTTTTATCCATCTATAAAAGCAAGTACTTCTTCGGAATAGCATCAGTTGATGTATCTACCGGGGATTTCACGGCGACATGCATAAACTGGGGTAACACTATAAGTAAGCTTACCGATGAGATTGCCAAGTTCTCACCCTCCGAGATAATAGTAAACAGCGATTTTTACAATGACAATCAATTGGTGGATGCCCTAAAGAAAAGGTTTAATGCATATATCTCATGCTTTGACGATAGTTATTACCAACAGCAAAATGCTATAGTACGTTTAGAAAAACAGTTTGGGGATTGTGAAATTTTACACAACCAGTTCGATTTATCGGTAAACGCAGCAGGTGCTTTGGTGGAATACCTTGAGCAAACCCAAAAAGCTAACTTGAGTCATATTCAGCATATAACTTCGTATAAAATCGAAGAGTTTATGGTATTGGACATATCTACAAGGAGAAACCTCGAGCTTACCGAAACAATGAGAGAAAAGGCGAGAAAGGGTTCGTTACTCTGGGTACTGGATAGGACAATGACTTCCATGGGAAGCAGAACCATAAGGAAGTGGATAGAACAGCCTCTCATTAATTTGAGCGATATACAAGAGAGGCTGGAGGCTGTAGGTGAATTTAAAGATAAGTTTATGGTTCGCGTAGAGCTTAGAGAACTTTTAAAAAGGGTTTACGATATAGAGCGCTTAATGTCCAAAGTAGTATTAGGAAGTGTGAACTGTAGAGAATTGGTCTCACTCAAAAACTCTATCGGACAGATTCCTTATATAAAAGAATTGCTAAAAGATTGTGACGCAGGACTGAACGCAAAAAACTACCGGCAGCTGGACAGCCTTGAGGACATATACCGGATTATAGAAAGCTCAATAATGGATGAGCCTCCTGTATCGGTAAAAGAGGGCGGAATAATTAAGACAGGCTACAATGAAGAAGTTGATCGGTTGAGAAGTGCTACTGTAGACGGTAAGAACTGGATAGCAGCTCTGGAAAGCTCCGAAAGAGAAAAAACCGGCATTAAAAACCTTAAAGTAGGTTTTAATAAGGTGTTCGGTTACTACTTAGAAGTTACGAAATCCTATTTTTCACAGGTTCCTGAGACCTATATAAGAAAGCAGACTCTTGCCAACTGCGAGAGATACATTACCCAGGAATTAAAGGAAATAGAGGATACTGTACTTGGAGCTGAGGAGAAGTTAATCAATTTAGAGTATCAAGTATTTCTTGATATAAAGAATAAAATTGCTCTAGAGATAAACAGGATAAAGGATACAGCCAGAAGTGTTGCAGAAATAGATGTTATTTGTTCACTAGCGGAAATTGCCGATAGAGAGAACTACTGCATGCCCGAGATGACTGCAGGAGGCGAAATCAGCATTGTAGACGGCAGACATCCCGTAGTGGAAAAAATGATTGACGGGAGCAGCTTTGTACCCAATGATACCATGCTTGATATGAATGAGAACAGGCTGGCAGTTATAACAGGTCCCAACATGGCGGGAAAATCTACCTATATGCGTCAAGTGGCATTAATTGCCCTAATGGCTCAGATAGGAAGTTTTGTCCCTGCTAAAAGTGCAAGAATAGGCATAATAGACAGGATATTTACCAGAGTCGGGGCATCCGATGATTTGGCAGCGGGTCAAAGTACCTTTATGGTTGAGATGTCTGAAGTGGCTAATATACTTAGTAATGCTACAGCTAAAAGCCTGCTGATTCTTGATGAAATAGGCAGAGGGACAAGCACCTATGACGGATTGAGCATAGCCTGGTCGGTTATAGAGTTTATAAGCGATACAAGAAAGCTTGGATGTAGGACACTATTTGCAACCCATTATCACGAACTGACCGAACTGGAGGGCAAGCTAACCGGAATTAAGAATTACTGTATATCGGTACAGGAAAAGGGCGAGGATATAATATTCCTGAGAAAAATTATCAGAGGCGGAGCCGATGACAGCTACGGTATAGAGGTGGCAAGGCTTGCTGGAGTTCCACAGACTGTTATTGACAGAGCTAAAGAGATACTCAAAGAGCTGGAAGACGCGGATATAAGCAAAAGGGAAGCCAGGGTGAAAAAATCCAAAATGCCGATAGACGGGCAAGTGGACATCTTCGCTTTTGCAAGTGCTGTACAGACTAGGGATGAAATTGTTGAAGAACTGAAAAGTATTGATATAACCACATTAACACCTCTAGAAGCAATAAATGTATTGTATAAGCTTCAGCAAAAAATTAAGAAAGGGTAGCTATGGGTAAAATTGTAATACTCGATGAGAATACAGCTAACAAAATAGCGGCTGGGGAGGTTGTGGAAAGGCCTTCTTCGGTAGTTAAAGAGATGGTTGAAAACTCTATTGACGCCGGCTCCAGCAGTATTTCGGTAGAAATAAAAAATGGTGGTGTATCTTACATTAAAGTAACGGATAACGGTTCGGGAATAGATGACGATGATGTAGAGATAGCTTTTGAGAGACATGCTACCAGTAAGATAAGAAAGGCCGATGATTTGGAATCCATAGCGACAATGGGATTCCGTGGGGAGGCTCTAGCCAGCATAGCCTCTGTATCGACGGTTGAGTTGACTACAAGGGTGCAAAAAAACCCCCACGGAACCTATATAAAAATACAGGGTGGAGCTGTCAAGGATGTAAGACAGATAGGGTGTCCTGTGGGGACAACCTTCGTTGTGAGGAATTTGTTTTTCAACACCCCTGCAAGGTTTAAATTCCTTAAAAAGGACAGTACCGAAGCAGGATATATATCCGACGCCATAAGCCGTATAGCTTTGGGTAACCCTCAGATTTCTTTTAAGCTGACAAGCAATAATACTACTATAGTTCATACTCCCGGCAACAATGATCTTCTAAGCACCATTTTCAGCATTTATGGAAAGGATACTGCAAGAGGAGTCAATGAAATAAACTATGCCGATAATAAAATAAAAATAACAGGTTATGCGGGAAAGCCTGAGATAGCCAGGGCAACAAGAACCCAGCAGTCAATTTATATAAACAAAAGGTATATTAAAAGCAAGATTATAAGTTCTGCAATAGATGAAGCTTATAAAACTTTCCTGCTAAAAAACAAATTTCCTTTTATAATATTAAACTTGGAGATAAACCCCTTACTGGTAGATGTTAATGTCCATCCAGCAAAGATGGAGGTTAGATTTTCCGAGGAGCAGGACATCTTCAGAAGTGTGTATCATGCAGTCAGTAATGCTTTAATGGGTAGGCCTCTATTCAATCCTGTCCAGCTAAAGGATCGTGACAAAAACCCTTTTAAGTTTAAAGGAGATGAAGCTTCAAAACCTGTTTACACACAGCAAAACCTAAATAACGTTGGTACTTCTTTTGTAAGGGATACTTTTAAAAAAGAGAATATACTTGTTAATAGGGAAGAACCTGCTGTTGAAATTTATAACGATTTAAAGAATAAAAAACAACAAGATAAAGAAAATAATATAGGTAAAATTGAGAATGTACAGCCTGTTGCTACTTCTCAAGCAAAGATTGTAACGGGAATGGTAACAAAACCTATTACAATCAATTTACCGCAGTTAACATCGGAAGATGAGGGCGTTAAACTTCCTATGTTAAAAGTTGAGGAATTTAAACAGGCAGATTCGCAAAAGGAAGAAGTAGTAGCGGTAAAAGAAGAGGTAAAGGAAGTTGAAAAAAAGGTAATCAAAGAGGCAGAGAGCTACTATGGGCAAGAGGAAGCTAATAAGGGGGAAGCTGAAAACCTGTTTGAAAATACCAAAGTAATCGGACAAGCTTTTTCTACTTATATACTTCTACAGCACAATGATGAATTAATGCTGATTGATCAGCATGCAGCCCACGAGAGAATTATGTATGAGCAAATAAAAAATAAATACAGCAACAACGAATCCCTATCACAGTATTTGATTGCTCCGGTTGTTGTTGAACTTACACATCAAGAACTAAAGCTGTTGGATGAGAGAAAAGAATTTTTTAATAAAATGGGTTTTGTATATGATGAATTTGGGAATAATTCTGTTATACTTCGAGCGGTGCCTAGTCTGATTGACGATACATCAATTAGGGAAGTGTTCATGGAAGTAATAGACAGCATTTTGAATTCCGGTAAGTCGGACTATTCAATAATTGCGGATGAGACACTATATACAATAGCATGCAAGGCAGCAGTAAAAGCAAATAAAAGGCTTAGTGAAATTGAAATTAAGGGCATAATGGATGAACTTTCAAAAATGGAAAATCCGTACACTTGTCCTCATGGTAGACCTACAATAGTAAGAATTTCGAAATATGAACTAGAGAAAAAGTTTAAAAGAATAGTGTGAGGTATCTATGCAAGACGTAATTGTTTTAATTGGCCCTACTGCTTCAGGAAAAACAAAACTATCGGTAGAGCTTGCTAAAAAAATCGGTGGAGACATTATCTCCGCTGATTCAATGCAAATTTACAAATACATGGATATAGGGACAGCAAAACCCGATAAAGAAGAAATGCAAGGCATAAAGCACTATTTAATAGATGAAGTCTATCCTGATGAGGAGTTTAATGTTGCTAGATTCCAGGAAACAGCCACAGAATATATAGAACAAATAATCGCAGCGGATAAAGTACCCATAGTTGCAGGAGGGACGGGACTATATGTAAACTCTTTAGTGTACAATATCAATTTTTCCGAAACTATAAGCGATTGGGAGCTGCGGGAAAGACTTAAAAAGGAAGCTGAAGAGAAGGGGAATGACTATCTCCATGCAAGGCTGAGAGAAATCGATCCGGAGGCAGCAGATAGCATTCACCCCAACAATGTAAAGAGGGTGATCAGGGCTATTGAGGTTTACGAATATACCAAAAAGCCTATTTCATATCATCAGCAAAATTCCAGACAGATTCCTCCAAAATATAATTTTATTCTCATAGGGTTGACAATGGATAGGGAAAAGCTGTACGATAGGATAAATAAACGAGTTGACCTGATGGTTGAAAAAGGGCTTGTAGACGAAGTCAAAAAACTCATGGAGCTGGGTTATGATAAAAGCCATGTAGCAATGCAGGGCATAGGCTACAAAGAAATTTTGGCGTATCTTAGAGGTGAGATTTCCATTGATGAAGCTGTTTATCAGATAAAAATTGGTACAAGACACTATGCAAAAAGGCAAATAACCTGGTTTAAGAGACTTGAGAATGTTTTTTGGGTAAATACCGATGAGTTTAACAATGAAAGTCAGATATTGGAGTATATTTTTGAGTATATTCAAAGAAAAAGAAAAATAATTCTGGCAGTAGACACTAAACTATAGTAAAATATAAAATTGTATTGCATCATCTGGAATTTTCTTGTAGAATATGAGATGTAATAAGATGATGTTATAATATACGTTTTATATCTATATAAATGAGAAATACAGAGGAGGATTTTTGTGGTTAAGAATACTATTAATTTACAGGATGTTTTTTTGAATCAAGTAAGAAAAGAGCATATAGCTGTTACAATTTACTTGACTAATGGATTCCAGCTGAAAGGATTTGTAAAGGGTTTTGATAACTTTACAGTTGTGCTTGATAGTGAAGGCAGACAGCAATTAGTTTACAAACATGCAATTTCTACTATAAGCCCAATGAAAATAGTAAATTTAATATTCAATGATAATAATAGAGAACAACAATAAAGATACATAAAAAAATAGAACCGCAACCGCGGTTCTATTTTTTTATCTAGAGTTTTCTGAATACTCCAATTATTTTACCCAGGATAGTTATATTATCTTTTACAATTATCGGGTCCAGATATTGATTCTGGGGTTGTAGCCTTACATGGTCTTTTTCTCTATAAAAGGTTTTAACTGTGGCTTCTTCACCCAATAGTGCGACAACAATATCGCCGTTGCTCGCCGTGGATTGTTGTTTGACCAGTACAAAATCCTTATCAAAAATTCCTGCTTCAATCATACTGTCTCCCTGGATTCTTAGCATAAAGGCGGTAGAGTTTTGTACGAAATCTACAGGAAGCGGAAAGGTATCTTCAATATTTTCTACTGCCAATATGGGCTGTCCTGCGGTAACCTTACCAACGATAGGAACATCCACTAGCTCCCTTCTGGCATAATAACTTTCATTTGCCTTAAATGAATCACTCTTAGATTCGCCTACTACCTTTAGTGCTCTTGGCTTGGTAGGGTCCTTATGAATTAGCCCGCTTTTTTCAAGCTTTTCAAGGTAAGCATGTACGGTAGAGGTAGACTTAAAGCCCACTGCGCTGCAAATTTCTCTAACAGACGGGGGATATCCCTTTTCTACAACCTGTTTATTTACAAAGTCAAGTATTGCCTGCTGCTTCTCGTTAACTTTTTTTGTCATGACCAACACCCCAATTAAAAAATATATGTAATCTAGCTATAAGCTTAAATATCAAATAAGCAAAGAATATGTGCTACTTACTAAGTATTATAGCATACATTCCAAAAAAATCAAACTAATGTTCGAAAAAAATATTGACACAGAACGCACGTTCTCTTATAATTTAAATAAGAACATTTGTTCCGTGTGAGGTGGCATTATGAAAAAAAGGTATGTATTAAAAAATCCAAAAAGGTTCTTTATTTTTTGTACATCGGTTTTATTACTAATTTTTACAACAAGCTTTGCAAGTTTTGTATATGGGTATAAAACACCCCATTATGAAATAGTTGAAGTTAAGCAGGGTGACACCTTGTGGAAAATTGCAAGTGAATATTCGGGCAATAGTGATATTAGAAAATTCATACATAATGTTAAAAAAGTAAATAGTCTTGATAGCAACAGTAAGATACTAGCGGGTAGCGAGTTGAAAATTCCCGTCCAGTAGTTTATAAGTATAAAATATGTATTTTACATAAGGAAAATTGACAACCCCCTGTCAGAAGGAGTAATATAGTACTTGCAATTTCTGATTAGGGGGTTGTTCTATATCTGTTCTATATCTTTCAGTAATATTTACAACATTCCTAAGCTATTGAAAACTCAGATGTTAGGAAAGGCCCTGATTATGAATGTGGTATAAATTGGTATTAAAATGTCGAGACTATAAGTATTGCGCTTTTATAGACTTTATAACTTTCAGAATAGTTTAGGAAGGGGGAACAGTGATGTCGGAACAATGTCAGATATATGATAGAGTATGCATAGATTGTGATGACTGCGTTAGGTGCGATTTGGAGGATTCAAAGAGATGCGACAACTGTGGCAGGTGTATAGACGAAACAGAGGAATTCAGAACACTAAACATTAAGGAGTTTATCGAAGTTCACGAAGATAAGGAAAAATTCAAAAAAGAGGGCGAATAGTTTTTGTATGGGACAAGCCGCAAAAACTAAAGGTGAGCCTATAAATAATTTTGTGTAAAGTGAATCAATAATCTCCTTCTTGGCGAGAATTTGGATATAAAGCTGAGGAGGAGATTTTATTTATGTCAATCATACCAAAGGAAGTAATAAGAGATTTAATTCGAGAGAAAAATTTCAGCAGTCCTGATGATATTCTGGCTACATTAAAGGAAATGTTTCGTGAAGTACTACAAGAATCCCTTGAAGCAGAGTTGGACGAAAAGTTAGGCTACGACAAGTATGATATGGAAACGAAAACGTTGAAAGCTGCTGGAACCAATAGTAGAAACGGATATTCAAAGAAGACCATAAAAACACAGCTAGGAGATGTTGCCTTAAATATTCCAAGAGACCGAAATGGTGAATTCGAGCCTCAAATTGTGCCAAAACACCAGCGTACCGTTACCGGAATTGAGGAAAAAATATTAGCGTTATATGCAGCAGGAATGTCAACCAGAGACATCCATGCTCAGATTCAAGACTTGTATGGAGTTGAAATATCGGCAGAAATGGTCAGTAAGATCACCGACAGGATACTGCCTATGGTGCAAGAGTGGCAAAATAGGCCGCTAGAAGCTGTTTATCCGTTTATATTTATGGACGCAATTCACTACAAAGTTCGTGAGGAAAAGCAGGTAGTAAACAAAGCAGCTTATGTAGTAATGGGTGTAAATACAGACGGTTGCAAGGATGTATTAGGCATATGGATCGGGGGAAATGAGAGCAGCAAGTATTGGCTGGGTGTATTGAATGAGCTTAAAAACCGTGGTGTTAAAGATGTATTGATATTCTCGGTAGATGGGCTTAATGGGTTCCCGGAAGCGATCCAAGCGACCTTTCCAAAAGCTAAAATACAAAGGTGTATCATACACCAACTAAGAGCAAGCATGAAGTATGTAGCACATAAGGATAAAAAGCAGTTTGCAGCTGACTTAAAAACAGTATATACTGCTCCTTCAGAAGAAGCTGCTATGGATCAACTACTGGCAGTCAAAGAAAAATGGCAAGGTAAGTATCCAAATGCAATAAAAAGCTGGGAACAGAATTGGGATAATTTATGCACTTTCTTTGCATATCCCCCGGAACTTAGAAAGATAATATATACAACAAATGTAATCGAAAGCCTACACAGCCAGTATAGGAAGGTTACCAAGACAAAGTTAATATTCCCTACAGATGAAAGTCTGATAAAGATGTTATATCTGGCTACTATGAATGTAACAAAAAAATGGACATTGCGTTACCGTGACTGGGACTTGGTAATCGGACAATTATCCATTTTCTTTGAGGGCCGACTAGACGGCAAGTTGGCAGGGTAGTCTCGGGGCTCTGCCCCAAACCCCGACGCTCATTGCCGCGCGGCTAGACCTTCAAAATACACTTTATGTTAATTAACTTAACCAATGCTTCTCAACCAAGAAGAAGAGAATACACAAAATTATTTACACGCCCCTAAAGGTTTATGCGGCTTGTTATACTTTCTTATATACTTGTTATTTAAGCTTTCCATTGATATCTTCCAATTTTTTTTGAACGTCACTGTTCTTCCGTAGAGCGTTCTTTTGGTATTGTTCATAGTAAGATTTTGCATTTTTATAGTCCTTGATTTCGTAATAAGTATCTGCTAAGTTTTTAGTTATAAAAGTGCATTTATTATCAATGTTATAGCCTTCTTGAAAAGCACCTATTGCGTCCTTCTGTTTACCCATCTCCTTATAAGCCAGCCCAAGGTTGTTATAAGCATAAACCGACCTTTCCATAGAATTAGCCACGTTAGCTTGGATAATACAGTTTTCATAATCCTTTTTCATCAGATAAACCTTGGCAAGGTTACAGTGAGCCGTGTCGTTGTGGTAATCCAATTTGATTGCTTCATGAAGCTCTTTTTCTGCTTGTTCAAGATAGTCTTTCCTTTTATCCTCATATAACTCTGCAGCGTCCAAATAATTTTTTCCAAGTATACTGTGCGCCCGGTCACTTTTGGGAGCTTTTTTTACTACATCAGACCATAGCCTTATGTCATTACTGAAAATGTAATTCCTCTTAAGAGTAAGTGTCGAATAGGACAGTATCATAGTGCAGGTAATGACCATGAATATTAATAACGGCTTCTGAAACAAATAACGCCTGTGCGGATTTTTAAACTCCATAAAGGATAGCCCAACGATGAACATTATGAAGCCTATGATAGGGAAGTAGAGCCTGTGTTCAAAGTAAACATCCTTAATTGAGATAAACGAGGATTCTACCGATAGACCTATGAAAAACCAAAGTATGCCCAATGTAATCAGCTTGTTTCTTTTGAGATTTAACAAGCCAAATAAGCCTATTAGGCATAGGATTATAAACGAAATATAGGAGTAATTTTCCCATATAGTTGTCGAAACAGGAAAGTCGTTGCTGTAATCAAAGTTTTGGTTATAAGGTAAGAACAGCAGCTTTATATATATAACTATTACATTTAGCTCGGTAAAAAAATAGTGGAACCTATCCATAGAAGTACTTGCCTTGAATGAAACACTGGGGTCACTTTGGCTATAGCCCTTAAGAAGAAGGAGCGTACCTGGAACTATACAAATCGTCGCTAGTAATATAAATAAAAAAGCTCCACGCTTTTTCCATGAGGTTTTGCCGTCTTTCAAGAAGAACATAAGTTCAAGTATTAAAAGCATAAAAGGAATGGTTATTGAGTTTTCTTTTGTAAACATAGCCATAACGGTAAATATTAGCGTGAACACTAAATATATCCACTTATCATGTATGCGGTATTTTAAGAAAAATAGCACCGCTAAAAGGTAAAACATGGCGGCCAGAGAAGCAATACGCTGAACTATATAGGTTACTGCATTTACCTGAACAGGGTGGCAAATGAATATAAATGCACAGAGTAAACTTATAAGGCTTTTATACTTACCCGGAATTTTGCCTTTAAAATGCTCAAGTCCTAAAATACTGTGGAGTATTAAGTATACAAGGATGCCGTTTATAATATGAATCAGAGTATTTACAATATGGTATCCAATAACACCCGTATCGTGAATGAAGTAGTTGATTGAAAAAGTGATATAAGCTAAAACTCTGCCTGAGTAAAACTGCCACATAGATGCAATATCCAAGGGATTTCGGATAGAATAGTTATTGCTTATTGAACCGAAATCATCAAGAGTAAAAGGGGAAGTAAAGCTATTACAATAAACAATTAGAGCTAAAATAGCGATTAAGCAGAAAGGTGCAAGTTTATTTTGAAGAATTGCCTCTATTTTTTTTAGCATTTGGACCTCACATATAATAAAATATTTTTATGGTTAGTTGCAGGAATTTATCTTAATGAGCGAAGCTTTTTTATCTGCTGCCATATATCCAGATATATTTTTTGAGAAGCACTATCTTCGTAAGCAGGTATGTTACCTAAGCGCCATAAAGAAAAGCTTTGAACCCCAAACATTTTTGCCAGCTTAATTTTACTCGAGATACTTCTGGAATCCTCATACCAGATGGTATTATCGGTATTATCAGAGGTATTATGGTACGTAAACCATGGGTTCATTGTTCTGCTGTCAAACATCATACTTACCTTTTCACTGCCATTTTTGTTATAAAGCCTTTGTTTGATTTGCTCATAGGTAGGTAAATCGGGGTACTGTTTTATAACCCTTCCTTTGACCTTTTTCCACTGCACCGAGCCGAAGGAAATTTGCAGCATTATTTTATTTAAGTCTTTTACCCCTGTATTCTTGTCGGTTATTGCCCTTAAGGCATAGTAAATCTCATCTATAGGTGTAAGGGGTGTGGAAGTAAACCCATTTTGCATATCACTTTCACTAAGCTTTTTTGCATTATAGTCGTGAGCCATAAGTATAACTTTATCGGCTATTTCACCAATAGACTTATAATCATACCCATCGAAATATGCTTGGCCCGGTCTTCGCGTTGGATGAACTGCCACGTACAAGTTTTTTTGATACTTTTTAAGTTCCTTATTCAGCTCTATCAAGAACGAGTTGAACTGCTTGCTTAAGGCGGCACCCCTCATACATTC
This sequence comes from Clostridia bacterium, assembly GCA_026416815.1. GTDB lineage: Bacteria > Bacillota > Clostridia > Acetivibrionales > DSM-2933 > SKW257. The sequence goes on along the minus strand of JAOAEJ010000073.1, from coordinate 43,583 downwards.
GAAATCTATTACAACTCCATTAAAAGAAACCTGCTCTCCTCCTGAATTGATATTGTTTACCTTTTGCACTATGCTGGCAATCACATCTGCTCTGACAGATGGGGTTGTCAGTATGTACTCAATCAAACCTAGGTTGACACGTTTTTTTTCGTCAGTAATAGTTGTTTCCTGGGTAGCAAATATATTAAGTTGGACAGAAGCACTATTTTGTTCTGCAAAATTTACAGGTTCTGAAAAACCCTTTGGAAGATAGAAGTCATTATTATTTGCTGTTGTCATATTGAGTTGGACTTTGTTAGAGGATTTATCATATTCCAAACGGCTCCATGCAAAACTTACAGAATCAAGGTCTTTTATAAAGTTTATCTGACTATATGAACTTATTGCATAAAAAGCATGTAGACTTTTAATTGTGGTATTTAGCTTTTCATACATTTTTACCAGCATAACAGCAGCTTCTTCTTTTTTCACCGCAGCCTTTGGCAGGAACTGTCCCTTTGAATTGCCGCTCATTATCCCAATATCCTTAACGATAGTGATATACCCAGTGTTATTTGTTACATCGCTATAGGGCTTTCCAAGGTAGGATATCTGCTTAGCCAAGCTGTCGTAACCCATGCAGCATACCAGCATAACAGCGGCTTCTTCTTTTGTTATATTATCCTCGGGACGAAATTTAGCAGAATCCTTAGTTACTACTCCATGTACAAGGGCGGTTTCTATATACGTAAAATATGATTTGCCTTTATCTTTATTATCAACAAAGCTGCCTATGGAGGGCGCGTATATCTTCCAGCCCATTAACCTTACAAGAAACATAACAAAGTCACCTCTCTTGATGGTGAGGCCAAATCCGAATTTGTTATTACCAATACCTTGAGTGACATTTTTCTGGCGTAAAAAATGAACGGCTTTGTCAGTCCAATGCCCTTGGGGTACATCGGAAAAGCGTTTTATCGTACTGGCTGTACCCTGAGCCGCAAAACATGGCATAAAAGTTGTTAGAATGATAGTGAAGATTATCGTTAAGCATAATACCTTTTTAATGTAGTCAGATCCCGGCATAAACTCCTCCAATAGAAAAAAAGAAGGTTGTTGAGTTAATTTTATCATTGGTATTATAATTGTTCAACATATCTTGTGTGTAAAAACACAGGAAAAAGCCTTGCATTTAATGGTTAAAATTTGTATTATATGTTAGAATAACATAATGTAAAATCGCAAATGTTACTATAATATAGAATAAATCAAATAATAGAGGTTGGACATGATTAGGGATATTTATCTGGATAATAGTGCAACTACCAGGCCTTATGATGAAGTAATCCATTATATAAACTACATAAATAAAAATATATATGGCAACCCCTCATCATTGCACACTAAAGGAAGTGAAGCCGAAAGGCTGATAAAAAAAGCAAGGGAAACCATTGCGAATACCATAGGAGTTGATACTAAGGAGATTGTTTTCACGTCCGGTGGAACCGAATCAAACAACCTTGCCATAAGAGGGTACCTGGAAGCTAATCCAAGGAAAGGTAGACACATTATAACATCACAAATAGAGCATCCGTCAATTCTTGAGCTTTTTAAATACCTTGAACCTAACGGATATAAGGTTGATTATATAGGTGTCGGGAAAGATGGTATTATAAACCTAGATGAGCTTAAAAATAAGATAAATAAAGAGACATCACTAATAAGCATAATGCACATAAATAATGAAATAGGCTCTATTCAGCCTATTGAAGAAGTAGCCAAAATAAAAAATTCTCTAAACCGTGAAGCCTGCCTGCATGTGGACTGTGTTCAGTCTTATGGTAAAATGAAAATTTCGCCTAAAAAGATGAGTATAGATATGATATCAATAAGCTCTCACAAAATACACGGACCTAAAGGTGCCGGTGCATTATTTGTAAATAAGGGCGTAAAGATCAAGCCAATAATAATAGGAGGCGGTCAGGAAGCATTACTTCGCTCAGGAACTGAAAATATTACCGGAATTGCAGGCTTCGGACTGGCGGCTGAGACTATTCATAAGTCAATGGAGACAAATAATAGCAAGGTTTTAGCGTTAAAAAACTTGTTTATAGAAAAATTGAAGGAAAATATAGAAACGACTAAGTTTATTTCATCAGAAAGTGCTTCTCCTTATATTCTTAATGTATCATTAGGAAGGCTGCGTTCGGAAGTACTTCTCCATCACCTTGAGGAGAAAAACATTTTTGTATCCACCGGGTCTGCATGTTCGTCGCGAAAAAATCTTCACAGCCATGTACTGAAGGCGGTAGGTATAGAAACTTGTGATATAGAAGGAGCAGTAAGGTTCAGCTTTTCTGAATTTAACACCGAAGAGGACATCAACGATACTATAGAAGCACTAAAGAATATAGTGCCAAAAATTCAAATAAGCCGTGGAGGAAAGAGATGAAGAAGGTAATTCTTGTAAGGTACGGAGAGATAATTTTAAAGGGTCTCAATAGGCCGGTATTTGAGGATAAGCTTATCGGTAATATAAAAAAAGCTCTATATGGGTTTGGGAAAGTTAGTATTACCAAGTCACAGGCAAGGATATATGTTGAGCCGCAAACCGAAGAATATGATTTCGAAGCTGCTATGGATAAGCTGACAAAGGTTTTTGGTATTGTGTCGGTTAGCCCGGTGTGGAAAATCAATACTGAATTTGAAGAAATGAAGGAGTACTCACTTAAGCTTGTAGAAGATCTTATTGAAAGAAAAGGATATAAAACATTTAAGGTAGAGACAAAAAGGGGTAACAAACGCTTTCCTATGCAGTCTCCTGAAGTGAGCAGAGAGTTGGGTGCACACCTTCTGAGTAATATTCCTTCCCTAAGTGTAGATGTAAATAATCCTTCCTTTATTTTATATGTTGAGGTAAGGGAGTCGACATACATTTATTCTGAGATTATACCGGCAAACGGAGGGCTTCCCGTAGGTACTAACGGTAAAGTAATGCTCCTCTTATCAGGAGGTATAGACAGCCCTGTAGCAGGCTGGATGATGGCAAAAAGGGGAGTCGAGATAGAAGCTGTCCATTTCTATAGTTATCCCTATACAAGTGAGAGGGCAAAAGAAAAAGTTATAGAACTTGCTCAAATACTAGCTACCTACTGCCAGCGGATAAACCTGCATGTTGTGCCTTTTACCGATATACAGCTTGCAATAAATGAAAAATGTCCTCATGACCAAATGACCATCATAATGAGGCGTATAATGATGATAATATCAGAGCGCATTTCCAGAAAGGTCGGAGCCCTTGCATTGGTTACCGGTGAAAGCATGGGACAGGTAGCCAGCCAGACGATACAGAGCCTTGCGGTGACAAATGCCGTCGTTTCTATGCCTGTATTCAGACCTCTCATAGGTATGGACAAAAATGAAGTTATTGAGATAGCAAGAAAAATAAATACCTTTGAAACCTCAATACTGCCTTATGAGGACTGTTGTACCGTATTTGTAGCAAAGCACCCGAATACCAGGCCGCAGCTGGAAAAGATACTTCAGTCGGAAACCCGCCTTGAAGGTATTGAAGATATGATTAATAAAGCTATTGAGGACACCGAAGTGATAAAAGTTGTAGCTAAATAATACATGCTTCTGAAAAAAATGTAATTGTTAAATAAACTTGTCGTCACAAGTGCCTTTAATACAGGCGTAATAAAGTAAAACTAAAAATAGTCACTGATTCAAACTGGAAATTGACTTAATTTTGCACAAAAAATTAACAGAATGTAATATTGCATTAACAAGTAATAATATTTATATAGTAGTGGATAAACTCCAAAGAATACATATGGGATGTCGGTGTATAGGCACCCATTAAGAAGGGTTATAAATATATGTTACTTGTTGTGCAAACATTAATTCAAAAAAGAAGGCTTTTTATATACAGCCCTATACTTTTGATGGTAACTCTTTTAGTTATCTGGGTTGGTGTGGTTTCTACCCAAAATACATACTATAAAGGAATCAGTATTGAGGGGCTGGAAGTATCGGGATTAAGCAAGTCGCAAGCAAAAATACTAATCGGCAAAAAGCTGGATAACATGTATCGCCACAAAAAAATTCTCCTTCAGCATAATGAGAATGCATGGGTGGTTGACCATAAAGATATTTCATTAAAATTTATGGTTGATGAGTGCCTTGATAGTGCCTATAAGATTGGCAGGACAGGCAATATATTTTACAGGCTATATTCTATTTTAGATATAAGGTTTAATAACCTTAACTTAACCTTGGATATTGGATTTGACAGAAAAAAACTGCAGGATATTCTAGGTGATATTAAGAATCAGGTTGATCAGCAGGAAAAAAGTGCTGAAGTCATATATGCAAATGGGACGATAACAATAGAAAAGGATATACAGGGAAAATCTCTGGACATTGCTAAAAATATTGCTTTAGTTAATGATTGCTTGCAGAAAAGAAATTTTGAAAATATTAAATTATTTATCGATGAAAAAAAGCCTAAAATAGTTTATAATGATGTTAAGGGTATAGATGGTGTAGTGGCGTATTTTACTACGAAGTTTAACTCAAATGATATTAATAGGACACATAACATAAAACTGGCAAGCCAAAAGATTAACGGTCTGATACTTAAGCCTGCTGACATATTCTCTATGAATAACGCCCTCGGTCCGAGAACTATTGAGAATGGGTATAAAGACGCGCCGGTCATTTATAAGAATGAATTGATTAAGGGGCCAGGCGGAGGGGTTTGTCAGGTAACTACAACATTATATGGGGCTGCACTTAAAGCAAAGCTGGATATTTTGGAAAGAGTACATCATACCTTACCGTTGGGGTATGTGGAACCGGGTCAAGACGCCACAATAGCAGAAGATTATATAGATATGAAATTTCAGAATAGTACGGGATATTCTTTATGTGTTTCGTCGGAAGTTAAGGACTCCACTCTTTATGTTCGCTTGCTTGGGAAAAGGGACGGTACCGATTATACTGTAAAGCTTCGGACCGAAATATTAGAAGAAATCCTGCCTCAGGGAGAAGAATTTATTATTGACGATTCTGTTCCCGATGGACAAAAAATAACTGTTAGAGAAGGCAAGAAGGGGCTAAAGGTAGTAGTTTATAGAGAAACCTATGATAAAGACGGAAATCTGATTGAAAGTGAAAAAATCTCGGACGATGTTTATAAACCTGTCAAAACTCAGGTTAAAGTGAATAAAAAGTTACATGAACTGCTGAAAAACTGATTTGCAACACTAATATTACTAAAGAGGGGTTGGCATATGGATAGCAACTTATATAATAAGGCTGTAGCCTGTCCGGTTTGCTCTAAGGAAACTGAGGTCACAAAAGTTAAAGCTAAAGCTTCTAAAGTGCTTACAAGAGATAGTGATTTTTGTGTACACTATGAGGGTATAAATCCGCTATTCTATGATATTTGGGTTTGTGAACACTGCGGCTATGCTGCTCAAAGTGAAAAGTTCGAGCAAATAAGCACTAAGGATGTTAATGTAGTTAAGCAAACTATAGGTAAGCTATGGCATCAAAGGAAGTTTTCCGGTGAGAGAAGCGTTGACAAGGCGATAGAAACTTTTAAGCTGGCACTATACAACTTACAAGTAAGAAAAGCCAAAAGCAGCGAGTTGGCTAGAATATGCATGAGGATTGCATGGCTTTATAGGATGAAAAATGATGCAAAAGAGAAAGAGTTTTTAAATTTTGCATTAAGGTGCTATTCCGAAACCTACGAAAGTGAAAGGTTCCCAGTTGATAAGCTTGATGAAAACACCTGCATGTACATTATAGGGGAGCTAAATAGAAGAGTTGGTAATTACAATGACGCGACTAAGTGGTTCAGCCGTTTGATTTCATCTCCTGATGCCAGAAAAAATCCTACCTTGCTGGAAACTGCCCGAGAACAGTTCCAGCTGACCAAAGAGGCCATGGAAAAGTCGGGAGACATTGCTTAGGTTTATTAGATTAATGAAACATATATGAGATTGAGGCTGGAATATAAAGCTGTTCAAGCTTATTGTTCATGTCTTAATCTTTAGTTTTTTATGCGGAGGTTTATATGGAGATAGGTAAAGTGCCTAACAGCATTCTGAAAGAAATTATACTTAATAAGATAAAAAATAATAGGGAAGATATATTAATCAGGCCTAAAATCGGGGAAGACTGCTGTGCGGTTGATTTTGGGGATTATGTATGTGTTTTGTCCACCGATCCCATAACCGGTGCAGTAAATGAGATAGGACGCCTTGCAGTACATATATCGTGCAACGATGTTGCTTCATGTGGAGTAGAACCCCTTGGCCTGCTGGTAACTATATTGGCTCCTCCAGGAACCACTGAAAAGGATATTGATATAGTTATGACTCAATTGTGCGAAACTGCTAACTCTTTGAATGTGGATATAATAGGAGGACATACCGAAATAACCGGTGCAGTCAATAGGTTTGTCATTACAAGCACAGCTATCGGAAAGGCACCAAAGGACAAGCTGGTCTCTACATCAGGGGCAAAACCCGGTGATTCTATAATTATTACAAAGTCTGCAGGCATTGAAGGAACTGCTATAATTGCTTATGATAAAGAAGATATGCTATTAAAGCGTATGGATAAATCAAGTATAGAAAATGCAAAAAGGTTTATGGACAGCATAAGTGTTGTAAAAGAAGGAATAATTGCCGGGGACTTTGGAGTCAGCTCAATGCACGATGTTACCGAGGGAGGAATACTTGGGGCTGTTTGGGAATTGGCTGAGGCATCAGGGGTAGGTGTTGTGGTTTATAAGGATAGAATACCTGTAGCACCCGAGACAGAGGAGATATGCAGAATTTTTAATATAAGTCCTTTGAAGCTTATATCAAGCGGCTGTATGATAATCACTTGCAGTGATGGAGTGGGATTAATAGATAAGCTTAATGTCAGCGGTATAAACGCTTCAATTATTGGTATGGTAACCGATGATTTAAACAGGAGACTGGTATTTGATGGGCATACCGAAGAAATTGGACAGCCTGACTCCGATGAATTGTATAAAGTTATATAGCTAATCCTAAAAGACACGCTTATTTTACTAAAAAGTATTATTTTTTTAACATTACATTGACATAGTTTTTAAATGTTATTATAATTTTATTGACAAATAAATACTTGCGGATGAGTGTTATGGGAGAGTTACCGTTAAGGATTGTTTTTTAATTAAATTTATTGATTAAATAATAATCGACTAATTATGCGGTACACCGAAGGAGTTATACTCTCAGGTTAAATGACTATAGCATGACGCACCTCTGGAGAGACCGTCAAGGCGCCGAAGGGGCAAGTTTTCCAATTTGTCTAATTTTCGTTAGATAAGTATTGGGAGATAATCTCTCAGGCAAAAGGACAGAGTATTACTTAAAGCATGAATTGTGCGATGCTTTTGACATGGTTTATTCAGAGGTCAAATCCTGCTAAACTGTCCAATTTTACCCTATAGGTGAAAATGAGACGGCTAATGGGATTTGACTTTTTAATTATATTGAAGTCTGTAGACAGGAGGGTTTTTGTTTTATGTACAGTATTAAAGAAATCGAAAAGTTTGACCCTGAGGTTGCAAAAGCTATTGAGGATGAAGTTAACAGACAACGGAATAAGATTGAGCTGATAGCATCTGAAAACTTTGTTAGTGATGCGGTTATGGAAGCATTGGGAACACCACTTACAAACAAGTATGCTGAAGGTTATCCCGGAAAAAGATATTACGGCGGGTGTGAGCATGTAGATGTTGTTGAAGCACTTGCTATAGAAAGAGCGAAAGAGATATTTGGAGCAGACCATGCCAATGTGCAGCCTCACTCGGGAGCTCAAGCAAATATGGCGGTATTTTTTGCAGTTCTAAACCCAGGTGATACTGTATTGGGTATGAATCTGGCCCATGGCGGACACCTTAGCCACGGTATGGCAAAAAATATTTCAGGAAAATATTATAATGTAGTGTCCTATGGAGTTAGAAAAGAAGATTGCAGGATAGATTATGATGAAGTAAGACGTTTGGCAATAGAGAGTAAGCCTAAGCTTATTATTGCCGGTGCTAGCGCTTATCCTAGAATTATCGACTTTAAAGCGTTCAGGGAGATAGCTGATGAAGTAGGAGCGTATCTGATGGTGGATATGGCCCATATTGCAGGGCTTGTAGCAGCCGGATTACATCCGAATCCTGTACCTCACGCTCACTTTGTAACTACAACTACCCATAAAACCTTACGCGGTCCTAGGGGTGGAATGATACTTTGCAAAGAAGAATTTGCAAAAATAATAGATAGCGCAGTATTCCCAGGAATACAGGGTGGTCCTTTAATGCATGTAATAGCAGCGAAGGCTGTAAGCTTTAAAGAAGTTTTGAGCGATGAGTTTAAAGCTTATCAGACACAGATTGTAAAGAATGCAAATGCATTAGCGATTGCTTTAATGGAAAAAGGGTTCCAGCTTGTATCCAATGGTACCGATAACCACCTCATGCTGTTAGACCTCACTAATATGGGTGTTACCGGTAAGCAAGCACAATTAATGCTTGATGAAGTATATATAACTTCAAATAAAAACGGCATACCTTTTGATACTCAAAGCCCATTCATAACCAGCGGTGTGAGGATAGGTACTCCTGCTGTTACCGCAAGGGGAATGAAGGAAGAGGATATGGTTGAAATTGCAGATTTAATTCATCTGACAATTACGGATTTTGAAGCTTCAAGGGAAAAAATCGTAAAACGCGTAAATGCATTGTGCGATAAATATCCTTTATACAGTAAGTAATCTATAGCCTTATATAAGAAAGAGACGCTTTAAGATTAACTAAACCTTAAAGCGTCTCTTTTTGTAATTTTTTAACTTGGAAATTATATAGGTATTTAATATTAAATTTAGTATGTTTGTGCTATAATTTAACTATTGCTTATAAAAATACCATAGTGTTTTTTATTGCATAAAACTTGACGACATATCTGGAGGGGAAAAAATGAAAAAAAAGAGGTTGTACATATCTATGGCTTTTCTTATAGCCGCTGTGATGTGCTTTGGTATTACTGTTAATGCAAGCGATAGTGTAAAGGTTTATGTAAATGATAAAGTCGTTCCCACAGAAGCTAAAATAATAGATGGTAAGGTATATGTCCCGGTTGATGTTGTAGAGGAAAACTTAAACTCCACTGTGGATTGGAACAAACAAAATAATATAGTAACAATAAAAAGTAAAGAAGAGAATGTTTCGGCAATTGTAAATAAGGTTGGCCCCTCTGTTGTAGGTATTATAGGAAAACTAAAGCCAAGCAGCCAGGGATACAGCTCCAAAGGGGACAACCTTGTGTTTGGCTCGGGAGTAATTTATAGGGCTGACGGGTATATTATCACAAATGCCCACGTAGTTAAGGATTTAGAGACTATTGTCGTAGTACTTTCAAACAGTAAAGCTTATACAGCGAGGCTAAAAGCTATGGACGAAAAAATAGACCTTGCTATGATAAAGATAGATAAAGGTGGGTTGACCCCTGCTACCTTTGGAAGCATATCAAACGTTACCGTAGGGGAACCGGTGATTGCGATAGGAACACCTCTTTCGTTCTCACTAAGGAATTCGGCCACTAAAGGTATAATAAGCGGTATAAACAGATCTGCTGACGGTGAGTACAGGTTTATCCAGTCGGATGCGGCTATAAATGGAGGAAACAGCGGAGGTCCTTTGGTTAATTTAAAGGGAGAGGTAATAGGTATAAATTCCGTTAAATTTATTGGCTTTGGTGTAGAGGGGCTTAGCTTCTCAATTCCTGCAGATACCGTTAAGTACGTAATAGGGCACTTTGAAAAATACGGTAAAGTAAGAAGGCCATACCTGGGAGCGGAGTTTTCAGAGGGGGTTGCTGCAAAGTATGGGTTGCCGTCAGGAAACAACGGTTTGACTATAACCAATGTAGAGGAAGGTTCTCCTGCCGAAAACGCAGGGCTTATCGTTGATGATATACTTTTGGCTGTAAATAACGTTAAGTTGAATACAAAGGTTGATTTCAATGAAGAAATGAAAAAATATCTTCCGGGAAACACATGCGAACTTACCGTGGAGAGGAACGATACTGTGTTCAAGATAAAAGTTAAGTTTGGCGAAAGCAAATAAAGCATAGGAGAAAGGATATATACTTATGAATATATATGCAAAGAGGATTCTTTCCATAGTAATCAGCATATTTTTAATCTCAAACTTATTTATACCGGTTTTTGCAGTAGAGGATGATAAGGTTGAGATTAAAATGACTATAGGCAGCGATGTAGCCAGTATCAATGGTAAAGCAATCAAAATTGAGAAGCCTTTCGTTTCTAAGGGTAATGCGATAGTGCCTCTAGTACCTGTCCTGCAGGCTTTTGGAGCGGAGTTAAACTGGAAAGGAACTGGGCAAATCAATATTGTTTATAGGAGTTCATCAATTGATTTTGCAATAGGTACAACAAAATATAGTATTAATAAGGTGGCTAAAGAATTGCCGGTTGCTCCTATGGTTGTAAACGGTAAAACGATGGTTCCAATACAGCTTATAGGAGATAACTTAGGAGCAGTTGTCAAATATAATCCGTCTAATAAATCTGTTAGCATTGTCCTTGAAGACGACGGGGCACTAAGTGATTTATCATTTCTCACCGGAGGAATTACTAAGGCAAAGGTTGGCAACAGTTATTTCGGATGGAGCATAAATGTACCTAAAAGCTCTCGTATAACGGAGAATACTTTTAACTCTAAATATGTCACAATAGAGAATGACCATAGGCAAATTTCTCTTGAGGTTATCGTGGATATTAATGAAGGTAAGGAGCTTGAAGATTATTATAAGGAGAGTGTAGATGCTTTCGAGAGTGATTCCCTTATAGATTCTTCGCTCAATGAAAAGGCTTCACCGGCTTTTGCTGAATTCCTTTATACCAGTACTTATGATGAAGCTATTGTTGAGAGGGTGTATTTAAATAAACAATTTATCTACAGAGTGGTTTTAACATCCTTCAATGAGTCTAATCCTGAAAGACTTAGAGACGATAAATACTATAGCGGAATAATGAATTCATTTGTTCTGGGGTATAAACACAATGCCCGGGATATTGAGGATATATCAAAAGTTAAATATGGAGTTGTCGGGTTTGATAATTACATAATCTTTGATAGCTATGGTAATAAGTACTATACATGGTCTATGGATGTGCCGCCGGAATGGGATGCACTTACTTCCATAAGTGATCAAGATCCTCTCAGAACAAGGCTGGGCTTAAACAGTAAGGAATATGTAGATGTAAAAATAGAAAAGGACGAAGAAGACAGTGAACTTGAAGATTATGTAGATAAAGCCAAGGATGTGTATGACTCCAATTTTAATCCAAAATACTATAAGTTTATTGAGCAAGTAAGTACTGAGATTGCAGGATATAAAGCATTTAAGCTTGTATCGTCAATTCAGTTGAATGGGCAAAAATATATAATAGATGAGCATTTTATTAAATCGGGCGATTATATTTATTCTATTTCGATAAAATTGCCTGAAGGTCAGTATGAGAATAAGAAAGAAGCATATTATAAGGCTTTAAATACGTTTAAAGTTTTACCAGTCAACGATTCGGATTTAGATAAGGACTTGGAGAGCTATAATGATAAAAGCGGTAAAAGTCCGGTAGGAAAGGACGACAAACTTACCGATATTCAAAATAAAAAGTATAAATGGAGTGCAAAAATCCCCGGGAACTGGCAGAAATATGATTCTTATGATGAAGCTCTTCAAATGTATGTAAACCCTATATCCGGTATGGCGGTAACTGTACAAGCGGTGGAAAAGTCTCTGAAAACAAAAGATTTGACTGACGAAGAGAAGTTCAGGTATTTAGGCGCCATTGTTGAAGGCTACGATATGGAGTTTATCAAAAAAGAGCCTGTCAGTGCTAAAAACACCACTGTAACAGTATATACATATAGACTTGAAAATGATGATGAAGAAGCATACGCAGATGTAAAATGCTATATAGTGGATAGAGAAAAGTACTCTTACTGTTTTATAGCTATTATATCGGATTTGACATCTACCGATAAAAACATCAAAGAAGTTAATGATATATGGGAGTCATTCAATCCAGAAGTTGAGAAGGAATAAAATAGTCATACAGAGAACAGGAGCGGGGTGTCTAACCCCGTTTCTTTTATAGTAAAAGCATTTGTTTTGCAGTACTTGACACTTATGCAGTTGTAAGTGTTAAATATATATGGGGTGATTTAAGCAAACTGTATTGTATACAAACACCTTTTACTGAAAGGGGATTTAGATTTATGAAGATAAATAAGTTAAAAATGCTTACACCGGTATTTTTTGCAATTTTGTTTGTATTTAACCTAATAGGTTGTTCATCAACTCCCGAAGGAAATCCTATGGATTTAATGGAATCATATATGAAAAACATTAAAAGCGGTAGGTTTGACCTTGCGTATGATTTATTGACTCAGCACGAAAAGGAGAACTTCGGTAAGGGTGATTTTATCCTGCTTCAGCAGCTTATAAGAGATACTACTACGTTAATCGACTACCGTATAGTAAAAGATAAAGAACATAAAAATGCCATAATAAATACTAAGGAATACAAAGAGGCCGTTAGTTTTCAAATTAACAGCACGGTAAAAAACCTCTACCTCAATAAAGAGACATCAATTACATCGACAGGGGTGATTGTAAATGATGGAGGTGTATGGAGAGTAAACGTTGAAAGTGAAAAGAATATAAATGAAGCAATTTCAGATTATTATGTTCAGATAGGCTGGATGTATGTAGACGGAAAAGGGAAGGATAAAGAACTTTCAAAGGCTGCCAATGCTTTTAATGAGGCTGTAAAAAGAAACCCTGCAAATGGAGCTGCATATTACGGCCTTGGATCAGCTTATTATTATCTGAATAACTTTGAGGAATCAATCAGTACAGTTAATCGTGGGTTAGACAAAATCACCGATAGTATTAATAAATCAAATGCTTATACTGTACTTGGATATAGCTATATATCAACCAATAAAGTAGCTGAGGCGAAAGAAGCCTTTAAAAAAGCACTGGAGTTTAATCCTGAGAATACACATGCTAAGTCCGGCTTTGAGCGTCTGAATAAATAGAACATATTTTGTTCTGTAAATGCATGTTGAACACTATGTTTTGTGGAAGGAAAATAGAACATTGAAAATACTTGAACTTTGTGTCGAAAAAAGTTATCATAAATATGAGTATTAACTATACTCCCCTAAATCCCGTAACAGTTTCTGGACGGGAATTTTTTTTACCTATCTCTGGTCTTCTGACTTATATGAGTACATCAAACAGTGAAGTTATATTTTAAAACAAATTTGATTTCTGCTAAAAGCTTAGAAAAGGTAGGTCATCAAAGGTTAAACTTTGTTAATTTATGGAGTTCTTGATTACAATTAGCTTTTTATGGGTAAGATAATAATATTGAATATACCGTTATGTAAACTTATTGCTGCATTAGCATAGTCTGTTATTTTTAGAATACAGAATGTCTCTTTATCGGGAGGAAAATTTATAATGTTTCTGGATAAGCTTTTTAACTTAATTACTAAAAATAAAAAAGTAACGGATTTCTTAAGTTTTAAAAAAGGTACGGTAGTAAATATAAGGCATGGATCGGAAGCAGAGTTTTCAGTTGGTATTATCCAGGCAATTAAGGACCACTGCCTCTATTTAAATTTGCCTGAAGATTTTTCAACAACAGATATCGAAGGAAAAAACCTTGAGTGCAGGGTAGAGGAAAAAGATTTTGAATACCTTATCTATGGTAGTGTCAGCGGTGTTAGAGTCGGAGAATTTCCACTCATCGAGGTGGCAGTTAGTAGTTATCATAAGTATCCTAATAGGAGAAATGCAAAAAGGTATAGCACTAATTATAATACCTCTATTACGCTAAAGGACTTAAACAACAAAATTTCCGGGGCATGCCTTAATATCAGCTTAACCGGTGTTTTTATGGCTGTATCTACTGAACATGATATTGAATTAAAGAGTGATGTGGAAGTGGAGATTGATGTGGGTGATGGGAAAACACTGAAGTTTAGTGCATTAGTTGTCAGAAGTGTAAAGGAAGAATCGGTTAATAAATATGGTATGCAAGTAAGACGGATTGATAAAGTGAATAGTCAAATTTTACAGGATATAATTAGCGAAATTGAGCAAAATGTTAAGTCGCTGGCTCTTTATTACCTAATTCGCAGAAGGAAGTTTTAGTCAAATGTATATAAATTGCGATAATGATATTACAAGGAAAAATATGATTATCGCAATATAACTTAAGGTAACAAATTGCAAAAAAAGATTTAGGGAGAACTTCGTTGTAGGTTCTTTTTTGCAATTTATATAGTATATAAAATATTTTATTTATAATTAAAACACAAATCATACGATATTATCATATCAAAATCTAAATTCAACTGCTTATAATATGAAATTTACCAATTATTATTGACCTATTCGATTCATAGTGTATAATATTTAGTGTGCGAAATATTAGTGTCGTAAATATTAGTGCGCTAATTTTTTACTATGCTATGATAAGGAGGTAAACAAATGGAGATAAACTATGGTAAGACTATTATAAGTCTTATAAACCAGGTTAAGATTAAGTTCAGCAAAAACATCAGGAATTACTGTAATGATTTTGATTTGACTTTCCCTCAAATGTCGGTGATTGCGCTTCTTAATCAGCATGGGGAAATGAAAATAAGTGATATAAGCGAACATATGGGGCTTACAAATAGTACTATATCGGGTATCATTGATCGGCTCGAAAAAACGGGGCTAGTAAGAAGAGTTCGTTATGATCACGATAGAAGGGTAGTAAAGGTAGCTCTCACTGATAAGGTGGAAGAGATTAACCATATGTTTGAGGCAAGAATGGAAGAATACTTTATAGGTCTTTGCAGCGACGCAACGGCCGAAGATTTGGCGGACATTATTAAAGGTTTGGAGAAGCTTAATAAGCTTCTTGATAATATAGATGAAAGTAAAAAAGGAGAGTTATAAGATATGAAAAAGAGAAAGGTACTAGTAATAACGAGTCTAGTAGTAGTTGCAGCACTATTGGTAGGTGTTGGATTGAGTAAAAGTGGGACTAAGTCCGAAGTTGTAAAAACAGCAACGGTGACCAAAGGAGACTTGAAATCCTACCTGTCAACTAATGCTATTATTCAGTCAAAAAATACTAAAAATTATGTAGGAGCAGCCCAGCTTCCTGTTAAGAGTGTGAAGGTAAAGGTAGGAGATAATGTTAAGAAAGGTCAGGTTATGCTGGAGTATGACATATATGATTTAAATGCCAGTGTAACACAAGCAAAATTACAGTACAATAATGCAGTTTTGCAGAAAAGTGAGCTATTAAGCCAAAAAGAACAGCTTGATGATAATATTGAAAAATTGGATAACCAAATAAAAGAGCTGGAAGGGAGTAAAAATCCTTCGGATGCACTTCAACTCCAGACTTTGAAGCAGAAGAGGGATGCCCTTCAGCCAATTTCAGACGAGAAACTAAAGCTTATGGATAATTCGGTGTCCCTTGCAAAGGTGGCACTTGATTCGGCAAATTCCAAACTGGAAAAATATAAAGGCGGAATTGTTGCTGATTTTGATGGGGTTGTTACTGCATTGAATGCGATAGAGGGAGCAACACTGAATCCGGCTCAGCCCGCTGTTACACTTCAACAGTTGGATAACCTTAAAGCAGTAATGTCACTGGGTAAGTATGATTCATTAAAAGTTAAAGTAGGACAGGAAGCCATATTAAAAAATGGGAGTAAGCTTTATAAAGGCGAAGTATCGTTTATAAGCCCTGCTGCTGCCAAAGCGGTTTCCATGGGAGGACAGGATACAAGCCTTCAAGCGGAAATAGATATATTGGATGAAGATGCAGACCTGAAAGTTGACTTTGACGCAAACGTTGATATTCTTCTAGGCAGTATAAAAGACGCAGTAAAGGTTCCGGTGGAATCTATAAAATACGAAAAGGATGTCGGCAGCTACGTATTTAAGGTGGTAGACGGAAAAGCAAAACGTGTGGTAGTAAAGCCGGGGCTGCAATCAGACATGGAGGCCCAAATTACTGAAGGGCTGTCTGTAGGGGATACGATAGTACTTAATCCAAGCATGTCTATAAAGGATGGCACAGAAGTAAGAACAAATGAGGGTGAAAAATAATGATAAGTATTGAGAATGTAGTCAAAACTTATGCTAATGGTGATATAAACCTTACAGCTCTCAAGGGGGTAAGCCTTCATATTGAAAGAGGTGAATTTACTTCCATAATGGGACCATCAGGTTGTGGAAAATCAACACTTATGAATATATTGGGCTGCCTGGATAAAATGTCATTAGGCAGGTATATACTCAATAGTAAAGACGTATCCAACCTTACTGACGACGAGCTTGCATTTATAAGAAATAAGGAATTGGGATTTATATTTCAATCCTTCAATCTTTTGCCCAGAATGACTGTGTTGGAAAACGTAGTACTTCCAATGATATATGCAGGTATAGCACCTCAGGAAAGGCGTAAAAAGGCCTTAGAAGCACTGGAAAAGGTCAACCTGACTGATAGGATAAAGCACAAGCCCAATGAGATATCCGGGGGACAAAAGCAAAGAGTAGCCATCGCCAGAGCAATCGCAAATAATCCCGCTGTTATACTGGCTGATGAGCCTACAGGAAATCTAGATACACAGGTAACTCTTGAGATTATGAAAATACTTCAGCAGCTTAATAATGAGGGGGCAACAATACTTATGGTTACCCACGAACCCGATGTAGCTAAGTATACGAAAAGAATTGTAAAATTGAGAGATGGCCTGATTATATCGGATAGCAAGGTAGAGGACAGGGTTGTTCTGTAGTAAGACAGATGGGGTGTTTTATAAGTGTGTGGAAGTTTTATAAAATACTTTAAACAATTATGGAGGTGAAGATAGTTGAACTTATTTGAAAATATAAAGATGGCCTTTGAAAGTATACTGTCTAATAAACTAAGGTCAATTCTCACCATGCTCGGTATTATAATTGGCATAAGCTCAGTTATAACAATTGTGTCTCTAGGGCAAGGCGGGCAAAATACAATCACAGGGGAGTTTGAGAAAATTGGTGCTTCTTCGGTGAGTATAAAGGTGGATACACAGAAAGCCGAAAAAAGTGATTATATAACCTTTGATGACGTTGAACAAGTGAAAGAAAAAATCGAGTATGTAAAATACTCTACGCCGACTATTCAAAAGCAGGGAATCATAGCTTCAGACATCAAATCCAAGAGGGCTTTCATTATAGGCGGAAGCGAGGATATGCAATATATACAAAATTTTGAAATGGTAAGCGGGCGTTTTTATAATAATATAGAGTATCTAGAGGGTAAGCCGGTAGTTATTATTGATGAAATTGCTGCAAAATCCCTATTCGGAACTGATAATGTTATTGGTAATACTATAGATATCGGTCCAAGATCTTCAACAAGGAAGGCTACAATAGTCGGCATTTACAAGAGTCAAATGGGTATGTTTGCTGGAGGAGACGATAACAATATGCCTGCTTTCGTATATGTGCCTGCACGTTTTGTAAATATTTTATACTCAAATGACTCTTCAATTGATACCATGACAATAATGGCTGATTCAAAGGACAATATGGAGTCTGCAGGAAATGCAGCTATAAATATGCTTGAAAATCGTCATGGAAATAGAGACAGGCAGGTATATAAGGCTGACAATGTATTGAAACAGCTTGATCAGATAAATAAGGTGTTAGGCATATTTACAGCATTTATTGGTGCTGTTGCAGCAATCTCTCTTTTGGTTGGCGGTATAGGAGTAATGAACATTATGCTGGTATCGGTTACCGAGAGAACAAGGGAAATTGGTATAAGAAAAGCTATAGGGGCAAGAACCGGTACTATACTTTTTCAGTTCCTTACCGAGTCTGTTATAATATCCTGTCTAGGGGGGATAATAGGCTTGATTATTGGCATTGCAGGTGCCTATGGGATAGGAAGCTTTGCAAACATTACACCTTCGGTTTCACCGGGCATTGTAATTGTTGCTATACTTTTCTCATCTGCTGTAGGAATCTTCTTCGGTATATATCCTGCCAGAAAAGCAGCTAGATTAGACCCTATAGAAGCATTAAGGTACGAATAGAGAAATAAAAAGAAAGAACTCAGTTCATGGGTTCTTTCTTCTACTTTTCTAAAACTTAGGATTGTCAGAGTTAATGTTATGCCCTGCCACTACTCTATCAGGTAAAGAACTAGAATTTTTTCTTAGCTTTTTTATAAAACCTATATGTTTTTCTTCCCATATTAAGAAAGAAATCCGGCAAGGGTATTATGAAAGGCAATCTTTTATATACCTTATAATAAAACTTCTTACAATCATGCCATAGAGGACAGTACTCCTTTTTTAAGAAATCCGATATGTCAACAATAAGCCCTCTTCCATCGTTCATCATTACATTTTTAAAGTGAATATCATGGGGATAAAGGCCTCTGCTTTTTGCGTAATCTAAGGCATTATCAATATCCTTGATGACTTTTTCTGGTATAGGGATTCCTTTTTTTAAGCAGTCGTATAGTGTAGTCCCTTTCAGTCTTTTTAAAACCAAATAATTATTTCCATAATGATAGCATTCTGAGAAGGATTTATGTTTGCCTAACTTTTCATATACTATTTTTTCCTCTTCAATTCCTTCTCTTCCTTCAGCATAAATTTTTACAGCGTAATCCGGATAATTCCTATGGTAAACAACAGCAGCGTAATTTCCGTTTCCCATTAGAACCCAATCTTCAGGTACCGACTCTACTACAATGGGATCATAACGATTTACGCTTTTTAAGTTAATCTCATTTAATAATTGATTTTCTATAATATCTATCAGTTCATTCATATTTCCAGCCTCTTTTCGGTGTACACACGCAGAAGTTATCACTAAATATTAAAATCTCTTATACATGGTAATAACCAATATCCTAATAATTATACAACTTTATTTAACTTATTAATTATATTACCTAAATGTTCCTTTGTCTACATAAGATGGAGCTTATTATGATGGTCTTTGCGGCGTAATTCTTAGATACAAAGATGTATGCTTAGTTGTTGGGGTTTGCCTTTTTATGTCTTTTTTGACTACTATTATACTATCGCTTACAATAATAATAGAAGGTGTTTTTGGAGGGATATTAATGGAAATCTCAACTGAAGAAATTAACGGTACTATAAAGAGAATTAACGTTGTAAAAATCGTATACTTTTCGGGAACAGGAAGTACTGCAAGGGTTGCCGATTGTTTTGAAAAAGCTTTTAGGGATAGAGGGATAGAAGTCTTGAAGTCTGAGCTGAGAGCAGGGCAAAAACCTTCAAATGAAAAGGAAGATTTGCTCATAGTTTTATATGCTGTTCATGCGTGCAATGCCCCTGAACCGATTTATGAGTGGATAAACAGCATTTCGAATGTAGTTAAAACACCTGCAGTTGTAATATCGGTTTCCGGTGGAGGTGAAGTTACTCCAAACACAGCTTGTAGGGTAGGCTGTATTAAGCGTTTACAAAAGAAGGGCTACGATGTTGTTTACGAAAAAATGATTGTTATGCCATCCAACTGGATTGTTCCAACTATTGAGGCTTTAGCAGTAAAGCTGCTGGAAGTCTTACCTTTAAAAGTTGAAAGTATTGTAAATGACCTCTTATGTGGAGTCATACATAGAACAAAACCTAATTTACTTAACAGAGTTCTTTCGCAAATGGGGGAATTGGAAAAGATAGGAGCAAGGCTGTTTGGAAAGCAGATTAGGGTTAGCAAGGTTTGTAATGCGTGTGGATGGTGTGAAAGAAGCTGTCCAAGGGGTAATATCAAATTGGAAAACGGCATACCCGCCTTTGGTAAAGGGTGCGTACTTTGTTTAAAGTGTATATATGGTTGTCCGAACAGAGCGTTGAAATCAGGGGCCTTAAGTTTTGTAGTGATTAAGGATGGCTATAATTTAAAAACACTTGAAAAACGTATACCTAGTACTGAAACAATTAATGTTGAAGAACTTGCAAAAGGCTACCTGTGGAAGGGTATAAGAGAGTACTTATTGGACTCGGATGTTCCAAAGAAATAGTAAGTGAAGCATATTTTTATCGTCGGATTTAGCCCATTGAGTTACAAAGTGCATTGAGGATTATTTTTTGTTATAATACTTATAAAATATAGAAGAAATTTCCGGAGGAAGTAATGAACTTACTGCTTGTAGATGATGAAAAACTACTTGTAAAGGGGCTGAGTGCCAGTCTAAGGAAGGAAGGTTTCGGGGTGTTTGCGGCTTTTGAGGGCAAGCAGGCTCTAGAAATTCTGAACACAGAGAAAATTGATATGATTCTTCTGGATATAATGCTGCCTGTGATGGATGGTATTACTCTTCTGAGGAAAATCAGAGAAACCATGATCATTCCCATTATCATGCTTACCGCAAAGGACGATTATGCCGACATGGTACTGGGACTTGAACTCGGAGCTGATGATTATGTCACAAAACCGTTTCATACAAGGGTGCTTATTGCTAGAATTCATTCCCTTGCACGGAGGATAAGCATGTTGCAAGCAGGAACTGCTTCAGTGGAACAAGGAATCATCAATACAGGGAAATTGAAGATAGATATAAACCGAAGGACACTCCACAAGAACGGACAAGAAATCAACCTGACCGCAAAGGAGTTTGACATTCTGGTGACACTGGTTCGAAACAGCGAAATTGTTCTTTCACGTGAAAAATTATTTGACCTTGTTTGGCAAGAGCTTGACTGTGATACCAGAACGGTAGATGTACATATTAGCAAGCTTCGTGAAAAAATTGAGGATGACACAGCAAATCCTTCCTATATCCGCACAAAATGGGGAGTTGGGTACTACTTTAAGAAGGAAGGTGTGGGATGAAGCATAAAATTGCTTATCGATTAGCCCTCACCTATGGTCTTATATTCATTCTAGCGGTTGCAGCCATTGATGCCGCGCTTGTACTTGTATATCGTGACAACCAATTAAAGAAGAACGAAAACTTCTATTTCGGGCTCTCCAGTATGTTCGCAACTATGGTAGAGAACAATATCAAAATTACTAATTACATAAACTACAATGAAGGTCTTGTTGGGCAGAACAACGGGCGTGTACTGCTCCTTGACACTGAGGGTAAAGTGTTGCTGGATAGCGGGAGTGAACTTATCGGAGTGAGCTTGACAAATCAGGAATTCCGTAAAGCATTGGAAAGCGGCAAGCCGGCTACTGGATACTATTCCTTCGAAAATAAGGGAATGGCGATGTTTTCATATCCTGTACATTTCTCTGGTCATATAAAAGCAGTGGTAATGATATCGGTGTTTATTCAGGATATCTATGATGATATCAACCGCTTTGCAATGCAAATTATTGTAATATCTGCCTTGGTAGTCATAATGGTTATCACTGCTTCCATTTGGATGGGCAGGCGCTTGTCTGAACCTATCGTAAGGCTGACTACTGCTGCTGAACAGATTTATAAAGGGAAAATTGATACCACAGTCGAAATCAATAGAACTGATGAAATTGGCAGGCTTGCAGGTACATTTAACAGGATGAGTGGGGAATTGAAAAAAATTGAAACCGGCAGAAGGCGGTTTATAAGTGATGTATCTCATGAGCTAAAAACGCCGCTTTCCTCAATTAAGGCCTTGATTGAAGCTCTTATCGCAAGTGAAACGGAGGACGAGCTTTGTAAAGAATACCTACAGGATATCAACCATGAGATTGACCGGCTAACCGGGCTAGTCTGCTCCCTGCTGACTTCTGCAAGGCTTGAGGAGGTAATGATCAAGGGTGAGCCATTATTACTTGCGGAAGAAGTTGACTGTGCTATTCGAGCGCTTTTACCCCTTGCTGCACAGAAGCATATTTCTCTTGAGAATACCTGCGACCGGTCGGTGGTCATACATGCCGATAGGAATATGTTAAAGGAAGTTTTGATCAATTTAATAGATAACTCTATAAAATACGGCGTACAGTGCGGAACTGTCAGTATTGAGTGTTCCCATAACAGCTTTAATGTTGTTGATAACGGGTGCGGAATCTCTGAAGAGGATTTGCCAAATATTTTTGACAGTTTTTATAGGGTGGACCAATCCCGCACGGGAGAAAACGGGAGTGGTATAGGTTTGTTCATCGTGAAAAGGATTATAGAACTGCACGGCTTTGCTATTTCGGTATCAAGTAAGCCTGGAAGCGGCAGTGTATTTACCGTTACATTTTAAAAATATATTAAAAAATCTTTAGACTTTCTTAACAATTCTTATAAGATTTTTAATAACCTCCATATAGAATGATTTTAAATAAATTCAACTGGAGGTCATAAAAATGATAAACATGAAAAGTCTAAATCCATGGAAGTGTGCGGTATACGCAATGGTATTCTGTCTGTTGTTTACAGGGGTGCTTTATCCGGTGATAGGAAAAGCTGCACAGGTAAATTCAGCACCCAAAAGCAGTCAAGATGTAACACAATCTCGGACAATCAGTGTAACCGGTACTGCAGATGTAATGGTTGCGCCCGATGAAGTAGATATTACTGTAGGAATTGAAACAAGAAATGCAGACTTTCAGAGAGCTAAGTCTGAAAATGATGAGAATTCCAAAAAGGTAATTGAGGTAACTAAAAAGTATGGGATTAATTCCAAATATGTTCAGTCTGACTTTATACGTACATACCCTAGCTACGATTATGAAAAGTATAACGAAACCAGTAAGGTAGCTTATTACAATGTACAGAAAAGAATCATAATCAAACTGAAAGAGATAGGAAAATTTGAAGCATTAATATCCGATCTTATGAGTAACGAAGGGGTATCTATTCAAAATATTGAGTTCCGTTCAACGGAGATGGCAAAATTCAAAAATGAAGCTCGAAAGCTCGCGATAAAGGCTGCAAAGGATAAGGCAAAATTATTGACAGGTGAAATTGGCAGTGGAATTACCAAGCCTGTAACCATTAATGAAGAGCAAATAGATAATTTGTCGTGGTATGGTTCGTGGTGGGGTGGTTCATGGTATGGATATAACCAGCCTAATATGTGGGCTTCCAATGTAGCGGTTAATTATCAGAATAATCAAGCTGGCTTTGGCAGTGGTGGAGATTCAGGGCAATCGGGTGAAACAATATCTATCGGGCAGATAAAAATAACAGCCAGAATAGGTGTAGTCTTTGAGTTGAATTAATTATAAGGTAAATTAATAAGAGGATATATCTAGAGGGGGATTGTGGTTTGAAGGTTAAATGTATAACTATAGCAGTGTTAATTTTCGCATTATGTACAAGCGCAGGTTGCAGTAAACAAACACTGCAATTTGAAGATAACGTCATTCCACCAATCCCTGCAAATATCGTAGAGATTAATAAATTGATCCCAGGAACCTCTAGTAATAATAGCAACGTGGGAGCGCTTGTGCTGCCATCCTCCAACATGGTTTATACCTTGCTTGACAAAACCAATGCGCCTGTCTCTATATATGCAGATAATAAATACTTGTACCTTCTTCGCTGCGCTGAAAATACAAATGTTATGCCGGATACAGCAAGTAACGGTATGGAGAAGTACGGTAATGTCATTGAGGTATATGATGTGGAAAATGCTTCTCTGCTTCGTAAAATAAGTAATAAAGCCCTCGAAAGGTGTAGTGCATTTACAGTAAAGGAGTCCAACTTGTATGCTTTTGATGTTAAAACAGGGCGTATATTGCTGTTTTCCTCCAATGGAGGATTCCTTTCGGCATATGATACAGGGCTTTCGGGATACTACGTAGAAAAGCTTGTTGTTGCAGGGGAACAGAGGATCGTAATGAAAATCCGGGAAAAAGCCGGAGAAGGTTCGCAACTTGCAATATTAAATGCGGATTCTAAGAAGGCCAAAAAGGTGAAGGTTCAGCAACTGCTTTTTTCTCCTTCCGATCAGAATTCTGAAATTAATGACTTCTGCTTGTATAGAGAAAATTTGATACTTGTAAACATTTCATCGGGGGCGATATCTCTATTTGATATCAAAGATGTAGTTCCAAAGAAAGTATCCGCATTTCCAAACGCTTCAAGATATGTTGAGTTTGATGGAAATGTGCTATATTATTCTTCTGACGAACTAGTCAACTTGATACCAGCCAACACTGCCAATTTTTCAAACGCCCGGTTACCTAAGCATACTGGAAGGGTGCTTATAAATAGCGAGTTTCCCTGGCCGCAAACAGTAGAGGAACTGGGAGACTGGCTGCTTAACGATTTGGATATACCTTTTGCGAATCATAGCAGCAGGCATTACGGTATGGCTCAAAATAATAAATATCTGTTTTTCTTAGATTTTATTTCTACCCAATCTAAAGGGGATAGAAGTACAGGTTCTGACTTTATAGTTTATAGAATAGTTAAATAAAAAATATTTAAATATACTGTATTACATCAAGGATCTAGTCTAAGGTTTAAGACATAGAGCCTTGTTTTTTGCCTTAAAGTTTTTAAATCCACTAAAAAGTAGAATAGTACCCAAGAAACTATAAAGCTAATAACCCATGGCATAGTTATATCCTCTTCAGAAGTTTTTTATTATTATCTACTAAATTTATAAAAATACTAATATTTTTTAGTTGAAGGTAATTCATAAATATGTCTGGAGAATGTACTGAAGACACTATAATGGATATAATATAGTTATTACCTTGACTCATACAGCCTCTGTGGTATAATTTTCTTTAATACCTTGTAAAAGGAATGGTTTTATGTCAAAAGACAAACAGCCCTTGGCATACAGAATGTGCCCAAGGACAATTGAAGAATATATAGGACAGGAACATATCATTGGCAAAGGCAAGCTGCTTTACCGAATGGTAAAAGCCGATAGGATGTCTTCCATCATTCTATATGGCCCCCCGGGAACCGGGAAAACCTCCTTGGCAAGAATTATTGCTTCTACAACAAAGTCAAACTTCGAAAAATTAAATGCTGTAACCTCAGGGGTAGCGGATATAAAAAGAGTCGCTTCGGATACTCAAAATAGTTTGCTAAACCCTAAAGGAAAAACTGTACTGTTTATAGACGAAATTCACAGGTTCAACAAAGCACAGCAGGATGCGCTGCTTCCTTATGTAGAAAATGGCTCAATTGTGCTTATAGGTGCTACGACAGAAAATCCTTTTTTCGAGGTAAACAAAGCCCTGATATCACGTTCCTCGGTTTTTATGCTTAAGCCTTTAAACGAACAAGATATTATCAATGTAGTAAAAAACGCCTTAAATGACAGCGAAAGAGGCTTAGGAAAATATGACCTTGAGGTAGATGAGAAAGCAATAGAGTACCTAGCGAGGGTGTCTAACGGTGATGCAAGGATAGCCTTGAATGCTATAGAGCTGGCTGTAATAACCTCGGAAATTCAGTCCGATGGTAAGATACATATAGATTTATCTGTAATTGAGGAATGTGTACAGAAAAGGGCGATAAGATTCGATAAATCCGGTGAGGAACACTATGATAACATAAGTGCCTTTATAAAATCTATGAGAGGAAGCAACCCCGATGCTGCTGTGTTTTACCTGGCGAGAGCTCTTTACGCCGGAGAAGACCCGGAATTTTTGGCTCGGAGGATAATAATATGTGCTTCTGAAGATGTTGGTATGGCAAATCCCAATGCGCTTCAGACTGCCGTAGCTGCAGCTGAGGCCGTAAAGATGATAGGGATGCCCGAAGCGAGAATAATACTTGCCCATGCAGCCGTCATGGTAGCAACCAGCCCTAAATCCAATTCCTGTTATGCAGCTATAGGAAAAGCTTTGCGCGATGTGGAAAACAAAAATACCGGACAAGTTCCAATGCATTTGCGTAATGCTGCAGCACAGGGAATGAGTGAATTAGGCTATGGTAAGGGCTATAAATATGCTCATGACTATCCTGGCAATATAGTAAGGCAGGAATACTTCCCCGAGGAAATGAAGGGTACAATTTACTATAATCCTACTTCAAACGGATATGAATCAAAAATCAAGGACTGGCTCCAAAGATTTAGAGATGAATGCCCCTAACACCTAAGCAATTGAAAGGAGAAAATATGTTAAAGCGAATTTTAGCTTGGATGACCCTTGCAGGTTTTATTCTGCTTATTTTAAACCTCTTGGTTTTCAGATATCAGCCAACATTAAGTCTGACAGTTTATTTAGCAATAGTTGTAGCTTTTATATTTTGGGGTAAAAAGCAGGATAAAAAATAGTTTCTTTATTAAGAACACAAACGTTTTATAGACACCTTACTAACTATAAATACTTATGCTATATTAAGTACTAGATAGATATTACGTTATAAATTTGAATAAAACTACAGAGGTGGATTACTGATGAATTTTAAATATGGATTTGGAAAAGGATATAAAGAGTTTCAAATAGACGATAAAAATTTGCTTGCGGAGTTAAGGCAAAACGAAGTAAAAGTTGAACTTACTGGAGCTGATGAGGTAAATCGTGCTCTTAGTAATCCCATAGGCACAGGCAGACTTTCGCAGATAGTCAAACCCGGTGAGAAAATAGTTATCATAACCAGTGATATAACCAGGCCAATGCCTAGCAAGGTTGTTTTACCACCGCTATTGGAAGAACTGGCAGCTGCAAATATAAATTTTGAAGATGTTACTGTAGTGTTTGCTTTGGGCAGCCATAGGAAACATACCGAAGACGAGAAAAAGTATCTCGTCGGAGAAGAGGTTTATAACAAGGTAAAATGTATAGACAGTGATCCAAGCGACTGCATTAGTATGGGGGTTACTACAAGGGGAACTCCTGTAGAAATCTTTAGTGTTGTTGCTAAAGCGGATAGAAGGATTTGTCTGGGTAATATTGAGTTTCACTACTTTGCAGGATACAGCGGAGGTGCCAAGGCTATTATGCCTGGTGTATCCACCAGGGCTGCAATTCAGGCAAATCATAAGGCTATGGTTAAAGATGCCGCAAGGGCAGGTGCACTGGACGATAACCCTGTGAGGACAGATATCGAAGAGGTTGTTAAGTTTGTACCTATAGACTTCATAGTGAATGTTGTATTGGACGAAAAGAAAAACATTATTAAAGCTGTTGCAGGTCACCATGTACATGCCCACAGGGAAGGCTGCAAGTTTCTTGATAGCCTTTATAAAGTAGAAATACCCCAAAAAGCTGATATAGTAATAACAACCCCTGGAGGGTATCCTAAAGATATTAACCTTTATCAAGCCCAAAAAGCTCTGGATAACTCGAAACATGCAGTAAGAGATGGGGGAATAGTAATACTATTGGCTGCATGTACCGAAGGACTTGGGGAAGAAGTCTTTGAAAGATGGATGACCAATGCCAAATCAATGGACAGCATGATCGAGGATATACAGAAAAACTTCGAACTTGGAGGACATAAAGCTGCGGCAATTGCTCTTGTTAATAAGAAGGCCAAGATATTTGTTGTATCGGATATGGAGAAGGAGTTTGTAAAAAAACTGTTTATGGAGCCATTTGATGATATGAATGAGGCATTGAAGAAGGCGTTTGAGGAACTTGGCGGCGATGCCAAGGTATTGCTCATGCCTTACGGAGGTTCTACGCTTCCAGTTTCAAAGTAAAATTGTCTCTAGTGAATTATTTACCAAATATAACAAAGTAGTACTAATTAAGCAGTATATTAACGCCACTTCCTGTAAATACTTATTACGGGAGGTGGTTTTTATTATTGTTGCTGTACAAAGAGGTTTGGAAGCAATTAAGCATGAACTTAAACACAAGGGGTATGAGGTTGTGGAGCTCGAGACCTATAATTATCCTATTGACGCTATAATCTATGAAGGCAGCTTAATGCAAATTTCGCATATATCATCAAATAATATGCCCATTGAGATGAGAGTTGATGGAAGAACTAACTACGGTGTATTTATGATAAATTCCACTGGAAAAAGTATTGATCAAATTGAAAGAATGCTAAAAACACGCTGTTACAGCCCTCTTTTCTAATCCTAGAAAAAATTATCCATTTGTATTGACACTAATTTCACAAAGTGATAATCTGTAAATAGATAATGTCTAGTAATATACTTGGAATTAAGGGGAAGAATAAAATGAAACTATCGACAAAAGGAAGATATGGTGTGAAAGCTATGCTTGATCTTGCAATCCATAATTCCGAGGGGCATATTTCGTTAAAAAGTATTGCTGAAAGGCAAGATCTTTCTGAAAATTATCTTGAACAATTGTTTGCTACATTAAGAAAAGCAGGGATAGTAAAAAGTATTAGAGGGGCTCAGGGTGGATATACTCTGGCACAATCTCCGGAAAATATTACTGTAGGTTCAATACTCAGGGCATTGGAAGGCTCACTTGCACCTGTGGAATGTGTAACGGAATCTGAACCCACACAATGTGAGAGGTCGGGTGCATGCGTTACAAAACTCATATGGGAAAGAATACGTGATCGTGTTAACGAAGTAGTCGATTCAATAACGCTGGAGGATTTAGTGGATCAATACCGCAAGTTAAATACTAAAGATGAATTCATCTATTATATTTAAACCCGATTAAAGTAGTTGTATTTATTGTTTAAAAGACTATACTTAGGGAATATCTAATATGAATATAGTATTGAGATATCACTCAACAGAGGCTTAAAATATAACATAAGTAAGGGAGCAATTGAAATGGGAGACAAACTTATTTATCTTGACCACGCGGCTACAACTTTTGTCAAGCCTGAGGTAGTTGAAACTATGTTACCGTATTTTACTCATAAATTCGGAAATGCTTCGTCAATATATACGATAGGCCGAGAAAGTAAAAAAGCAGTGGAAGAAGCCAGGGATAAAGTTGCTATGGCTTTAGGTGCACAATCAAGGGAAATCTTCTTTACAGGATCAGGTACTGAGGCCGATAACTGGGCGATAAAAGGAGTAGCCTATGCTAATAAAGCTAAAGGCAATCATATAATAACAACAGCAATAGAACATCCCGCAGTACTAAATACATGCCAGTACCTTGAGAGCGAGGGTTTTGAAGTTACTTACCTTCCGGTAGATGAGAACGGACTGGTAACTCCCGAGCAGGTAGCGGAGGCAATAAAACCAAATACCATCCTTGTTACAATAATGTTTGCAAACAATGAAATCGGTACTATACAGCCTATCTCCGAGATAGGAAGAGTAACTAAGGAAAAGGGTGTTTACCTTCATGTTGATGCTGTACAGGCTGTAGGTAATGTACCTATTAACGTAGTTGATATGAATATAGATCTTTTATCCCTATCCGGACATAAGTTTTATGGGCCAAAGGGCGTTGGGGCGCTCTATATAAGAAAAGGAGTAAAGGTTACTTCCTTCATTCATGGGGGCCACCAGGAAAGGGGCAGAAGAGCAAGTACTGAAAATGTACCTGCAATAGTAGGACTTGGCAAAGCTATCGAGCTTGCTACAAAAAATCTTGAAGAATATAATAGAAAGCTTTTGACCTTAAGGGAAAAGACCATAGAAGAAATAACAAAAAGGATTCCTTTTGTCAAGCTAAACGGTGATAGACATAAAAGATTGCCGGGAAATATCAACTTTTCCTTTGAATATATAGAGGGTGAATCTTTGCTTTTAATGCTCGACATGAAAGGAATTGCTGCTTCCAGCGGTTCTGCATGTACTTCGGGCTCTCTAGACCCATCTCATGTACTGCTGGCTATAGGGCTGCCGCATGAAATTGCACATGGCTCCCTCAGGATAACATTTGGGGAAGAGAATACTCAGGAAGACGTAGATTATTTGTTGGACTCCCTGGTAACTATTGTAGAGAGACTTAGAGAAATGTCTCCATTATATGAAAATGTGAAGAGAGGTAATCAAAATGTATAGTGATAAAGTTATGGACCATTTTATGAACCCTAGAAATGTTGGAGAAATAGAAAATGCCGACGGTGTCGGACAGGTTGGAAACGCAAAGTGCGGCGACATAATGAAGATGTATTTGAAAATCGAGAATGATGTCATTGTGGACGCAAAATTTAAAACCTTTGGATGTGGTGCTGCTGTAGCAACAAGCAGTATGGCTACAGAACTTGTTGTAGGTAAAACCGTTGAAGAAGCGCTTAATATAACAAATAAGGCAGTGGCAGATGCTCTTGATGGACTTCCGCCTGCAAAAATGCATTGTTCAAACCTTGCTGAGGAGGCAATAACAGCAGCTATTGAGGATTATAAAAGACGTAACGGTCTCCTTGATGAGAAGGATGAATGTACTGCTTGCAGCAGGAGATGTGATGACGTACATCACCACCATATGGAGGAAGAAGAATAAGAAATGACTAAGAAAAAAGTAATGCTTGGTATGAGCGGCGGCGTTGACAGTTCGGTAGCGGCCGCTATCTTATTGGATAAGGGTTATGATGTAATAGGGGTAACTATGCAAATATGGCCCGATATGGATGAAGACATAAAGAAGACCGAAGGGGGCTGCTGCTCCCTTTCAGCGGTAGATGATGCCCGCAGGGTAGCAACTAGGCTTGGTATACCCTACTATGTACTAAACTTTAAAGAGGTTTTTCAGGACAAAGTAATAGACTACTTTAAAGAGGAGTATTTTAAGGGACGTACTCCAAACCCGTGTATTGCTTGCAATAGATACGTAAAGTTTGAAGCTATGCTTAATAAAGCAGCTTCAATGGGTATAGATTATGTTGCAACAGGTCACTATGCAATAATTG
Organism: Clostridia bacterium; assembly: GCA_026416815.1. GTDB lineage: Bacteria > Bacillota > Clostridia > Acetivibrionales > DSM-2933 > SKW257. Next base: position 12,782 of record JAOAEJ010000073.1, on the reverse strand, counting down.
AGTATGACGAAAACAGAAAAAGATACCTCTTAAAGAAGTCTATAACCGATAGGAAGGACCAGACTTACGCATTATATAACCTTACGCAGGAACAGTTAAGCAGGACCCTTATGCCTGTTGGTGATTTTACTAAAGAGAGGGTAAGGGAAATAGCAAAAGAAATAGGGTTGTCCGTTGCGACCAAGCCCGACAGCCAGGAAATATGTTTTGTAGATGACAACGACTACGGCCGTTTTATAGCGGAAAATACAGACAGAGATATTCTTCCCGGTAACTTTGTAGATACTAAGGGTAAAGTGTTGGGAAGGCATAAGGGCATTGTTCACTATACAGTAGGTCAGCGTAAGGGCCTTGGAATTGCCCTTGGCAAACCAATGTTTGTAGTAGAGATTGATGTAGAAAAGAATAGGGTTGTCCTTGGTGATGCTACAGAAGTGTTTTCCGATAGCCTCATAGCAAGTGACATGAATTATATTTCCATAGAAAAGCTTGAAGGTGAGATGAGGGTTAAGGCGAAAATAAGGTATTCGGCAAAAGAAGCGGATGCTACAGTTTACCCTATAGATAACGGACAGGTTAAGGTAGTTTTTGACAGTCCTCAGAGAGCAATTACGCCAGGACAAGCAGTAGTCTTTTACGACGGTGATATTGTAGTAGGTGGCGGAACTATAGAAAAATAGGGGCGAATTCATATCCGCCCCTATTTTTCTATTTTATCAAAAACTGGCTTTCTGCGTTCAAAGTGAGTAGTATATTTAAAACCAAGCTCCAATAGATTAGCTTTTACTAAATCAAAATTATATCCTATATGTTCCGAAGCGTGGGCATCTGAACCGATAGTTATGATTTCACCGCCGAGCTCCTTATAGCGCTTAACAATATCATAATCAGGTATAGGAGTTCCCAAAGACCTATAGCCTGAAGTGTTGATTTCTATTCCTTTACCATCGTGAATAACCTTTTTTAGTATGGAGTCAATAACATCGCTAAACTCGCTGTGTGTTAAAGTCCTATCATCCAAATTTCCGTATCTCCTTATGTATCCTATGTGGCCTACAACATCATAATTTTCGTAGGCTGATACACAATACAAAATCTCCTCCAAATATCTTATAAATGCCTGCTCTCTTGTCTTGCCCTCATAAAAAGCACCTCTGTAAGGATCCAACCTATCGATGATATGAACAGAAGCAATAACAAAATCAAAATCATACTTTTCCACTGTTTTTGCAGTATCTTCGATGACATGGGGCTGAATGCCAACTTCAATACCCTTTAAAACCGTGAGTTTATTTTTATACTTAGATATTAAATCGTCCATAAACTTTGAGTATTTATCAAAGTCTATTAAAAAAGCCTCATCAAATTCAGGAAAATCATAATCAAGGTGGTCGGTAAATGCTATACCCTTGAGACCTTGCATTATTGCTGCTTCACATGCAGCTTCGGCGCACATTTCGCTATCCCCGGAAAAATTACTATGTGTATGGCTGTCAAACATTATCAAACCCTCCCAACTACATATTAAATGTATTCTTTTACCCTTCTATAAAAAATATTGTTATCAATATGTACTATAAATTTAATTCTGATTAGTCCAGTATAACGGGAACTTCACATTCAATTGCAATTTCAGTGCAATTTACCCTACATCTATAGGCATACAGCTCCACGCCTTCTGCATAAGCTTTTCTCAATAACCTGCCAAAATCTTTATCGGTTATGTCATTAGGTATGAAAATATCTGCATCCTGCCTCTGGATAATAAATACAACGCCTGCACCTTTGCCGTTCCTTTTAAGCTCAATTAACTCCTCAAGGTGCTTTCTTCCTCTTGAAGTTGGAGCATCGGGGAATAATGCAGTTCTATTATCCACTAAAGTAACGCCTTTTACTTCTATAAAGTAGTCCTGTTCTGACGAAAATAATGCAAAATCAAACCTGCTGTTATCTACAGTTACCTCTCTTTTAAAACTCTGATATTGGCTGAAAGGAGCCAATTCTCTTCTTTCTAAGGCCTCATAGACAATTTTGTTTGGGACGTTTGCAGAGTCTATAGATACCCATACCCCATCCTTAAGAACAAGTAATAATCCGAAGCGGGTTTTTCTATCAGGATTATCATATTTTCTTACAATAACTTCTGCGTCACCTACAAGGAGTTCTTTAAGCCGACCTGTATTTGGTACGTGAACTAGCTCGGGAATTCCATCAATATCAACTATTGCTTCGAATCTATTAAGTCTTTCTTTAAATCTTCCTTCGGCCAGCGGCCCATGTATCAGCAAATACATCATTCCTTTTATAATACTAAATGTATGTTTAAATACAAATTTTATTTTATACTTCGATATTTTAAAAGTAAAGGCTTTAGGTAAAGATATATAGATAATAAAGTGTTTGCATAATATTTATTTTAATCATATTTGGGTATATAATAAGCAATATGCAATAATTAGGAGGCGAAAGCATGGACGAAAATAAAACACAGGGGCAGTTGCTTCAGGAAAAACTAACTTATAAAATTCATAATGCTTGGGAAAAATCATCGGATGATGATAAGGGCAAGGCTTTTGAGTTCTGTGAAGGCTACAAAGATTTTTTGAACAGAGCAAAAACCGAAAGGGAATTCGCATATGAGGTAGAGCAATTAGCAATACAAAATGGCTTTATATCCCTTGATGAAGCTATTAAATCTAATAAAAGACTAATGCAGGGTGATAAAGTATACTTAGTAAATAGAAAAAAATCCGTACTTCTGGCTGTAATAGGTTCAAAACCTATGGAGGACGGTGTGAATATTGTTGGGGCACATATTGACTCTCCAAGAATTGACCTAAAGCAAAATCCTATTTATGAGGATACCGGCATGGTGCTTTTTAAAACTCATTATTACGGAGGAATCAAAAAGTACCAGTGGGTTACAATACCTCTTGCCCTCCACGGAGTCATCATAAAAAACGATGGACAATTAGTAAATGTTGTTGTCGGTGAAGATGAAACAGACCCGGTGTTTACAATAACTGACTTACTACCACACCTTGCAACGGACCAAATGCAGAAGAAAATGAGCGAAGGCATTACAGGTGAAGGATTAAACCTTCTGTTCGGCTCAATTCCATATAATGATGATAAAGTAAAGGATAAGGTAAAGCTCAATATACTTAATTTGTTAAATCAAAAATACGGTATTATCGAAGAAGATTTCATTTCAGCGGAATTGGAAATTGTCCCTGCATTTAAAGCAAAGGACGTTGGCTTTGACCGCGGCTTGGTAGGTGCATACGGACAGGATGACAGAGTATGTGCATACGCTGCTTTAAAAGCTATTGTGGACACTGCTGATGCTGAAAAAACAGCCATATGCATACTAACTGATAAGGAAGAAATAGGCAGCATGGGGAACACTGGAGCAGAATCAAATCTTCTGGAAAACTTTATAGCATATCTTTATGCACAAAGCTCTGATGATTATAATGAAATAAAACTCAGAAGGTGCTTTGGTAACTCAAGAATGCTTTCAGCTGATGTAAATGCTGCCGTAGACCCAAATTTTGAAGGGGTCCAGGACAAAAGAAATGCTTCCTTTATAGGTAAGGGGCTTGTAATTCAAAAATACACCGGAGTTAGAGGTAAGGCAGGAGGCAGTGATGCAAATGCAGAGTTTGTAGCAGAGTTAAGAAGGCTTCTAAATGAGAACGGAATCCTTTGGCATACAGCGGAGCTCGGTAAGGTAGATCAGGGAGGTGGGGGAACCATAGCCTTATATGCTGCTAATTTGGGTATGGATGTAGTTGATTGTGGAGTAGCTGTTCTATCTATGCATTCACCCTTTGAAATTACGAGCAAAATAGATATTTATATAAACTTTAAAGCATACAAGGTTTTCTTACAAAAAGCATAAAGGGAGATACTCTATGTCATTTAAATCTATAGTATTTGATCTGGATGGAACCATAGCAGATACAATTCCGTTAACAATTTACTCTTTAAGGGAAGTTACACGAGAACTTACCGGCAAAGTACTTACCGATGAGGACATCTTGAAAGAGTTTGGTCCAATCGACACAGAAATCATAAAAAAGCTCGTAGATAACGATAAGAGGGAAATCAGTGCAGAGGCCTATATAGACTCATTTAGTAAAAATTTTGATGGCTTTGTTAAACCTATAGAGGGTATAATAGAGCTTCTCCAGTATATAAAATCAAGGAATATAAAAGTAGGGCTTTTCACCGGCAGAAGTATAAGGGTTGCTCGTATTATACTAAAAAACTTAAATGTTTATCAATATTTTGATGAAATCCTTGCGGGAGACGATACAACTAATCCAAAGCCTGACCCTGAAGGTATTATTAAAACTTTGGAAAAGCTTGAGGTTAAAAGTAGCGATAGCATATATGTGGGTGATTTCGACGTAGACATATTAGCAAGTAGGGCAGCAGGCACGACTGCTGTACTGGCACTCTGGTCATCGACCGGCTCTGTGGAATTGGTAAAGTTAAACCCTGATAAATATTTTAAGAGTCCTTATGAGTTTATTGACTGGCTAAAGGCTTCAGGAACATGAGTGGAGAATAACATTTATAAAATAGGGAAGAGGCAGTATAATTATACCGCCTCTTTTTTCTTATTTGAAGAAAACTGCTTATAGACAAAATAAAGTATTATTACTGCAAAAGCACCTATAACAACATATTCAAACTTATGGAATATCGGCCTTACTATTGTTTCGTATTCCTGTCCGAATCTATAACCTAAGTATATGAGTATAAAGTTCCACGGAATCATACCGATAAGTGAGTAAAGAAGAAACTTACTCAGGTTCATCTTAGCAATTCCAGCCGGGAGCGATATGAAGGTTCTGACAACCGGTAAAAGCCTTCCGAAGAATACCGCAGCAACCCCATATTTGTTGAAGGTTCTTTCCGCATGATAAAAATGCTTTTCCGATACAAAAAAGTATTTTCCGTATTTCAGAATAAAAGGCCTTCCTCCGTAATAGCCCACTATATAAGCAAGGAAGGAGCCTATCATACTTCCTACATTAGCAGCTATATTTGCACCAAGAAGAGTTACCGATCCGTCTGCTGCCATAAAACCACCCAGCGGTAGTACTACTTCACTCGGGAGAGGTATACATGCGCTTTCTAACATCATACCTCCGCCTATGCCCCAGTAACCGAGGAAATTGATTATCTCTCTTACAATATTAAAGATATGCTCAATATACGCACCCATCTAAAAACTCCTTTTAGGGGTTAGGCTTTGTTGTCCCCTTAATTGATGTCTCAGCATTTGAAGGATTATTTTTAGTAAAGTTATCTTTTGTTGTATTACTTGGATTGGTCTTTTTAGTATCCTTATTCGACTTGGTACTACTTTTAATCTTAGAATTATCATAGTCCTCATCGTCGTCGTTACTAACTTTTTTAACGTCTTCTATTTTACCAAATTCTTCATTAGAAATAAAGTTTTGTTGTATTATTTCCTGAGTTTTTTCTTTGTCATGAACATAATACCAGCCATAGGATTCTTTCTTATCGTCCCCCGGCAGCTTGAACATATTAATTGAGCTTGAATCCAGTTGACTGATGTTTCGAGAGAGTTTTAGAGCTTGATCCAACCCAATATTAGTTTCAATATTATTGAAAACTATACCAAGAATACTATTCAATTTAGTTATATAATATATATTAGCTTTCTGCTTAATTAATTCTTTAATAAAGTTCTGCTGTGCATCTATCCTCTTCAAATCACTGCCGTCGTAAAAGTTTATCATACCGTTTTTCTTATAATTATGATTGTTAGGCTGTCTGAATCTCATAAACTGTTCGGCTTGGGCACCGTATAATTTTTGCTGACCTTTTTTCAAGTGAATATGTAGATTCTGTGCAGGATCATCATAATCCATGTCAACTGGTACATAGAAATCAACCCCGTCCAGTTCATCAATTATCTTCCTGAAAGCAGAAGTATCAACATATACATAGTATTTTATTTTAACATCAAGTAGGTCGCTTACAGTAGTTAAGGCGAGCTCCGGTCCTCCGAACGGGAATGCAGCATTTATTTTCTGAGTACCATGTCCTTTTATTTTAGTTTTAGTGTCTCTGGGAATAGATAATATACTCAGCTTCGCTGTTGATGGGTTGAAATTTACCAGCATCATGGTGTCGGTATTCTTTGCTACTTTATCTCCGCCTAAAACTAAAATATTTACCGGTTCAGTTGCAGGAATAAAAGGATCTAATATTTTAGCAAGAGGGCTTGCATTATCTACCTTTATAATATTAAGAGAATATAGCATAAATACACCGGCTAAAAATAAAAATATGGAAACAGCTATAGTTATAATCAAATAAAATTTTCTCGTATTCATATAATTTTCATCCCCGAATTAACATAGTCAGTTTATTTCTATTAACATTTCATTGTGTAATTAAATCATATTAAAAGCGCTTGGGTATCCAAGCACTTTTATATAACGTATAAGTATTAACTAAGTTATTATATAATATACGAACATTTTCTGTCAAATAAAGTGATGTTATAAAAATATTTTTTATTTTTTTGTAGAAACGGTACTATTTAGCTTTCTCCACCTCATCATCTTGAGATTGCTCTTGTAAATCATGTGGTTCGCTTTTTCTACTGCTGTTTTGGGTTATATTACTTAAGGGATTACTGTCAATCGCATTTTTAAGCTGTTGGTTATCTATGTGTGTATAGATTTCAGTTGTCGAAATGCTTTCGTGTCCGAGGATTTCCTGTAAAGCTCTTATATCGACTTTGCCATGCTTATACATAAGGGTTGCGGCAGTATGCCTCAGCTTATGTGTCGAATACCTTTCCGGGTCAAGTCCCGAAAGCTTAATGTACTTCTTTACGATGTGCTGTACAGTTTTATTACTTATTCTTTGTTTGCGCTCACTTAGAAATAAGGCATTTTTATCCTTTACGCCATCTCTGGGGCGCACTTCCAGGTATGCCTTTATAGCAGCTTTGCAGGCGTTATTAAGGTATATGGTACGTTCTTTATCTCCTTTTCCTATAACGCTTAATGTATCATTCTTAATTTTATTAATATTAATACTTACCAACTCCGATAGCCTAAGTCCACAGTTTAAAAAAAGAGTTATGATTGCATAGTCTCTTTCCTTATGTTCGCCTTCTATGGATTCCAGCAGCTTCTTGCTCTCATCAATATTTAAGTATTTGGGTAAGCGTTTTACAATTTTCGGCGACTCAAGTTCATTGGCAGGATTGTATTCCAGCAGCTTGGCCTTGTTAGTTATATAATTAAAGAAGGACTTTATACTGGCAACTTTTCTTGCACGGGAACTTGATGTGTTATCCCGCTCACGGCTGACAAAAGACATATAGTTATAAAGGTCGCTTAGGGTAACCGACTTCATATCGTCTATAGTCATATCAGAGATATCAATTTGCTCAAAATCAGTTTCCTTATCTATTGCATTTTTGCTAGTCTTAATAAATCTGAAGAACATACGTAAGTCATAGAAATATTCTTTTATAGTATTCTTGGACTTACCTTTAATGGTCTCCATATAACTTAAAAAATCTTTTACTATAACAGGTGCTTCATTCATAAGAATTCCCCCGAGAAATGCCTTAATAACAACTAAGATTAATAGTTTAATTAACTCAAATTGTAACAAAAACAACGTACTATTTCAACCACAGTATATCTGGCAGTTACGACAAAAGCTGAACCCATTTATTGCCAAGACCCTTTCATAAGGATTTTTTAAAAATGCCATTCCGGCATTTAATATTAGGGCAGGCAGTAGCTATGTGAAGTGGACCCGGCATTACCGGATAAGTAAGGTAACAAATTGCAAAAAAGATTTAGGGAGAACTTCGTTGTAGATTCTTTTTTACAATTATCATGTAGAATAATATAACGACATGTCAAATATTGATTATTTGTGATTTTACTGCTAAAAGATATTGACTCTCGAAAACGATTTCGGTATACTATAAATATACGCAAACGGTTTCGTGAGGAGTAGTACATATGTCGATTACCATAAAGGAATTAGCAAAAAGATTAGATGTATCACCTGGGACTGTATCAAAAGCCTTTAATAACCGTAAGGATATCTCGGAAGGGCTGAAGACCAGGATATTGGCAACTGCAAAGGAATTAGGCTATACCCCAAATCCTATAGCACGGCGCCTGTCATTAAATCGCAGTCAAATGGTCGGAGTATTTATACTAAGCAGACATGATATCCAGCTACAAGAAAGTATGGCACTTCAGTTTTTAGACGGGATTGCAGATGAGGCAAGTCGGTATAATTACGACATTCTACTTTTCACAGTTACAAGGAATACCGTAAAGCAGTCTTATATGGAATTGTGCAGGCAGAAAAAGATTGGAGGGGCGATTTTTATTGGACTTACAATTGATGATCCATTGATAGTAGAACTAAAGGAAACTGATATACCGATTGTAGCCATAGATTGTGATCTGAAAGGAAGGAATACCCCTCTCATCAGCTCGGATAATACCTATGGAATTCAGCTAGGTCTTCAGTATTTAATAGATATGGGACATAGCAATATCGGGTTTTTAAAGGCATGTAACGCATCGGAAGTTTCGAATATTCGCTTCAAGGCATACAAAGACTTTCTCATGCAGAAGGGATTATATGAGAGCCAATACGTCTATGAAGGTGACTTTAGTAGAGAAAGCGGATATAGAATAGGTAAGGAGATAGCCCTAAGGAAGCCGCCCCTAACAGCAATATTTGCAGCGTGTGACTGGATGGCTATAGGTGCTATGCAGGCTTTGAAAGAATTAGGTATTAGAGTACCGGAGGATATATCTGTAGTTGGCTTTGATAATATTGTACAAGGAGAATGGACTGAACCAGCGCTTACAACAATAGGTCAGGACGGCATTGGAATGGGGCGTGCTGCTTTTCGCTCCATATGGAACTGGTGGGAGCAAATTAATACTGAACAAACAGTGCTTCTAAATCCGGAATTAATAGTTCGTAAATCGGTAGGTTTCTGCTGCTAAAACTAAGTTTAGTATCGTCATGTTTATTTAAATTGCGATAATGATATTACAAGGAAAAATTTGATTATCGCAGTATAACTTAAGGTAACAAATTGCAAAAAAGATTTAGGGAGAACTTCGTTGTAGATTCTTTTTTGCAATTTATATAGTTATCTTATAATGTAATTATTTCGGTAGTGTTTGTACTTCCTGTCTGAGGACTTACACCTTATATAGATTAGATAAAATAGTTTGAGGGAGTGGTGTTTATGTTAACAAAGGATGAGTCCCGTATGAGTTTCCGGATGCACTTCTTACCAATTATCCTCGCGCGTCTTGTTTCGGACCTGCATTCTGTAATATTTGTCCTAAACCCACGTATGTTGAGCCAGTTTTTAACATTAGGCAGTACTGCGTCTGAGTTTTTCGAAAACAGTTTTAAAAGGTTTCTTCATTATTATAGGAAGAATTTTGCGGCTATACTTTTTGTTACTGGGCTACTTATATGTACTTTTTTTACTGTTCGCGAGAATTTTAATCCTAACAATCTGGCCCTGATTGTTGTAGCTGTTCCATGTGTAGTTTTGTCCCTATATATTATACTTAAGCATGAAATCTTCGGAATAAAACTTGTGTTTGAAAAACAGTGTTTAGAAGGCACACACAGAGCATTTACATCCGGAACTTCGATGCTCAATCATGCTATTAAAAATGAAATCGCTAAAATTGCTATGTGTGCAGAAAATATAACGTCCTCTAACGAACGCAAAGTAGAGAATGCAAGAATTATACTGGAATCCGCAGACTACCTTATGGCGATGATGGCTAAAATTCAGAAACAGCTTCAGGATTTTACTCTTGAAGAGAAGGTATATAATTTAAATGAAATCATCGACTCTACTCTAGCGTCTATAAAACCATATATTGAAAATAAGAATATTTCAACAAGTATAGCATACGATTGCATAGCAGACATAGTTTGTGACAAACTCCATTTAACAGAATCCCTGAAAAATATCATGATGAATTCCTTGGAAGCTATGGACCCTGCTGGAAATTTACGAATACATGTACATAAAAATAATGGTAAACTGGTTGTAGCTATTGAAGATAGTGGTAAGGGAATATCAAAAGAAAACCTGCCCCACATATTTGATCCTTTTTTCTCCACAAAGAAGTATAGCCTTAATTTTGGTTTGGGCCTATCATACTGTTATAACATTATGCAGCTTCACGGCGGATCCATTGATGTTTTTAGCGAAAAAAATATAGGAACTACAATGGTTCTTACCTTCCCTAAAGATAAAATTATATGTGCAAAACCAGTTTTAGATGTTAAGGAGGTTTTTTATGGACTACAAAATTAAGGTTATGATTGTTGAGGATGACCCTGCATGGAGTAGTGCCATGGTTGAATTTCTAGGGAGAGAAGATGATATCTCTATTACTGCTATAGCTTCGACCAAGGATGAGGCGGTTCAAATAGCTACTAAAGCTGATCTTGATATTATCCTTATGGATGTAAACCTTAGCGAAAATGAGCATGATGGTATTTATGCCGCTTTAGAAATCTGCCAGTATAAGAAGACAAAGATTATAATGCTCACCTCTTTGAATAAGGAGGAAATTATTATCGATGCTTTTACTGCAGGGGCAATAAATTATATTTCAAAGACCAACTATAGAGAAATCCCAAGTGCTATTCGAACAGCCTATTCCAATACTTCTCCTTTGGAGATACTGGTAAGGGAGTTTTCCCGTTTAAAGGAGGAGGAATTGTTAAAGCCTCTTACTCCTACAGAAAGGGAACTCTTTGGACTGCTTGAAAAAGGATATAGCAAATCACAGCTTGAAATAAAATTAAATAAATCTGAAAATACACTAAAAAACCAAATCCGACAAATAATCAGGAAGTTAAATACAGCCACTTCCAGGGAGGCCATCAAAAAAGTAAAGTCTAGAGGGCTTTTTTATAAAAATTAATCCTTACATAAGTAGTATACAAACATGCTAATTAATTAGCAAGGACTAAATTTTATAGTACCCCCTTAAATAAATGCGATTGATTAAAATTCAAAACTGAACTGCGTTAAATTTCATACTAATAGTCAGTCTGTTCTAGGTACGATACGTTTTATTGTTTTTGTATCGTCCCAAAAGTAATCTGCTTGAATAGTTGTAGAATGCAATTCTTGGGAAATATAAAGGTCAAAAATCTAAAAAGCATTGACTTACTATTACGAATTCGATACACTATGATTGTTTGAAACATTCGCAAACGGTTTCGTAAGGAGTGTTACATGTGTCGATTACAATAAAGGAATTAGCAAAAAGGTTGGATGTATCACCTGGAACTGTATCAAAAGCCTTTAATAATCGTAAGGATATTTCAGAAGAGCTAAAAGTCAGGATATTGGCAACTGCGAAACAGTTGGGCTATACTCCCAATCCTATAGCAAGGCGTCTGTCATTAAATCGCAGCCAAATAGTTGGTGTATTTATTTTATGCAGGCATGATATACACTTGAAGGAGAGTATGGCACTTGAGTTTTTGGATGGTATCGCCGATGAGGCAAGTCGGTATAATTATGATATTCTTCTTTTTACCGTAACTAGAGATACTGTTAAACAGTCCTATATGGAATTGTGTAGGCAGAAAAAGGTAGAGGGAGCAATTTTCATTGGACTTACAATAGATGATCCCTTATTGGGAGAATTAAAAGAATCTGAAATCCCGATTGCAGCTATAGATTGTGATTTGAAAGGAATAAACACTTCGCTAATTACCTCCGATAACACCCATGGAATTCAACTAGGACTTCAGTATTTAGTGGATATGGGTCATGAAAACATTGGATTTTTGAAGGCATGTAATGCATCGGAAGTTTCCAATATTCGCTTTAAGGCATACAAAGACTTTCTCATGGAAAAGGAATTATATGATAGCCAATACGTTTATGCTGGTGATTTTAGCAAAGAAAGCGGATATAGAATAGGTAAGGAGATAGCCAAAATGAAGCCGCCTATTACAGCAATATTTACTGTGGGTGACTGGATGGCTATAGGTGCTATGCAGGCTTTGAAAGAATCAGGTATTAGAGTACCGGACGATATATCTATACTTGGCTTTGATAACATTGTACAAGGAGAATGGACTGAACCTACGCTTACAACAATAGGTCAGGACGGTATTGGAATGGGGCGTGCTGCCTTTCGTTATATATGGGACTGGTGGGAACAGGACAGAAGGGGAGAAACAGTACTACTGAATCCAGAGTTAATTGTTCGTAAGTCAGTGTGTTTTCGTTAATACTATAAATGGTAGTGCCCTGCAGAATGATTGGTTCTAAATTCAGAGTACTGCTTTTATAGTAAAGATAAAACTTAATACAGCTTTTAATTGCTCCTTACAGGTATGGAGATATCAACTATCTTCTTGCGTTTAATATTGCATCTCGCAGGATATGGATAGTCTAAGTTTTTAAAAATTATATTATATTGGAGTCCGATACATGTACTAAGCATGAACGGTATCAAAATTCAAAAGCGTATAAGGAATTCCATTCAAGCTACTGGATTAAAAAGTGCTGAACTGACAATATAGAATAAGAATAAATTAACTCGTTGTGCTAATTGAACTTTGATAAAAACATAAAAATTCCAGCACATATTTCCGATTTATCTATAGGAACTTCGCAGGTTTACTAAAGATAAAGAGGTAATGGATATGCTGGAATACAATCATTCTATCAA
>JAOAEJ010000097.1 GCA_026416815.1 Clostridia bacterium | reverse complement strand
AATGTTCAGGTTATATTTATCATATTTTTTGTCATGGAGTTTGTAATCACCAAAGGGCACATTCCCTATAGCAACGTCGAAAAAATTGTCCGGATAGTCCACTGTCTCAAACCCCTGAACTCTGATATCTGCCGTTTGACAGAGCTGCTTTGATATCCTTCCTGATATACTGTCCAGTTCTACGCCGTAGAGCTTGGAATTTTTCATAATCTCTGGCAGCAGTGAATAGAAGAGTCCCGTTCCCATAGAAGGTTCGAGAATGTTTCCTTTTTCAAATCCAAAACGGTCAAGGGCTTTGAATATTGCTTCAATTACTACAGGCGAAGTATAATGGGCGTTAGGAGTTGATGCTCTGGCACTTTCATATTCCTCTGGTGTAAGCAGTTCTTTTAATTCTGAATATTCCTTTTCCCAGCCTGAAGCATCCGGGTCAAAAGCCTGGGGTATACCGCCCCATCCGATGTATTTTACGAGGATCTTTTGTTCATCACTGGTAGCCCTTCTGTTTTCACTTTCAATAACCTTTAAAGTTTTTATAGCCTCAATGTTATTTTTAAACTTTGTTTTTATGCCACCAAGACCGATTTCATCTTCAATGCTGTAGTGGTAGTCTATTGGCTTTTCAGGAATAACTTTTTTGAATTCAATATCTTGTACTTCTACAGATTCTTTTTCAACTTCATGTGTATTTGCATCAAAATCAGAATCTTCCTCTGAATCTTCGTCAACTAAGTCATCAATGGTTTTATAATCATCCAACTCGGTCTCATTATTTTTAATGTCATGGCTATTCTTATCATCAGTAGAGTTATGTTCTATAAGATCGAAAAGGGTTTGCTGCCTATTATGGTTTAAAAACATACTTTCAATATATCTGCCTTCTTCAGCAAGTGAACGTATTGTCTGGGCTGCAGCGTTCCAGTTTATATTTAAATTATGCTGTCCACCATCATCCAGCCATTCAATTCTTAATCCTTTTGCATCATAGTCAATTCGATGAAGTCCAAAACTTACAGGAGCTGCATAACCCCCAATTCCATATTCATTCTTTAACATTTTGGCAAAGCTTTCGGTACTAGGGTTGGATTTTAAGTACTCAAAGATTCTGCTTTTGCCTCCAACTAAATAACTGCCTTTCTGTAAAACAGATTCGATTACTTCTGTTTCGGATAAATAGCGCTTTTCACCCGAAAAAAAAGAGCCGCTGTTTTGCGACTCTGTAGGATCTGTAAGGTTTTCTATCTTTGTTTGTACACGATCTCCCTTAGCGTTATTTCCTCCGCTGTTGCCATCAACTGCATCCTGTGCTGGTAACTCTGGTAGGTGTTGCTTGGGTCCGGTATCGGGTCGCTCTTCAGCATTTGCTCCATGATGGTGTTCAGATGATTGTGTGCTTCCTCGTTCACCATGTGCATGGTCGGCATCAGCTCTCCCTCCATCAGAAGATATGAGTACCGGTGAGGATGGTTCTCCTTCAGGTAAGATAGTGCCATCTGCCCGTATTTGCCCAGTGGTGTCTCGTCTGCTTCCTTGTTGTTGGAGTTCTGAATCTCGGGATACATGATCCCGTCTTTCTCGGTATAATTCAATTCCACTGCTTGACTCATCTTTTTTTACACTCCTTTGCTCATATATAATTTGCTTGATTGAACCCTCAATTTCTCGTAAAATTTCTTGAGATATTCTTGTGATTCCGCTACCCAATCTTGCTACAAGCTGTTTGCTTTTGAAATGCCGGATTACGCTAAGGTCAAATTCATTAAATGTATCTGCTTCAATTCCGCACCGTTTTCCGACGAGATATATGATGCTGTTAACCAAGGCTTGTCTGAAGCAATCTTCAACGCCTGCATAAGGCAAATCCTGAAGGCTTGTGCCCTTTAAATCCTCTTCAAACTTGTTCATCAGTTCATCGTAAGCAGTAATTGCTTTTGTTTCAGCCATGATGCCTATAACGATTGCAAGTGGAACGCCTTCTCCCAAATAGTAAGTGTTCAGTCTGTCGGCAACCATTTGAGAAGTAGTAGCATTGAGATTCCATAGTTTAGGCACTGTTTCCGGATTGCCATTGGTATCCTTAATATCAAAAAGGTATCTTGTTTTGGGATATGGACTGCTATAGGATTCACCTTCACCAGAATCAAACACTCTGATGCTTTTTGCTCCAGTGTTTACCCACCGCCCCACTTTCTTGTTCCAAGTCTCCATATCCGCCACCAGGGTTGCATCAGGACGTTGTGCATAAATCAATGCTGCACTTTCAAAGCTGTATTTGTATAGTCTGGAATGAAAGTCTAAAAACTCCTTCCACTCGGTTTCTGAACTTGTAATCCTTGCTGTAACCTCATCATATATTTGCTTCAGTGTCATATGTAATGGGACACTCCTCTGCTCACGCGGGCCATCCATTCTGAGGAATGTCCCATTTTGATTGTTTTTCACAAGTAATACCCCCTATCTTTCTGCTATTCATCAGCCTCCATATCCTCAGAGGATTTTGCTGTTTCTGAAATACTGCTAAAATACAGCTCCAATGCTTTTTCAATGACTTCTTCAATCTCGGTTGGCTTTTGTTCCTGTTTGAAAAACCTTGAAATTACCTTAGGTTTAATCTTAATTGACACTGGCTTATTGGATTTTTTCTTTTTCCCAAGCTCACCGGATAAAATGGCATATATCCTGTCCGAGGGTAAACTGCCAGCTTCTGAGTTGGAACGCAGTATATCTGCTTTTACCATATCAACCTTGAAGTTGTTGTCAGAAATTATTCTTTCAATATCCTGCTGTTCAGATTTTTTTATAAACGAGAGTGCAACTGCCGGAATAAAAGCAATTTCTTCATTATCCACTCTTTCAAGCAATTCAGGAATCAACTCATTTAAGCGAAGATATCTGGCAACGGTATTTTTTGATAAGTTGTATTTTTCACCAACTTTTTCATCTGATCTCATCCTCGCCCCAACTTGGGACAATGATGTCTCAACCTTGATATCATGCACTTTCGAGAGCATCTCAATCTCGTTTATCAAATCATTTCTCTTTCCCTGGTGTTTAATGGCATTATAATGAGTAGCAAGTGCAACAGCCCTTTCCGAATAACTCAAATCAGAAAATGAACGTTGTAGAAGGTTAGTTTCAGTAACAATCAGATTGGCTTCGTCATCTGACAACCCTTCTTTAATAACTGTCGGTACTTTTTCAAGTCCTGCAATCTTTGCTGCATTCACCCTGTTATGCCCGGATAAAATCTCATATACCTCTTCATCTCTAGGTCTTATAACAATAGGAAGGATTACCCCGAGTTCCTTAATACTTGTAACCATATCATGAAGTCTCTCACCCTCATAAAGCTTGAAAGGATGATTTGAAAAAGGAACAAGTTTTGAAATCTCTATTTCAGTTATACCGGTCTTGACTTTTGAATCCGGTGTTATATCTTCTCCGAAAATGTCTACAAAACTTCTTACTTTACCTTTAGTTTCCATAGCTCAGATACTCCTTTCCAAACTCTTGATATGCCAGCGCCACTTTACTTTTGGGTTGATACTCAATAACACTTTTGTATCGATAGCTTGCCTCGCCTACCTTGATTGACACCGGTATCTTACTTTCAAATATCCTGATATACTCACTATAGGCATCATTCATAAGATTCAGAATTTCTTTGGTCAGCTTTGTACGGTCAGAAAACATAGTTACCAGGATACCATCAATTGTAATATTGGGATTAATTCTTTTTTTAACCCTTGCTATGGTCTGTAGCAGAAGCTCAAGCCCTTTAGCTGAAAGATATTGGGCAGTCGCAGGAATAAGAACACTGTCACAGGCTGCTAAAGCATTGACAGTCAACATTCCGAGAGCAGGCATACAATCAATAATGATAAAGTCATAGTCATTCTTGAAATTTTCCAGCAGCATCTTAAGAATGACCTCCCTGCTCATAACATTTACAAGACTCATTTCAACTGCCGATAGCTCAATGCTGCAGGGAATGAGATCGAGGTTATTGAAAGACAGTATATACTTGCTCTTATCCGGCATTTCCTTCTCATCAATGATACACATCATCAAATCATATATTGTGGTCTCCAATTCATCAGGCCGGTCTACTCCAAAGCACATGGTTAAATTACTTTGTGGGTCAAAATCAATAAGCAATACCTTTTTCCCAAGTTCAGATAAAGAGTATGCAAGATTCAAAGTAGTGGTAGTCTTCCCTACACCACCTTTCTGATTTGCGATCGCAATAATCCTACCTTTGCTCAAAACAATCCACTCCTTTACTAATGTAAACTTTTTAGTGTCTTTGTAAACTAAATTATATCTTATGTCAAGACCATTGTAAACTATAAAGTTTCTATTGTTTAATATTTATTGCTTAAGTCAATGATATAGTGTATATTTTTATTTGTATAATAATTAAAGGTGTGATTATAATGGCATTAACAATGGGTGAAAAAATAAGAATATTGTTAAGACGTAAAAAAACAACCATTGCTTCTATAGCTGATAAAATAGGAACTTCTCGTCAGAATTTAACAAACAAACTGAATCGTGATAATTTTACGGAAAAAGAGCTTCATGAAATTGCGCAAGCACTTGAATGTCAATTTGAAGGTTTTTTCATACTTGATGATAATGAAAAAATATGATTTTATATACCATCCAGTAAAGAAATCGTCTCGTGCTTCTGTTCTTTAATAATATGAATATAAGTATTATAGGTAGTTCTCGTGTCACCATGCCCAAGCAATTCACAGACTGTTTTAACATCGGCCCCACGTTTAAACAACAGGCTTGCGAAGGTGTGGCGGGTTGCGTGTAAACCCTTATGACCGATACCTGCATATTTCAGTACCGAATCAAAGGTATTTTGAAAATTTCGTGGCCTCACAGGTTTTCCATCTGCTGTAGAAATAACATAATTTTTTGATGTCTTTCTTAGTTCGGCAAGTGCGGTAATCGCCATTAATGAAAGAGGGATGACTCGTTCACTATTTTGAGTTTTCAATGAGTCCTGTTCTACCAGTTTATAGTTTGTTCCTTTGGCCATTCTGTTTTTCACAAGAGCTATATTCCTTTTTATTGTTAGAGTCCTGGCTTCTTCGTTAAAATCCTGCCACTTTAATGCTAGCATTTCACCCATGCGCATACCGGTATATATCATCAATATAAAGGCCCATCCATTTTTGTACTTGAGTGTACCATTTCCAAATCTGGCACTTGCAGCTTCAGTTATCTTCTTTATTTCATCATCAGAGAAAATTTCAACTTCCTTTGTTTCAAATTTTGATTTTGACGGCATAGTTACCGTATTCATAGGGTTGAATCTTAAATTCCTTCTGGCAACTGCATACTTAAAGCAGGCATTCAATGCATCATATATCTTCTTCAGACTTGAGTAGGACATATCTTTACTCTTTTTGTTTATTAGCTCTATCTGAATAGTCAGATCGGTAAGCTGGTTAGTCTTAATGTGTCCAATACAAGGAATAATGTGATTATTTATTGTACTTTCAAGCCTGTCAAAAGACAATGCTTTCAGCTCATTCGCTTTTACGTTATACAGCCAATTTTTAATGTACCTATCAAAATCAGGGAGATCTTCATCTCCATATCCCGCCCTTGTCATTTCTCTATAATCTGCTAATTTTTCGGCCACTTCCTTGCGGGTTTTTCCGTAAAACGCTTTTATCCTTTGTTTTCCATTCTCATTTGATCCCACTTGAATTCGGGCTGTCCAATATCCATCTGCCCTTTTAGAAATATTCCCTTCTCCGGGTGCTCGTCTGCTCAAATTCAACACCTCACCTGTAAATAATTTCCATCATAATTTCTATAGAGCAGCACAATAGTATGGCAGACCCTTTGCATAAGGTTTGACCGTTTTTAGGTTAACAGACAATGCTCGTGGTCTGCCACAGTAGTTCTGCTGCCCAATGTCAGCGAATCATATGTAAAAGTATTTCAAGCAGCTTGTTGGTTGCAAGCATCATAAAAGCCCCCGCAATTTTCTCTCAAATTTTGGCGTGCATTTTCCTGCTCAACCTGGCAGGCCGTCCCTTGTCGGTGAAGATAGCCAGACGGAAGTATCATTATCCCATTTTGCAGGTCGTGGCAATTTGACAGAACCACTGCCAATTTGAAGCCGGAATTTGTCGCTCAGAAGTAATTACCTTCTATCTTAGCGCTTCCGCTTATGTCGCTTTCTGATTGCAGCTGCAAAAGGAATGTACTTGAAATACTAATTATGCTTTTTTCAAAGTTCAATTTGAGGCACAAAAATTACGCCCTCATAGTTAGGTCAGTACAGCGGGCAAAATTTCGTATTTTTGAAAATTTTTTTGAGAATTATTTAGAAATGAAAAAAGCCCAGTCAAAGCGCATATTCGATTCCAATACACACTCTGATGGGCTCTTTCTATATGAAATGAAATTATTTATGTATTCACATGGATTGTATGAACATTTTCAATTCTATCATTTTACTTTTTAAGTCAATGTCTCTCGCTTTGCAATAAGTATCAAGCCAATCATTATCTCTCGTTGACCCATACTTTCTACTAAACCTTCTTACTGTTAATGAAATTTTAGTACGGAAATTCATGGGATGTGCACTCATACTAGCTGAGTTTACTTCTTCAAAAGAATTAAACATTTCCTGTACTGATATTTGTGAGTCAAGATATTTCAAAAAAAGCAATTCATAGAAAGCAAATGGTATAACGCCTTGTATTAATTCCTTTACAAGGGTCTGATGGGGACCTTCTTCCTTAGTATCATCAGAGACAAAAGCTACAATACCCATAGCTTTTGCTAATGATATGGCATGAAGCTCTCCAATATCAAATAGATATTTATTACTTTCTTTATACTCTTCAAACAGCCCTTTAATCCCCATTTCAACCAATTTCGCATTAGTTATCAGACTGATATGTCCGCTCTCAATATCCTTTTTGAACTCTTCATATACCTGTAATGACTTGGTTTTCATCTCGGTTTCGAAAAGGTATTCATATATAAAGAGCTCGTCAAAACTAGAAAACAACAAGTCCTTTTTACCGCTTTTATATAAATGAATAACAATATCCGTATCTAAAGATGCATTCATCATTCGTACTCCTCAAAGATGTCGTCAATATCTACATCTTGATCCTGCGTAGAATCATCTTTCCTAAGTATTGATGCATCTACTCCCAGCAGGTCTAATGCTTTTTGCAAGCTTGAAAAGGGAATATAACTATTTTCATAATTGCTAATAACATATTCGTAGTATTGCGATGGAACTTTTATTATATTACTTGGCAATAAGAGTCTATCATCCGCATCAATAATCCTAAACAAGGCGGCTGAAGTTATCTCATGCTTTTTATTAAACAATTCATTCCTATGCCCAGATGTTATAAAATCTATTTCATGAAGCCATTTCACAGCAGCGTTATAACTCGCATTAAACTCAATTTGAATTCTCACAATATCCAGCGCTGTCAATTCACCTTGCTTTTTCTTAAGTTCAAACTTTATAAACTTTGCTAGTTGCTCTTCCGGCATTAGAAAACAGTTAGCGAAATGAAAAGCTCTAGCCTCAGAGATATCTTCATTGATTTCGTTGACATCTAAGTCTATTTTTAAATCTTGATTGTTATCTTCAAAGTCATAAATAATATGGCCTAGTTCGTGTGCTATTGTAAAAATTTCTCTTGATAGTATCTCAGATGAATTAGTAACAATTGCTTTTTTACCTTCAAATAATGTCGAGAACCCAAGTAAGACATCTTTCCCAAAGGGATACCTTATCAAATGAATATTCATTTGCTCAGCCAAGCTGAATATATCCTTAACACCATAAGTTAGTATATTATGCTCCTGTCTGACTTTTAATGCTCTATCTTCAATCTCAGTCTTATCAATCCTCAATACCGTCACGCACCTTCATCTGATAGTATAGTTTTTCATGCGCATGAAAAACTTTTAAAATCTCCGCAATCTTGGTAACTGCTTCAACTGCTTCTGGTTTATCGGACTTTTCTCTAAATAGCGCAACAAGTTCTTTCTTTTCTTCTTGTGCGCTTGTTATTGCAGTAGTCGGAATTCCCAAGAAGTCTGCGATTTTTTTTATTTCCACAAATGAAATGTCTACCTGGCCACTTTCAAACCGGGAATATCTTTGCCTTGTTGTGTCTAAAATTTCAGCCATCTTTTCCTGTGCAATTTTATGCTCAGTTCGTAATTCCTTTATTCTCATACCTAATGCATAGCTCATCTCCACCACTCCACGTAATAATTATATAACATATTTTTGCCCTAATCAATATATCATGTTATAATTTTGTTACCTTTTAGTATATTTTATTCAATTATTATGATTTCGTGATTAAATCAATAATAAAATAAAAATGCAGGCAGCGCTTTAGGAGTAAAGCTTACTACCTGCAAATCTAAAAAATCAGAAAAGCTTATAGTTCGTCCAGTAATGCCACTGCACTTTGCTTTTGTGATTGCATTACATGGATATAAGTATTGTAAGTAGTTCTTGCATCTGCATGCCCCAGCAGCTCACCTACTGTTTTTACATCAGCACTTTTCTTAAATAATAAACTTGCAAAAGTGTGCCGTGTAGCATGAAGACCTTTATGCACCAACCCTACTGAATTCAGCATATAGTCAAAGGTATTCTGAAAATTTCGGGGTCTCACAGGTTTTCCCTCTCGAGTAGAAATAATATAATTCCTGGATGTCTTTCGCAACTCCGAAAGTGCGGTGATGGCCATTTGTGAAAGAGGAATGACTCTGTCGCTGTTTTTGGTCTTTACTGAGTCCTGCTCCAGCAGCATGTACTTATTCCCTTCACCCGTTCTATTTTTTACAAGTCCTATATTCTTCCTTATAGTCAGCTTCTTTTCAGCTTCATTATAATCTTCCCATTTTAGTGCAAGAGCTTCACCCATCCTCATCCCTGTATATATCATCAAAATAATGCCCCATCCGTTTTTATATCTTAGCTCGCCATTGCCGAATCGGGTATCTGCTGCCTGAATAAGTACCTTTAAATCTTCTTCAGTGAATATTTCTATATCCTTGGTTTCAAACTTTGCTTTACCGGGCATTGTAACAGTATCCATAGGATTAAACCTGAGATCTCGCCTGGCAACAGCATACTTAAAACAGGCATTTAAAGCATCGTATATTTTTTTGATACTTGAATGAGAATATGTTTTGACCTTCTTATTAATCAACTGTGTTTGGATAATGGTGTCTGTGAGCATATTTGTTTTAAAATGCCCAACTACCGGTATGATATGATTTTTAATAGTACTTTCCAGCCTGTCAAAAGACATAGCCTTAAGCTCATTTACTTTAACATTATATAACCAATTGGTTATATAGGTTTTGAACTCGGGCATATCTTCATCGGTATATCCTGCTTTTGTGAGTTCTCTAAAATCAGCAAGTTTGTCTGCCACCTCTTTACGACTACTTCCGTAAAAAGCCTTTATTTTGGGTTTGCCATCTTCCGTTAATCCAATCTGAATTCTGGCTGTCCATTTTCCATCTGGACGTTTTGAAATGTTTCCTTCCCCATTCGATCTTCTGCTCATAAAAAAGCACGCTCCTTCTTTAATCCAATCCAGATTTAATTGCTGGATTGCTAATTTTTTAGTGAGCCGTGATTTTTTCGTATTACAATTGTATTACAATAGCAAAGGAAAAATAGTCTAAAAGCTACCGAAATTTACCGAGTTGATAAAACCGCCCGG
>JAOAEJ010000058.1 GCA_026416815.1 Clostridia bacterium | reverse complement strand
TGGGCTACTACAATAAAAATATACTACTGGAATATTACTCCTACTACTGGTACAGCTGGCGCTGCATGGCCAGGAAACGCAATGACATCCGAGGGCAACGATTGGTATGTATACACATTGCCTGGAGTTACAAGCGCAAGCCTTATATTCAATGATGGTGCAGGAAGGCAGACAGCGGACCTCACAAGAAGCACTAACGAAGGTTGGTATTATACTAACAATACATGGTCTGATACAAACCCCGAAGGTCCTACTCCCCCATCAGTATCAGCTAATCCTCCCGGAGGCAACTTCTCCACAACCACACAAAGCATTACTTTAAGCGTAAGTGGTACAAGTGTAACAGCATCAAGATATACCCTTGACGGAAGTGACCCTGCTGTAGGCGGTACTGCTTTCACAAACGGTACAGTAGTAACCATAGGCAGCGATATGGCCGTAAACACCAGCAAGACATTAAGACTCTATGCAACAAACGGTACACAATCTGATAGCAAAACTTACACATATACAAAAATTGACGCACCTGTACCGAATGCAGATATCGACAGCCTGAGGATTTACCAGGTAATGGTTGAGTCATTTATAGACGGTGACCCTAATGCCAACTATAATGTAGGATATGGTCCAAGCCATCATAAAGGCGATTTAAAAGGTATTAAAAACTCCTTAGCTTACATAAAGAGCCTGGGATGTAATGCCATCTGGATGACACCTATATTTAACTCAAACGGAAGTTCTCAGTTGGATGCAACAGGATACTTCGCTCAAAACTACTTTGAAGTTGATCCTAAATTCGGTACTCTTCAGGACGCAAAAGACCTTGTAGCTGAAGCTCATAGACTTGGAATGTATGTATTCCTTGACGGTGTATTCGGTCACCACAAAAATACAACTATACCCGCTTCACCAAGCGGATACTATCCTACCGGTGCTGCTGACCCTGTATCATATCCGGGCAGCTTGAACTTCTACAGAGAAGTAGCTACATGGTGGATTGACCAGCTCGAAATCGACGGCTGGAGACTTGACCAAGCATACCAGGTTCCCGTTGATATGTGGAAGCAAATCCGTGAAGCTGTAGAAGCAAAATGTACACAAAGAAAAGCAGCTGGTAAACAATGGGGTACTTTAGGCTACATGGTAGGTGAAATATGGAAGGGTGAAACTGATATACAAAATCAGGGTTACGGCTCTTCATCAGCTCCTGGGCTCTACTCCTGCTTCGACTTCCCATTGAGGTATTCACTGGTAACAGTACTGGCTACAAAGGAACACATTGAGGAAGCAAATCCTAAAAATCAGCCTGCTACTACATTAAACTCTGGATATAGCACTCATAACACCTATGCTTCTCACGCACACCCTAACTTTATGCTTACAAACCATGACCTTGTAAGATTCGGAGATTTAATACAGAGGGCTTTCGGTTATGGAAAGGAAAATGCAGATTACTGGAAGAGACATAGAGCAGCATTCAGCTTCATGGCTGCCTTTACAGGTCCTGTCACAATATACTACGGAGATGAAATTGGTGATGAGGTATCAGGGTTCATATACGAAGGTAACTTAGGCTACTACGATGACCACGTTTCAAGATCATCCGGGCAGGTTACAAACTTTGATACAAACCAGACCAACTTAAAGAACTATGTAACATCATTAATGGACATGAGGGCTCAACACCCTGCGCTGTGGAACGGTACCAGAACACACTTGAAATCCGATACCTATACCTATGCCGACCTTAAAGTAGATGGTACTGATAAGATGGTGTACGCCCTGAACGTTTCAACATCAGCTCAGACAATTACACTTTCACAGTCCCAAGTAGGCGGTACTAAGCTTACAAATGCTCTTACAGGTACAGTAATCAATGCTTCAAACGGCAACTATACTATAAGCGTTGATGGACTTACAGGATTGTTCTTCACTGTTCAGTAACAACTGATAGTAAATAAAATAAGGCAATTACCCAATGCGGTAATTGCCTTATTTTTATCCTATATGAGAGGGATATTAAGGTTCTATTTATAAATCTTCTCTTACCCGCTCTACAGCCCTCCACAATTCATATTATCTTTATTCCCGATGAGCTTTTGCTGCTGCTCTGCAAGCTCTCTATAGGCTTCAAGCTCCTCTTCCAGCTCCTTTATCATCACGTTCTTAATCCTGATAACCTCCATGAGCTCTTCCCTATTCATATCCTTTAATTCTTTCATGCGATTATTCCTCCAAAGTATTATTATTCCAATCTTTATTCTCTGTAGACTTAAACTTTATTTTTATGATATTAAGACAAAAGGATGGTCTGATAACAGGCCATCCCTTGATTATAACTCTACTATTTTACAACTATATTAACAAGTTTGCCCGGTACACCTATAACCTTCACAACACTCTTACCTTCTATAAGCTCCTTTACTTTTTCGCTCTTTAAAGCTTCCTCTTCAGTCTGCTTTTGACTCAGTCCCGAAGGTAATGTCATCTTGTCTCTTACTTTGCCGTTTATCTGAACTACAATCTCAATTTCATCCTTTATAAGTGCAGCTGCGTCATATCCGGGCCATTCAACATCGTGTATGCTTCCTTCTCTGCCCATTGCCTGCCACAGTTCTTCCGCTGCATGAGGAATGAATGGAGCAAGCATAACAACCATATTATCAATAGCCTCTTTAAGAACAGCTTTATTTTTGTTCTCATCACTTACTTTTTCTTTATAGGCATAGAGAGCATTAACCAGCTCCATAACAGCACTTATAGCGGTATTGAAGTTGAATCTTTCTCCAATGTCGTCACTTACTTTTCTTATGGTATTATTTATCACATAGCGCAGCTCTTTATCTTCCTTGGTAAGCTTGCTTGTATCCAAAGCCACATTTTCTTTTACTGCATCCATAAACTCGGTGCTTATTCTCCACACCCTGTTTATAAACCTGTAACAGCCTTCTACCCCCTGTTCATTCCACTCAAGGTCTTTTTCCGGTGGTGAAGCAAAAAGTATGAAAAGCCTTGCGGTATCCGCGCCGTATTTTTCAATGATTTCCTCAGGACTTACTACATTACCCAAGGACTTAGACATTTTCGCCCCGTCCTTAAGTACCATCCCTTGCGTCAAGAGGTTTGTAAATGGCTCGTCATGATTTACATGTCCCATATCATACAGAGCCTTCATAAAGAACCTTGAGTAAAGAAGGTGCAGTATAGCATGTTCAACACCGCCTATATATTGGTCTACAGGCATCCAGTAGTCTGTTGCTTCCTTACTGAAAGGCATATTGCCGTTGCAAGGGTCACAGTACCTCAAGTAGTACCATGATGAGCACACAAAGGTATCCATAGTATCTACTTCTCTTCTTCCCACCTTACCGCACTTAGGGCACTTAGCTTCAAGGAAGGATTTGCTACCTAATAGCGGTGACTCACCCGTCCCAGTAAACTTAACATCGGTAGGCAGTACAACCGGCAACTCTTCCTCGGGAACCGGAACAGTACCACAATCATCGCAGTATATAACCGGTATAGGAGCCCCCCAGTATCTCTGCCTGGAAATAAGCCAATCCCTGAGCCTGAAGTTAATCTTCCTTTCTCCATAGCCCTTTTCTTCTATATAGTCAATAATTTTGCTAATAGCTTCATCGCTTTTTACACCGTTAAACTTATCGGAGTTGGCAAGATAGCCTACATCAACAAATGCCTCTTTCATAGAAGCAGCGTCGAGCTCCACACCCTCAGGCTGTATAACCACCTTTATAGGCAGATTGTATTTCTTTGAAAAGTCAAAGTCCCTCTCGTCATGGGCAGGTACAGCCATGACCACACCTGTACCGTATTCAGCAAGTACATAGTTGGCAAGATAAAGAGGTACCTTGTCACCGTTAAGAGGGTTTATTACATACCTTCCGGTAAATATTCCTTCTTTTTCTGTGTCGGAAGCTGTCCTTGCTATTTCATTCAAAAACTGCATTTTATTGATAAACTCAATGCACTGCTGTTCCTGCTCGGTATCCTTTATCAATTCCTTTACAATAGCATGTTCTGGAGCAATAACCATATAAGTTACCCCGTAAATGGTGTCGGGTCTTGTAGTATACACCCTTACCGATTTATCCATACCTTCTACCTTAAAGTCTACCTCTACACCCTCACTACGGCCTATCCAGTTTGCCTGCATGGTTCTTACCTTTTCAGGCCAACCCTTGAGCTTCTCTATATCGTCAAGCAACCTTTGAGCGTATTTAGTGATTTTGAAGAACCACTGCTCAAGGTCTTTCTTACCTACATCGGCTTTGCAGCGTTCGCATTTACCATTTACAACCTGCTCGTTTGCAAGAACTGTTGAGCAGGATGGACACCAGTTAACGTAGGATTTTTTCTTATACGCCAATCCGTTTTTATACAGCTGCAAAAACATCCACTGTGTCCATTTATAATAATCAGGGTGGCAGGTTGCCACTTCCCTGTCCCAATCATAGCTAATTCCAAGCTCTTTAAGCTGTTGTCTCATGTTGTCGATGTTGGACCATGTCCAACCATTTGGGTGGATTCCATGCTTAATAGCTGCGTTTTCAGCGGGCAGCCCGAATGAGTCCCATCCCATAGGGTGAAGTACGTTAAAGCCCTTCATTTTTTTAAACCTTGCTACCACGTCGCCTATGGAGTAATTTCTAACGTGTCCCATGTGGAGCTTCCCTGAAGGATAGGGAAACATTTCGAGTACATAATATTTTTGCTTATCACTTTTGTCTACCTTAAAAGCTCCGTCTTTATGCCATTTTTCCTGCCACTTCTTTTCAATGTCTTTGAAGTTGTAATACATAAAACTACCTCCGTCGTCATCTATAGCTTACAATTCCGTCAGACCAGAGTCTTTCAAGATTGTAAAAATCCCTGTCTTCTTCGTGGAATATATGCACTACTACATCAGCATAATCGAGCAAAATCCACCGTGCACTGTTATACCCCTCTTTATGGAGATAATTGATACCGTTTTCCTTCATCTTAATTTCCAGTTCATCGGTCATAGCCTTAATATGTGTTGTAGAAGTACCGCTGCATATTACAAAATAGTCAGCAAGTGTAGAAACATCCTTTATATCAATTACATTAATATTCTTTGCCTTCTTCTCTTCGAGAAAACCTACTATTTTTTCAACCATTTCCTTTGATTCCAAGTAAACTTCACTTCCTCCTAATTTAATAATCATATTCACGGTTTAATATTATACCACTTTTTAAAGGAATTGCATAATTTCTTTTTTTTAAATGGTCTATTATAAGCTATGAATCAAGGTTTATAATCGTCCCCCAATATTACGGTAACATCAAACCTCGATCCTGGAGTTAATTCCTTTTTGATCTTTCCTATTTTAATTACCTTCTGTACCTCTATTCCCGCTTTTTTATCGTTTCGCTCGATAATTGCGGTTGTCACAAATTTATTTGATTTTCCATTACCTGCACTTACCTGAAAACCGTTGGCCTCAAGCGTATACCTTATCTCTTCTGCAAGCTTGTTAATTCCAGTATAGTTTATAACTTCCACCTTGATAAGCATAGGTTTTGGAGTTGCCTTATTGCCATTCTTAGAATCCACCGAATCTTTGGATTCGGGAATTTTAACCATCTTTTCTGAAGTACCCTGTGAAACAGAGGACTTGTCCGGAAGCTTTATAGAGTTATCCTTTTCAGCCTTTGCTATAGATTTCTCAAAGACTCTGGCGTCCCTTGCAAAATTTGAAGCTACGTTTATCCCCATAAATATCAAAATAAATGAACCTATAATATAGAAAATAACAGAAAAATAAAGTTTCTTATTCATGCAGACAACCCCCACATGTTGCCCTCTCCTTTAAAATTCGCTGGTTTTACTAAATTTTATTGTTTTTATTTTTGTGAAAAATTATATAGTTCCTTGCTCTAACTGTATCAGGATGGATTAGAGAACCCTTATCCATGACAAATTTTATTGTTCTATCAAGAGCATATATCATTGCTTCATCAATATCTTCAAATGCCAGCCTCCTGGCTTCGTCAACCCCTGGAAAATTTCTTCCCGGTTCAACATAGTCAGCAATAAATATAATTTTATCCAGAAGGTTCATATTCTCACACCCTGTAGTGTGACAGTATATGGCTTTCGATATTTCGTTATCGTTAACATCATATACACTCTTTATATATTCTGCACCCAGGGGACCATGAAGTAATTCCGGCTGCGCTTTTGTTATATTATCAACATCAACGTTATATTCTCTGCACAACTCAAGCAGGTGTTCACCTTTTATATCTCTGACACAGTCATGCACCAGACCTGCTAGCCTGGCCTTTTCAATATCTTCACCATATTTTTCTGCCAGCTCTACAGCTGTGTCCATAACCCTCAGAGAATGCTTATACCTTTTAGCTGACAATACATTTTCCAACTTGGCCTTTATTTCTTCAATCGTCATAGTATAACCTTCCAAACCTCTTAAAATCCTCTTAATACTCATTATGTATTTATGTGCCTTAAGGGTTCATTACACTTTATATAAGTCATTTTCAGCAATATACTGCTCTACGTTCTCTGGAACAAGGTACTTTACCGAACACCCTCTCCTGACCTTATCCCTGATAGCCGTAGAAGAAATCTCTATAAGTGAAGCCTCTGCAATGTTTATTTTTGCCATATAATTTAATTTTAAGTACTCTATACGTTCTAAAAAGTCTTCACTTTTATATCCCGGCCTAAGTACCGCAATAAACTCACACAACTTAAACACTTCTTCAAACCGCTTCCATGTCATCAGATCGAGGACAACATCAGCTCCGGTTATATAGTACAGCTTGGTATCCTCTCCTAACAATTGCCTTAATGCTGTAAGCGTATCTACCGTGTAGGTATAACCTTCCCTCTTTATCTCAATATCCAAGGCTTCAAAGTGAGAGTTTGTACTTACAGCCCTGCATACCATTTCATACCTGTATTCCGGCAAAGTTACTCCCGATAGGTTTTTGTGCGGAGGCATACCCGATGGAATAAACAGCACCTTGTCAAGATGAAACTTCTCCCTTACTTCTTCAGCTATTATTAAATGCCCGTTATGTATAGGATCGAAGGTTCCTCCACAAATGCCTATTCTTTCAGTTCTTTTTTCCATATTGAATACCTTTGCAAAATTATTATCAGATATTATAACACAAGAAAGGTTTTTCATAAAGAAAAACCTTTCCCACGTCAGTTATATATTATATCACAGCTTATAGCCTATTCGCCACTTTTATTTGTTATCATTGCCAGAGCTCCATAAACAATAGCGTCATCACCCAATGCAGATTTAACAAGTTCTGTCCCGGTGAGGATATCCGGCATAGCAAACCTTTTTATATGTTTCTTGAAAGAAGGCATAATGTAATCTCCCATCGCTTCAACCACACCGCCGCCCAGTATAACCATATCGGGATTGAATACATTAATTAAAGACCCTGCTCCCGCTGCAAGATAGTAAACAGCCCTATCAAGAACCTCAATTGCAAGATCATCCTTTTCCTCAATGGCCTTTTTGAGTGCCTTGCTCTTTAGAAGATTTATATCATCTCCCATCAACTCTTTTAAAGCGGTCTTTCTTCCTCTTTCAATCTGTGTTTTTATCTCTCTTGATATACCTATCTTACCCGCATAGGCTTCGAGACACCCTCTCTGCCCGCAGTTACAATACGGACCTTCGGTATTCAGCACCATATGTCCCAATTCCGCTGCAGCGTGCTTTGAACCGGTAAATAATTTACCATCCAGTATCAATCCTCCGCCAACACCGGTACCTACAAAGAGCCCTACTATATTTTTTCTGTCAATTCCTGCACCATACTTCCACTCGCCAAGAACGCCTACATTAGCATCATTTCCTATATAAAACGGAACCTTAAATCTGGTCTCAATGGCATTACGTATGTTATAGTTCCTCCATGGGAGGTTTGGAGCATAAATAATTTCACCGCTGTCACTATTGATAACACCGGGTGCACCAGCTCCTATTGCAGCCAGCTCACTCCGGTCCATCCCCGACTCACCTATAAGCTCATCAACAACCTTGATAATCTTCTCTTCAATTTGTTCCAAGCCTTTTTCAGCTCTGGTTTTCTTCTTAACTTTATAGACAATACTATTTTTCTCATCAAATACTGCCCCTAAAACCTTTGTACCGCCAATATCCAGGCAGATATACTTTTTACCCATAACATCAGCTCCTTTGCTCATATGGTCAGGTAAGAATCATGCATAAGCACCTTGATTAAGTCCAGATATTATATATATCCAAAAGACAGATTTATTATAGTTTCTACAAAAAAAAGTATTTTCCTTCACTGTATATAAAAAATTTTGAGGGGAGCTTCCCCCCCTCTTATTTTATTCCGATATCTTTCCTATAGTGCACATCTTTGAAGCTTACTTTTGCCACACCCTCATAAGCCTTTTTGATAGCCTCATCCAGCGTATGCTCCAGCGCTGTAACCCCGAGGACACGTCCTCCTGCTGTATAGTATTTGCCATCCTCACACTTTGTGCCTGCATGAAATACAACTATGTTGGAATCCCTCTCTGCCTCTGTAATCCCGGTTATTTCATAGCCAGTCTTATATTGCTGTGGATACCCACCCGAAGCCATTATGACACATACAGCCGCACTATCCGACCACTTAACATCTATAGCATCCAGCTTTTCGTCTATAATAGCATTGAATATTTCTACCAGGTCGCTTTGAAGCCTTGGAAGCACTACCTGAGTTTCAGGATCTCCGAACCTTGCATTATACTCCAATACCTTAGGACCATCCTTTGTCAGCATTAATCCAAAGTAAAGAACGCCTTTAAATTTGCGGTTTTCACTGTTCATTGCCTCAATTGTAGGCTTATATATATTCTCCATACAGTATTCTGCAATTTCCGGAGTATAAATCCTGCTGGGTGAGAAAGTCCCCATACCCCCGGTATTGAGTCCCTGATCGTTATCTAAAGCTCTTTTATGATCCTGAGAGCTTACCATGGGTACAACAGTTTTTCCGTCTGTAAAGGCAAGTATGGATACCTCAGGTCCCACAAGGAACTCCTCAATAACCACTCTACTGCCTGCACTACCAAACACCTTGTCATTCATTATGCTGTTTACAGCTTCCTGCGCCTCATCAAAGCCCTGGGCTATTATTACACCCTTCCCTAGAGCCAATCCGTCAGCTTTTACAACTATCGGATACTCTTGGTGCCTTAAGTACTCAACAGTATGCTCACTGTCATCAAAAACCTCATACTTAGCTGTAGGAATATTGTATTTCTTCATCAAATCCTTTGAAAACGCCTTACTCGCCTCTAAGATAGCCGCATTTTTTCTTGGCCCAAATGCCCTTATCCCTTCAGCCTCCAGTGCATCCACCATACCTGCTGCAAGGGGATCATCGGGTGCTACTACCACCATATCTATACTATTTTCTTTTGCAAACTTAACTATTCCATCGATATCAAGAGCTTTTATAGGCAAACACTCAGCTAGTGAGGATATTCCCCCATTCCCCGGTGCACAGTATATTTTCTCAACCGAAGGGCTCTGAGCCATTTTCCATACAATAGCATGTTCACGCCCGCCGCTACCTACTACAAGAATCTTCATGTGTTAACCTCCTGTCAAAAAGTTTTCCTCATAAGTAAAATTTATATTTATATAACATCAAATTTCTTAAAAGTTAGTAAACTTCTGCTTCATTACCTTTTCTTCCTGCGTTATACGTATTACCATAGTTGCTAAATAAAACGGAAATATAACCGCCAGTGCTATCCATGACTTGCATATAAGTACTATAGCTATTAATTCCGGTAAAATATTAAGAAAATAATTCGGGTGCCTTATATATTTGAAAACAAAGCTTTTATTAAGCTTGTGGCTCTTAGCAATTAAAAGCTTTACAGTCCATACATCTCTTAATTGGTAAATAACAAAGAATAAAGCAGCCATAGAAAATAAATAGATTGAAATCCCAACAACAGTTGTGCTATCAAACTGTGTTTTCTTGATTGCAGCTTCTGTCAGGCATGCAAAATAAAATACAGTATGCAGTATTGCCATCACAGTACTGTTGGTCTTACCATACTCTACTGCCCCTTCTTTTTTTAGCCTTTTTTCATTTTTAATTGAAAAGAATAGGCTTGAAAGTCTAAGAATAAAAAACGAGAGAAATATAATAACAATCGTACTGCTCATATTAACCTCACTTACCCTTATTGACGAAAATAAGATTGAGATTAAGACCACTTCTTAATCCCAATCTTAATTATATGATAATTCTAGTGTTTAAAATGCCTCATTCCTGTAACCACCATTGCAATACCATACTTATTGCAAGCGTCGATAGACTTCTGGTCGTTTAGTGATCCACCGGGCTGAATTATTGCCGTAATTCCGGCAGCAGCAGCAGCTTCTACACAATCGGGGAACGGGAAGAATGCATCGGAAGCCATAACTGCTCCTTTTGTCCTATCTCCGCCGTATTCTATAGCGATTTTTGCAGCCATTATCCTGTTTGTCTGTCCAGGACCTACTCCTAACGACTGCTTATCTTTAGCCAATGCTATACCGTTAGATTTTGTATGCTTAACTACCTTCATAGCAAACATCAGGTCTTCCATTTCTTTATCTGTTGGCTTCCTATCTGTCACAACCTTAACATCCTCAACATTTACCAATTCATTGTTATAATTCTGAACTAGTAAACCACCTGCAACCTTCTTCATATCATAAGTGCCCGCAGGAAGCTTTGCGGAGATGTTATCAAGCTGCAATACCCTGATGTTTTTCTTTTGTGCCAGGATATTCAGTGCTTCCTCGGTATAGGAAGGCGCTATTACTATTTCGATAAATATCTTGTTTATCTCTTCAGCGGTTTTGCCGTCTATTTCCCTGTTTGCGGCAACTATACCGCCAAATATGGACACTGGGTCAGCTTCATAGGTCTTCACATATGCGTCATATATATTATCCGCACTGGCAACGCCGCAGGGATTTGCATGCTTGACTGCAACAACAGTAGGCTCGTCAAACTCCTTCAAAAGCTCAAGAGCGCCGTTTGTATCGTTTATATTGTTGTACGACAATTCTTTTCCATGAAGCTGCTTTGCATTGGTAAGACAGCCTATATTCGCACCAACTTCTTTATAAAATACCGCCTTTTGATGTGGATTTTCTCCATATCTCATATCCTGTACCTTTTCGAATGTCAGTGAAAGGGTTTCGGGGAAGAATTCTTCACCGAGCTTATCCCTTAGGTATTTTGCAATCAGTGTATCATAATGGCTTGTATGTTCAAACACTTTGTATGCAAGTTTAAATTTTGTTTTAACCGATATTTCTTTTGATGACTTTAACTCTTCCAAAACAGTGGAGTAGTCTGAAGGATCAACCATTACTACAACGTCCTGATAGTTCTTTGCCGCAGCACGCAGCATTGTAGGACCGCCGATATCTATATTTTCAATAGCTTCTTCTAGTTCCACATGGCCTTTTAAAATAGTCTGTTTGAAAGGATAGAGGTTTATTATGAGCATATCTATAGGTTCTATACCCAATTCCTTAATCTGTTTCATATGCTCTGGGTTGCTTCTCATTGCAAGTAAGCCACCGTGCACATTTGGGTGAAGGGTCTTTACCCTACCGTCAAGGCACTCGGGGAATCCTGTGATATCAGATATGTTTATTACCTTTATTCCTGCGTCACTTAACGTTTTTGCAGTTCCTCCGGTCGAAATGATTTCTACGCCGTAGCTGTCCAGCTCCTTTGCCAGCTCAACAATTCCCGTTTTGTCGGATACACTTATCAGTGCACGCTTTATCATAAAAACCCTCCTATATGAAAATCCCGGCTTTAATTAACCCTAAATAAAAGGCCGTTGACTTCCATGATTATATAATTATAAAATTTCTATCATTTAGTTATTAGGACAATATTCTGACCTTTCTTCCGTCTACTACCACTCTACCTTCCGCATACAGCTTTATAGCCTGGGGTAAAATATCCCACTCAGCTTCTTCCATTACTCTTTTTTGTAGAGTTTCAGGGGTGTCATCATCATTTATATATACAGCCTTCTGTAAAATAATAGGTCCAGCGTCGGCCTCCAGCTCCACAAAGTGTACTGTAGCACCTGTAACCTTCACCCCATATTCCAGAGCCTTCTGGTGGGGAATTATCCCGTAAAAGCCTTTACCGCAGAAGGAAGGAATCAAAGAAGGATGTACATTGATTATCCTGTTTTTGTAGTAGTTATTAAAACGCTCCCCTAGTATGGAAAGGAAGCCGGCCATAACCACAAGCTCTACACCGCAGCTTTCCATATGTTCTATTAATGCATTATCATAATCATCTATTGAACTAAAGTTTTTTCTTATTATACATGTAGATGGTATATCGTATTTCTGAGCCCTTTCGAGTGCGTAGACGCCCGGCTTACTTGATACAACAGTGGCTATACGGCAATTATTTATATAGCCGCTTTCAATCTTATCTATAATAGCTTGAAGATTTGTGCCACCACCGGAAACCAGCACGCCAATCTTTAACATATATCCACCCCAGCGTCACCTTTAACTATTTCGCCGATTAAGTATGCGTTTTCAGTATCTTTATTGAGGTATTTTACTACTTCCTCTGCAATGCTGCTGTCTACCGCTATTACCATTCCGATACCCATATTAAAGGTGTTGTATATATCCTTTTCGCTGATATCGCCTAGTGACTGCAAAAGTGTAAATATAGGCAGTACAGGCCATGTTCCTTTATTTATCTTAACTCTTAAACCCTCAGGCACCATTCTCGGAATATTTTCAGTGAAGCCTCCCCCGGTTATATGAGAAAGACCATTTATCTGGTATTTTTCCTTAAGGTCTAAAATGGTTTTTACATATATTTTTGTAGGCTTGAGCAGTTCTTCTCCTAAGCTTGTGCCTAAAGCCTCAACATGTTCTTTAAGCTTTAAGTCATTGGGATTTAAAAGCTTTCTTACAAGGGAATATCCATTGCTGTGCACTCCTGATGAAGCCAAGCCTATCAGTTTATCCCCCTCTTTAATGCTTTTACCGTTAATAACCTTACTCTTGTCAACTATACCTACAGCAAACCCAGCTACGTCGTATTCTTCTTCTGGGTAGAAGCCCGGCATTTCTGCGGTCTCCCCTCCTATGAGAGCACACCCTGCCATAACACAGCCGTCTGCAACACCTTTAACAATATCCGCTACCTTCTCGGGACGGTTCTTACCCACAGCTATATAATCCAGAAAGAATAAAGGCTCGGCACCGCTGCAAACTATATCATTTACACACATAGCCACACAATCAATACCTATGGTGTCGTGTTTATCCATAAGAAACGCAATTTTAAGCTTTGTACCTACACCATCGGTTCCAGATACAAGTACAGGTTCTGAGTACTTATCCTTATTAATGGAAAAAAGTCCTCCGAATCCGCCTATATCGGTAAGCACCTCAGGTCTGAATGTCCTCTGCACATGGCTGCGCATTAGTCTGACCGCTTCATAACCTGCTTCTACATCTACACCTGCATCTTTATATGTGGTCATTTTTACCCTCCTTAATTAAACACTGTAATTACTTTTTATATGTCATCCCCTACAATCTTTGTTACACATAAGCAATATAGGGGTTAGTTGCCAACTTAATACTACCCTTATCAACCGCAGGAGAACTTGTTACCCTCTGTCGGTACTTCCATAGGATAAAAACCATCGAGACATGCGGTACAAAAACCGCACTTTGAACCTACGGGAGTTTTCAAAAGACCCTCAAGGCTTAAGTATCCCAGCGTGTCTGCTCCAATCATCTGGCCTATTTCCTCAACCGAATGTTTGGAGGCAACCAGTTCCTTACGTGAGGAGATATCTATACCGAAATAGCACGGAAACATCAGCGGCGGTGAGCTAACCCTCATGTGTACTTCAGTAGCTCCTGCCTCCCTTAGTATCTGTACAATTCTCTTTGTAGTAGTACCTCTAACTATAGAATCATCTATTATAACTACGCGCTTACCCTCTATTGCATTTTTTATTGCATTGTGCTTAATTCTTACAGCAGTTTCTCTCAGTCCCTGACTAGGCTGTATAAAGGTTCTGCCTATATACCTGTTTTTTATAAGCCCCTGACCGTAAGGTATGCCTGACTCCAAGGAGTAGCCCAGGGCAGCTGTTATACCCGAATCGGGAACACCGATAACAAGGTCTGCATCCACAGGGTGCTCTATAGCAAGCCTTCTACCTGCTTCAATCCTTGCCTGGTGTACACTTGCGCCATCCATATTAGTATCAGGTCTTGCAAAGTAAACAAACTCAAATATACATAGCTTTGACTCTTTAGGAACCTCAGTCTGAATCGATTCCAGGCCATTTTCACCAATTAGTACTATTTCACCCGGATTTACATCCCTGACATATTCCGCTCCGATTGCATCCAGAGCGCAGGTTTCCGAAGCAAGAACATATGAATTATCCAGTAAACCTATACAAAGAGGCCTTATGCCGAATGGATCCCTTATACCAATAAGCCTCTTGGGTGTAAGTATTGCCAGTGCATATGAACCTTTTACTTCCACCATCATTTTTTGCAGTGCTTCCTCGATTGAATTGCTTGATATCCTGTGTCTTGTTATGAGATTCAGTATAACCTCGGTATCATTTGTTGTCTGAAATATAGTACCGGTGTCCTCAAGCCTTTCCCTTATCTGTGAAGCATTAACTATATTTCCGTTATGAGCAAGGGCCAATTGCCCATTTCTGTATTTTACAACCATGGGTTGGGCATTTTCTCTCAAGCTTGCTCCTGTAGTAGAATACCGTACATGGCCTATAGAAACTCTACCCTTCAAGTGGTTTAAAACTACATCATTAAACACCTCAGGTACCAGCCCCATATCCTTTTGGTATAGTATAGTTCCATTATCGCAGACCGCAATGCCCGCACTTTCCTGTCCCCTGTGCTGT
The DNA here is from genome assembly GCA_026416815.1 of Clostridia bacterium. Taxonomy (GTDB): domain Bacteria; phylum Bacillota; class Clostridia; order Acetivibrionales; family DSM-2933; genus SKW257. The sequence continues at coordinate 83,048 of JAOAEJ010000058.1, read as the reverse complement.
AGGGCATAGAGGCCATAGTAAGTTAAACGTGCAACATCATGATGGTCGTTGTTGAAGATTCCGAATACTCCACATTCTTCCCTTAGCTTATCTAATCTTATATCGTTCATAAAGCCTCCCTATAGGTTTATTTTACAGGCTTATAGCTCTGCTATTTTCTCCTGTAAAGCAGCATTTTTCTCTTCTACCTTTTTTGCCAGCTTCTTTTTGTATTCCTTCATCTTTTCCCTCAATTCGGGATATGCGGTACCCAATATCTGAACTGCAAGCAGTGCAGCATTTTCAGAACCGTCTATCGCTACAGTTGCAACAGGAATGCCGCTTGGCATTTGTACTATTGATAAAAGTGAATCCAAGCCGTCCATAGTAGATGACTTAATGGGTACACCAATTATCGGCAGTGGAGTAAATGCAGCTAATACTCCGGGAAGATGAGCAGCTTTTCCTGCAGCAGCAATTATCACATCAAAACCGTTACTTTCGGCATTTCTTGCAAATTCAGCAGCCTTTTCAGGGGTTCTGTGGGCTGAACACACCATAACCTCAACCTTAACACCAAACTCTTTTAAAAGCTTTATTCCGCCCTTAAGCGTAGAAAAATCCGAGTCACTTCCCATTATTACTGCAACTTTTGCGTCTTTTGAAATACACATATTACTCCATCCTCCTGATTATTTAAAATATTTAAAGCGGCTATTTAAAAGCCGAACTTTCGCTGATAATATTTAGTTCTAAAAGTTCAAAGAAACAGTATACACCTTTGTATAGAAATGCTAAAAAATAACTTCACTATAAAACTTAAGTGTGCTGTACGCACGTGAACAAATAGCTAGTTTTTTACTTAACAATTCGTATTTTATGTAAATTAACATACTACTATTACATAATCTTCAAATGCTTTCAATTACCTTTTTCACAATTAAATACTATCAAATTACAAGTCCGCTTGTCAATGAAAGCAAACAATAAATACGAACATTTTTAGATATATCCTATTTAATATTCGTATTTTCTCCACCAATCAGTTTTTTACTTTTATATTGCCTTCATGCTTTTAATAAAAAATCCACTTAGTACTACTTTGTTATTTTGGAATTCATAATGAAGAAATAATAACCTAAAAACGTCGTTGATTATTTCTTCACGGACAAATTAGTCTTAGAATTTGCCATAATTAAGGTAAATAACAAAGTAGTATTAGTGTAATACTAAGGATAACAATAATAAAAAGGGGAATTAGCAAGATGAATTTTTTGCAAAACTACTTCAAGCTCAGAGAAAACAATACTACCGTTAAAACTGAAATCATAGCTGGCTTTACCACTTTTATCACCATGGCATATATCATATTTGTCAACCCCAATATTTTAAAAATGGCAGGTATGAATTCTGCAAATGCGCTTGGGGATGAAGCATTAAGATACAATCCAATCAACGATCCTGTGGTAGGCGCAGTGCTTGTTGCCACATGCCTGTCAGCTGCATTAGGAACACTTATTATGGGCCTTTATGCCAACTACCCTTTCGCCCAGGCTCCTGGTATGGGGTTGAATGCCTTCTTCACCTTTACTGTGGTGTTAGGTATGGGGTACAGCTGGCGTCAAGCCCTTGCAGCGGTTTTTATATCGGGTATTGTTTTTATACTCATTACCATCACCAAGCTTAGGGAAATGATTGTGGATGCCATACCTATGTCATTAAAACATGCGGTAAGCGGAGGTATAGGGCTTTTTATAGCTCTTATAGGCTTTAAAAATGCCGGTATAGTAGCCCCAAACCCTGCTACTATAATTTCTTTTGGAGACCTTACCAAACCTACAACGCTGCTGGCAATATTCGGTCTTATTGTCACAGGACTATTGATGGCAAGAAGATTAAAAGGTGCAATCATAATTGGAATACTGGTAACCACAGTCGCAGGTATTATATTTAAAATTGTACCTATTCCTGAAGGCTTTACACTAATAAAGCCTCCCCCAAGCCTCGGCCCTACTTTTATGCAGTTTGATTTCAACGGACTGTTACAATTTGAAAGGAATACAAACCTATTAGCTGCTCTTTCTACTATGTTTGCAGTTGTACTTTCCTTCACCCTTGTAGACCTTTTCGATACCATAGGCACATTGGTAGGTACAGGTAATAAAGCAGGCATGTTGGACAAGCAAGGTAAGCTCCCAAGGATAAATAAGGCTTTGATAAGTGACTCTGTAGCTACTACCGCAGGGGCAATGCTGGGTACTTCCACTGTTGTTACCTATGTCGAAAGTGCCTCGGGAGTCATGGAGGGTGGAAGAACCGGATTAACGTCTGTAGTAACGTCAGCACTTTTCCTGCTTGCGCTGTTTTTTTCCCCGGTAGCCGGCCTTGTTCCGCCCGAAGCAACTGCACCAGCTCTAATCATAGTAGGTGTACTTATGATGGGAGCTTTAAGGCAGATTAATTTTGAAGACTTTTCCGATGCACTTCCGGCTTTCCTTACAGTTGTTATGATGCCCTACTCCTTCAGTATTGCCAACGGCATAGCAGCGGGATTGATAGTTTACCCGATAATCAAAATTGCTGCCGGTAAAGGCAAGGGTATACACCCCCTGGTTTATATTCTCGCTGCATTGTTTATTCTTAGATTCGTCACCCTCGCCAAATACGGAGCTTAATATAAAACAACCGGTTGAGTCGTACCCAACCGGTTGTTTTATTGATTTATAGTAATCCAGCTATATCTAGTATATAAACCATCGCAGGCATTGTAACCACAGAAAACAGCGTGGTAAAAAATACTGCCTCGGTAGCAAATTTATAATCCGAGTCATATTGAGCAGCTAAAGCAGGTACTATGGTAGCACAAGGCATTGATAGCTGCAGTATGACTATAACCCTGGCGAAATTATCTATGTATATGTAGCGTCCTAACAAAGTAAGTATACCGAGCGCCGCTGCCGGTACAAAAATCAGCTTAAAGAAAGATAATATGAATATGGGATAACGTTTTAGCACATCCGAAAAGCTGTTCATTTTAACCTGTGAAAGTATCAGCCCAATGAACAACATTGAAAGATATATGGTTGTTTTCCCTAGAGGATTAAAAGTATTATATACAAGGCTGTAAACCTTCTGAACACTCGGATATTTGGCTACGTAATACTGAAGGTTGGTAATTATAGAAAGTACACCAAGGACAAAAGCCAATGTATTACCGTTTATCAGGTGCTTTAAATTATCCTTCGGACTGCTGTTATTGTGCTTGTTTACAAGGTATACGCCCAGTGTCCATAGAACGGTATCATTTGCAAGATTGAAAAACACTGCATATATAATACCTCTTTCTCCAAACAATGAAGCAAGGAGAGGATAAGCCATAAATATTACATTTCCAAACATCGACTGCATTTTATAAACACTTCCCGTGGCACCCTGCAGTCTTAACCTGTCAGCCATAAACTTACCTATCAAAAAAGCAAGTAATAAAAACAAAACTCCATATCCATACACCGATATAAGGCTGCCTATATTTTCACCTTCAAAATTATAGTTGGCCATAGTAGTAAAAATGAGAAGCGGTGCTGTAAGCTTGATTACTACTCTTGAAAGGATGACCCCGGAATTCTCGGGCAGATATCCGGTTTTCCCTGCTATAAATCCAGTTACCCCAAGCAAACTAAGCATTATTATCTGATTAATTATTATACTTACCTGCTGCACTAAACCTTCCCCCTACATAAACAAAGGGTTTGGATTATCCAAACCCTTTGTACTGATTATATTATTCTCTTATTCCCACTCAATAGTTGCCGGTGGCTTGCTTGTTATATCATAAACAATTCTATTTATATGCTTTACTTCATTTACTATTCTATTTGAAATTTTCTCAAGAATATCATAGGGTATTCTTGCCCAATCCGCTGTCATAAAGTCGGTTGTAGTAACCGCACGCAGTGCAAGGGTATAATCATAAGTCCTTTCATCCCCCATTACACCAACGCTTCTCATGCCTGTCAACACAGTAAAGTATTGATTTATCTGCCTTTTAAGTCCTGCAAGTGCTATCTCTTCCCTGAAAATGTAGTCGGAATCTCTCAGAATCTCAAGCTTCTCCTTAGTAACGTCACCGATTATTCTTATCGCAAGACCAGGACCGGGGAACGGCTGTCTCCAAACTATTTCCTCAGGTATGTCCAATTCTTCGCCGGCCTTTCTAACCTCATCCTTAAAGAGGTTGCGAAGCGGTTCGATAATTTCCTTGAAATCTACATGCTCAGGCAATCCCCCAACATTATGGTGGCTCTTGATAACTGCAGCATCCCCTGCACCGCTTTCTATAACGTCAGGGTATATTGTTCCCTGCACAAGAAAATCAACCGTTCCGATTTTCTTTGCTTCATCCTCAAACACCCTTATAAACTCTTCGCCTATGATTTTTCTCTTAGTCTCAGGGTCGGAAACTCCAGCCAATTTCTCTAAAAACCTGTCCTCAACATCAGCCCTTATGAGGTTTATATCAAACTGCTCTCTAAATACCTTTTCGACCTGGTCTCCTTCATTTTTTCTAAGGAGTCCATGATCTACAAATATGCATGTTAGCTGCTTACCAATAGCCTTGTGTATCAAAACAGCCGCTACTGATGAGTCTACTCCTCCTGAAAGACCGCACAGTACTTTCTTGTCACCAACCTTTTCTTTTATGGCTTTTATAGATTGCTCAACAAAGGATGACATTTTCCAGTCACCGGAACAACCGCATACCTTGTAAAGGAAATTGTACAACATATCCTTTCCTCTAGGAGTGTGCATTACTTCGGGGTGGAACTGTACGCCATAGAAGTTCTTTTCTACGTTTTCCATTGCTGCTGTAGGGCAGTTTGCCGATGTAGATACTCCCACAAAACCCTCGGGCATTTTATTTACATAATAAGTATGACTCATCCAGCATGTAGTATCGGACTCAATACCTTCAAACAACTTTCCAGTAGCACTGAGCTTTATATCAACCTTACCATATTCCCTTTGGTCTGCCCTCTCAACAGTTCCTCCCAGCATTACGCTCATCAGCTGCATTCCATAGCAAATTCCCAATACCGGTATACCCAGGTTAAAAACTTCCTTATCACAGAACGGAGCTTTAGGATCAAGCACCGACGCCGGGCCTCCTGTGAAAATTATCCCCTTCGGATTCATGGATTTTATTCTATCAATAGAAGCGCTGTATGGAAGAACCTCACAGTAAACATTCGCCTCTCTAACCCTTCTTGCAATCAACTGATTATACTGTCCTCCAAAATCAAGGACAACCACTAATTCATTATTCAAAATAACAACTCCTTTTTTGTCAAGCTGAAAGGAAAAATGTCTCAAACCCAGGTATATCCTTCCTTTCAAAGCTTTTTTCTGCATTATAATGTAATATTATATAGGAATTTAAGGCTTATTGCAAAAAAATTTTTATACTATTACTTAAAAGCTATACAACCATAGTATTCACTTAAAAATAGCTTACAGTAAACCATCTTTATTATTGTGCAAATGACCTAAAAAAAATCTTCACCTTTAATAAAAATTTAACAATCTTTACATTTACACTATTTTTGCAATTTGGTATTATTTTGTAAACGTCATACAGGCTCAAAATCTCCTATGTCGGACAAGCTATACAAAAATATAAGGAGGCATTTTAAAATGAACAACAAAAAAACTTTTTCAAAACTTTTAAGCCTTACAATGGCATTTTGCATGCTATTCGTAGCAGCATCAGGTGTATTCGTAAAGACAGCACAGGCAGCTACAAAACCGGTAGAGCTGTATTATGCAAAGTCTCCACAGTATAATCCTGTAGGTTCTTTCTTTGCTGAAGGTTATGTAGCTATTCAAAATCTAGGAGCAATTAAAAAGGTAACTGTTCGCTATACCTACAACGGCTCCGACTGGTATGATGTTGCAGCTTCCTACTTCAGAACAACCAGTGACGGCCTCGAATCATGGTATTTCAAAACTCCCAGCACTGACGGTAGTTCAACCTGCACTTTTGCTATAAAGTATGACGTAAATGGAACTACATATTGGGACAACAACGGCGGTAACAACTATAAATTAGCATGGTATGCCCCTACCTTTGTCCTCCAGAAAAGCGTAGTTATCAAAGACAGAGTGATTAAAAACGATACTTCCTTCTCCGGTACTATAGTATTAAAAAACCTAGCATACAATAAACAGGTAAAAGTACGTTATACAACAAACAACTGGGCTACGTATAAAGATGTAAGTGCAACTTTCGGCACCGATCTGGGTAATGGACTTGAAAGCTGGAATTTCACCGATGTCATACCATCCGGTTCTACAGTAAAATTCTCCATATATTATATTGTAAACGGTGTTACATACTGGGATAACAATTTTGGTGCTAACTATACCATATAATTACTACTATTAAATAGTTTTAAAAAAACTCCTCAAATCGCTAACAAGTTGAGGAGTTTTTTTATTGAATACCTAAACTCTCGTTATTATATAAGCTGCGATAATGATATTACAAGGAAAAATTTAGCTATGGCAATATAATTTAAGGTAACAAATTGCAAAAAAGATTTAGGGAGAACTTCGTTGTAGGTTCTTTTTTGCAATTTATATAGAAACGAATTCTGTTACAAGGCACTAGCTAGGCAAGTCGTACTTGGCATAGCTCCTTGCCTAACTGGAGATTACTAGATTCAAATTTGGTCATATTGCATAGTAACAATCTTAATTTTCTACATATATAACAAAAATTACCTCTTTGTGTGAGCAAATTTAATGCATTAATAACATTTACATATAATAATAGTTTTTGGTATTATTTTTGCATAAAGTAATTTATTTACTTTATTACAATTTACTTATAGGAGGAATTATTAATGAACAGAAAGAATCTTTTTTCTAAGTTACTGGTACTTTTACTAATATTTTGTATTGTATTTACGGCGCTGCCGGGAGTATTTTCCCAAACAGCAAATGCGACCTCACCTAACGTAGAGCTTTATTATGCTAAAGCTCCAGGGTACAATCCTACAAGCAGCTTTTATGCGGAAGGATATATCGCTATTAAAAATCTTGCATACAATAAAAAAGTAACTGTAGTTTACAAATACGGTAGTTCCGAATGGCAAGAGGTTGCAGCAACGTATTTCAGTACAAGCGGAGACGGCTATGAAGCATGGTACTTCAAAACACCGGGGGTTTGGGCTTCAAGCTGTACCTTTAAAATAAAATATGAAGTCAACGGTTCTATATATTGGGATGACAATGGCGGAATAGGCTATTACATGGCTTGGTACGCTCCTACAAATCTCCTTCAAAAAAGTACGGTCGCTCTAAGATACTCATCTAAAACCCAAACTGCTCTTAACGGAAACATTGTATTGAAAAACCTCGCATACAACAAGCAGGTAAAAGTACGTTATACAACGGATAATTGGGCTACATACAACGATGTAAACGCTACCTACGGCACTGACCTTGGTAATGGACTTGAAGACTGGAACTTTTCCGCTCCGATACCAACCGGCTCAACCGTCAAGTATGCTATCTCGTATACTGTAAATGGAATAACCTACTGGGATAACAACTTTGGCGCTAACTATGCACAATAAGCATTAAACACAACCTGTAAACCCAAAAGCTCCCAGTTCATATGAACTGGGAGCTTTTGGGTTTACAGGTTGTGTTTAAAACAAGCATGTTTTACCGTTCAAATATCCAAATTTCTTTCCTTGATATCTTTCTTCCTGCAGCATTTTTTCCTCAATCATGTCCCGTATCTTCCACCAACTTGTACTCCAGTTGCAGAAAAGACTCCTTTCCTCAGGAGCACGTCCGATAAGTCTCTGAATAACCGTCTCGGGGCTAAGGTATTCAAGAAAAGTTATTATCCTTTCTATATACTCATCCAGAGCAACAGGTTTAATATCTCCCCTACTGTACATCTCCCCCAAATCAGTATCCTTCAGAATGTACATGGAGTGGCACTTAACCTGATTAACTCCGAGAGCGGATATTATCCTTGCCCCCTCCACTACATCATCAATGGTGTCCATGGGAAGGTCAACAATATAATGTACGCAGGATTCCAGTCCATGCCTGTTTATTCTCACCATAGCGTCTATGAACTCCGCCAGTAGGTGTCCCCTGTTCAGAAGCTTGAGAGTATGATAATTTACCGTCTGAAGCCCCAACTCTATCACTATATCTATATTTTTTGTTTCTTTTATATCCTTTAAAAACTCCAGGTACCTATCATTTATGCAATCGGGACGGGTAGAAATATAAATAGCCACTATATTCTCTACACACGCCTCGTTTATATACTCCTTGAACCTTTCTAACGGCAGATAAGTATTTGAGAAATTCTGAAAATAAGCAATAAACCTCTCAGGCTTATAATTTTCACCTATATATTTTGAATTCAGCCTCAGCTGCTCAGTCACATTCAACGTATTGGACAGATTCTCAAATCCTGCCCCTTCCTCACCGCAGAATATACATCCCCTTCCGCTCAACCTTCCATCTCGGTTGGGACATGTGACAGGTATATTCACAGGAAGCTTATAAACCTTTGTACCATATCTACTTTTAAGGTATTCAGAAAACTTGTAATACAGCAACTTATACTTTTCTCCTATATGATATCTTTAATTTTCTCCTGCACCATCTTATACACACTATCAATGGGCATTCCGCTCATCCTTGCAATCTCCCTGCAGTCCTCATACTCCGGAGCAAACCTCTTTATACCTTCTCCCAGTGCAACCTTTACCCGTACCTCTCCCAGCCCGGTATCTACCTTCATGATTTCCCTTCCCAAAACATATCTCTTTGATGTACTCCTTCTCACACCAAGAGTGGATGTCTCTCTGAGTATAATGCCTGCAAGCTTCTCTTCATCCTCTTTTTTTCCCAGCACAGTAAGCATTACAGCAGGCCTGCTTTTCTTCATATAAATTGGGGTATAGAACACATCAAGCGCCCCGTTTTCCAACAAGCACTCCATAGTATACCCCAGTATCTCCGGAGACATGTCATCTATATTAGTTTCAAGCACTGCTATCTCGTCCTCAAAGCCGGCTTTTTCACACAGCGTACCCATTACAACCCTAAGGGCATTAAACCTCCCCGTCTCTCTTTTGCCCATTCCGTAGCCTACCTTTTCAATAGTAACCGACGGCATATCCCCAAAGGATGACGAAAGGCATTTTATAATCCCCATACCGGTGGGCGTCACCAGCTCGGTATTCACATCCTCAGTAATAAGAGGAATATTGCTATCCTTAAGCATTTCCATAACCGCAGGTACAGGTACCGGCATCATTCCGTGCTGGCACTTAATAAACCCTTTTCCGTCATGCAGAGGTGATGAAAATATCCTGTCAACATTCAGCAGATCAATACAAATAGCAACCCCAACAATATCCACAATGGAATCAACAGCGCCAACTTCGTGGAAATGTACCTCATCCACCGGCTTATTATGTACTTTGGCTTCTGCTTTTGCGATTTCTCTAAAAATCTTTTTACTTAGCTCTTTAACGCGCTCAGTCAACCCACTAGCCTCAATTAGATTTTCGATATCCACCAGGTTACGACCGTGCTTATGGCCATGGTGATGATGTTTATGCTGATTTTTTCCATGATGGTGGTTATGATTATGATGATGATGGTGTTTGTGTTCATGGTGGTCGTGATTATCCTCATGCGCACCAGCGCAATGCTCTTCTAGTTCACTGGTGTGATTATGTTCATCATATACTACTACATCAACATCTGTTCCTGCAATTCCGTTTTTTAATTTTGTTTTTATATTTATATCATAACCGGAAAGGTTTAGCTTATCCAACTCCCGCCTAAACACTTCCTTATCTATACCCATATTGAGCAAAGCACCAAGGGTCATATCACCGCTAATCCCTGAAAAACAGTCAAAATAAAGTATCTTCATAATAAATCCTCCGCAAACCTATTACAGCTTGTTAATCATACTGGCCATGTATCCGGCTCCAAAGCCATTATCTATATTTACCACGCTTACACCGCTTGCACAACTGTTAAGCATAGTGAGGAGTGCCGACAGCCCACCAAAATTAGCTCCATACCCTACACTTGTAGGAACAGCTATAACCGGTTTGTCAACCATACCTCCCACAACACTTGCCAGTGCACCTTCCATCCCGGCAACTACAATCAGTACATTGGCCTTCATAATTATATCAGCTCTGGCGAAAAGTCTGTGAATACCGGCAACACCGACATCGTATACCCTCTCAACCCTGTTGCCCAAAGTCTCTGCGGTTACAGCAGCCTCTTCCGCTACAGGAATATCAGAAGTCCCGGCAGTCACAACAGCTACTATCTTATCCGATACCTCAATCTCTCTTCGCTTTACCACGACAATCCTTGCCATCTCATGATAAACCGCATCGTCGGTAATCTCCCTTACAGCCTCATATACCTCTTTTCCTGCCCTGGTAGCCATTATATTGTTGTTCTTCTCCATCAACCTCTGCACGATAGCTTTAATCTGTTCTACCGTCTTACCCTGGCTGTAAATAACCTCAGGGTAACCATTCCTTATATTTCTATGATGATCCACCTTTGCAAATCCTAGATCTTCAAAAGGCAGCTTTTTTAATTCCTCCAGGGCATCGTTTATACTTACGCCCCCATCCCGTACATTCTCCAGCAGTTGTTTTAAGCTTTCGGCATCCATAAAAGGTTCAACCTCCTGTTATTTAAGCAGCTTCTTAAGTATTTCGGCATTCTCACAGGTGATACTTCCTTTTTTCAAGGCTAATTCAACTGTAGTAGTACCCATGATTTTGTAAACTTCCAATACCTGCGGACATTTCAAATTCAACGATTTAATGTGCTCACCCACCACATTGCCGTCTCCCCTCGAAATAGGCCCTGTGAGAGCCCCTTCACTGCCAAGAGCTTTAATATTATCCACAGTCTTTTCTACAAGGGGTAAGAATGCATTGATACCTGCAGCAGGTTCAATACCTATACTATCAAACAGCTTTTCAGCCATATAGCACAGAGCAACAGTGTAATTGGATAACATACAGGCGGCTGCATGGTATACAGGCTTATCTTCCTTGCGAATGGTTATCATATTTCCATTAAATATTTTTACTATACTGAAGGCACATCCCTCAGCCTCAACACAACCTTCGAATCCGAAACTTATGCCATCAAGCCCTGTCCAACCCTTTTCCCTATCGGCAAAAGTCTGTATTGGGTGAAGCGAGCCTATATATGCCCTACTACTTATGGAAGTCAGTACATCGGAAGTCAACGCCCCACTGCAGTGCAGGAATACTTTGCCCTGTAAACTCTCACCATCAACCAAGCTTCCTATATTACCTGCAACTGATTCCAGCTGCGTATCCGGCACAGTTATAAACACCACATCGGAACTCTTTACTGTATCGCCCAGGTTATTATTAAACCTCTTGCCTAATATATTACCCAAAAATGTAACCGACTCTTCGTTTCTACTACAGACACCGGAAATTTCATATCCCTTCCTGTGCAAACCGATTGCTAAAGCACATCCTAGTTTGCCTGCACCTATAACTCCAAACCTCATCCAATCACCATCACTTAAGATAGTTTACTGTAAACTTAGTGATATCCAGTTAGACAATGAGCTGTGGTAAATGCGATTTGCCTAACTGGATATCACTTTTACTATAAACTGTCCTTACTTTCCTATAGCCTCATTCATGCTCCCGGTTCTATATCCCTTCAAATCAAGGGATACATACATAAATCCTATCTCTTTGAATCGAGCATAAACCCTGTCCATCAACTCTTCATCAAAGAACTTTTTACGGTCATGGGCTGCAACCTCTATTCTCGCAACATCACCATGGTGTCTTACCCTAAGCTGTTTAAAGCCCAAATCCATCAAAAACTGCTCCGCCTTATCCACCATTTCAAGCTTTTCCCTGGTTATCTCCTGTCCATAGGGAAACCTTGACGACAGGCATGCAAACGCCTGCTTATCCCATGTTGGCAGATCCATATCCTTTGACAGTATCCTTATATCATCTTTTGTCATCCCAGCTTCCCTCAAAGGGCTCACAACCTGCAATTCCTTCAATGCCTGCATTCCCGGCCTGTAGTCTCCAAGGTCGTCTACATTTGAGCCATCGGCTATATACTTTATGTTATTCTGTATTGCGATTTCCTGAATTTTTGTAAAGAGTTCTTTTTTGCAATAATAGCACCTATTTACCGGATTACTGGAAAAGCCCTCAATATCTAGTTCTTCCGAGACTATAGTTATGTGCTTTGCACCCAGTTTTGTTATAAAATCTACAGCTTCTTTATATTCCCTTTCAGGATATGTAGACGAGCGGGCTGTAACTGCAATAACATTATCTTTCAGCACATCATAAGCCACCTTAAGAAGAAATGTGCTGTCCACACCACCAGAAAATGCTATAACTAATTTTTCCATACTTTTGATACTTGACTTCAATGAATCTAATTTATTTGTCAGTTCCATTATTTTCTCACCCTTAGCAAAATTTATTATTTTTACTTCAAAGCAAATCTATATTAATTATATAAAACATATTATATTAATCAACAAAACTTTAATAGTAGACATTCTTTGGCTATTCGGTAGTCTTTTTTCGGACAACCTTATTATATGTAATTAGGTTACATACCCAATTTTATGCTATACAAACACACAATTTTTATAACTCATAAATACACAAACAACTACAGAACAGATAGAAACATCCCGTGTTCTGTAGTTGCTGAAAACATACTTATTGCAGCAAATAATATAAAGCTGATTTTACTCTTTTATGTAAGAACAGCAGTAATCGGCTACTTCCTTTATTACCAACTTAAACTTGGAATTTGCAGGCACCTTGAAAGATTGTCCTTCACTAATAGTCACCCAACTATCATTTCCGGGCAGTAAAACCTCCATGCTTCCCCCCAGAATCTCCATTATTTCCTTATCGGCTGTTCCAAACTCATATTCTCCCGGCATCATAATACCCAGAGTTTTCTTTTCTCCGTTATCAAACAATACTGTACGACTTGTAACCTTACCATCAAAATATACATTAGCTTTCTTTACTACTGCTACATTTTCGAAACGGTCCATAATAATCCTCCTGTAAAACAAATTATAAATTTAAAAACATGGACAGTATTAACATTATATACGGCTGCTGTATCCATTGCAATATCCACAAAATCAATCTTTAAATATATGTTTCATCTTCTTTACAATTAGTTTACATTTATTGTCCACCCTCACCCCCTCTGCTAATATAGAATTAGCAAAATAATACTCTATAGGAGCCTTTATGAAGAAGTTAACCATAATTTTTATATTTTCTATAATTATACTAATATTATCCATTAACAGCTATGCAAAAACTAATACCCGTACCACCTACACAAATGCCTCATTTGACTATTCTTTATCGGTAACTAATGAGGTCTATTTGCATTCAGCTAACTCTTCTAATACTATGGATGACAGTATCCTAACTTTTATAGATAAAACTGAGAACTTTTCAGGTGTTATTGCATGTGACAGGTTGGACAGTGCAGGTATGGAAGCTATGCGGCAATACCTGAATGATACCGATTCTACCGACGATGAAATATTCAGAATGTTCATCAGCTACAAAGAAAGCTACTTTACCTCCATGCTTGATTCTTACATGAAGGACTTTCTATATGGAAGCATAAGCAAGAACATGGCTGAGTCAAATATAAAGATTTTTAAGGACTACAGTGAAAAACTTTTCGGTCAAGACTCCCACATCATGCTCTATAACATTATAAAATCCGACAGCCAACAAACCAGTGAAGAAATCCATATAAATATCTCTCTGCCTGTCTATTCTAACAGAACTGTGTATACTATCAATTTTACTGCTAAAAAGGGCATCCTAACCAAGGAGCTTCTAAAACGTATGTCGGCTTTGGTTAATTCCATTATCATACTTGACTTGCCTCCTCAAGAAAAGCCCCTGGATGTCTTTACCGATGATACTTTAATTCAATTAGCTAATGAAGGAATCTATCCCGAACCGGGGAAAGCTGACACAATCTACACCGTTTTAGCAAATGAATCGGCAGGATATAAGATTACCTATCCTTCAAACTTTATACCCTATATGCAAAACAACCTTGTTGGAGAATATGACCATAAAAGCTTCAAAATCAACTATAACCACAGTTTTTCCATATCAGTTGAGCCATTTTTAAGTAAGGGTAGTATACAAAGCAAAGTAGATTATATCAAAGAATTGCATGGGAACAAAATCAACATAACCTATGAGAATTATATCAGGCTTTCGGAAAAAGATTTTTTCTGCCTTAAATATGAACTTAGTGACCGTCAAGGAATATCCTACATAGAAGATTATTTTACTGTAACTAACTCCAAACAGTACAGGATTAAATTAAACAGCAGACTAATCAAGCCTGATGATAAAATTAGAAATGAATTTTTTAGAATATTGGATTCCTTAGTATTTTTTGCTCCTATAAAACATAACAGCCTCGACTCTGAAAAAACAATTAAGTTTGAAAACAAAGAGGAAGGGTATTCTTTTTCGTACCCTGAAAGCTGGCAGCTTACACCGGACGTATCCAGTGATATAAATTATGATAAATATGTTATAAAACACCCTGATTTCTCAGGGCCTTTAGATGTATCAATTTCTGAGGGAGAATTTAATTCCTCCCCAAGTTATTCGGACATACTGAAGTTTACTACGCAAGCAAACTCTGCAGCTTTAAAAAATCTTATAAAAAGATACTCATCCCCTTGTATGGATACCAGAAGCAGGATACTATCCACTGGATACTACTGGAACAATGGAGTCATTTACATCTATAGGCTGGTTAACTTCCTGGATCCCAACAGTAGAAGCAAGATAGGATATTCTATGGATATTATTCGCAATAAAAAGATTTATTCACTTTTTGTATCTGCCAGCGATTATATAGTTGTTGACGGCAAAGTATTTGACGAGGATTTATGTACCGCCATAAACCAAATAGCAACCTCCTTTAATGTAGAAACTACTCCGGAGTACCTCGAAAGACAGGCAAAAAAAGAAACAAGGAATATAAAAGTAGTCTTACTGGAAAACTTCTTCAAGTTAAAATTAGGTGAAACTGCTTACCTCACTTCAGCGGTAAACCTTAACACCACAGGTGATATAATTGCTTCTCTTGAGGGTATCCCGGCAAGTGGCTTCTATAAGGTAAAGGCCGACTATGCCCAAAACAGCTTTGAAATAACCGATAGCATTTTAAAAAGGGATATACAAAGTAGTTCTCCAGTCCAACTTGAAACTAGGTACGGTATATACACATCTTCAATTGGTAAATTTGTGAGTGTTGATCCAAATGCTAACTTCACCGAAAAGTCCCATACTCAGGTATTCTTCGACTTCAAAGAATCGCAAGGTTACTGCATAGTTGAATCTGATAACACATCAGGTAATCTTAGTATAATAGGCTATACCCCGTTACAAGTCGTTTATGATAAGATAAACCAGCACTATTCATCCTTTGACTTTGGCTACGAAATTGATCGTATCGAACTGAGCAATGACAATAAATTTGAAGTTAGTATCCGCTTTATCTCCATATCCGAAGGTAAATTCTGGTTTGATAAGTTAAGAGTTAGATATTCAAAGGCCAGTGGAACCTTTGAAGCAAAAAAATAGCTTCCGTTTGGAAGCTATTTTTTATTACCTAGCCCACTAGCAAGATATGCATTTATATATCCGTCTATTTCTCCATCCATCACTGAATTCACGTTTCCCTCTTCATAGTTGGTTCTATGGTCCTTAACCAGAGTATAAGGACAGAACACATAGGATCTAATCTGACTTCCCCATGCAATATCCAGCTGCACACCCTTCAAGTCTTCTATTTTCTCTTTCTGTTCACGTTCTTTTAATTCAAGAAGCTTGGCTTTCAGCATCTTCATTGCAGTATCCCTGTTCTGATGCTGCGAACGCTCGGTCTGGCAAGCCACTACTACTCCAGTAGGTATATGAGTAATCCTTACCGCAGACTCGGTTTTATTGACGTGCTGACCTCCTGCTCCACTAGCGCGGAAAGTATCCATCCTTAAATCATCAGGGCTTATGTCTATTTCTATATCGTCATCCAATTCCGGCATAACATCTACCGAAGCAAAGGAAGTATGCCTTCTTCCTGAAGAGTCAAAAGGCGATATTCTTACTAGTCTGTGGACACCTTTCTCAGACCTCAGATACCCATAAGCATTATCCCCTATGACCTGTATGGTTACACTCTTTATACCGGCTTCCTCACCATCAAGGAAATCAAGGGTTTTAACTGTATAACCCTTCTTTTCAGCCCACCTTGTATACATCCTAAAGAGCATTTGCGCCCAATCCTGAGCCTCTGTTCCGCCTGCCCCTGCATGAAGAGTAAGTATAGCATTGTTTTTGTCATACTGCCCTGTTAAAAGTGTTTCAAGTCTCAAATTAGCAAAGTCTTCCTTTAACTTACCAAGTCCCTCCTCAACTTCAGGTATGACACTCTCATCCTGCTCTTCCAGCCCAAGCACTGCCAAGGTCTGTAGGTCTTCCCATTGTGAGTTGAGATTTTCAAACTTCTCCACTTTTGTTTTCAGTGCCTTTGTCCTCTGTAAAACCTTTTGTGAGTTTTCTATATCATTCCAGAAATCTGGCTCTGAAGCTTTTTGCTCCAATTCAGCAATCTCATCACTTAATCTAGCGATGTCAAAGAGAAGCCCTCATTTCGTTTAAATCGCTTTTCATGGCTTCAATTTCAAGTTTATACTGTTCCAGTTCAAGCACTTTATCATCCCCTTCAAACGTATCTCATGGTATCAAACTAAAATACCATAGGATAATATTTTACTCAATTCCAACAAATAATGCAAGTAAGAGGGATAGTCCCTCATGAAGAAACTCCCCCTCTTATATAAACTCTACCTATTTATTACCCAGCTCATGAGTAAATATAATTGCGTCCGCTATAGACTTCATAGAAAGCCTGCTATCCATACTCTTTTTACGCATACGCTCATACGCTTCATTCTCACTTATTCCGTCCCGTTGAATAAGTATCCACTTTGCTCTTTCAACAGCCTTACGGGTCTCATAATTTTCAGTCATCTCTCTTAGCTTTTTATTAAGGTCAGCAATTCTCTTAAAGTTAATATTAGCCATATCAACAGTGTGAAGCAAAACCTCCCTGTTTAGGGTTTTAGGACAAAACACCAAAGACTTTGACTTTTCCATTATGCTGACCAACTCTACATCTTTATAATCACCAAGAATAACACAGGTACAAAGGAGCTCATCATCTATAGTTTCAAGAGTATGCCGTAACTCCCTCATATGCATATTAGCATCAACCACTATAAAGTCAGGGTTGTAGCTTCTTATTAACCTCATTAGCGAAATAGCGTCACTACAATTGCCCAGAAATACATAACCGCAAGGGTTAAGAATATTCCGTACTGAAATCTGTATAGAGTTCTCTGCAGCTGCTACGATGTATTTCTCCCCCGCCATAAAAAACCGCCTTTCAACATAATAGTAATTATGATGTTATCATCAGAAAATTATTCAATATATTTTATTAAAATAGTTGCAAAAAAGTCCTATTCTACATCTATATAAATTGCAAAAAAGACGCTACAACAAAGTTCTCTCTAAGTCTTTTTTGCAATTTGTTACCTTAAGTTATATTGCTATAATCAAATTTTTCCTTATAATATCATTATCGCAATTTATCTAGAAACCATATGGCAGTATAAATTTAAAATTGCAAAAAAAGCCTCTCGACTATAGCATACGGCATAGCGAAAGACTTCATCGTCTCGTTCAGTATAAAAAGGAATACATATTAACTTTTCCTTCTATAATAATAATATAGCAGAAATAATTGATAAATAAAAGCATAACAATTTATTTTTTACCATAATAACATATTCATTTTATTTATGCAAGTTCACATTCTGAAACCTTCATATTTCTGTCGTTTTGTAATGTACGTTTTAATAATCTATCAGGTATTTCCATTTATCAATCAAGCACCTATAAAGGAATCTCTAAAAAAACCTTAATATTTTTTTGAATTTTTCAAATAATATTATTGCAATTCATTGACATCCATGATATACTATAATTAAGTTAACAATGGTGAAAATAAACAAGGGCGCTTATCAGTGAAGATAAAGTTTTTACTGATAATGCGCTTTTTTGATTTCCACGAATCCCGTCGAAGCGATTCTGTGTTGGAGCTCCATATCAGCGTTAGTTTACCGCTTTAACTTTAATCTAAGTTTATTTAAAGACGGCACTAACTTATCTGTGTAATCTGTGTATTATCAAAGTCGATAATTCCAAACAACAGTCAAAGTGTCTGAAAAAAACATTACTCAGAACCACCGGTGCATAAGGAAGATGTTGTGAAAGTCCACTTTTATAAACAGAGTTTCTTAAGTCAACCGAGAAAGTAAGATACTTTTCATACACACTATGAATCAAAAAATAATAAGTTTATGGAGGAGTCGAACTATGAAAAAGAAATTTTTTGCATTGCTTTTTACATTATTAATTATCGTTAGCTTACCAATATTTGCATTTGCTGAAGGTGAACCCAAAATTGACGCAGGAGATACTACCTTCTCTATATTGTCTACAGCGCTAGTATTTATCATGATTCCTGGCCTTGCATTGTTTTACGGCGGTATGGTTAGAAAAAAGAATGTACTTAATACTATGATGAATTCATTTATAATAATCGGACTTATATCTGTACAATGGGTTTTGTTCGGCTATTCAATAGCTTTTGGTCAGGATGCATTCCACGGCCTTTTCGGGGGATTTGATTTCCTTGGATTTAAGGGAGTCGGTGCAGATCCATCGGGCTATGCAGCTACAATTCCTCATGGAGCTTTTGCAATGTTCCAATTGATGTTTGCTATCATCACGCCAGCTTTGATAACCGGAGCATTTGCGGAAAGAATGCGCTTCTCAGCCTTTTTAATCTTCACCCTTCTCTGGGCTACACTTGTTTATGATCCTTTGGCACACTGGGTATGGGGTTCCGGTGGCTGGCTCTTAAAGCTTGGTGCACTTGACTTTGCAGGTGGTACAGTAGTACACATCAGTTCAGGTATAGCGGGTCTTGTTGCAGCTCTTGTTATTGGAAAAAGAAAAGGCTACAGAACTACTCCAATGATACCTCATAATATCCCCTTTACACTTATAGGTACAGCACTGTTATGGTTCGGATGGTTCGGATTTAACGCAGGAAGTGCATTAGCAGCAAACGGTCTTGCAATAAATGCTTTGATAACTACTAATACAGCAGCAGCAGCCGGCTTACTATCATGGGTTATAGTAGAGTGGTTCCACCACGGTAAACCAACACTTTTAGGTGCTGCAACAGGTGCAGTAGTAGGACTTGTAGCAATTACACCCGGTGCAGGCTTTGTCGGAGTATTGCCGGCAATTCTAATAGGTTTGGCTGTAAGCCCAATATGCTATTTCGGTGTTAGTGTAGTTAAGGCAAAATTAGGCTATGATGACGCTCTCGATGCCTTCGGTTGCCACGGTATTGGCGGTATATGGGGAGCTCTCGCAACAGGTCTCTTTGCAGATAAATCAATCAATCCATTAGTACAAAATGATGGCTTATTCTTAAGCGGCGATCCAAAGCAGTTGATTATTCAGGCTTTAAGCGTAGTAGTTACAATAGCGTTATCAGCAGTACTTACCTTCGTTATCCTAAAGGTAATTTCAGTATTTACTAAATTGCGTGTAAGTGAAGCTGAAGAGGATGAAGGTCTTGATATAACACAACATGGAGAAGACGCATACCCAGATTTCTCCGGAGAGCAGGGTATTGCCCTGTAAAACCTTGACCAATGTAGTTACATTCTATGTAATAACATTATACTAAATCTAAGAGAGGTGCAGCATAATGAAGAAAATTGAAGCAATCATTAGACCGGGTAAATTAGAAGAAATCAAGGAAACACTGAACAAGTTCAACATTCACGGGCTAACAATCAGCCAGGTTATGGGCTGCGGTCATCAAAAAGGTAGAAAAGAGTATTATCGTGGTACAGAAGTTACTCTCAATCTCCTGCCTAAGATAAAGGTAGAGATTGTTACTAGAGACCAACACGTTGAAGATATAATCAGCCTAATATCAAAAGAAGCCAAGACCGGAGAAGTCGGGGACGGTAAAATTTTCATATACAATGTTGAAGATGTTGTAAGGATAAGAACCGGTGAAAGAGGCGAAAATGCAATTTAATTAATAATTACTTTCACTTTAACGGGTATTGTAGGTACTTATAGTTCTTTACCTAGCTTACCATATAAACTCCCTAAATATATTGTCACAAGAAAAAAGAGTTGCAGGGATTTACCCTTGCCACTCTTTTTTCTTGCTTTTTGTTGAAATACTATTTGACCAAAAGCATAGTTGAATGTACAATAAATATTGAATGCCCAAAGGATGTTTATCTTAAAAGTGTGAGGGGTGCGTTTAAATGAAAAAAATTGAAGCAATAATAAGACCGGGTAAACTTGAAGAAATCAAGGAAGCCCTTAATAAATTCAATGTCCACGGTATTACAATCAGTCAGGTTATGGGATGTGGCCATCAAAAGGGTAGAAAAGAATACTATCGTGGTACTGAAGTTACGCTAAATTTACTTCCCAAAATAAAAATTGAAATTATTACCAAGGATGAACTGGTGAATGATGTAGTAGCCTTAATATGTGAAGGGGCAAAGACCGGAGAAGTAGGTGACGGTAAAATCTTCATATACAATGTGGAAGATGCAATACGTATAAGGACCGGTGAAAGAGGCGAAAAAGCAATATAATAAAAAAGCGATATGAGGCATTACATTGAACACCTCATATCGCTTTAATTTCTAATAATAATAAATTCCTCTCCTGCCAAGAAGCTCTCTAATTAATAATATACCTATAAGGTCACGCAAAAATCTCCTTCCGCCATAATAGCCATATGCAGGGTAATTGTAGTATCCTGCATACCCAGGATACCCGTAATAGCCCGGATAACCTCCTGCTACTCCAACCCCAAACTGCCTGTTGTCATCGTCCAAATCTCCCATCTCCATGGAAATACTGTTATATATCTCGTCTGCCATTCTTTCAACGGCAGCACGACTTGGATACGGATTCATTTCCGGATTGCTCTCTACGTCTGTCACTATACAAACTTGCTTGATTCTCGGGTATACTCTTTTGTAAACATCCGGATACATGTCCTGAAGATTTTCTACAGGATAATTCATAACCGGCGAACATGCCATACACGGGTTGATCATTTGGTAATAGTTCATATAATCCATAAAAGTTCTCCCTTCAAAACCTACATGACCATGTACATAAGCCTATAAACTTTTCATCATCTGCCATATACTGTCTGCACATTCATGTAAGAGCCTTGCTTGATAAAACGTGGTCTTCTTATCACATTATATGCCCTATTATACTTCTTGGTTACTACTTATTAAACTTATGTCTACTCATATAACTTTAGTAATCGTTTTTACTAGACTTTATACTCGCAATAAGAGGTTTGAGAACATCCACGGATAAACCCGATTCTTGTATCTCTTTAGCCAACTTGATATATTTAATATTACATTCATTTAGTATCCATTTTTCCAGCTCATCATCTAAAGATTTTAACATAGTCGAGGCTAAATCATAACCGTCTTTATCCTGGAAGCTTTGCTCCTGCTCCAGTTTATATAAAGACTGCTCTCTTTTAAAGGTTTCGTAGGTGTTGTGAGTATAAAAAAAAGAGTCATGCACATAGGCATATTTAGCTAAAATTTTTATAGTTCCTACAAAAGGCATCCTTTCTCCTTTAGCATAGAGTTCAAGCATTTCCGGGAATATAAGTGCACCGGTTTTCGCACGTATATCTTCAGAAAGCTCTTTATATGTATAATCACCTCTAATTAGTTCTATATTCCTACCTACCGTAACCGCATTCAGTTCCCTACAGTTGGCCCTTCCCAGCATATAATCTATAGATACACCAAAGTAGTCAGCCAGCTTTCTTAGGATTTGGTAATCAGGCTCTCTTTTCCCAAGCTCATAGGAAGCAACAGCCTGGCGCGTTATCCCCAGATAATCAGCAATTTCCTTTTGTGACAGGTGTCTTTCCTCTCTTAGCTGTTTTAGCATTGATGAAAAAGCCATTTTACTACTCACCCCAAGACTACCAAGATTATTTTTCTATCTAAAGTATATTTTACACTTGTTTCAGAGATTTTTAAAGTATAATGTGCAACAAAGTGATTACTTTTTTTACTGTTTAATATTGACAGCAACACAGTGTTGCTATAAAATAATTATAGAAACATTAACTTTGCTTTCTGGTAATATTATTTTAAAATTGGCACATTATAGTCATATTTAGGAAATCGTGTATATAAATTTTCATGTGAGATACGTAGGGGAGGGTTGGCAATGAGCCAATTAGAATGTTTAAGGGAAAAACTCTATAAAGTAATTGAGACGGGAGATACCGAATACATATTAAAAATCAGCCAGGAACTTGATGAATTAATCCTTAATTATATGGAAACCCAAGTGAATACATCTAGAAAATCAGCCTAATTTTAAAAACTTTCATCTACTACATTATTTGTTTACACCCACTGGGCACTCCAAACTTTAGTACTTTTCACGGACATAAACAAACAATGTAATCATTATTCAGATTGTAGCTACTCTACTAATTTTACAGAATATACATTATTAGATGTTGCATTTCGTTTATTTACTCAATTCACAGTACAAATTTATTTAGGGCATGCGCTACTCCATCTTCATTATTGGTCAATGTAATATAATCTGCAGCATTCTTGATAATTTCTTCCGCATTACCCATTGCTATACCGATACCAGCGAATTGTATCATGGAATAATCGTTTTCATTATCACCTATAGCAATTATCTCTTCTCTCTTTATTCCAAACTTTTCTGAAATAAAGCTTAGAGCCTTTGCTTTGCTTACTCCATGATTAACAACTTCAAAATTATCATAATTTGAACTCATGACTGAAATTGTACTAATTTCTTCTATATGCTTTCTCGTACACGAAAGCATTATAGGGTCTTCTGATATTGCTACGACTTTAGAAGGTGGCGTAGAGCTGCTCTTCACCACCTGCCTCAAGCTTTCAACTACTCTTATATCTACTCTGTCTTTCTCAGGAAGCTCTTGATTCCTTTTCCAATAATATAAAGACGAAAAGCCTAACTTTTCAGTATACATTGTATCATCTATATAGACATGAAAATATATACCTTTCGCACGACAGATTTCTATAACCTCAAGACAGTCATCATGTCTTAAAGAATTGGAGTATAATATCTCTCCTGTATCTATGTCCTTTATAACAGCCCCATTACAAGCTACTAAAGGTTCGTTTGTATATATCTGCCTGGCAAATCCCTTTGCACCTGCATATATCCTTCCGGAACAAACAATAATTTTAATTCCCTTTTCAATAGCTCTTTTTATAGCTTCCTTATTTCTTTCAGAGACAATCTTACCGGAATTCAGCAGAGTCCCGTCCAGGTCAATTGCAACTAACTTGTACATCTTTTGCTCCTTACTTCCTATTACTATCCACAAATCGTTGTATCCTCTTCATTGCCTCAAATATATTCTCTATTGAGGATGCATAGCAAGCTCTCACAAAACCTTCCCCACACTCTCCGAATGCCGTACCCGGCACTACCGCTACCTTCTCTTCCATGAGAAGCTTTTCACAGAATTCATTGGAAGTCATTCCCGTAGATTTGATGCATGGGAAAACATAAAAAGCTCCCAACGGCTCAAAGCAGTCAAGACCAGCTTTTCTAAAACCGTCAACCATCACCCTTCTACGTCTGTTGTATTCCCTCGCCATCATTTCAACATCTTCATTACTGTTGCGCAGCGCCTCTATTGCAGCATACTGGGATGGGGTAGGCGAACACATTAATGCATACTGATGCAACTTATACATAGCAGCAATTAGCGCAGGATGGCCACAGGCATACCCTAGCCTCCAACCCGTCATGGAAAAGGTTTTTGAGAAGCCGTTTATTAACAGCGTTCTATCCTTCATTTCAGGAAAGCTTGCTATGGATACGTGTCTGCCTTCATAGGTTAGTTCGGCGTATATTTCATCGGAAATAACTATTATATTTTTATCCTTTATTACTTCAACAATCTTACTAAGGTCTTCTTGTGTCATTATGGCCCCAGTCGGGTTATTAGGGAAAGGTAAAATCAATACCTTTGTCTTTTCGGTAATTGCCTTCTCCAATTGTTCCGGTTTTAATCTAAACTGGTCTTCGTCTTTGAGCTCTATTATTACCGGAGTTGCACCTGCAAACATAGCACAGGGCTTATAGGCTACAAAACTGGGCTCAGGAATTATCACCTCGTCACCAGGCCCCACCAATGCTCTTAGAGCAAAATCGATAGCCTCACTGCCCCCTACAGTTACTATCACCTCATCCTTAGGACTGTATGCTACACCGTATTTCCGCTTCACATAGCTGCATATCTCCTCACGGAGCTCCATAAAGCCAGCATTGGGTGAGTAACGCGTACGTCCCTTCTCAAGGGAATATATAGCAGCCTCTCTAACATTCCATGGCGTTGGAAAGTCAGGCTCCCCTATACTTAGAGAAATAGCATCCTTCATCTCATTAACCAAATCAAAGAACTTTCTTATACCTGACGGAGGCATGTTCTTTATAGTTGGTAAAATCATTTCTTCTATTTTCATAGAATTATAGCCTCCCTGTCGTCCTTAGTTTTCTCCTCAAATATTGTGCCTTTATCTTTATATTTTTTCAATACAAAGTGAGTTCCAGTACTTAAAACCGATTCAAGGGGTGCAAGTTTTTCTGCTACAAACAACGCAACCTCTTTCATTGTTTTCCCTTCAACAATGACTGTCAAGTCAAATCCACCGGACATCAGGTAGCAGGCTTTTACCTCCGGGTATCTGTATATTCTCTCGGCCACCTTATCAAAACCCTCACCCCTCTGTGGAGTTACCTTAACTTCAATTAAAGCCGTAACTGTCTCCTTGCTGGTATTCTCCCAGTTAACCAGTGTTGTATATCCTACGATAACATTTTCATCTTCATACTTTTTTATAGCATCTCTGACTTCATCTACACTTTTACCTAACATTGTCGCTATTTGCTCTACAGTAAGTTTACTATCCTTCTCTAGGATTTCAAGAATTTCCTCCATCAAAATCAGCTCCTTTAAGATAATAATATTCAATACATTAATTCATTGTTTATAATTTTGTATTTTTGCATAAAATAAAAAACTCTCTCATCCTAAAAAAAGGGACGAAAGAGTTAATCCGCGGTACCACCCTAGTTAGCGCCGTTTGGCGCCCTCTCCATCAATGCAAAACACATTGTGCCTCTGTAACGTGAGGTCACGTCATCCTCTATTATAAAACCTTTGCATTATTAATCCAAGTTACTAAACTATATTTGCAAACGGTTTTCAGGTGTATATACACCTTCATTTCTCAAGGAGAAACTCAAGGGCTGCCTTCTATATAGTTATTTGTTAGACTTACACCAAACTCTAACTCGCTGTAAAACTCCTATATATACTCTTCCCCATCATCGTCTTTTGAATATATTGTTGTTGGCTATGTTTAAACTTGCTTTTATACTAATCTTTAACTTATAGATACGCAATTGTTATAGAAATTATACTAAAAAAACATATGGTTAACAATAGTTTTATTTAACTTTTGTATTACAATAACATTAAAGATAATTAACTTGCACCGTGCATACTACTCATCAATTATGTCGTTAAGCTGGTCCTCATACTTTTTAAGGGTGTCCACTACCCCTGATTTAAGTACCTTTAATTCCTCTTTGATATCGACAAGTTTTTCCTTTTCCTGTTCGATTAGTTGTTCAAGCTTTTTCTTTTCTTCAAGTGCTTGAGTCTTTGCATCTTCCAGTATTAATTCTGCTTTTTCCTGGGCTTTTATGAGTACATCTGCGATTTTGGCCCTATCTTCGCTGATTTGCTCCGACTTTTTCGCCAGCTCGTCATATTTAACCCTTAGCTCTCTCACCTGGTTTTTTAATGCGGCGATTTCATCATCCTTATCCTTTAATTTATCATCAAATTCCTTGAGCATTTTTTCAATATATGAGTTTACATCGGATTTTTTAAACCCGAAGAATGATGTACCGAAGCGCTTTTCTCCAGCCATTGTTATCCCCCTCTGCCCTTATCTGAATAGTATTTTTGCTACGTATAGTATTTGCGCTGCTGTTCTTTTTTGAGAAAGCTGAACTTAGAAATATATAAACTCCAACGTAACAGCAGCTCTGTCTGACCTTAAAAACATATTTAATATGTATAACCTCATACATAACTATCTGGTTTTGATTATAGTTATATATTCAATATGCGTTTCAAAAATCCTCTTTTTACAACATAAAATTGTAAAATTGAATCTTTTGCCCCTTCTTTTGGGTAAGAAGTCCTAGTAAGCTTGTAGTAAAGGGAGATAAAACTTTCCTTCACAGGCAAATTTATAATAAATTTATAATTAGGATGCAAAAAAGCCATATTATCAAAACATGGCTTTTAAATAACTTATTTTTAAAGATTTTTGGATATGAGATTTGCAAACTCTTCCTTGGACCTGGCTCCAATAACTTTATCCACCATTTGTCCATCCTTAAACAACATTATTGTAGGTATACTCATTACTCTATATTTTGCAGCAAGCTCCCCCTGATCGTCAACATTTATCTTACCGACTTTGGCCTTGCCCTCAAATTCATTTGCAAGTTCATCCATTATAGGTCCTACTGCTCTACATGGTCCGCACCAAGGTGCCCAAAAATCCACTATTATTGGCTTGTCGGATTTGAGTACCTCCTCTTCAAAGTTGTCTTTTGTTAATACTACTAATTTTTCACTTGCCATATTTTTTCCTCCCATAACTTCTGAAATAAGTTTTGACCTTTGGCATATATATACCCTGATAACTCTCGCTCAATTTCACTAATTAGTATACGTCTATAAGATAAAATTCTTGCATTGCAATATTATTACCCTGAGATATAGACTAAAAAACATAAACCTCTGTCTATTTTAGTGTATTAGTCAACAAATTTTAAAAACTTCTGTACAGTACTAATGAGCTCCTCTACTATTTGCTCTTTATCTTGGGCAGAAACCGCGGTTTGCATGCACTTTTTCGAATGCTTTTCAAGGATTATACCTCCTACTTTATTTATAGCTGCCCGTATCGCAGCAATTTGAGTAAGGACATCTACACAATACTTATCCTCTTCTATCATTCTCTGTATTCCCTTTACCTGTCCCTCAATTCTTTTCAGCCTTTTTATTATGTCTTGCTTGTATTCACTGCACTCTTTAACAGCATCCTCCTGCATGTACACACCTCCTGCATAAAATATTGAGCAGCCTCTATATACTCCGTATGGGTATATCAAAATTATAGACCAATTTGCAAAAATGTCAATATACCCCTTAAATTCCTAAACTATTGATCCTATTTTGTCTCATGGTACAATAATTATCAATACCCTTTTATAGCTCTAAACTTTAGTCGCTCTCCATCAAGTACAACCAAATAGCCGTCTAATATTTGTATGAGCCTTCCTTCATAAGTACTTTCCAAGCCTGTACGCACATTATAGATAGTATTACCATCCTCCGAATAAGTGTATACATCCCCACGGCGGGTGATAGCTATGCTTTCCGGGGATACAGCATTGTCCAGCTTAATCTTATCCCAAGTATTTTCAGGGTTTTCACCTATCTTATCGTCAATCTTTGAATAGTAAATACAATACACTTTTTTATCACTATTTAACTCTCCAATATATACTCTATCTTCTGAATCTACATCAAGCAGTGCAACCCTGTTTTTGAAAGGTATACTCTTCGAGGAGCTTTTGTTTCCATCCCTTATAAATGCTTTGTTCTTTGTATTCTGATAAATCAAGTTGTCGGAATAGCTTGTTTCCTTTATTACGGTATTTATATCTACATTCATCACATAGCTAAGGTTATTCATTATATTAAATTTATAAACCCTGGCCTGCTCTTCACTCACCTTGACCTTGGCATATACAATATTTGTCAAAGGCGAAAGTTCTATATCCACAACACTGCTTTGTGTGGGGAGACCTTTCATTTCGGGGTAGCTGCGCTCCACCCCGGAGTCAACATCATAGGTGTAAATTTGCACACCTCCTGATGAAGCTTGTTTTAATTTCACGGAGTAAATTATCATATTCCTGTCAGGCAGCCATCTATAATAGGAAATCTCCCCGTTACGCCCGCTTATTGTTTTTAAATGCTTATCATCTTGTGTTTTAACAATCTCTAAGTTTCCCTCCAATAAGTATAAAATATGGGCTCCATCAAAAGAAACCTTAATACCCTGTGCCCCCTGTTTAATTTTTACCTTAGCATCTGTATCGGGCTTTTCTTCTATTTCAAAGCTAGTAGCTACTACTTCATTTCTTCTTTCCAGATAAAAATAGTTTACATACACCAGTATCATACACTGAAGTAATACCGATATAACTATCCATTTGTATATTCTTAAAAGCCGCTTCATTAGTTAACCTCCTTCTCCGGCAGTACCATAAATACCGAAGGTACTGCTCTTTCCCCAAGAGCATCCGAAGGTGTGTTTATTACTTTGCCGTTAAAGTACATGGTAGTAGACGATCCTCCATCAAGATTAACTGCATTTACTGCCTTGAATTTGAGCATAGTGTCCTGAACCTCCCTTAGAGTAGCACCTAGAGAATCCAGACTTCTGCCGTCAACTACAAGGAAGAGTACCGCACCATCTGCTCTCTGCCCTAGTGCTGTTCTTGGAGCTATTCCCCACCCACCGTCACCGTTGCTTATAGTTGGTTTGCCGTTTACAATCAGGGGTGGTCCAAAGCTTACAGCCTCTTTAACTCCATATTTCTTAAGCTGTTTAAGTGAATGTCTGCCTACAATAAGCATACCTTTGTCGGTAAAAGCAGCTGTTTCTTGCTTGATATTTTCATTCATTTGTTGACCATATACACTCTTGCCATCGTGGATTAGATATCCTAGAGGTGCACCACCTGTACCCGCCCACTTCCTATCCATAAATCCCCCAGCATTTATAGCAGCAATAGCCCCATTTTTTTTCGCTATTACACTGGTTGGTTCCCCAGATCTGGGCATTTGACTGGAATATCCTACAGCAATCCTTGTAGGATCATATATTATCATCATCTTTCCGTTAAAGTTTCCGCCTTCAATTTTATATACTTCTATCTTGTCATTATGGTTAATACCAAAGTTCAGTACCTGCACTTCCTCTCCCTGTGCATTAGGGTCAACTGCATAGCTGTTTCCCAAAATCCTGGATATAGCTTGATCAGTAAGAAAAAATCTAGCAATATATTGGTGGCTGAGAGTACTCCAGAATGAACCTACAACTGTCCTCTTGACATTATCGAATGGCCCGTAAAAAACTAATAGAGGCATAGTTATGGCAGAGAAAATAAATTCAAAGGCTAGAAATACTGCAATCTTTTTCCATACCGGTATGCCGGTACCTTTTGTTTTACCTTTACTTCTTTTGATCCTCGACAAATTAAACACTTCCCCCGTGTAATAAAAATTATTTAAGGGCTTAAACTTATCTATAATAAATATTTTTGCATTCAAATAAACCCTTAATAATAGAACATTATAAACATTTGAAATATAAAGATATAAGTTTATATATATTGCTGTATACTTTGCTCATAATTAATAATAATATTTCAAATGTCTTGTAAATGATTTTCATACCATTGCAAGGCAATATACCCTTTAAGCTTTTAAAAATTATATATAACAATATATAACAAATTATTTTGATTTTAAAGGTAGATACTGCCTTGCAACTTCATGCAACCCTATAAGCATCCAGCGTACGGTGAATACGTTCAAATACCATACCTGCGACAAACCATGCTGGTCCGAAGTCAAGTCTTATAAGTCCGTCAATAGCGAATGGTCCGGTGTAAATCCAAGGTGATAGCCCTAAAACACTTTTAAGTACCAGTCCACTTGTGAATTCTATTCCCCAAATAATAACTACCCAGATTAATCCTCTTACTGGCCACCTCCATTCATAGATTATATCATGTATGGGTTCTAGAAATATAGCGGAACCGTATATAAAAAACATCCATAGGTTGGTAAATGCTCCAAGCCTTAAGTCACCATTTATCAGAGAATAAAGGCCTGTCCATATAACTTCCATGCTCCAACCGACTAAACCATATATTATAAATCGTTTTATCATATATTTATTTTTTACGGGAATGTAAAGATTTAATATAGAAATATATGCTTTTTATGTAAATATAGATAGGAAAAGATGTTTTTACTTCCTATCTATATTTATATCTTGCCTTACTTATTTAATTTTCCCTTCGCCTTCTTGCTCTTTTATTTCTTTCTCTGATTTTTTATAGAACTTCTTTATATATTGCTTATTTTTTGATAAGTTATCATCCCAGGGATGCCCTTTATACTTCAAGTTCTCAGTCAATTATTTCACGTCCTTTTCATTTTTATGATTTTTAATTCATTCTAGTGTTACACTTTAATTTACAGACTCATACATAGTATAACCACTTTTAATATTGAAAAAGATAAATAGGTACCATAATACGAAAAATGTTAGGTAAATTGAGCAAGCAGCCATTTTTTTAAGAATAAGTGCAACTTCGAAATATATGCATTTTTCGTATAGTTGGACTCACAAATTATTAGAAGTGGAGGTATGTACTATGAAAACTCGTAATACAAAAGCTATCACGCGGGATGCTGGGTTTAAGGGCGAGCTGGTTCCTGATAAGGATCCTCTAGACCATGACCCTACAGGAAGGTACATGAGAAAAAATCCATATAAAACCCCTCCGAATAATTTGACTACAAAGAAAGACTAGTGGTACATGTAAATTTCTTTAATACAGCAAAAATCGGTTAGCCCCGGTTTTTTGCTGTATTAGTTTAAAGGTGTTTTATTTGTAGTTAAGCAAGTATTAAATCCTTTTCATCAAATATTAGCTACATATAAGTAGTACTTACTTTTATAAGACTTAGTTACACAATTTTACATTTTTTTGTGTAAAAAACGCTAATTAACACTTTTTTAACGTAAATTTCTTCAAAAAGTCTACCCTAAAGTAAATTTATATGCTAATATATACCTTTAGAAAAACCTATCTGGCTATGTTAACCATAACATGAAAATATTTAAACATAGTTGCTTAACAAATACCATATACTTACATGCCAGGTATTGTCAGCCTTCAAAAAATATCTCATTATAATAGCATGATTTCATCAGAAAATTAATAGTACTTAAAGGTATATTTTTTGGGGAATTTATAGCTTAATGCCTAATGTGTGAAGTTTAATTACACGCAGTTAGTTATCTAGTATATTATATAGTTATTTTTAAATAATATATGATAGCGTATTTTATTGATATTATTATTTAGTCAAGGATAATAATATATAATACTTATAAATTCTAATAAATATCTAAATGGAGGGTGCTTATGTATCTTTTAGGAAAACTAACAGTAACAGCCGTACTACCTAAAGAATTGGCAAGACTAAAGGATATTGCCTACAACTTGTGGTGGTCATGGAATTCCGAAGCTATTGACTTATACAGGGAAATCGACCTTACACTCTGGGAAAAACTTGGGAAAAACCCGGTTAGATTTCTCCAGGAAGTAAGTCAAAGAAAGCTGGAGCAAAAAATTAATGATCCCGATTACATGCGCAGGTATGATGAAATTGTTAGAAAATTCGATTCATACATGACATCAACCGACACTTGGTTCACAAGGAACCACCCTGACAAAAAAGACCACAGGGTAATTTATTTCTCCGCTGAATATGGTTTGAATGAAGTTCTTCCGATATATTCAGGAGGTTTGGGTGTCTTATCCGGTGATCACTGTAAATCCGCAAGTGACTTGGGTATACCATTTACTGCTATAGGCTTATTCTATAAGCAGGGATATTTCAGTCAGCATATTAACCGTGAAGGATGGCAGGAAACCAACTTTACTACACTTAATATTTCACAGCTTCCCGTAAGCCCGGCCTTAAATACAAAAGGTGAACAGGCTCTGATCAGTATAGAATTTGCCGGTAGGGTTGTATACGCTAAGGTATGGAAGGTCGCAGTCGGACGCGTATCTATTTATTTGATGGATACTGATGTGGAGCAAAACAGCCCGTCGGACAGAATGCTTACTGCAAGGTTATACGGTGGGGATCAGGAAACCAGAATACAACAGGAAATTTTCCTGGGTATTGGTGGTATAAGGGTGCTTGATGCTCTTGAAATCAAAGGAACTGTATACCATATGAATGAAGGTCACTCATCATTCATGGGTCTTGAGCTTATCCGTAAGCTTATCCAGGAAAAACATTTACCTTTTAGGGAAGCAAAAGAAGTTGTATCTTCTTCAGCCATATTTACAACACATACGCCTGTACCTGCTGGTAATGACGTATTCCCACTACAAATGATAGATAAGTACTTCAGTAACTACTGGGGTTCTCTTGGAATCAGCAGACATGAATTCTTGGATCTCGGTCTTAAGATAGGAGATCATCAGAATTTCAACATGACTGTATTGGCTTTAACAATTGCAGGTAGAAAAAATGGTGTTAGTGAGCTTCATGGAGCGGTATCCCGTAATATCTTCAACAATGTGTGGCCTGGCGTTCCCGAGGAGGAAGTGCCTATCACTCATATTACAAATGGTATACACACTCTCACATGGCTTTCACCTAACTTCAAGAATATGTATGATAAGCATCTTGGCGGAGATTGGCAGGAAAATCTTGCTGAAAAAGGTGTATGGGACAAAATCGATAGTATACCTGATGAAGAGCTGTGGGATGTACACTGCGCTTTGAAAAATAAAATGATTGGTTTTGTTCGCGAAAAACTTAAAGCACAGAGATTGGCGAATGGAGAATCAATTGAGGCTGTAAGAGAGTGCGATTCAATACTTGATCCAAATGCACTCACTATAGGTTTTGCACGTAGGTTTGCTACATATAAGAGGGCAAATTTAATATTTAGGAATGTAGCACGTATCCAGCAAATCCTTAATAACCCGGAAATGCCTATGCAGATTATATTTGCTGGAAAGGCTCATCCTGCAGACGCGCCAGCACATGAAGTAATTAAACATATAAATGATATCGCAAGACAGGAAGGCTTCAGAGGTAAGGTTATTCTTGTTGAAAACTATAACATGACCCTTGCTCGTAATCTCGTTCAGGGTGTTGATATATGGCTTAATAACCCAAGAAGACCGTTAGAAGCCAGTGGAACAAGTGGACAGAAGGTTTGCATAAACGGTATTATAAACTTCAGCGTCCTTGACGGATGGTGGTGTGAAGGCTACAACGGTAAAAACGGTTGGGCTATAGGTGATGACACCTTCTATGAAAACGAAACTTTCCAGGATAACGCTGATAGCGAATCTATTTATGAAATACTTGAAAAGCAGATTCTGCCATTATACTATGACAGAGATGAAAAAGGAGTTCCAAAAAATTGGGTACGCACTATGAAAGAGTCCATCAAGACCCTTTCATACGAATATAGTACACACAGAATGGTTCAGGATTATACAAATATGATGTATGTTCCTGCTATGGACCGCGCAGTTAAGATAGCTGCAACCAACTATGGCTTCACAAGAGATTTGGCAAATTGGATGATCTCTATTGAAAAGAACTGGCCACAGGTTCAGGTATTTGCTGACAAGTCAATGAATGACTTAAAAGAATATAGATTGAATTCAGGTGAATCGGTAAATATCACTACTTCAGTTTATCTTGGCAATATTGATCCATCTAGTGTTAAGGTAGAGGTATACTACGGTATTGTAGGTAAAAACAATGCTATTGATAATGCTGAATTCGCAGAAATGAAGCTCCTTCAAAAGACTGGAGACGGAATGTACCGCTACGCTGCTGATGTTAAAATGGTTGAAGGCGGAGAATACGGTTACACCTTCAGGGTATCACCTTACCATCCGGATATGATAAACAAGTTTGACCTTGGATTAATCAGATGGGTGTTACAGTAAAATAGTCATAAAAATTGAAAGACTGATATCGAGTTAGCGCTCGATATCAGTCTTTTTAGTATCTTAGCATTATTTCTGTCCACATCTTTATGCTTATTCAATTTATTTATCCACAACTTATTAAAGCTTTGTTAGCAAAAATCTTGTTTATTTATTCTAATTTCAGCTTTCTATCTTGCCATATACACCTCCGCCGCCTACCTCTATCCCAAGCTTCCCTTCTCTGCCAAGTATTATATTTTTAGCTATATCCTCTTTTACCACTTTCGATAGTTCTTCCAAGCTTACGTCATGCAGAACCTTCATTTCATTTCCAAAGGCATTTATAAGCTTCTCTATAGTCTTGGGTCCTACCTTTGGAAGGAATTCAAGGGGTATTTGGTAATTGTACGGAGCCCTATCACCCATTTGAGGTTCTTCCCTGTCTTTTATTATCTCCAGTCTATCCTTAACACCTACAACTACATCGTGCTTCTCTGAGTTGGGGCATTTTAGAACAGGCGGCTCTCCGTCAATGACTCTATCGCAAATCAAGCAGTACGTTCTGTGGTATTTGCCCAGCATTGGATTCAAACCATAATTGGCTTTTACCCTTCTGTCGTCCTCATTTTTTAAAGCCTTATAAACCTCAGCAAAGCTTGGGGATTCCATTTCGAATATATTGTATTCCCTCCCCATCTTTATGAGCGAATGGGCGTCGGAGTTACTGATGAACGATTTGCCATCCAGTTCACTTAATTGGCTTGCCATCATTGAATCAGCACTTAGTCCCAACTCTACTGAAGGGATTTTATCAAAGGATTTATCATTGAATATATCATACAGCGAATCACAGCAGTTGCCGTAGAAGCTTTTATGGGGTGTAAAGGCATGGGCGGGTATAAGTATTCCTCCATGGTGGTCTACTATATTGAAAAGCTCCTGCCCTGTCAGTCGGCTCATAGAGCAGCAAAGCTTTATATTTTTTACATGCTTGCTCATTTCCTGTGAGAATTCTTTTACCTGCTTTAAGGTTGGGAAAAAGCACAGAGAGTGGGAGCTGCAGCCGGTTAGTTCATGGGTTTCTATTTCTGCGCCGAGAATTAGGGTTTGGCCTCCCCTATATTCCATGCCTCCGTCTCTTTTTTCTATTAGTTCTCCTTTATTTATGAGGTTGTCTATGTCTTCTAGGACGTAGGGTGAGATGCTGTCTACGACGCCTATTACTTCTATTCCTTTTCGGTAATAGGATTCGTGGGCTATATTTTCAAATGTCAGGTTGTTTGCGGTTGCTTTTTTTATTTCTTTTCCGCCTGATGAGCGTCCTATGTGGACGTGGAGGTCTACATAGTAGTTGTTCATATTTTATCACCTTGGTTTCTGTTGAGTTTTTGTAGATTTTAGTAATATTATACTGTGATAGTTGGTTTGTAACAAAGCGTGTGAATGTAGAGAGTTTTTAGTGGCTCTGAAGTCGTCTAAAGCAGCCTTCCTTGCGCTTGTACTAGGAGGACCAGCTTCAAAGGGCATCCTGCCCTATGAGGCCTAAAACGCACGTCCTATGCGTTTTTCCCTTGAATTATAAGAGTCTTTGGGGTCTTGGTTGTATTGTATTACTTCCACGTTCTCTTCTGCTGATTTCGTACTTTATAGTTTTTATCTTTTAATTTATTAAAAGCCAAATGACCTCGGTTAGGAGGCCACTTTTTGATTGGTGTATACTAAAATTTTAATTATCAATTCTCCATTATCAATTAGCTCTACCCCACTTGTTCACTGCTTCCGTCCAGTTCCGACCATTTGCCGCAGCGGTCGCCCCAGCGGGCTATTACTTCGCTGTTGGCGCTTATTTCTATTACTTCGCACATATTTGAGCAGTCTTGGCATTCGACGCTTTTAGCTTTGTATTCGTTTTCTGTTGTACCAAAGCCATAGAAGTTGGATTTTGTGTTTTTGCGGGTCATTTCTTCTTTTGCGATTAGCGCTGCACCGAAGGCACCCATTACATCGTGATATTTTGGGATTACTATTTTTTTACCCAAGGCTCTTTCAAAGGCTGCCACTATACCTACATTTGCTGCAACCCCTCCTTGGAATACTATTGGCTCTAGAATTTCTTTGCTTTTAGCCAGGTTGTTAAGATAGTTCCTTACAAGGGCTTCGCATAGTCCATTAATTATGTCTTCGGTGCTGTGACCTGTCTGCTGCTTGTGAATCATGTCGGACTCGGCAAATACTGCGCATCGTCCTGCTATTCTTACCGGTGAGGTAGAACGCAGGGCATATCCACCAAACTCCTCTATAGGAATTTCAAGTCTGGAGGCCTGTCGGTCAAGGAAGGAGCCTGTACCGGCAGCGCATACTGTGTTCATAGCAAAGTCGTATATAACTCCATTTCGTAATACTATTATTTTAGAGTCCTGTCCCCCGATTTCCAGAATGGTTTTTACACCGGGCACCATCTTCTGTGCAGCCACAGCATGAGTGGTTATTTCATTTTTTACTATGTCAGCCCCAAGAATAACACTAGCAAGCTGTCTACCACTTCCGGTTGTTCCAACACCCTTAATATGTATATTATTTGTATTCAAACGGTTCGTCAGGGTCTTCATTCCGTTTCTTAAGGCGTTAATAGGCTGTCCGCTGGTCCTTATATATAGCTTTTCCAATACTTTATCTTCTTCATCAATGATAACAAGGTTTGTACTAACCGACCCCACATCAATTCCCAGATAATAGCCAGTCTCTCCCATGCTCTGTCCTCTCCTTTCTTTTTCTCAGCAAATCTACGAATGCTTCTATCCTTGTTACATAGCCTGCCTCACCCGTCATTTCGTCAATGATAAGAGTGAGGATGGGTATATCAAAATCCTTTTCTATAGTTGGAAGTATGCTTTCAGCAACAATCTCAGGCATACATGTAAGCGGATATACCTGTACAATTCCATCGTAGCCCTCTTTGGCATGCAGTATTGTATTCCCGATAGTCTCCTGAGCATGTCCGCCTATCATGGTACCTAAATAGGGTTTTGCTGCTTCTATATGACTCCTGTCTCTCGGTAAATGTAAAGCATTCTTTATTATATGGTCTATTACCCATTCACTGATTGTAACACGGCGGTTTACCTCTATTCCCATATTCCCGAGTTTTGATTGGATATTGAAGTTTGAAAATGGATCTATGGTAGTATATATTTCTCCTACAATTCCTACTTTAAGAGGCTTAAAGTTTCTATCTACTTCCACTTCCCTAAGTTCATCTTCTGTTGCTTTAATAAGCTTTTTCAGTGCCTCAGAGCCATTGGTTTTAAGCGCTTTGTTTAGGAATATCTTATATATTTTATCGGTACTTCCTTTTTTAATTTCTCTAGGCCTGACTTGGAATGTCAAACGCTCAAGTTCATCTACACTCTTTGAGATTTGGGCAGTGTTTTTTAACGCTTTAATTATTTTATACGCATTAAATCCACCAGCAAGCTTTTTAACTCTCCTATACAGCTCTTTTACTCCTTGATTCGGCATTTCGAGGGTCAGGATATCCATCTCATAGCCTGCATCCTTTAAAATCGCCCTATGCATTTCACAGTAATAACCAAATCTGCATGGTCCACAGCCACCGGTTATTAATACTGTATCTGCTCCCTTCTCATAGGCCTGTATGTAATTGCCTATATTTATTTTCAAGGGCAGGCACGCCAGTTCCGGAGCATATTTCGTCCCTATCTCCAGTGCTTTTTTATTGTTGAAAGGGGGTATTATATAGTCCACATCAAGATCATCCAGAAGTGTCTTGGCTGTGATATACGTATTACCCATATGCGGGAACGTCAGCTTCATTTCTATTCCTCCATCTTATCATGTCTATAAATGCCTCAAGCCTGGTATTCATACCGGCTTCACCTGAGTGCTCGTCTATGGTCAGCACTGTAAAAGGAATATCCTTAGTATTCCTAACTTTCCTTTCAATCAGGTCACATACAAAGGAATCCACACCGCATCCGAAGGACATAAGGTATATAATTCCGTCTATATCCTCCCTCTCCATAATGTGGAAAGCGCCACCTACTGCTTTTCTCCCGAAATTCCAGAACATTTTCTTGGGCAGCATTTGGTTTTTTTCATCAATAACTTTTCCATCCAGCATCTCTATTGTTGTTATATTTACTCCCATGCTCCTAAGCTTATAAATCATATCCATATTCATGTAGTTATCGTATAGGTTATAGACATGACCGATTATAGCTATATTTACCGTTTCATCGCTGGATTTGTTGAGTACACCTCTTCTCTTGCTTAGAATGTCTCCCGGCAGTACTCCTTTTCTTACATTACTTCTGAACTCCCTGTAGCTGTTTAATGCCTTCTGATAGGCAGACTTTATAACATGCCTGTCGCTACTGAAATAATTTCCTACATCTACAGCAGCTTTAAATGCATTCTTTTTTGACTTTCGTAAATTTACTTCAGTATCAATAATTTCGGGTAATTCCTTCAGGGAATGCCTTATCATGTCCGGCAATCCACCAAATTTAGGGCATATATACTCACCTTTCGATATGCTTGTAAATCTCGGTATAAATAGGTAGTCAACCTTATCTTTCAGGTTTAATACATGGCCGTAAAACAGTTTAACCGGCAAACATGCTTCATCTACACAGGATTTTACCCCACTATCGAGAATTTGCTTGTTTGTGAAATCCGATACTACTATTTCAGCTCCAAGCTCTTCAAAAAATGTTTTCCATAGAGGATAGTATTGGTAATAAAATAGACCTCTAGGAATACCTACTTTTTTTGCCATCGTCAACACCTCGAAAGTTATTATTGACTTATAGCTTTTTATTTATACTCACACTAAATATCTGAGTTACATGAATTGTTCAAGCGGAATAACTACAGCGATTAAGGTGTATGTCTATAAGTTAAACAAAAATAATTTTTTTCAAAGTTTCTATGTAAGCAATACCTGTAGATTGATATTAAACATACTCATAAAAAGTGAATTATACATACAGGAGTTACTCTAAACAGCAATAGTAGACATAAAATCCACTCTTAGGACATACCCAAAATACATTGAAAGGACATAAAATATTAGTAAAATGATTATACTCGAAAGGAATACAGGTACATTTATGTATACTTTTGGTGTTCACCACCCCCCCTATGGGCTATATGCTATACGCCCTGATAATGATGTAATTCTTGACAAGAAAATTGGTGATGTGAATGGAGATGGGATACCCGATACGGTGTATTTGGTAGGGAATAAAAGTGTTCCATTTCAAGGTTCTTTTCAAAATATAAAGCTGATAGTACAAGACGGCAAAACACAATACAACACCCTATTACCCCTTTATCCAAATTACAGCACCGGAGTTGACGCCACTGTTGATTTTTTTGACTTTACCGGAGATAAGGTAAATGATATTTTCATTACTATCCCCTACGCAAAAGGGCAAGGACCACATTACTATATATTTTCATTTGCCAATAACCAAATTCGTACCCTGCTCAAGCCTGAGCAGTTTTATATTATGAATAAAGAGCTGGGGTTTGAGGCTAACTTTAAGGATAATTATAAAATAGAATTTGTCAGTTCTACTTTAGGTAAGAAAATAGTGCTAGATATCAGCCATTTGAAAGAATCCCTTGAAGGAAATACTTACGATAAAAATGGCAGACTATTAAAACCTCTTAAAGGAAGAATTGAAACCAGTCCACGATATATCCCTACTTCAGCATTTGATGAAACAATCTATCACAAATATGGACTAATAATGCTTCAGCCAGTATTCGGTGATTTCGCTATACCTGTACTTGGATTTATCCAGTCCCTATGGGAGTATGATCTCGAATCATCAAGGTGGCGCTTAAATCCTTTTTGGACAGGTGTATTTAAAAGGTGGCGTGATTAACGGAATTTAAGTCCTGGACTACTAAATTTAATCTGTTCAATTGACTCGCTCTGCTCTCAAGCGTGTCAATTGGACTTTTTACTAAAAGTACCCTTACCGAAGCTTTTGCATTAAGCTAGACAAGTGTCTTAAATTTATAGAACAAAAAACAGAAGGCCGCTTTGACCTTCTGTCTTATGTTCTATATTATTAATTTTTATTACAGAACTTCGTTTGCTTTTCCGTCGCAGCCCAACACGTGTACCAATTTGTGTTTTACTACTTCCTTGATTGCCTGTCTTGCAGGTGACAAGTACTGTCTTGGGTCGAAGTGTGATGGGTTTTCTGCGAAGTACTTTCTGATTGTACCAGTTAGTGCAAGCCTTAAGTCTGAGTCTATGTTAATCTTACATACTGCTAATGAAGCAGCTTTTCTTAGCATATCTTCAGGCACACCTTTTGCACCAGGCATGCTTCCGCCGAATTTGTTGATCATTTCAACATACTCAGGCATAACTGAGGAAGCACCGTGTAATACGATAGGATATCCAGGCATTCTCCTCTGGATTTCTTCGAGTATGTCAAATCTTAATTGAGCTTCACCCTTGAATTTGAATGCACCATGGCTTGTTCCGATAGCTATTGCCAAGGAATCAACACCTGTTCTTTTTACGAACTCTTCAACCTGGTCAGGATCTGTGAAGCAAGCATCTTTTTCTGATACGCTAACTGCATCTTCGATACCTGCGAGTCTTCCGAGCTCACCTTCAACTGTAACTCCTCTTTCATGAGCGTAGTCAACAACCTTCTTTGTCAATTCAATGTTTTCTTCGAAAGAATGGTGTGAGCCATCGATCATAACAGAAGTAAATCCGCCGTCGATACATGATTTACAGAGTTCAAAAGTATCACCATGGTCAAGGTGTAATGCGATAGGAAGTCCAGTTTCTTGGATAGCAGCTTC
The DNA here is from genome assembly GCA_026416815.1 of Clostridia bacterium. GTDB lineage: Bacteria > Bacillota > Clostridia > Acetivibrionales > DSM-2933 > SKW257. The sequence continues at coordinate 41,904 of JAOAEJ010000058.1, read as the reverse complement.
TACGAGCTTAACCAGGTATGTGTGGTTAGCATATTTCCTTGCGCCAGCGGAAACCTGAAGAATCAATGGAGCATTTACTTCTTTAGCAGCTTCGGTAATACCTTGGATTATTTCCATGTTATTAACGTTGAACGCACCTATTGCGTAGCCACCTTCATAAGCTTTTTCAAACATTTTTTTAGTACTAACTAATGGCATAAAGTCAACTCCTTTAAATTTATGTATTTACATTATAACCTTTATGATACTTCTCTTTCATTCTTGCATACATAAGATTATGCCAACAGATGAAAAAGTAGCATGGTTTGTTAAGTTTTTATCATATTAATTTTACCAGATTTAATCTCAAAATCAAGGGATTTTTTAAATTAGGTATATAAATTGCAAAAAAGAATCTACAACGAAGTTCTCCCTAAATCTTTTTTGCAATTTGTTACCTTAAGCTATATTGCGATAATGAAATTTTTCCTTGTAATATCATTATCGCACCTTATATAGATTGTTTTTTTAATATTTCGCGTTGTACATAATACATACATGCACTTTATCATAGCTTGTCTTTAATTGATAATTATTTGTCGAAGTGGAATTGCATTTTAATTCTTCTTATGTTATATTTTTATGTGGTTGTGTTTTTTGACACATAAATGTACATACTTAAAATTTAACTATATATCAAGGAGGGTTTTCTCAATGAGTCAATTAAGAGGTGCAGCTATATTCGGTCAATCAGGCGGACCAACCTCAGTTATCAACGCTAGTGCATCAGGTGTTATTCAGGAAGCATTAAAGCAGGAATGTATTACTGCTGTTTACGGTGCAGCTCACGGTATTAAAGGTGTTCTTGATGAAATGTTCTATGATATGAGCAAAGAAGATACTTATGAGTTGGATTTATTAAAGACTACTCCATCTTCTGCTCTCGGTTCTGTTCGTTACAAACTCAAAAATGCTGAAGATGATGAAACAGATTACAAGAGACTTGTTGAAGTTTTCAAAAAATATGATATCAGATATTTCTTCTACAACGGCGGTAATGACTCAATGGATACCTGCAACAAGGTAAGCAAATACATGCAGAAAGTTGGCTATGAGTGCAGAGTTATGGGTGTTCCCAAGACTATAGACAATGACCTTTTCGGAACTGACCACTGCCCTGGTTATGCAAGTGCAGCAAAATACGTTGCAACTTCTACTATGGAAGTTTACCACGACGCAAGGGTTTATGATACAGGAATGATCACAATCCTCGAAGTTATGGGAAGAAATGCAGGATGGTTGACAGCTGCTACAGCTCTTGCAGCTTACAAGGGTAATGGTCCTGACCTCATATACTTACCTGAGCTTCCTTTCGATATGGATAAATTCCTTGAAGATGTTCAGAGAATATACAAACAAAATGGTAAAGTTATAGTTGCTGTTTCCGAAGGTGCTAAAACTGCTGATGGCAAGTACATTGCAGAATTAGGCGCTGACCTCGGTAAAGATGCTTTCGGTCACGCTCAGCTCGGTGGTACTGCTTCCGTTTTAGCTAACATAGTTAAGCAAAAGACAGGCGCTAAAGTTCGCGGTATCGAATTCAGCTTGCTCCAGAGGTGTGCAGCTCACGTAGGTTCATTAACTGATGTTAACGAAGCTTTCTGGGCAGGCCAGATGGCTGTTAGATATGCAGTAGAAGGCAAAACTGATTACATGGTTGCTTTCGAAAGAGAAGAAGGTGCTGAGTACAAATGCAAAATTAAACTCTTGAACCTTACTGATGTTGCTAATACAGAAAAGAAAATCCCAAGAGAGTGGATTAATGCTGAAGGTAACGGCTTAACTGAAGACTTCATCAAATATGCTCTTCCATTAATCCAGGGTGAATCTAAGCCAGAACTTGAAGATGGCTTGCCAAGATTCGCAAGGTTAAAGAAAGTTCTTGCAACTAAATAATTTTATTGATAAGCCGAGGGAATGTGAAAACATCCCCTCGTTTTATTTTACCTTGACAAATATCATTCCTGTAAACTATACTAAAACTACTAAGATCAATTTCATAAGTAAATCATATGACTGGCGGAAGTGGAATTAACCACAGGGAGTATGATTTTGAAGACGTTATCGACCGCCTGGGTACAATTATTTGTTACTCAGGCGGTTTTTATTTTGTGTGTGAAATTGTTGCCATATTTTCAGATTGAAGGCAACCGCCTTACACAATATAAGTGTTTTATTCTTTAGTTTACAGGTATATTTTAGTTGAATTTAAGGGGGAAGCTATTATGTGTGAGAATGCCTGGAATGGTTTTGTAGAAGGAAACTGGCAGAAAGCCATAGATGTACAGGATTTTATCGTAAAAAACTATGCTCTTTATGATGGGGACGAAAGCTTTCTTGTTGACTCCAGTATCAAGACAAAAAAATTGTGGAGCAAGTGCAAAAGGCTTCTTAGAGATGAGCTTCTCAAAGGCGGGGTTTTGAATGTAGATACAAAAACTGTAGCAGGCATTATAAGCCATGCTCCCGGATATATTGATGAAAAGTATGAAGTCATAAAAGGCCTCCAGACTGACAGGCCTCTTAAAAGAGCTGTTATGCCCTATGGCGGTATAAGGATGGCAAGACAGGCCTGTGAGGAATACAACTACAAGCTGTCGGTAAAAATAGATGATATATTTGAGAACTATCGCAAAACCCATAACGACGGGGTCTTCAGTGCTTATACGCCGGAAATGAAGAAAGCCAGAAAGTGTGGGGTTATTACCGGGCTTCCCGACGCTTACGGACGTGGAAGGATTATCGGGGACTACAGAAGGGTTGCTTTGTATGGGGTTGACAGGCTGATTGAAGAAAAAATGAAGGATTTGAACGAGCTTCTCAATGTCCCTATGAGTGAAGAAATTATTCGACTAAGGGAGGAAGTTTCGGATCAGATAAACTCGCTCAATGAGCTTCTGGCTATGGCCTCCTCCTACGGGTATGATATATCAAAGCCCGCCCAAAATGCTTTTGAAGCGGTACAGTGGACATATTTGGCTTTCCTCGGCTCCATTAAAGAGACAAATGGCGCTGCCAACTCCCTTGGCAGAGTAAGCACTTTCTTAGATATTTATATTGAAAGGGATATGCAAGAAGGAAAAATTTCCGAAATTGAAGCTCAGGAATTAATAGATCAGTTTGTAATAAAGCTAAGATTTGTACGGCACCTGCGCACACCGGATTACAATGAACTTTTTGCAGGAGACCCTGTTTGGATTACCGAAGCCCTAGGCGGCATATGCAGCGACGGCAGGCATATGGTGACCAAAACCTCCTTCCGCTTTCTACAGACGCTTTTTAATCTTGGCCCTGCTCCCGAGCCTAATATAACCATCTTGTGGTCTGAAAAGCTTCCCCATGGTTTTAAAGCCTTTTGTGCCAAGGTTTCAATGGTAACAAGCGCTATTCAGTACGAAAACGATAATATAATGCGTCCTATGTTTGGTGACGATTACGGTATATCCTGCTGCGTATCAGCTATGCGTATTGGAAAGGATATGCAGTTCTTCGGAGCAAGGTGCAATCTTCCCAAGCTTCTCCTTTTGGCACTTAACGGTGGCAGGGATGAAATAACAGGGGAACAGATCACTCCCGAGTTTGAGCCCTATCCTGACGAATACCTCGACTTTAAAAAGGTTATGGGTAGGTTTAAACACCTCCATGAATGGTTGGCAAAGCTTTATGTAGATACAATGAATGTTATACACTATATGCATGACAAATATGCATATGAAAGGCTTATGAGGGCACTGCACGATACAGATGTTCAACGGCTTATGGCCTTTGGTATAGCGGGACTTTCTGTTCTTGCCGATTCACTGAGTGCAATCAAGTATACTTATGTAAGGGCAATTAGAGATGACAGGGGTCTTATAACCGATTTTGAAATTAAAGGTGATTTCCCTAAGTTTGGAAACGATGATGACAGGGTGGACAATATAGCCGCAGAGATTGTAAAAGGGTTTTATACTGATTTGAAAAAGTGCCCGACCTATAGAAATGCGAAACACACCCTTTCGGTGCTTACTATTACATCGAATGTAGTTTACGGTAAAAAAACCGGCTCTACCCCCGATGGTCGAAAAAAGGGCGAACCCTTTGCACCGGGTGCCAACCCTATGCACGGCAGAGATAAGATGGGTGCTCTTGCAGCCTTAAATTCGGTGGCTAAGATACCTTATGAATATTGTCAGGATGGTATTTCCCTTACACTTACTTTAGTACCTCGTTCATTGGGTAGAGATATCCACGCAAAATTAAATAATCTGGTAGCATTATTGGACGGTTATTTTATACAGGGTGGGCATCATATAAACATCAACGTACTTGAAAGAGTGGTACTGGAAAAGGCTATGGAAGACCCTTACAACTACCCTCAGCTCACTATCAGAGTTTCAGGTTATGCTGTCAACTTTGTACGACTTACCAAACATCAGCAAATGGAGGTTATATCCAGGACCTTCCATAGCGCCATGTAGCTATAGAACAGTAAACCACCTTCCCTATTATTATAGGATGAAGGTGGTTTGCGTATAGTATAATGACTTCTTTACTTCTTATTCCTCTTCAAATTCTTTTTCTTTGTTACTGAATACCCGAAATACCCGAGTGATTCCTCCAGAGTCCAGTACTCTCCATGGGAGTAACAAATCAGGTCTGCCTTATCCAGACACAGCTTTCCCTTCTCGTCAAGAAGACTCTCGTCAACATGTACAGCCACTATCTCACCTACAAACATATCATGGGACCCAAGTTCTAGCCTATGCCTTACAATACACTCCAGATTCACCGGACTTTCCTCAATAAGCGGTGCGTTCACTTGAGTAGCTTTTGCCGGTGTAAGCTTGGTAGCTACAAACTTATCTATATCCCTACCCGACTTTACACCGCACAGATCGGTAGCCACCGCAATCTTCCTAGTTGCAAGGTTGACTACAAACTGTCCTGTCTCCTTAATCATATCATAGGAAAAGCGTTCCTTCCTGAGTGAAATCGAAACCATCGGCGGTTCGGAGTTTACCGTACCTACCCATGCAACTGTTACAATGTTTGGCTTACCTTCCTTATCCGCGCATGTAACCATTACAACCGGTACAGGATTCAGTATTGTTGAGGGTTTCCAAAGTTGTTTTGCCATTTTCTTACCTCCATTTTTAGCGCAAATATCATACACCGAGCATTCCCCGCACATAGGGTTGGTGCTGTGGCAGTAATTACTGCCTACTCCGTCAATTTGCGCATGATATTCATTAAACAATGCTACGTCATGCTCAAGATTATCCATAAAAAACTTTTGCATTTCGCCGTAACTAATTTTTTCATTATTAAAAATCCCCAGCCGATTAAATACGCGTCTGGTATATGCATCCACGACAAATATAGGCTTCTCTGCTGCATACAGTATTATACAATCGGCCGTTTCTTCCCCTATACCGTACATTGACAGCAGTTCTTTTCTAAGCTCATATATGTCCTTGCTGAAAAACTTTTCAAGGCTTCCGTCGTAGTTATCCTTCACATGTGTACAAAAGGCCTTAAGCTTTTTTGCCTTTTGCTTGTAGAACCTCGTACTTCTTATTAGTTCTTCAAGCTTTTCCATGTCTACACTGCATATACCTTCAACGCTTAGTAAATTCTCTCTTTTTAAATTTTCAATCGCAGTAGTGACATTTTTCCAGGATACAAACTGTGTCAGTATAGCACCTACAATGACTTCAAACTTGGACTCCGCGGGCCACCACTTCCTCGGCCCGGTCTTTTCATACATAGAATTATAAATTTGCATTAGCTTTTGGTTTAAATTCTTATTCACAAGTCTTCCCCCAATGGTTACGGAATACCGTTTCCTCAAGCTTTTTCCTCTTCCGCGGAAGCACTTCTTCATTACTATACCCAAGAGGAGTATAGGCAACCACCTTAAAGCCGTCAGGAACATTCAAAACTCCTCTAACAGCTTTCTCATCAAACCATCCGATTATACACGTAGAAAGACCCTCTGCCTGCGCCGCAAGGACAAGGTTTTGCATTGCAAGTGCACTGTCAAACAGATAGTATTCCATACCGTTTTTTACCCCCGATTCCTTCGCATTGGCACACAGAGCTATCACATAAGGGGCTTCTTCACATGCCTTGGCTATATTAGGCTGGCCTGAAGCCTGACCCATTATATTTTTCACTACATGGCTATCTACTATAACAAATCTCCAACACTGCTTATTTCCCCATGAAGGAGCCATTCCGGCGGCTTGAACAATTCTTTTTACAGTCTCTAAGGGTACACTATCGGTTTTATATGCCCTTATGCTTACTCTATTCTTTATCAGTTCGTATATGTCCATCTCTAACCTCCATGATCCTCAGTTCCCGAAGGGTAACTGTTCTACCACACCCCACCATTACTTATGATACACAATATTTTACACAACATTTTTATAGTATTCAACACTCGTATTAACCTTCTTTGAAACTTCACAAATAAAATCAATACATTTCAAATTTGAGATGAGATAAACATTTTGAAAGAAAATTATATAGCATTACATACCTAACGGTAGAAATACCCTAAATCGTAATAAAACAATAGGTGAACCTTCAATTTTACCTATTGCTTTATTTATTATCTATACTTTTATAATACTACACCTCAATTTTTTTGTATTTCCATTCCGAAAGTTTTAAAAGCCCAAACAATGCTGCAGCTGCAACAGCTCCCATAATCACAGCTAACCCCGTATAAACCAACCACTCAGGTGCACCCATAAAGACCATCATAGCTGCGACTCCGGCAAATATGCCCAGTGCTACGAAAGAAGCTAACATACCTAATATGGCATTTATATTCCTTTTCACAGCCTCCTGTGGATTGGTCCACTCCAGTTTTGGACGGAGTACATCTACCATTAGGTTAAGAGCAACAGTTGAAAAAGAGCCTATAATTGCGAGAAAAACTATTATAATAATCCTTATAGGCGTATACTTCAGTATAACTGCCAGCACAATTGCAGTTACTACTATTCCAATAAGCACTATTGCAATGCTATGCAATACCTTCGCCAGTATTTGCTGTTTGGCTGGCACAGGAATCAGTTTTGACACCCAAAACATATTACCCTCTCTGGAAACCGAGGTATTTGCCACAATATTCATATTGGTTACAAGGAGCAGTACACCCACTCCTGCAAGAGTAACAGGTACTGTATATTGGGGATTACTGATTATATCAAACATATACGCCCCTGCCTCTTTATTGGCTATATAAGGCATTATAATAAGGAATGGCGCCATAACCATACCTACCAAGCCATTCATTACATATATAGGCGTCCTGAAAAACAGCTTCCATTCCTTCCAAAACAATGCAAGTACAGGACTTTGGCGCTTTCCATACTTCCCGTCCATTTCCCTTTGTGAAACACTCCTTCTTCTCCTGTTAACCTCCTGTCCTGACAGCAGGCTTTTAAAGAAAATTCGGTTTGCAAGCCACAAAAGAGCAGCAAGCAGAACTAAACATGTGCCTATAAATAATAAAAAATAACCTATCGCCTCCGGACTATTTTCAGCCAGCCCCTTTGTTGCCCATAATGCAGGCGGAAATTTCTGACCAACTGTCTTAACCAAACCCGATTGTGTATTTAAGAAATTTTGAATAAACTCCTCTTCTTTTCCCTTAGGCATTCTCTGAAAAAAGAAATTGGTCCCTACTGCCACAATTACTCCTAGAAACCCTCCTACAAAAGCGAGGAGGTCTTTACTCTTACGTATATTAACAAACCTCATAAGGATAACTACAAAAAGGCCTGCCATTGCAAGAGGAATGACCGGTGTAGCAAGCCAGAGTATCAAAGCCTTTATCCAGTATAAAATCCCTTGTCCCGTACCCGCTCCATAGATAATTACAGCAGGCAGTAATATAGGTACTAGGGTAAGATACTCATTGATCATTACTATTACAAACTTACTTGCAATTATATGCGACGGCTTCAAGGGAAGTGGCACCAGTATGTCTATATCCTTGGAGAAATAGAAAGCTCCCATGATATAAAAAATCCCAAACATAAGTATAATAAGTTGAGCTGACACAAATCCCATTGCCAGCACTATTTCCGGCTGTCCCATGCTTTTCCCTGCAATAAGAAGCGCAATAAAAAACGCACTAGTCAAAGCCATCAGTGTTCCTATACCAAAAGCAAAGCTTACTCCAATTAAAACGGGCTCCCAAAGCCGCCTTTTTTGCTTTATAAAACGATGCCTCAGAGCAGAAATGCCGAAATTGACATTTAGGCTGGTTTTTAACAATGTTAAAAATGTGTTCATTGTTCCGTCAACTCCAAAAATATATTTTCAAGGGAGCCTGCCTGCTCACCCTTTCTTAGTTCGTCCATTGTGCCTATTGCAACCAGCTTCCCTCGATTGATAATGCCTATCCTGTCACAAATTTTTTCAGCAACTTCGAGAACATGTGTAGAGAAAAATACCGTATTGCCTTTATCACAGTGTTTTCTCATCAGCTCTTTAAGCTGATGGGCTGATTTTGGATCTAGCCCTACCAGAGGCTCATCCAGAATCCATAGGGCAGGGTCATGTACCAGTGCTCCTGTTAGGACAATTTTCTGTTTCATACCGTGGGAATAGCTTTTTATCAAATCTCCAGCAGCGTCGTTCAACCCGAACATCTCTAGAAAGCTTTTTATTCGCTCTTTTCTGACATCAGGCTCTACTTGATATATATCTGCCATAAAGTTCAAGTATTCCATCCCTGTCAGTCTATCGAAGACATCGGGGTTATCAGGCACATATCCGATGTTCCTTTTTGCCTCAAGGGTCTGTTTCTGATTATCAAAGCCCTTTATACTGATACTGCCGCTGTCGGAATTCAATAGTCCTATCATCATCTTAATCGTTGTCGTTTTTCCTGCACCGTTAGGACCCAAAAATCCAAATATCTCTCCCGGGTTGACATGTAGGTTCAGATTGTCTACAGCCTTCACCGATCCTTTATTATAGCTTTTTGACAGATTTTTTATATTAATCATTGTTTTGGTTCCTTTCCTGCTAACTTATTATATCTATATTACCATTTCATACAGTATAAAACAAATATAGAGTGCTGCTAAATAATTTTTAGCCTATTATATAAGCCATATACAGTAAAGTTGATTTTTCAACAAAAAAACACATAAAATATTGTTTTTGCAGTGCTTTAATACTATAATACCTTTTTGTAACCACTAAATTATTCAAACAAATAAACTCATCGGGAGTTGATTAACATAAAAAAGTTACTATTGTCAATTATATTTTTGATAGTTCTGATTATTTCATTTCAAAAACTATATATCGTCAGTAACAATGCGGCTATGGACAGACTAGTATTTAGCAACATACCCGAGTCAGCCCCTGAAAGTCGCCTTACAGAAGCTCTCCCGATAGAACCGGGTGTAGATATGCTTGCAGATGAAAAAAGCACTCCTACGCCATTGCCTATACAAAAAAATAACTCTTCCAATGCTCAAATACAAGTCAATTCAACAGAGCGTATAGAATCAACCAGCCATATCATAGCTGGTGACCTATTACTGGTAAATAAGTGGAATCCTCTCTCATCGGGCTTTATCCCCGATGAGCTAAAAAGCCTTAAAGTTGATAGCAGTAATTTCCTCATACCTTCAAAAGACACCGATACACAGCTCAAAAGGCATGTACTGGATGCAGCGGTAAAAATGTATAATTCATCTTTGGAAAGCGGTATAAAAGACATAGTTATTTCCAGTGGCTACAGGTCTTATAAAAAACAAAACTACTTCTTCACCAAGAAAGTTAATCAGCTCAAAAAAATGTACCCAGAAAAGGAAGCTTTAAAAGAGGCCTCCACAGTAGTCGCAGTACCGGGAACCAGTGAACATCAAACTGGCCTTGCTATTGACCTCACTACTTCAGAACTACTTAAGCTTAAAAAAAGTGACCCTCTGGACGCTTCCTTCGCCCAAACCCCTGCAGGAAAATGGGCCAAAGAAAATTCCTGGAAGTTTGGCTTCATATTGAGATACCTTGCGGATAAGACACACATCACAGGCATTATAGGTGAATCGTGGCATTTCAGATACACAGGCCTCCCCCATTCCCAAATTATTTATGAAAACAATTTTTGCTTGGAGGAATACCTTGATTATATAAAAATCATAAGCCCGTTAAAATATATAGATTACACCGGGACAAGCTATGAAATCTCCTTCGTCAGTCACTATAAGGTAAATGTATCAGATGATACTTCTATCTGCGATGTTTCGGGAGACAGCAGGAATGGATATATAGTTACAAAAAAATTAGATTAATCTCGCAAAACACCTCCAAATAGCTATTTAGAGGTGTTTTCACAACCTTGGTAATTTAAAAAAATGTTTTAAATGAAAAAGCATATATCAAAATCCCCATTAAAATCACATAAACAATACAGTATTTAACTGTAGTACCCAGTATCTTTCCTTCACTGCCCGAAAGCCCTGTTGCAGCAGTCGCTATGGATATGCTCTGGGGTGAAATCATCTTCCCTGCTGTTGCACCACTGGCGTTAGCAGCAGTAAGCCATTCCGGGTCTATACTGAGCTGCAAGGCAGTTTGCTTCTGCAGGTTTCCAAACAATACATTTGATGATGTATCACTTCCTGTAAGAAACGTCCCCAGTGCTCCTATAAGTGGTGCTATAAATGGGTAGAATCCTCCGCTGACTGCCGCAAGAAAAGCAGCAATTGAATTCACCATACCACTATAGCCCATGACCTTTGCCAATACCACAATTGATATAACAGTAACAAAGGTTTTACTCATTTGCTTTACTGTATGAACCAATATGTTAAATATCTTTTTGATGGACGCCCCTTGTATAATTCCTCCAATAATAGCTGATATGAAAAGTACTGTTCCACCACCTGTTACTAGTTGAAAGGCAAGAGCTTTTCCTCCATGCCCAAAATAGAACTGTTTATGCAGGACAAAAGGATACTCATTCAAAAAGCTCAAGAAAGGAACAAACTTAGTTATTAGTATTATTGCCAGTATTAACAGATACGGCGACCAGGCTGCTGCTGCTTTTAAAGGTGTTATCCCTGAAATCCCAGAAGCATTAGCTAAACTTTCACCTTTAAATAACCATATGTTTTTTACCGGAAATAGCTTTACCCATATCACTATTACAGCCAGCGTTGCAAGAGAGCCTGCTACCGCTGCAAGCTCAGGGCCTACTTTTATGGTTGTCAATGTCTGTGCCAGTGCAAAGGCTGTCCCCGAAGCAATAGAAACTCCAAAAACGCCTTTTACATTTTTAATACTGCCTGTAACTGCTGCTATCAATACTATAGGCAGGACGACTACAAAGGGAACCAACTGTAAAGCTGTGTATACAGAAAGCGGTCCTACCGGGAGCGAAGTCACCTGGGCAAGGGTCACAACTGGTATACCCAGCACTCCAAAAGCTACGGGAATTGTATTTGCTATAAGGCATATGGTAGCTGCCAGAAGTGGATTAAACCCCATAGCAGCAAGTATTCCCGCGGGTATTGCAACAGCAGTTCCAAAGCCAGCTACGGCTTCCAGGAAACCACCAAAGCCAAAGGCCAGCACCAAACTCTGAATCCTCCTGTCGGGAGAAAGGCCGGAGAGCATTTGTTTTATCTGTTCCATACCGCCTGTCGCCACAGTTATATTGTATACAAAAAGCGCGGAAACGATTACCCATAGTATAGGAAACAATGCCAGCATTACACCTTCTGTAGAAGCCTGCAAAATGGGTACAGCAGGCATTTTGAAGGCAAACAATGCTATAGCCAGCGTGAGGATAAGTCCAATCGCAGCTGCTCGGTATGCAGGCATCCTTATCTTCCCCAAACTAAAAAGAAGCCAGATTAGAGGAATAAATGCCATAACTTTTTTTACAACTTCATATACGTTTGTATCCATAGTAAACCCTCTTTTCGTCATCCATATGTAACTTTCTCTTATATTTACCCTTCCATGAGTTTACTACACATAAAATTAATCACCGTAAATCTTAATAATCTCTTTGCATGCAGGTATATCCGGCTCGGCCCAATCCAGTTCGGGTATTTCCACAATATCTATCCACTTTAATTGAGCATGCTCAGCTGCTCTCGGTACTCCCTCCAAAATGCTTGCCTCATATACATGCAGTATAATCGTTTTATCTCCTACCTTGGAATAACCATCGGCAATAAACTTCCCAACCTTAATCGCTACCCCTAATTCTTCGAAAATCTCCCTTTCCAGTGCTTGCCGGTGAGTCTCCCCTGACTCTACCTTGCCACCGGCAAACTCCCATTTTAAAGGCATTTTCATCTTCTCAGAACGCTGTGCGGCCAACAACTTCTTTCCATCCCTTATTGCAGCACCCACCACATGTATTTCTTGCATAGCAAAACCTCCTGCAAACTATCCTAGAATGTCTTTCTATTAATGATAAGCAAATAAAATGAGGCCAAGTTTAAAACCTGACCTCATTGCTATATTAATAATTATTCTTTATCTTCAGGGTAGTTTTCCCTTGCTACATAGTGAGTATGCAAGAGTTTATGAGCCTTGTGGCTTCCAGGAGCTTCAAAGTACTCAGCATACAGAGTCTTAACCTTTTCATTTTCATGAGACTTTCTGATAGGGAGCTCTCTGTCCTCTTCATAAATAGCCTTAGCCCTTTCAGTTCTCAAATCAACCCAGCTTCTAACCTGTGAAGGTTGGATCGGCTGTCCGCCACCATTTACACATCCGCCAGGGCAACCCATAACTTCAATGAAGTGGTACTCAGCTTCACCAGCTTTTATCTTTTCAAGAAGCTTTCTTGCATTTCCAAGGCCGTGAGCTACAGCAGCTTTAAGAGTCAAACCTTCAAGCTCAATAGTAGCTTCCTTAATGCCTTCTACGCCTCTAACAGCTTCATACTCTATATTATCAATTGATTTACCGCTTAATACTTCAGCTACAGTCCTTAATGCAGCTTCCATAACACCACCGGTAGCACCGAAGATTACGCCGGCACCGGTTGCTTCACCCATAGGATCGTCAAAGTGTCTTTCAGGAAGTTCAGTAAAGTCTATACCTGCTTCTTTAATCATTTGTGCAAGCTCTCTTGTTGTCAATACTACATCTACATCAGCATATCCTGTTGCAGAAAGTTCAGGTCTCTGAGCTTCGTATTTTTTAGCAGTACATGGCATGATAGATACAACAAATATCTTAGCAGGATCTATTCCCATCTTCTCTGCATAGTAGGATTTCAACACAGCACCGAACATTTCGTGCGGTGACTTACATGATGAAAGGTTTTCGAGGAACTCAGGATAGTTGTGTTCGCAGAACTTAATCCATCCAGGGCTGCAGGATGTTATCAAAGGCAGCTTGCCTCCGTTTTTAATCCTGTTGATAAGCTCCGTTCCTTCTTCCATGATTGTGAGGTCAGCAGCTGTATCAGTATCGAATACCTTAGCAAAACCAAGTCTTCTTAAGGAAGCAATCATATTGCTTGTTACCCTTGAACCGATCGGCATACCGAACTCTTCACCAAGAGCAACCCTAACAGCAGGAGCAGTCTGAACCACTACATGAAGGTCTTTGTTTGCAAGGGCTTCCCAAACCTTTTCAGTATCATCTTTCTCTTTTAAAGCGCCTACTGGACAAACAGTTATACACTGTCCGCACATAGTACATGGAACTTCGTTTAAGGATTTATTAAACGCTGATGAAACTATGGTCTTAAATCCTCTTTCGTTTGTATCAATTACAGAAACTGTTTGTATATTCTTACACATACTTACACAACGTCTGCAAAGTACACATTTATTCGGATCTCTAACAATTGAAGGAGAGAAATCATCAATCGGATGATTGACTGATTCACCTTCAAATCTTAAAGCCTTAACATTTAAGTCTTCAGCTAATTGCTGGAGCTCACAGTTGCTGCTTCTTACGCAAGTAAGACACTTTTTGTCGTGGTTTGACAAAATGAGTTCCAGAGTAACCTTTCTTGCTTCCCTTACAGCCTGGCTCTTAGTGTTAATTACAAGGCCTTCGGATACAGGGTACACGCACGCAGCCTGTAAGCTTCTTGCTCCCTGCACTTCAACAACACACATCCTACATGCGCCTATTTCATTTATATCTTTAAGGAAGCAAAGTGTAGGTATAGCTATGTTTGCTTCTTTTGCTGCTTCCAGAATGGTATAGTTTTTAGGAACCTCTAGCTTCCTATTATCTATCGTAATATTAACCATTTCCATTATCTTAACACTCCCCTTCCATTATACATTCTTAAATATAGCTTTAAACGGACATTTTTCCATACAAGCACCGCACTTGAGACACTTATCCTGATCTATAACATAAGGTACTTTCTTTTCACCCTTTATGCAGTTAGCAGGACATACCTTCGTACAGATACCACAGCTCTTACATTTTTCAGCACTGATTACATACTGCATCATTGATTTACATACACCTGCAGGACATTTCCTGTCGTTAACGTGTGCCATATACTCATCTTTAAAATAATGTAAAGTACTGAGTACAGGGTTTGGAGCTGTCTGTCCCAATCCGCACAATGCAGATGCCTTGATGTTTTTAGCAAGAACTTCAAGTTTCGCGATATCTCCTACTTCACCCTTGCCGTCTGTTATCCTCTCGAGTATTTCGAGCATTCTCTTGGTACCTATACGGCATGGAGGACATTTACCACAGGATTCATCAACAGTAAATTCAAGGAAGAACTTAGCTATGTCAACCATACATGTGTCTTCATCCATAACTATAAGTCCACCGGAACCCATCATTGAACCCAACTGAATAAGTGAATCATAGTCAATAGGGGTATCAAGGTGGCTTGCAGGGATACATCCGCCGGAAGGTCCACCTGTCTGAGCCGCTTTAAATTGCTTACCTTTTGGTATACCGCCACCTATATCAAATACAACTTCTCTAAGGGTTGTACCCATAGGAACTTCAACAAGTCCGGTATTATTAATCTTACCGCCGATAGCAAAAACCTTTGTTCCCTTACTCTTTTCCGTTCCAATGCTTGAGAACCACTCAGCACCTTTAAGAATAATTACAGGGATATTTGCGTAGGTTTCAACATTGTTGAGTATTGTAGGCTTCTGCCACAAACCTTTTACAGCTGGGAACGGAGGCCTTGGTCTTGGTTCACCCCTGTTACCTTCGATAGAAGTCATCAGAGCTGTTTCCTCACCACATACGAACGCTCCCGCTCCAAGCCTTATTTCAACGTCAAACTCAAAGTCTGTTCCGAATATGTTTTTACCGAGTAAGCCATATTCCCTAGCTTGGTTTATAGCAATTTCCAACCTCTTAACAGCGATTGGGTACTCAGCCCTTACATATACATAACCTTGGTTTGAACCTATAGCATAACCTGCGATAGCCATAGCCTCGATTAATGAATGGGGGTCACCTTCAAGAACTGACCTGTCCATGAATGCTCCAGGGTCACCTTCGTCGGCATTACAACAAACATACTTCTGATCTGCTACTTGTTTCGCAGCAAACTCCCACTTTAAACCGGTAGGGAACCCACCGCCCCCTCTTCCTCTGAGGCCGGATTTCTTCATTGTATCAATAACCTGCTCTGGAGTCATTTCTGTTAAAACTTTTCCAAGAGCTTTATAACCGTCAAATGCTATATATTCTTCAACAACTTCAGGATTTATAACACCACAGTTTCTTAATGCTATCCTCATCTGTCTGCTGAAGAAGTCTACTCCTTCAAGAGATTTTGTGATATTTTCAGACTCTTTGTTTCCTGCCAGAAGCCTCTTTACAAGCCTTCCTTTAAGAAGATGTTCTTCAACTATTTCCTTTATATCCGAAACCTGAACCATTGTGTACATGGAACCCTCAGGATAAACCACCAATATAGGACCTTCCGCACACAAACCGAAGCACCCTGTCTTTACAACCTTAACTTCGTTTTCAAGTTTATTGTTGGCTATTTGAGTTTCAAGTTCTTGCATAATCTTTACTGAGCTTGACGATGTACATCCTGTTCCACCGCAAACCAGGACATGCGCTCTATAAATCTGCATTTATTAACCCTCCTTACAAAAATTATTAAAAATAAATATTATCATAGATTATTTGTTTTCTTCTGCTCCAATTGTATAATCAACGCATACTCTACCGTTAACTATGTGCTCTGCAACTACACGCGCAGCCTTTTCAGCGTCCATCTTTACGTATGTTACTTTATTACCCTCACTATCTATAACCTCTACAACAGGTTCAAGTCTACAGACTCCTATACAGCCTGTCATAGTAACATTTACATTATTCAAATTTCTCTTTTTCAACTCTTCAAGGAATACATTCATAACTGGCCTTGCTCCTGCAGCTATACCGCAAGTTGCCATACCAACTACTATTCTAATACCGTCCTTATTTGCTCTCATTGCTACTTCTCCAAGAGCCTTGTTCCTTATCGCTTCCAATTCAGCTAATGATTTCATCTAAAACACCTCCAAAAGTTATCTTAACGCCCTCATTAATAAATTCCCGAATCCATGTTATAATATCGAGCTGAGTGATCGGGACTTCCCCAAGCTTATCCTTAATTTCAAATGAGCTAAACTTAAAACTATCTTTATTACTAAATAAATTAAGTTCAAAGTTTATATCAGGTTCTGTCAGGATTGCGCTTACCATTGTCTCTCCAATGTCTCCCAATGGCAGCCTGTCTATGTGCTTTATCTTAAAATCGGCCACCAGAGTTGTGCCCTCGCCCTTGACTGATGTAACGGCTAGGCTTCCTCCTGTACTTTCAGCTGAAGCCTTCAGCAGTGATATACCAAGACCTACTTTTCTGGTAGTCCTCGTTGTCACAAAAGGATTGGTGACCTGACTAAGTAGTTCTTCATCCATTCCAACTCCATTATCGGCTACCTCTATCTTTAAATTATCGGATTCAGTACAAGCATTTAATGATATGGTAATGTTTTTTGCCTTTGCCGAAATAGAGTTTTGTATAATATCAATCAAGTGCAGCGATAAATCCTTCATTTACGTCTTACTTCCTTGCCGTAAATTTACTGAGCGGTTTATAGATCTTTGTACTTCTCAAGTACGCCTTCTACATCATCGGGATCGAGCCTTCCGTGTACATCGTCATTAATCATGATAACCGGTGCAAGACCACATGCTCCGATACATCTGCATGCATCCAGCGAGAACTTGCCGTCCTCTGTACATTCTCCAACGTCTATACCGAGCTTTTCTTTGAATTTATCAAGTATCTGACCGGAACCTTTAACGTAGCATGCTGTACCCATACATATGTTGACTTTGAATCTACCCTTTGGCTTTAATGAAAACTGTGTGTAGAAAGTTACAACGCCATATATCTCAGAAAGAGGTAAATTAAGTCCTTCTGATATTTTTTTCTGCACACTCATAGGCAAATAGCCGTAAACTTCCTGTGCTTCGTGCAGCACGGGAATCAACGCACCTCTTGTGTCTTTGTACTTTGCAATAATTTCTTGCAGCTTTTGCTCCCTCTCATCAACACATCCGCAGCAGCACTTGTTTGTACTCATTGAAAATGACCTCCTAATCTCTAAAATGCAATACATGCATAAAATAAAATTTTTCTAGTATGTTAAGTATTTAACAATAATCGTTAACATTATAACAAAACTTGATATAACATTCAATAAATTTTACAAATATTTTGTGCGGTAACTTATTACCATTAAAACTCTTCAAACGTACTTGTCATCTAATTGATAACGAATATCAACTACCTATATATCAGCATTAAATCAACCATAAATTTACAAAAAGCAGGTTGCTTTTAATTTAATACTAAGCAACCTGCTCTCTCAAAAATTATTTATTAAACTTTTATTTTTCTTCTTCCTCATCGTACTCTTCTTCCATCATAGCCTTGAACTCTTCAAATACTGCATTTAATTCCGCTTCATCCTCTATAGTCACGAATGAGTCTTCTCCATCCTCATTGTGTTCAATCTTAAGAATAATTACCTCTTCTGCTTCTTCTGCTTCATCCTGATCCAGCGGCATGAGTACTACATACTCATTACCATCTTTCTCAATAGTTTCAATGTGCTCGAATTCTACCTCTTCACCGTCTTCGTCCACCAGTACTACTACATCATCTCTTTCTTCTGACATTAAATATCCCTCCAGTCGATTTTATTGGCCAAAACCCTTTAAGTAGTGATTTATTATCAGTTTCTGCCAAGTAAAAATCCATAAGCGGATACAACTTTGCAAAACTGCACGACTATTTAAAGGTAAGCATCCTCAAATGAGCCTACTTCAAAGTGAGAACAAATTCTTACTTAGTGCTTATACTATACTTTTCAAAAGCCGCTCCCAACCTCAAATCGAAAACAGCGTCTTACTTAAGGCAATGTTTTCACCAGATACATATTATATCATAGTTTTTCCACATTTCCATCATTTTCTTAACATAGCGGGTTACAATTTCCGATTTCTCATCTTTTACCCAAAGCAGACTGCAGTTAATATATCGGTCTTCTCTACTTGCAGCTTTCCGTTTTAGGATTTGTATCAAACTAATTTTTATTCCGTTTTTTTATGAAATAAAATTTTATTTCCCTATACTATCCAAATAGCCCTGCAGTATATAAACTGCAGCTATCTGATCAACCAACCCTTTCTTTTTTGAGGTCTTTACGCCCATTTCATGCATAGTCCTGTTTGCAGCCACAGTAGTTAGCCGTTCATCCCACTTTATAATTTCAACACTAACTGCACCGGATAGCTTTTCTATGAACTCCTGTGTCTTTTCCCCTCTAGGTCCTATTGTCCCGTTCATATTTTTAGGAAAGCCAACAACAATCTTTTCAATATTATATTCACGCACCAATTCTTTTATTCTCTGCACCGGCTGTGACAGGTTTCCCTTCCAGTTGATGGTTTCCAACCCTTGAGCGGTCCACCCGAACGGATCGCTTTTTGCTATTCCTATTCTACTATCTCCGTAGTCTATACCAAGTATTTGCATATGCTCCTCCACCAATTTTATATCTTGAAAAATTTCTTCTGAAAATGCTCAATTAAAATTAACATATCTTTATTGCAAACTGAGGGCAAACACTGCCACAATAACCGCACAAAACACATTTATCATTTGTAACAACAGCTTTTCCCTCCGTCAGCTTAAGGGCGTCCTGTCCACATCTCTCCAGACACCTTCCACATCCTTCACACCAATAATCTATATGGAGTCTTCGTAACTTTCCTTTTAAAGCAGTTATTATTTCTTCAGGTATTCTTTCGTTATTAAACACACCTACATTCATTATTACCTCTTCAACCGACTGCATACCTATAGCTACTGAGTGAATAAAAGGCAGATTTAAAACAAACTCTATGCTTTCATTATATGAGCTTAGTAAATTCCCTCCACCCAAGGGTTTCATACTGTAAATACCTTTTCCGACATCATAAGCCTTCTTGATAGCTGCAAGCATTTCATCTATTGTACCGTCACCAATTCCTATGCCTTTTTTATTCACAATCGGATGAATTACATCAATCTCAGGCATTTCCGCACAAGCTTCCACCACCTCAATGTTATGGGTCGAAACACCTACAGCTCTTATTATGCCTTTTTCCTTAGCGGCCAGATAGTATTCCAAAGCCTCTCTATGTCCCTTTAAGGTAAGACGGCTTTCTTGTTCATGCATTAGAAAAATATCAATTATATCCATATCCAGTTCTTTTCTTGCATTTTCAAGGCTCTCTTTTGCCCCTTCAGCCGTATATGCATAGGACTTTGTAGCAACTACCGGTTTTTTTCCGTATCTCTTAATAGCTTCCTTTATATAGGGATATGTCCTGTACAGCTCTGCAGTATCAATAAAATTTACACCCATTTCAAAGGCCTTGATAATCACATCGGCGCCCTCATTTATAGGAAGGTTTGCTTGAAGGGGACCGATAATCAACCCACCAAAGCACATTTTTGATACTTTAATTCCTGTACTCCCCAAGTTTATATATTCCATTATCTTATCCTAGTCCCCCGATTAATAGTTCGTCTAATCCAAGTACTACAACAGCGTTAAGCTTTATATTCTACGATATAACCGCGTAAATCAAAAGGGACAGCCGCGTCTATTGAGTACTACTCAAGGCAGAGGCATGTCCCTTAAATGCTTAAACATAATTGAATTATTCTTTCTCTTCTAGATAAAACCTAATAACCTCTTCCAGAAGCTCATCCCTCTCAAGTCTTCTTATTATACTCCTCGCACTCTGGTGGTTGGTTATATATGTAGGATCACCTGAAAGAATATATCCCACAATCTGATTAATCGGATTATATCCCTTTTCCTTTAATGCCTGGTAGACAGTTAACAGCACATCTTTTGCTTCATTCTCTTTCTCTTTCTCGACTTTAAACATCATGGTTTCGCTATTAGCCATAACCCATCACACTCCCCGTCTCAATTGACGAATCAGTAAAATTATATTCTGCCTGTCTACAAATAAAGTTTATACTTATATAGTAATACAACAGGATAAATTATGCAAGACATTTAAACCCACATATAGTTTTAATATCCAGACACTCACGGACTACAGCCCTATAAAATATTACTTATTCTACCCTAAAGGTAGGATATCAGTAGTGCTTCAGACCTATACAAAATCATATATAAAGTATTCCAGCCTTATTGAAAATTATTTTATATTTATCAACTCACCAGTAACAAAATCCTCATCAGCCTTAAGCAACTTGCAATTCATAATTTCACCATTTAATTTAGTATCTCCCTTACACAGCACTCTTATGTAATTTGAGGTCAATCCTTCAATAAAACCTTCTTTATTATTTACATCTTGCTCAAATAATACAGGCAAAGTATGCCCTTCAAAGGAACTGTTAAACTCAAATGTTTTTTTCCTCGCCATAGCAATAAGCCTTTCACTACGTTTATCTTTCTCTTCGGGAGAAACCTGATCAGTATATGCAGCTGCTGGAGTTCCTTTCCTTGGGGAATACTTAAATACGTGCATTTGAGCAAAAGATATCTCATCCAGAAAACTATATGTTTCTTCAAAATCCTCATTAGTCTCTCCGGGGAAACCCACCATAACATCGGTAGTTATAGCAACCCCTTCAATATTGTCACGAAGTCTTTGTACCACCCTTTTATATTCATCGGTTGTATATTTTCTGTTCATACGCTTCAATGTCTTATCACAGCCACTCTGCAGCGATATATGGTAATGTGGACACAGCTTACCTAAGTTTCTTGCAGTATTAACAAATTCCTCAGTGATGGTAGTAGGCTCTATAGAACCTAACCGGATCCTTTCTATTCCTTCTACCTCATGTACTCTTTTTATGATATCCAGCAGAGATGTATTTTTTATGTCTTTCCCATAGGATGCTACATGTATCCCTGTCAGCACTATTTCTTTAAAACCACCCTTTGCAAGGCTCTTAACCTCATCTATAACATCCTCCGGCTGCCTGCTTCTGATTGGCCCGCGGGCATAGGGTATAATACAGTATGCACAAAACTGGCTGCAACCTTCCTGAATCTTAAGATAAGCTCTGGTGCGTTCCTTATAGGTATCTACCTTGAGGTCTTCAAAATCCCGGGCCGTCATTATGTTACTTACCAGATTCAGTTTGGTATTTCCCTCTTCAATCTCCTTTATATAGTCAATTATCCTACTTCTTTCTTTTGTACCCAGAATTAAGTTAACACCGGGTATCTGGCTCACCTCTTCAGGAGCTGTTTGAGCATAGCAACCAACAACAACTACTATAGAGTTCTCATTATTCTTCTTTGCTTTCCTTATCATCTGTCTGGACTTTCTATCACTAAGGTTTGTAACGGTACAGGTATTTATAACATAGACATCTGCTTTTTCATCAAAGTCAACAGATTGGTAGCCTTCTCTCGCAAAAATCCCAGATATCGCCTCGGTTTCATATTGATTTACTTTACATCCGAGGGTATAAAATGCTACTTTTTTCATTAGTTTCACCTATTATTTTTTTATATATTTTCCCGCAAAAGTTTGTTTAAAATGCACAACATGTGGTAAAAATCGTACAACCAAGCCAATTCCAACTATTTCATTATAGTTTATTTATAAAGTTTTAACAATATCATCATTGACTTGGTATAGCAAACACGTTAATATAAAATCAGGGATAAATATTCCAGGTTGGCCGGATATAGATTCCGTACATATTATAGAATCTTCCGGGCGATGGATTTAATAAATATCAAAAGGGGGTAGCGATAATGAAATCATTCAATATTTCTTTGAAATCAATCAATGATGTAAAGGATTTTGTAAACACAGTTAACAAATATGACTTTGATGTGGATTTAACATCAGGACGCTATGTAGTTGACGCTAAATCCATTATGGGTATATTCAGCCTTGACTTGAGCAAACCTATTAAAGTTGATGTTTACTCAGAGGATTGCGAAAAGTTCTATGAAGAAGTTAAAAAATTCATAGTTTAATCGAAATCAGTGACTATAATACCCCGAAAGCATAAGCCTTCGGGGTATTTACTGTCTTTTCACAATCAACCTTCTATATAGTTTATTTTAAATCTTATTGTTTATGTTATTTTCGCCATTACATTTATAGTTTAGTCGTTCTAGACATGTGCCGACAATAGTAATTATACTCTATCTCTTTTTTTCTTTTTACTCTTTTTACCCTGTATATGTTTCAATACCTTTTTATCAATAACGTTCTTCTTCCTCTTATGTTTTTTATTATCTACTATCGGTTTCTTAACAGGCTCAGGGGCATTTTCAGCGTCTTCTACCTCATTTTCTTTTTCAACGAGTAAAAAGTCAATCTTCCTGATAGCCAAATCCGCTTTTGCAAGCTTGACAGTCACTGTATCACCTATCCGGTAGGTCTTCCTAGTTCGTTCTCCCACCAGTGCATACTGTTTTTCGTTGAATATATAGTAGTCGTCCTCCATATTGCTCATACGTACTAATCCTTCAATGGTATTATCCAGCTCAACAAACATACCGAAGGAAGTAACTCCGGAAATAATACCTTCAAAAACCTCGCCTTCATGCTGCTTCATGTACTCAACCTTCTTGAGGTCTTCAGTTTGCCTCTCAGCTTCCTCAGCAGTACGTTCCCTCTCAGAACACTGCCTTGCTATCTCCGGTAGCCTGTTGTTCAGCTGCTCCTCCCGTTCACCCTTCATACGCCCTTTTAAATATTCCTTCATGATTCTATGGATAATCAAATCAGGATACCTTCGTATAGGTGATGTAAAATGACTATAAAATTTAGCAGCAAGTCCAAAGTGGCCCTCGTTATTATGGCTGTACTTTGCTTTTTGAAGTGACCGCAGCATAACAGTACTAATAATTCGTTCTTCTTTAGTTCCTTTTACCTTCGCTAATAAATCTTGTAAAGCCTTTGGATGAATCTTATTTATACCCTTCAGGCTATAGCCCAAATTGTGAATAAACTCGTTGAAAGCCTCAATTTTTTCACTGTCAGGGTCTTCATGAATCCTGTAAACAAAGGGAGAGTTCGCCCAGTAGAAGTGCTCTGCTACCGTCTCATTGCATACAAGCATAAACTCTTCAATAATCTTATTAGCTATAGTAATTTCATACCTCTTAACTTGAACAGGCTTACCCTTTTCATCTAGAATTATTTTAGCCTCTTCAAAATCAAAGTCAATAGCTCCTCGTACCCTCCTCTTATTGCGGAGTATCAGAGCCAGTTCCTTCATCTTCTTGAAGTCCTCAATGAGATAGTCATACCTTTTTATAAGTTCTTCATCGTTATGTTCAAGTATCTTATAAACATTGGTATAGGTCATTCTTTCATCAATATTTATTACACTCTCGAAGATATCGTGATTAAACACCTTACCGGTTTGATCTATATCCACCATTACAGTAAAGGCCAACCTGTCTACCCTGGGGTTAAGACTGCAAATACCGTTGGACAGCTTTCTAGGAAGCATTGGTATAACCCTATCAACCAGATAAACACTTGTACCCCTCTTAAGAGCTTCTTTATCCAAAGGAGAATTTTCAGTTACATAATGAGTTACATCGGCGATATGCACTCCAAGCCTGTAATTTCCGTCGGGCAGTATTTCTATAGATACAGCATCGTCTAAGTCTTTAGCATCTTCACCGTCAATAGTGACCATCCTTAAGCCCCTCAGATCACGCCGCCCCTTGATCATGTCCTCGGTCACTATTTCACTAACCGACTCTGCCTGTCTTACTACATCTTCAGGAAAGCTTTCGTTCAGGTTATAGGATTTTATTATAGATAGTATATCTGCTCCCGGCTCGTCCTTATCGCCGATTATTTCAATAACCTTTCCCTCTGCGTTCCTTCTTTTTTCAGGCCACTTAATTATTTCAGCTATAACCTTCTGCCCGGGTTTTGCATTGTTGAACTCATCCTTTGGAATGAAGATATCCCCGGAAATTTTTGTATTATCAGGTACTAAAAAACCAAAGTAGCGGCTGCTCTCAAATGTGCCCACAATAGTCTTATTGGCTCTCCCTATAACCCTTATTATTTCTCCCTCTGCCCTTTTATCCGTTAACGACTTCTTATTTACCCTGGCAACTACCCTATCACCATGCATAGCACCATTGAGGCTATCGGCAGATATAAAAATATCAGCCTGGTTTTCATCGTCGGGAATAACAAATCCATATCCTCTTTCATTCCCCTGCAGGCGTCCCACTATAAGGCTCATCCTCTCGGGAACTCCATACCTGTCCCTATGAGTTTTAAATATCTTGCCTTCAGCCTCCAGTTCATCGAGTATGCTTTTAAACAGCTCGAGATCACTTTTAGGAACATCCAGTACAATAGCAAGCTCATTGGAAAGCAGCGGCTTATAGGCAGCTTCCTTCATAAACGCAAGTATTCGTTCTTTTCTTTCTTCTATCATTCCTCAAGACAGCTGCTGTAGTTCCTTAACAGTAATAGTAAAAGCTACGCTTTTCTTACCTCAAAATATAAAACTATATGGATATATACATGTCCACAATACCCATACTAGTTATCTTTTTTCCACTACAACAGTTTTCTCCTTTTTAATTTTATATAGAATATTATTTACATTTCATATTGTAAATAATCACATTAGTTGACTATAATCCCAAATCATCAGATATACTTTGCATAGCGGACAATGATATGGATATAAATTCCTCAAGGGATAATCCAAAATCCTCACATGCCTTAATCTGACTTCTATTTGCACCCCGTGCAAAACCTTTTTCATTAATCCTCTTCATAATAAATTCAACAGTAACTTCGCTTAGTTTTTTTGAAGGAAGTATCAAAGCTGCAGCTGTTATGAGCCCCGATACTGGATCCGCAGAATAAAGAGCCTTATCTATCCTTCTGTTGCGGGGAATACCATGGTAATCATTGTGAGATTTTACCGCATATACTATCTCTTCATCAATCCCCAGACCTTCCAAAATCTCAGCCCCTAGAATGCTGTGTTCTGCAGGATCATTTGCAGTCTTATCATAGTCGATATCGTGCAGCAAACCCGCCAGCCCCCACTTATCGGCATCTTCTTTAAAATGCTCCGCTAAAGCCTTCATTATAGCCTCTACAGCTAGAGAATGCTTTATCAAATTTTTATTTGTTAACCGTAATTTCAATTCCTCCAAAGCATGTCTTCTTTCCATACTAAATCATCTCCCATACTTATTTGACTAGTGCTTTTTAACATTACAAATTTCTATTCATTATAATGTTAAAAATGCACTTTCTTGATTGTTGTGCCTTGCTTGCTAGAAATAAAATCTGTTACAAGGCACCAGTTTGCAGTAGGCTTGTATATGTAAATTCTAGGCCTTTTTGCAATCTTCATACACATATAGTTATACTAAACTTTTGAAATTTTTTCAACTTATAAAACCATAATACATGTATGTAGAATTATTTTGTATTTTGTTTGCTATATCACCTGCTAAACCATCTAAGATATATAGCCAAAAAAATTACACCTTTTAACGAAAATCATCTACTTGTTTGCAACTTTCTACTATGATAACTTGTTAACAAAGGTATTTACATCATAATACATAAATATCATTAAAAAAATAAATTTTAAATCAGGGGGTTTTTATGAATTTTACGAAACTACTCAAACCAATCATCCCTTTAGCAGTAATTGTATCGTTGCTTAGTGCATGTGGAGGTTCTCCAGCAAGCAATACTTCAGAAAACAAAAGCACTCCGGCTCCAAGCACTGCACAAGCAACTCCTGAAAAAAGCGAAGATGATAAGCTTAAGGATCTAGTTAAAAATGATACGGGAAAAACCATTATAAGAAGAGCCTCATCGTCAACAGCCTACGCTAATACTTTAATGATAATTTCAAAAAACGGAACGGTAGCAGTGGCTGACCCATTCAACATGCCTGACGGCCTTAAGGTAGACTTGATCACCGCTACACATCAGCACGCCGATCACATAGATTCAAACTTTATAAGCAACAATACCTGCAAAACTTCTATTCAAAAGGTGGAGAAATTTACTGTTAAAGATATGAAGGTATCTAGTATTGCCTCAACCCACATGGGAGATGAAATCTCTAAAGAAGCCCCTGACAATATAATATATATTTACGAGGTTGATGGCCTTAGAATCGCACATTTTGGCGACATAGGACAAACTAAGCTGACTCCTGAACAGATAAAAGTGCTCGGCAGTATTGATATTGCTTTCATGCAGTTTGATAACGTTTACTCAAGCTATGACATGGATGGTGAAACCGGTACTACCTTAATTGAGCAAATAAAGCCGCAAATTATCATACCTACCCATTCAAGCAAGACCGCAACAAAAAAAATAGCAGATACTGTAGGAAGCTTCGAAAAAATTGAAAACGTATTGGTTATAAGCAAGGATGATTTGAAAGACGGTAAGAGGAAGGTTATTGACCTTATAAATAATCCGTATAAAAAATAAAATACAGTTATATTGCAAAAAGGAGAGGTTCAAAAGCCTCTCCTTTTATTACTATCCATTTATTTATTCTTCGATTTGCCGTTGTAATCACCTAAGTTGTTTTCAGCAGTTGGCAGGTGCCTTGCAAGATATTTGTTTATTACTTCAGTTGGCTTGTCTCCTGGGTCACCATAGGTGGTTATAGTATTGCAATGCCAGTATCCAGGAATGATTTCCATTTCCACCTTACCGCCTTTTTCCTTTATTTTGTCATAAAGCAGGTAAGCATTTGATCTTGGTACCAACCAGTCATCAGCACCATGTACTATAAGGCAGGGAGCTTCTTTCCCCGTAACATAGTTTATAGGCGATTCAACGGTTTTGCTTGTTGCAACATCAGGCACAAATTTAAACAAATCCCCAAGGAACCATTGCATCCATGAGTGGTATCCGTTTTCAGGTAAATTGAAGTCGTATATGCCAGCGTTTGGTATCCAGCATTTAACTTTCTTTATATCAATTCCAAACTTTTCATGCCATTTAGTATCGGTTACTAGTTGTGCTGTAAGGTGCCCACCGGAGGAATGCCCCGTAACAGCTATTCTATTTGGGTCACCACCATAATCCTTGATATTGTCTATTACCCATTTCAGAGCCATTGCAGTATCTTCTATTTGTGCTGGAGCTGGATTCTGAGGTGCTAGACGATAGTTGATGGATACTACTGTATATCCCAATTTTACCCAAGTTGGTCCGGCATATCTGCTATGGTCTTTATCTCCCATAACCCATCCGCCGCCGTGTATAAAGAATATTACAGGCCTTAGTTTATTGCCTTTTGCGTGGTGGATATCTAATTTTTGCATCGGGTCACTCCCGTATGCTATATCAAAGTAATCTACTCTATTTTCGTCTGGCATTACTGAGAAGTTCGGGTGAGTTATTGTATCGGAAATCCCCCAAGCAACCATATCATCATCCATTAATTTCTGTAGAGGCTCTTGGGAGTCAACGAATTGTCTGTAGTATAAGTCGTAATCTGAAAGTGGAGTGTCAGCTGCAAAAGCAGAGCTAGTTATTGCAATTAGAAGCATAAATACAAGAGTAATTGAAACCAGGTTAGTTGAGATACTTTTTTTCATACGAATACACTCCTTCACTTATTTTATTGACTGTTCTTACCACTACAATGCATTTTCTTATTTGTAAAAAAATACAATATAAAAAATCATCTTTGTGTTATTCAATAAAAACTCCCTCTGTTAAACCACCTCCAAAACGCATGTAAAACATTATTATACTTTCAAATGCCTTACATGTGATTACTTAAGTGTATCTAACAAATCTAAATATTGGGAATAAGTGAAGAGGAACAATGCATTATTTTGTAAAATAGTTGTAAAATAATGCTTACTGTAAAGAAAGTAGTTCTCTTCGGCAACCCGGCTATCATAGCGAACTTCACCTTAGACCCGTGGTTTTGCGTCCCTGCTTTTCAGCAAGTTTGCCATTTCGGCTAACCCTTATTTAGAATTATTGATTACATTATCCATTTTATCATTAGACACAATAATATGTCAATATTATCAATGGGAAATTTATATA
The DNA here is from genome assembly GCA_026416815.1 of Clostridia bacterium. Lineage (GTDB taxonomy): Bacteria > Bacillota > Clostridia > Acetivibrionales > DSM-2933 > SKW257. The sequence goes on along the minus strand of JAOAEJ010000058.1, from coordinate 13,260 downwards.
TAACATGTAAAGTATATTAATTAAGTAAATACTATCTCAAATACCATGTTATTTGATTTTATGTTAACAGTTTACTTATCCTAATTTGGTGGATTAAATAAAAACACCAGGAAGCTAATTTCCCATTTCTTAGCTTCCTGGTGCAATTATTCATATTCTATTATTTATCAGCGGCAGTCTTATCATAGACTTTTGCAGCGGATCCGAGTATATCAGCTGGGAACTCTATCTTCAAATCCTTTGCTCTTTTTTGATTTAAGACGATATCGATCTTTCTTGGGTTTTCTGCAGTTAAATTGCCTATAGATTCACCTTTTAAAACTTTTACAGCCATTTCGGCTACCTGATTTCCTTGTTCAGCTATATCAACACCAAGGCCGCATAGTATACCTATTTCTACAGCAGCTGCCCAATATGTAACAGATGGTTTTTTCCTGTTTGCTATATCCCAAGCACCAAAGTCCAAAATAGACATCGCAGACCCATCCTTTTTCAATCCTGGCCAAACTCCTGTAAGCATCCATGCAACTTCATCATCAGCATTGTATTTTTTTACAGCAGCTTCGAAATCTTCTGTATATTTTGATTCAACATAATCTTTTAATTCTACACCTACAGTTTGAAGACTCTTAACTATGTCATCTTTCTGGAAAAAGCCTGGTGTAGTGAGGAATACAGCTTTTTTGCCTTTAGCTGGATATATCTTATTCAACAAGTCAAATGCTTTTGCCCTCATATCTTTAGGCATAGTATATATACCACTTACACTACCTTTAGGCTTACCGTTTTCGTCAACAAGACCTGCACCTGGGTCCTCAACATTTAATGTAAGTAAAACCGGTATTCCTGAGTTAAGCAAAGGTGCAGCTACACTCTTTGATGAGAATGCTACAACATTAAGTATAACTACATCAGGTTTTAAAGTCTTGATTTGATCTACTACTTCCTGACTCTTCTTTTCGTCACCATTCATCTGAATCTCTGTGATTTCTGCATTTTTTCCGCTAGCATAACCATTTTTTTCGAGGGTCGCTTTTATGTTTTTCTGTGAAGCATCCCTTAATTCATCTTTAGCCTCTTGTACAATTACTATCTTTTTTGTTCCTTGGGATGTTTCATCTACCTTTGTACTACCAGTACTGCTAGTATCTTCAGCTTTTTTCTCATCTACCTGTGCACTTGTTGAGGTATCGTTATTTGTAGTTTGTGCCTCATTTTTCGAACCACATCCTACAAACATAGACATAGCCATAACTAGGCAGAGCAGAATACTTACAACCTTTTTTTTCATCTTAAGTTTCCCCCTTACTATTTTGATAAGTATATACGATTATACAACAGTAGTCCTTATAAAAAAACATTTTACATGCGCTTTACATGTATTCTTATACAATTTGCAAAGTTTTTTTACATTTATCGCTTATTTATATTAAACTCTAAAAGAGATATGCGAAGTAATACCAAAGTGGTACAATCTCACTTATCTCTCTTTTGTAAGGTAGGAATATAAACTATTTATTATTTTAGTTAACTACATTCCCCACTTCATAACAATAGTTCCTGTAGAGTATCCAGAAGTTAACCCTCCTAAGACAACAATGTCACTTTCACTAATGTACGATTTTTCGGCAGCTTCAATTAAGTTTACTAATAGATTGACATTATATAAATTTCCATATTTATCAGCGGAATAATAGTAATTTCCTTTAGCTTTAGCCCCCACCACTTCTAACCAATGTTCCCTTAATACCTTTACATTTTGATGAGTAATCCAAAAGTCAACATCATCATAGCTCATATTAATCTTTTCAAGCGCTATTTTTGAAGATAATGGGACAGAGTTTAAAATAAACTTATCTAGTGTTCCTTCCTTATCTTGATTGTCAGAAAAAATATATGCATTATCTATATAAAATAGCAACTTACTATCATCGTCTTCATAAACCATGCCTTTATTACTTGAGTTCAAGGGCTTTTTCATCTTTATGCCTGAATTAGAATGAAATTCACCTCTTGTTATTAAGTTTGAAGACAAAATACCTGTTTCTTTATTTGTCTTAGAAACAAGCGCTGCTGCTGCACCATCCCCTGCAAGTACCAAGCTAAATAAGTCAGTTTTGTCAGCAACGGAAGTAAACTTTGAAGAGCAGGTTATAAGTGCATTATTATACGTTTGTGACTTTATAAGTGCTTCAGCCATTATAAGTTGGGGTACTACCCCACCGCTTGAAGGCACTATATCAATTGTAGCAGCTTTATTGGCTCCTAACTCATATTGAATTCTATGAGAGTTTCCAGGGTGAATATAATCAGGAATAAATGCACAATCGATAATTAAATCAATTTCTTTTGGGTCTATATTATTACTTTCTATTAAATTCCTAGCTGCTTTGATACTCATATCCGACGGGCTTTCATTAATATCGGAGACTCTGTGCTCATAAACTCCCCACTTATCAAGGGATTCCTTAGGTACCCCGGCTTTGATAAAATCCTCTTCGGTCATTCTTTTCTCCGGAAGGTACTTACCAAGGGCTACTATACCTGCATTAAAATCTTTTTGATATTCGTTCATACTGTTTCCCCTTATAAACTTTATAAGTATCTAAGTAATACACAGCCGGATGAATACCCTGCACCCGAACTATACAACACAACATTATCGCCGCTTGCAATCCTGCCATCCGCCCTCATCTTATGAAGATTAAACATTAAATCACATGCACCCATGTGGGCATAATTCTTAGCTAGATATGCTGATGTATTTTCTATAGATACACCCAGTGACTGTGCTGCCTGGCTTATCCAATTTATACCCAAGTTAACCGTAACCAGTTTATCGACTTTTACATCTTCACCAGCAGACTTAAGTATCTTTGACAGTACACGGTTATTTTGTGAGATCATACAGTCTACTATAATCTTTCGCATACTGTCATCAGTTTGATATACACCGCCGCTTCTTACAAAATCCGCAACCATCTCGTCTTTTTCAAGTATTACTTCATCTGAAAAGGGTAGTACTGTACCGCCCTTATAGGAAGCTTGCCAAACCCTATTGTGTGTCCCATCTGTAGCAAGGCTTGTCCCTATGATTACATTGCTTTCTACGCCTCTTTTTATTACTGCAGCACTTGCTCCATCACCCCAAAACGCAGTATTTGCTGACTTCCACCGATTCATCAACGGCTTACAGTATTTTTCTGCTGCAACAATAAGGACCGTACTTATGCTTCTATCTGCCATCATTTTAGAATATGCATAATCTATTGCTGCTACCTGGCCATTGCATTGTTGTAGTATTTTGAATGAATTGGCATTTACTGCTCCTATTCTATGCTGTACTTCAGCATAATCAGGCCAGACAAGGTGGTCGGAAAAGAAAGCCTGAGTATAGATTACAATATCAATATCTTCAGGGTTTATATTCCCATTTTCCATGGCATGTTTTGCTGCCTTTACCGCCATATCGGAAGGGTGCTCCTCACCAGAAGCAACCCTCAACCTTTCAATTCCCAACTTCTTTATCTTTTCCTCGGATATATTTTCAATCAACTTTACATCTTCAACATTTACAAACTGCCCCGGCTCATAAATACCGGTTGCACAAATCCCAATGGTCTCACTTACCATCTCATCACCCTTATAGTTCAGTTTAGCCTAATACTTGTAAAAGCCCTCTCCAGATTTTCTCCCAAATTTCCCTTGGTCTGCCATAGTCTTTAGCAATGGACTTGGCTTATACTTATCAGTTTTAAAGCCCTCATACAGGTTTTGCATTATAGCATAAACTACATCAACCCCTACAAGGTCAGCAAGTTTAAGTGGACCTACTTTCATGCCCATCCCATTTAGAAATATGTTGTCTATGTCTTCAGCACTGCCTGCTATCTTTTCATGAAGCATACATATTGCTTCATTGACCATAATGAAAAGTCCCCTATTCAGGACAAACCCTGGTGCATCCTTAACAAGAATTGGAAGCTTGTCTATACTTTTTACCAGTTCTACAGTAGCCAAAGCCTTTTGACTATCAGTTTTTTCACTCTCCACTACCTCGACCAACTTCATTAAAGGTACAGGTGAAAAGAAATGCATACCGACAAAATTTTGAGGATATGGTGTATATTCAGCAAGAAGGCCTATAGAATAACTCGAGGTATTACTTGCAATTATGGCATTGGGACCAACATATTTAGCAATAGTACTAAAGATATCCTTTTTCGTCTCTAAATCTTCTTTTACTGTCTCAATTATTAAATCACATGATTTAAGGCTGTCAGCTTGCGTAGTTAAGTTATAAAAATTTATATTGCTAAGTATCTCATCTCTTTGCTCCTCAGTCATTTTGCCTTTGCTAACATCTTTATTCAGATATTCATAGAATTCCTTATTTATATCATCTCTTCTTCCGAATATGTCCACTTTATAGTTGCCTGCCGCAAATACATGGGCAATACCCTTACCCATTAGTCCTGTACCTACAACAGCTATCTTTTCAATTTTCATTATCTATCCTCCTTGAACACGGGTAATACACTATTTAACTACAGCTACTTTTTGTTCATTACAGATTTGCTTACCGAGTTCGTACGCTTTGATATTACTATCAATAAACTTTGGATTTATCGTCTTTCTCATTACCTCTATCATCTCAGAATCATCATATCCCATAAAACTTGAGTAGAATCCAAGCATAATCACGTTAGCCATTTGGCTGATATTTATATCTGTATCACTATACTTAGCAACATCGATGATAAAAGTATTCCTTCCGAGCTCCTTGATAATTTCTGTCTTATTACCCTCCATATCTTTTTCTATTTCAACATTTACAGTAGGTGAACTCATTTCAAAAGTGCTAGTAATTATTAAACCATCATCCTTTAGGTAATGCGCATTCCTTAAAGTCTCAGTTTGCTCAAATGATATTATATAGTCTGCTTCCCCAACTTTTATAAGCGGAGACATTATTGGTTTATTTGAATACCTGAAATGACATTCTACATTTCCGCCTCTCTGGCCTAATCCTACGACATCAGAGATTTTTAGCTCATACCCTTTATTTATCAGAAATTGACCTAAAATCTTTCCGAAAAGTACAATTCCTTGTCCACCAACTCCACAGATAATTAAATTTTTACCCTCATTCTTGCACATATTCTATAGCCCCCCTCTTGCATACATTTGTACACAATTTGCATCCCATACATATATCACCGTTAATCTTAACTTCGTCGCCTTCAGCATTTACCTTTCTCTCAATTGCAAGGCAACCTATCTTCAAGCATAGTTTGCATTTGGAGCAGCTGTCCTGCTTAACCTGGCATTTGCCTGTCCTTTTTGGTTTAAATGCCGTAATACACTCTTTCTTAACAACCACAACAGAGTTGCCTTCTGACTTAACAGCTTTTAAGATTACATCTTCTAATTCATCTACATTATATGGATCAATAACCGCTACATCTTTTATGCCCACAGCTTTACAAATATCGGATATTTCGATATTGTTTTCAGGCTTATAATTAATACCAAACCCGCTAGAAGGGCAACATTGACCACCCGTCATAGCAACGCAACTATTATCCATTATTATGACAGTCGAATTTCCTGAATTGTAAACAAGGTTTATCAATCCAGATATTCCTGTATTCCAGAACCCACCATCCCCGATTACAGCAACATACTGTTCAGGGTTTTTGGTTAAGACATTATATCCATGAGCTACACCTATAGCTGAACCCATACACTTCGCATTTCGGAATGCATCAACGTGAGGGAAAGCTCCTATTATTCCGCAAGTTATATCTATCGAAGCCTTAATCTTGTGTTTTTTTAGAACATGGTAAACAAAAAGATGTGAGCAGCCCGCACAATTCATAGGAAGCCTGAACGGAACATCTTCTCTTGGTTTGTTTTTAGTAATTCCCGGAATTATCTTTTCTTCTATGATATCCGGAGTAAGCCTTATCATCTCCGGGAACCTAGGGAATAGTTCCTCACCGATAACATTTACCCCAATATTCTTTATATTTCTTTCCAATACATTCTGTCCCTCTTCTATTACATAGAGGGTTTTTACATAACTGGCTATTTCTTTAATTAATTTTCTAGGTAATGGATTTATCATACCTAGTTTTAAAACAGAAGCTTCAGGTAAAGCCTCTTTTACATAGCTATATGCTACGCCAGCAGTTATAACACCTATTTCCTTACTATCAAGTTCCAGCTTATTTATATCAAGTTGATTACTTTCGTCTTCCAGCTTTCTCATTGTACCGGTAAAATTATTATAATACTTGGCAAGTTTTGGACTTGTAGGATTTTTAATACCCGTCATCATGGTAGTAATCATAGTTCTTTGGAAGCTAAAATCGTATTTATGATTTTCTACCTGTTGATAAACATAGCTCTCATCTACTTCTACCAGGCTCTTTGTTTTGCATGTAACTGAAGTTAACCTCAATATTACCGGCGTACTAAACTCCTCACTTATTTCAAAAGCCAGCTTCATGAAGTCTTTAGCCTCCTGGCTGTCCGAAGGTTCTAAAATTGGTACTGCAGCATTTTGTCCATAGAATCTACAGTCGTTATAATCGTCACCGGATGATCTTCCAACATCATCTGATACAACTATAACCAATCCCCCATTTATTTGTGAGCCTGCAGCAAACATCAGCGCATCTGATGCAACATTTAAACCAACGGTTTTCATTACTGCAAAACTTCTATAACCTGCAAAAGAGGCACCTATTGCTACTTCCAACGCTACTTTTTCATTCGTTGACCATTCGCTGTATACCTCTTTATAGCTCGAAATACTCTCCATAACTTCAGTCGAAGGTGCACCAGGATAACCTGACGCAAGCTTTACACCTGCTTCATAAGCACCTCTCGCTACCGCTTCATTTCCTGTCAAAAGAGCTCTCATACTCTACCCCCTAATTTCACTATACTTTAATTTTAAAAGCATATGCTCACATTTACTTTAACGGATAACCGCATTAACCGTATGTTTCAAAAAAGTGCTTTAACCTATCTTGGTATACCTTATCAATATGCGTAACCGATATTCCATACTCCTTGTGATCATTTCTAGGGTTAGATCTAACAACCTTACCCCGCAGCTTTACCACACTGTCAAATATATTTCTAACAGGCAAAGCTAATTGAACTTCTATATCAGTGTCTACTTCTATATGATGTTTGGTAATAATTTTCAAGCCTGTACTGCTTACATCACGTACACAGGAGTGGAAAGCTTCATCACTTCCTAATAAAAACACATCGGCAAGGAATATCGTGTCCTCCCTCTTAGCTTGTCTGCTATTTTCAAACCTTTCCACTTCATTGGACAGCTTTATTCTTATAGACTGTGGAAAATCAATCTTTATAAAGTCAACATCACCTTCAAAGCTGTACTCGTATTCGTCATCAGAGAATCTACATACCAACATGTCTCCCAGAATAACACCCATAGCTGCAAACATTTCAGGGAACGCTAGTATAATCTCATCACCTTCCACAGCTTCAATAGTTGTTATATACCACATACTTCCATTATTTACACGAAACTTAATTTTTGATTTCTTTTTAAGAATATTACCTAAGAAGTCCTTCTTATCAAAGGTGTAGTCTAGCATGTCAGGATAACCCCCAGTTTAATTTTAATAGTTTTATACTAATTGATTCTCAAGATATGTACTATAAAATTGAATATAACCGTATCAAAACAAATAATCTGAAAACTTTAAGAGATAATTAAATATATTTTACAGGCAGACCTACGGTAGTAAGATAAGATTATAAGCCTGCCTGTGTTTATACTACATATAATTAATTAGTTAAAACAAGTTTTTGTAGATTATAAACATAAGAATTGATCAAACACAATTGCTATAGGAATATCCGATGACTCATTTAAATACAGCTTGGATAATAACAAATCTCTTGCCCTCTCATCTTCAATTGTATTCTCATTATTTGACATGTCTTTTACTACACATACTGCCTTTTCTTCGTTTTCCATTAATTCTTCTTTATATAAAATCTTACTCATAGCACTCATCTCCTTTACCCAAATTAAACAGCTAGGTTTTCTGAATATGTTTCCAGAAAGCTTCTAATTCTATCCTTATGCAATTCATCTATTTGGGTAATGGCTATTCCATACTCATTATAGCTATACCTGGTTTTCGACCATACTACTTTACCTTCCAGCTTAACAACGCTATCGAATATATTTCTTAACGGAAGAGCTATATGTACTCCTACATTATCCCCTTCATTAATTTTATGTTTACTGATAAGTTTCATCCCAGTGGTACTTACATCACGTACACACGAGTGCAAAATTTCAGAGTTTTCAATTTTAATTACATTAGCAAGGAATAATGTATCATTTCTAAAGGAGTCTCTTGCATTATCGGATATTTCTATATCGCTGGAGACTTTTGCTTTAATTAGCTGTGGGAATTGAACCTTAATTGTATCAATTTTAGCTTCAAACACATACTCAGTTCCCCTATTGGTAAACCTGCATATCAGCTTATCACCGAGCACAATATCAATTGCAGCAAACATTTCTGGAAAAGCCAATGCTATATCATCCCCGGCTATACTTTCAACTGTAGTAGTATACCATGTATTACCGCCGCTTGTACGGAATTTTACTTTAGCCTTCTTTGTGAGCACTTCTACAAGATTAATTTTCTTTTCCATAACATTATTCAACATTTTACTTACACTCCCCATAATAAATTAATTTTTACATTTATTTTTGTTCTTTTTTATAGACTTAAATCAATTTGGCAGTCCATCATACCATTTAAATAAACCTTACTACTTTATCAACCATACTACTCATTTATCAACCATTCATAAATCAGATATTAAAATCTTCCTTGCTATTCCATTCAACCAATGCAGAAGCCCATGCAAGTCCACCACCGAAAGCAGCCATGGCTACTTTGTTACCTGCTGAAATTCTTCCCGCCCTTACTGCTTCAGCTAACGCTATAAATACCGATGCACTTGCTGTGTTTCCGTACCTGTCAAGGTTTACAAAAGCCTTTTCATAGGGAAGTCCCAGCTTATTCATACTTTCCTTAATAATATTAACATTAGCCTGATGCGGAATTACTAAATCGATATCAGTAGTTTGTATCCCTACTTCGTTAGCAACGTCCCTTATACAGTTGGGCATAGCATTTGTTGCAAAATTCCATACCGCTTTCCCATCCATATCCAGGCATGTTGCACCGTCTCTTAGTCCGGTATTTATACTTATATTTTCAGCTCGCGTCCTGGAACCTCCTTGTGGAATTATTATTGCTTCATATCCTTGTCCATCTGCATATAAGGAATACCCCAACAATCCCGGTTTTGAAGATCTGCTAAGCACTACAGCCCCTGCACCATCTCCAAAGAAACAACTTGTAACACGGTCATTCCAGTCTATAATACTGGTAAAAACATCAGCCCCTATTACAAGAACATTTTTGCAAGATCCACTTGTAATAAAGTTAGAAGCTATATTAAGCACATATACTGTTCCCGGACAGCTTCCCGCATTTACATCAAATGCAGCCGCCTTGGTTGCCCCAAGTTTTGCTTGTACAAGACACGCTGTAGCAGGGTCTCTATGGTCAGGGCAAACGCAATTCAAGATTATTAGGTCTAAATCCTCAGCACTTATACCTGCGTCTTCCAATGCCATAAGGGAAGCTTTATATGCCAAGTCGGACGTCGCTTCATTTTCTGCGGCTACCCGTCTTTCTTTAATACCTATCTTTTGCTGTATCCATTCGTCCGTTGTGTCGACATACTGCTCCAGTTCTTTGTTTGTAACTACCCTTTCAGGTACATAATAGCCAGTACCTCTTATTCCAGCATAGTAAGTCGTAGTATTCTTAAGTAAGTTAATCAGCATATCTACATTTCGTTCCTTTCATGAATTTAAAATATTTTCATCAAAGACAAATAAGTAAAAGTTACCTCCTTTCTATTATTTAAAAAGGATATATTTAACCGCGAAAGCTATGAGTTATCATCTCCTTTCCTGTGGTGATTATATTTTAGTCCATAAGAAGTACCCTAGGTGGGTTCCTTATGTGTTAAATATTCTTATTAACAATGGTTTAGAGTATTGTGTTAGTGAAATTAAACTAGTAATACAAAAGATATAACTGGCCTCTTATCTGCTTAGTTAACATACAATGCACTGAAATGACATCTTAATCTTTTGCTTAGTTTGAGATTTTATCTTAGGTTCTAGAAGAAATCGGAATTGTTACAATATGTACTTATTACTATAAGTATATGGAAGCTTACTTTATTACAACTTAACATTCATTTTATTACCTTATATAAAATCTATACCTTATATTCCATATTATATAAGATAATTTAATAGTTTTCTATATTAATAATTAATTTGCATGTTTTTTCGACTATTATGCATATATTTTGTCGAATTTTGTCTAATAACATCAGGTTATCTACTTTTTTCTTCGTTTTTTGTCGGTTTATATATAATTATAATTGTTATAAAAATTTTATCAAGCATAATATAGAAAGTTTTTCAAGTTAACTTAAAGGCTTTATATACAAAATAAAAAGGCCTTTCGGCCCTTTTTATTTACTTAACTTTAAACTTATTAATAGTCTCTTTAAAATCTACAGACATGTCTTTTAATTCTTCTACAAACGTATTCAGCCTTTGTAAAGCTCTATACTCTTCATGTATGGTACTAACGACATTTGATGAGCTAACGGCAGTCTCTGTAGTAGTACCCGCAATATTTTCCATAGCACCACTAATTTGACCTGTAGCTTCAGCCTGCGTCTCTGAAGCTTCTGTAATTTTTCTGATAGCTACCTCTACATCGTTTATTGAATCAGCTATTTCAGTTATTGTCTTAACTACGTGGTTTACTTTTTCAACCTCATGTTTTGACTGTTCAAGGCTTAAGTCCATCTCCGAAACAACCTTTTTAGTACCCTTCTCAATTTCAGAGGTTAATTCTTTAACCCTGTCAACTTGCCTCTTTGTTTCAGAAGATAGCTTCTTTATTTCCTCTGCAACTACTGCAAAACCTTTTCCGGCTTCACCTGCTCTGGCAGCCTCAACGGAAGCGTTTAAGGCCAGCAAGTTTGTTTCATTTCCTATGTATATAATGGCTTTTATAATATGCAAAATCTTCTGAGTTGCAGACTCTAGCTCCTTCATGGAGAAAGACGTATTCTGTATATTGGACATTAGCGTTGATATGCTATTGCTTGCGTCCTCAACTGCAGCTTTACCGATTTCGGTTGCTGATACAGCCTGTTTGCTTATATCTTGTGTATGCTTACTTTCACTTGCTATCAACAATGCCTTAGCGCTAATTTCTTCAACCCCAGCCGTTGTCTCCTGAACTGCTGCCGAGTTGTTTTCAGCCCCGGACATAACCTCGTTCATTGTATCTACTATACGATCCATATCCCTTATTATAGTTTCGGATATAGTTGCCATCTCTCCGCTAACGCTGGATATTTCATTAGCCCTATTAGTTATTGTATTTACTATACCGCTAAGCTCTTCTATCATTTTATTAAAACCGGAAGACAGCCTTCCAATTTCATCAGTTGATGTATTATCTGATCTTACAGTGAGGTCACCGCTTTCTACCTTTTTCATCAAGCCCATAAGCTCTATTATTGGCTTCGTAAATAAGTTCGAAGCAAAAAAAGCAGCAAATATTGTAAACACAAGAGATATTACAAATATAAAGCCCATTGCAAGAATGGTAGAAAGTTTACTGGATTTGAGGTCAGCGTCAGTTTCTGCAACCGCAAGAGCTCCTACAACCTTTCCATCAATATCCTTTATTAATTTATAGTTTATAAAATAGCTATCGTCAAAAAGGTCCACGGTGCTTGGACTAAAATAATCATCTTCAGTGAGCGCTTTATCGAACGCAATTTGTTTATCGTCATCATCCTTAGGAATACTCACATTTTTTATGGAGTCACTCATCATTATAAGTGACTTATCTTCATACAAAAGTATGTTTGTATCGATTCTGGAGCTTATTTCGGTAAGTAATTTCTTATCTTTGTTCATATTATGAGCAACAAGTACCGCTCCAATAATCTTATTCTCGTCACCTAATACTGGAGAAACCGATACTATGTTAAGACCTTTATTCTTAACAACACCAGTGAGAGCTTTTCCGCTGCCAAGTACATTTTTTGCCAGATTATCATATTCATTTGAAGAAGCATATATACTGGACCCATCCTCAGCATATACAGCCAGGACATCTAGTTCACTATTTTTTTCTTTTATAGTATTACAGTAGTCACCTAACTGAGACGTCATACCATATTTAATCGGAGCCTTTAGAGAGTTGTCGTTTGCTATATTGGAGCTGGTTGTCTCATATCTTTTCATCTCAGAATCCAGCATAAGATTTGCAGCTACACTACTGCTTTTAAGCTTTGCCTGCATTTGGGTTTTTGCCCTATCCGTTAAAGAAGCTATTGAATAATAGGTTACTACAATCATAGGTATAATCAATATAATTAGAAATGCACACATTAGCTTTGTCTTCATGCTTCCTGTGATAGCTTTTATGCTTAATGATTTTTTGATTGAACTAACTGCTCCCTTACTAGCTACTTTTATCATTTGATAACCCCCTGTGACGAATTAGAATTTTTAGATAGCGTATTATGTACCGGACTGACTACTCAAAACACTGTATTAACTTATACGTTATGCCGTTCTGATAACATCATTTAATATAGTATAAAGGCATGTGTTTTAATCTCTATGAAATATAAGTCGGTTCCATCCCCTTTATTGTTTATTTAAACTTACAAAGTTCGATGCATATTACATAATTATGAATATTTTCTATACGGTATTTGTTTATATTTTACTATCTTTTATACCTTTTATCAATAAAACATTTGTAATTCACGTTTTTTTGACACGTTTTGTATCAAAGCGTACCTAATTTCTAAATAAAAAGTCTAAAAAACTATTTTATTTAATTTTACCTTTTTATGCTATTACTTGTAAATAAATATTTGATGGACATTTGTCCATTTTTTTTATATTGCATTCCTTAGTAATTTAACTCGTTGTGCTAATTGAACTTTGATAAAAACATAAAAATTCCAGCACATATTTCCGATTTATCTATAGGAACTTCGCAGGTTTACTAAAGATAAAGAGGTAATGGATATGCTGGAATACAATCATTCTATCAA
>JAOAEJ010000049.1 GCA_026416815.1 Clostridia bacterium | reverse complement strand
GGAGCATGATTGACGTTCTACCTCTAGGATAAGCAGGACGAAGGAATTAGGCACAATTGATGCCGGAAGACATGGGAGGTTTGCTGCCTGGAGTTTATGTGGAATTCCGATGGCCGAGATACGAAAAACACATGCGGTTTTATTTCTCTGCCCGAAACTACTAAACTACCAGATTTATGCAATATCTAGAGGGAAAGCTTAAACAAATCAAAATGAAATACTGTGAAAAACGAAGATATTTAAAGAAAATGAGAGTATATTAAGGGAGTATATTGTAAGCGGTACAACACATGACGTAATGACAAAATAAAAAACCTGTGAACTCATGCATGAAGATGCCTTCTTCAATGGTTCACAGGTTTTTGTTTATTCTACAATCTACAAGATTCAGGAAGTTTCTCAGACCATGGCAGAAAATCTCTCAATAAATCTGGATTATTAGAAAAATCTAGATTAGGTAAGCATTTAAAAATATGCACCAGGTATTCGTAAATGTTTAGGTTGTTAGCTTTTGCTGTTTCAATTATTGAATAGGCGATGGCACTGGCTTCTGCACCTTTGGGCGTATCAGCAAATAACCAACTTCTTCTATGGGTGGCAAATGGCCGGATTGCATTTTCAACATGATTATTTGAAATAGGAATGCGCCCATCTAGCAGAAAATTTTCCAGATAGTTTTTTTGATTTTTTGCATAGGTGAATGCGTCTTGTAGTTTTGTGTTTGTCGTTGGCATAATACTTGTTTTTTCTACCCAGCACCAGAATTCATCCAGAATCTTTCGGCTTAACTCCTGCCGTTTTGAGTGTCTAATTTCTGGTGATAGTTTTTCCAGTTCTTGCTCAATATCAAATAATTGATTGCAATATTCCCGTCCTTCTGCGCCTTTTGACCCAGGAATTTCTTTTTTGCCATCCAGCGGAATGGCATTGATAAAGTATCGCCGACAATGACTCCAGCACAAACAGCGCGTAATATTTTCGACTAATTCATAGCCGGCATACGCGTCGGATACCAGAAATCCTTCAAATCCTTCAAGGAAGGACTTTACATGTTTCCCTGCTCTTGTTCGGGTATATTCATACAAAACCATCTGTTGTTTCTCATAAATTCCGGTTCGATAAACCCACATAAAGGATTGGCTTGAAGCCTTTTTTCCTTCTTCCTTGTTACATTGGATCCGTGTTTCATCTGCACCGATAATTTGAGAGTTGACCATATCGTCTCTCATGATCAGATAAATTGGCTTCAGCCAATCCTGTGTGCATCGGATAACCCAGTTTGCCATTGTTGAACGTGAGAGCGCATATCCATGCTGTTTCCAATCATACTCCTGTCTTTTTAACGGCATTCCGATCATATACTTCTGATAAATAACTTGAGCTACCGTTGAGGGAGAGGCAAGGCTCTTTTGCATTACCGGAGCAGGAACAGGAGCTTTTATAATTACATCCTCAGGTTTGTCATCGCTTTTACCACAATAGATACACTTATGGGCATATTGTACATAATCAATAACTTTAACATGCGCTGGAATAAATTCAAGTTCTGTTCTTACAATTGTTTTTCCAATTACAGTTGTTTTAGATCCACATTGAGGACAATTTGCATCTTTACCTTCAAGAATACATTCCACTTTTTCTCTGGGAAGATGCTTTATCATATCTTCCCGAACCCCAGGTTTCCTTGGTGTTCGTTTTATGATAACTGTATTTTCGGTAGGCTCTTTCGCATTACTTTTTGACTCAACTTCTGCTTCGTTGAAGATGGGAATCTCAGGTTCAGATTCTTTGGGTGTTTTTTCTGAGGATGGACCGAATTGCTTTTTCCTTCCATGCAGAATTGCTTGAGTAAGGTTTTCAATCTTTGATTCAAGCTCTTTGATTAAGATTTTTTGTTCATTTACTGTTACTCTAAGGTCAAGTAATTCTTTGTATTCATTTTGTGACATATATGTTAATCCCATTCATAATTGTTACATTAAGTATATCACAAAACCATTGATTTGTCTATGTTTCAGGCGTTTTCAGGTGAGAAAAAACAGCAAATTTTCAATAGACCATTTCTTTCTTCTTTATCTTACGATGTGCCTTAGGTTGTTCAATTTTTAAACCTTCAAGCAACCATTTATATTCCTGCTGCGAAATATCCAATATTTCTTCCGGGCTTTTCGGCCATTGGAATTTCATTTCTTCCATCAACTTCTTTGTTGCCAGCAAATAGCCATTTCCATCCCACCTTAAAAGCTTGATGGTATTTTTCTTTTTATTGCAAAAGACAAAAATTGAATTTGAGAAACAGGGCTCAAGCCGGAATTTTAGACTAACCATAGCTGACAGACCTTCTATTTGCTTACGGAAATCCGTATGTCCACAAGCAAGGTAAATATGCTCAACTCCATCAGCCATTCTAGTTAGCATATTGTACGCAGAATCATCAGAAGTTCTGCAAGCGTTTCTTTGTCAAAGTTTATAGGAATACTGATTGAAACATCCTTTATTGAAAGGATAATAGGTGACGTATATGCAGTCAATATTTCATGTTTTTCTGCAGGAAGTGTCAGCTTTGCCCAACTAGCTTCTGTTGTATTATTTTTCTTTAATTTGCTGTCCCAATACTTGAAGAAAATGTCCCAAAGTCCGTGGAAATTGAAGTGGCGTTCCTGACGGCAGTTTTGATAAACTGTTTGTTGGGCAACAAAAAAACGAGAGGAGACGCCACAAATGGAATTATACCACGGACAGGAAGGGAAAGTAAGAGAGGGATTAAATTTATCAGTAGATTTTACAGAGCTTGAAGAAATGGCAAGCAGAGGTCTTTTGTCTTTATCGGTACAATTAGGAGTCAAAGCATTAAAAATTATGCTTGAGGATGAGGTAATCACTCATGCAGGGCAAAAAGGCAAACACAATCAATTACGATCAGCATACAGACACGGATATGAAAAATCAAGTGTTACTCTGGGCGGGCAAAAAATATCAATTGATAAGCCCAGGGTCAGGAGCAAAGACGGAAATAAAGAACTGCCCATAGAAACACTTACTTATTTTCAGCAAGAAGATATTCTAAACCACGCCATATTAAAAAAGATTATACACGGTATATCTATGAGAAACTATCAAAATACACTGGATGAAGTACCGGAACAATCTCAGTCAGTATCCAAAAGCAGTGTAAGCAGAAGATTTACCAAGGTAACAGAAAAGCTGCTACAGGAGTTTTTAGAAAGACCTTTGGATGATTCTTTTCCAATCATCATGCTCGATGGTGTAAGACTTGGTGAATATCTTGTAATTGTTGCGCTTGGGATATCAAATGAAGGTAAGAAAAAAATCCTTGGGATCATAGAAGGTTCAACGGAAAATGCAAAAATTTGTACTGATCTCCTGCAGAATATCATTGAAAGAGGTTTGAAA
>JAOAEJ010000043.1 GCA_026416815.1 Clostridia bacterium | reverse complement strand
CTTGACGGTGTGCTTGGCCTGCTCGAAGAAACGGCGGCGGACGGTCAGAGTGTCCAAGAGGTTTTGGGTGACGATATCAAAGGCTTCTGTTCAGCGCTGGCCGGCGAAGAAGGGGCAAAGTCTTATCGCGACAAGTGGCGCGAGCAACTCAACAATAATATCGCAAAAAAATTAGGCAAATAGGAGGATAAAATGAGCATACAAGATATCATCGAAGGCAAAAAAAAGTGGCGAGCGCACGTGGCGCGTGTCAAAGCGCTCCCGCAAGATTATCAGATTGTTTATAAAGAGATTCAAAAATATATCTTTAAGGTCGGCCCTGTTGAGCTAACCGACGGGACGGGTTTGCTCTCGGGGATTATCGATCTTTTTGAAGAGGGTGCGGCCTTAGGGAAAGGTGTGCTCGAAGTAACGGGCAGTGACGTAGCGGCTTTCTGCGACGATCTAATCAAAGATTTAAAAACTTACGCTGACATCTATCAAGAATCTATTGACCAAGAAGTTAACAAGGCCATGAAAAAGGTTACGGATAAAACAAAGTAAAAGTCTACGCCTCCCACAAAGGTGGAGTCATTGAAAAGCAGCTTAATGTTTGCAGGCATTAAAATGATAGTGGTCTATAAAAAATTGTAACCTATCTTTATACTAAGTACAGTTACTCACCCATAAGGGTAGATTTCGCTAAAAGGTTATTATATCAATAGCCTTTTTTAGGATTTCTAACTCCATATATTACAGTAGGAATCCATAAATTGATAAAGACAGCAACCACTATTATTAAATACAATATTGCTGCAATCACTGCATATATATTAATGTGGTGGTTTAGATTGAATGGAAGGCAGTTATACTTACTACGAATTAAAAGAGATATTTCAAGAGAAAAATTAGCTGGGATACTCGGTATAACAGCCAATGAAATTACAATATATGAGAATAACATTAAGGCAATACCCACAAGCTTGTATCAGCAATGGATAAAAGTTCTAAGTTAAAATGAGACTTCAATAAATAAGCCTATGTTATAATTGCTGAGTATAACATGGGTTTATTTATCGATAGGGGAGAATCTTATAATGAAATGCGTTGCATATTGTAGAGTTTCCAAAGATACAGAAGACCAGTTAAATTCGCTTGATAATCAGATAAGGCATTACTCGGAATTATTCCGAAAAGAAGGTTATCAGGGTGCTGAATGTGGTATGTACTATTCCAGAGATGGAAAGGAAGAAATTACTAAATATGTACCGTCAATTTTTGCGGATGAGGGTATAAGCGGAACAAAACTAAAAAACAGAGAAGCTTTTAAGTATATGCTTGAGTGTGCCTATAGGAAAGAATTCGATGTTATTTATGTTAAGAATATTCAAAGATGGGCAAGAAATGTTGCTGATGGGGCAGGAATACTAAAAAAACTAAAGGTTATGGGTATTAAAGTTATATTTGAGGATGGAAACATTAATAACTTTGAACATGAAATGACTATAAATATTTTGTTATCAACGGCCCAAGAGGAGTCAAGAGCCAAAAGTACTGCTGTACAATTTGGAATCAGGAAGGCACAACAGATAGGGAAATGGACAAGTGCAGTTCCTTATGGTTATTATGCGAAAGATGGCATTTTAAAACCTATGCCGGAGCAATTAAACGTTGTAAAAACGGTGTTTGAGTTATATTTAAGTGGCTGGGGTGGCACTAAAATATCTAAATACCTCAATGAGAACAATATCTCCACCCAAAAAGGCAGAAAATGGGCTCAAGCTCAAGTTTATGATATTCTAACCAATAAGATATATATCGGAAAACAAATATCCCATACCGTTCAAAATACGGATATTAACATAGATAGAATTGTTCACAATACCGGAGATAAACAGTATATGTATAAAAGCCAAAAGCCAGTGGATGAGTCCGATTGGATAACAGTACACAAAGAAGAACTCCGGGCAGTATCTGATGAGATTTTCTATGCTGTTCAAGAGGAAAATGCGAAGAGAAAAGAGCTGCATGGGCAAGGAAACAGACCAAGTATAAAGCATATTTTCAGCAACCTTTTATATTGCCAGCATTGCGGTCGGGCGATGAGAAGGAAGAATTTATTCGGATGGAAGAAAAAAGATGGTACAAGAAATATGGGGATAGAATGGGTGTGTGTGAACCATGATATGTACCATAATAGCATATGTGAATATAGAAACTCGTGGCATGAAATGGCTTTGATTGAGAAAGTAAAATCGCAGATAGCAAAAGTTAAAGATAATCAAGACGAGCTTGATAAAATGTTTCAAGATTATATGCAGTTGTTTTTAAGCACCGATGAGGTATCAGATAAAATTGAGGAGCTGCAAGGACAACTAAATGACATTAGGGCTGAAGTATCTGCGAATCTAAAGCTATTTACAAGAAATATTATTGATGAAGAGCAGTATAAGCAGCAAAATGATGAATTGCAGGCCAGTAAAAAAAGTATTGAGGCTGAGTTAAAGAAGCTTAGAAGAATAGACGACGAAAGAAATGAGGCCAGGAAAAAATATAATAACTATGTAGCTTTTTTAAATAAAATTGACTTGGAAAATTTGGATAATGTTCTGTTAAAGAAGATTATAAGCAGAATAGAGGCATTTACCTACATCAATGAACAAGGTAAGACTGTTAAAGATATTTATATTGTATGGAATATGTTGAATAAGACTTTCGATGACATATTCTATAAGAAGGCTCTAAATGAATTTGAATAGATTTAGTATTGGATTTATTAAGCATACCGACAGAAAGCTGTAATTTTAGAAAGTAGGACCTTGGATTTTGATACCTATATACTAATAGTAAATATAGCCTTAGTCTCTTCTGTCGGCATACTGAACCTTTGGCTCAGATATCTCAGAGAAGCTGCCAGTTCGCCATCCGGCCCGCCATATTGAGTTATAATATACTTAGCCATTTTAGGGTTACAGTTTTTTATTCTAACAGGGTACTCCAATTTTTTTTCATAAACCCACATTTTAAATCCTCCTTATAAAAAGTTTAAATAGGGTGTTTCTAACCTTCCCAAGGCCAAGGGCTTTGTATCCACTGCCACGGATAGCCACTATATGACCATAGTGCAGTTAGAGGACCGTATTGACGTTCATAATTTTCTTTAAGCATTTTTGCCTGTTGAACACCGCTATTATATAATGCGAGGGCCTTCTGGTCACATGGGTGGGTATCGAGATATAGCTGAAGGTCAATTACGGTAAAATCTGCTGCCATAACTTCTCTAAGTAATTTTTCGCGGTTTAGATCCATGATAACACCTCCTCTTATTGATCAACCGTATATTCAGGATCCATTCCATAAGGTCTATCCAACTCGGGGAATATAGTACCTCTCTCCAGTCCTTGCATAGGCGGATACAGGCATACCAGGCATTGAAAGGGAACATAGGCATGTGCTAATTTGGGCATAGGCATACATTCGGAACTATAGTATTGCATACCCACCATTTGGTACTGTGGATTAATCTGCATTAAAATCCCTCCAAAATCACATTTATTAACATAATATTAATTATAAACTGGAAGGGTTACATTAAATTCCATATAATTTCCATATAATTTCCATATGTAGGTATGTGCCTAACAAGAAAGAGAACATATAGATTTTTTTTGTCTTTTAGAATATACTAAATTCAGGTAAGGTTTATAAAGTAAATACTGTAGCTTCCGTATTGCTTCAATCTAATAATGCGAGGAGTATTAGCGTGAAAGATAAGTTTAACTTAGCAATATGTCAAATGAATGTTGAAGACAATAAAAATAAGAATATATCAAAAGCATTAAGCATGATAGAAATAGCTGCTCAAAATGGTTCGGATATAGTAGTTCTGCCTGAAATGTTTAACTGTCCCTATCAAAACAGCAAATTTGCAATATATGCAGAAAGTATCAGCGGTGGAGAAACAGTAAATGCTATATCAAAAGCAGCACGAGAACTTAGTGTATACATAATAGCTGGGTCAATCCCCGAAAAAGATGGAGATAAATTGTATAACTCCAGCCTTATATTCAACAGAAACGGAGATATAATAGGAAAGCATAGAAAAGTTCATTTGTTTGACATTGACGTAGAAGGAAAGATAACTTTTAAGGAGTCGGATACCCTTGCGGCGGGAAGTGAAGCAACAGTTGTGGAAACAGAATTTTGCAAGCTTGGAGTTGCAATATGTTACGATATGAGATTTCCCGAACTGCTTAGAAACATGGCTTTAGAGGGTGCCAGGGTAATTGTTGTTCCGGGAGCCTTCAATATGGTAACTGGGCCAGCTCATTGGGAGCCTCTTATCCGCGTCAGAGCATTGGATAATCAGGTATATATGGCTGTAGCATCTCCTGCGCGGGATATAAATGCTTCCTATGTGGCATATGGGAACTCAATGATCGTAGACCCATGGGGAACTATAGTAGGTAGAGCAGGAGAAAATGAACAAATCATATATTCTCAAATAGACTTAGCGCTGATCGAAAAAATAAGAATTGAACTTCCATTATTAAAGCATAGAAGAACCGATGTCTATAAATAACAAAAATACTTAGATAATAGTGTTATTTATATTTACATTTTATTGTCAGTGTGTTAAAATATTCGAGTGAATTAGATAACCATTTGCTAGGTTTTTGGAAGACTCCGACCGGATACCTGGCTTATGGCGATTAATATTAAGGAGGCTATTAAAAATGGCAAGTGAAGCAAAACAAGAACTAATTAGCAAATTTAAGTTGCATGACAACGACACAGGATCACCTGAGGTTCAGATTGCACTTCTGACTGACAGAATCAATCACTTAAATGAACACCTCAAAACTCACAAAAAGGACCATCACTCAAGAAGAGGTCTTCTTAAAATGGTTGGTCAAAGAAGAGGTCTTTTAAATTACCTCATGGATAACGATATTGAAAGATATCGTACAATTGTTGAAAAGTTAAATCTTAGAAAATAAAATGAGCGGAGTAATTCCGCTCATTTTTATATTTGTGTGTAAGCAAATAACATAATACTAAATCAAAATATGTGCAATACTAATTATAAAATAAATGTAGATATAAAACTACGGACGTAGAAGGTAGATTGTACTCCAAAAGTACGAGGTTGCAGTATAAAAAAAGAAAAAGTAAAGCCTATAGCTGAGAATTGCCTTCTCAGCGTTTGGAGCAGAATCTACATGCTACAGTCTGTAGTTTTATAAGATATCGGCCGAATACCTACTTTATAAATTATAGTAGAAACTATGACAAACTTTGCTGGAAGTAATTAAAAAGTAAGTATAAGGTCAGCTATCTATAACAAACGAGGAGGCGTAGTGATGAACAAGATTTTTAGCATGGAATTGGCAGGAAGAAAACTTACAATTGAGACTGGAAAGCTGGCACAACTTGCAAATGGAGCCGTATTGGTCAGATATGGCGAAACAGTCGTTTTATCAACAGCAACAGCTTCAGCTACACCTAGGGAAGGTATAGATTTCTTTCCATTAAGTGTGGATTATGAAGAAAGATTGTATGCAGTAGGAAAAATACCCGGTGGCTTTATTAAAAGAGAGGGAAAACCTTCCGAAAAGGCAGTTCTAACTTCAAGGGTTATTGATAGACCTATAAGACCCCTTTTCCCTAAAGATTTAAGAAATGACGTTGCGGTTGTCAATACTGTAATGTCGGTTGAACAGGATAACTCCCCGGAGATTGCAGCTATGATTGGGGCTTCAGCAGCTCTCTCCATTTCAGACATACCCTTTAACGGTCCAATAGGCGGAATAGTTCTGGGATTGGTAGATGGACAAGTTGTGATAAACCCTAATGCCGAGCAGAGAGAAAAAAGCCAGATGTATGTGACCCTTGCAGGTACCAAAGAAAAAATAACAATGATAGAAGCGGGCGCAAATGAAGTTCCTGATGATGTAATGCTGGATGCTATTAAAAAAGGTCATCAGGAAATTAAAAAGATAGTTGAGTTTATCGATAGCATAGTAAAAGAAGTAGGAAAACCTAAATTTGAGTATACATCTTATGAAGTTCCGGAAGAACTTTTCAATGCCGTTAAGGGTTATGCTTACGAAAAAATGAGGGAAGCTGTACTTGCGCAGGAAAAGCAAGTAAGAGACCAAAAAATTAAAGCCCTCACTGACGAAGTAAAGCAACATTTAGCAGAAACATATCCTGAAATGGAAAAGACTATTTCAGAAGCGGTATATAAGCTCGAGAAAAAGGTTGTAAGGCAATATATTCTTGAAGAAAACAAAAGGGTAGACGGAAGGCAATTAAAAGAAATAAGGGCATTGTCCGCAGAAGTTGGTGTATTACCAAGGACTCACGGATCAGGCCTTTTCCAAAGAGGTCAGACACAGGTGCTGACAACTGTAACTCTAGGGGCTTTAGGAGATGTGCAAATGCTGGACGGGCTTGACCTTGAGGAAACCAAGAGGTACATGCACCACTATAACTTCCCCGGCTATAGCGTAGGTGAAGCTAAGACATCGAGAGGTCCCGGAAGAAGGGAAATCGGACACGGCGCACTTGCGGAAAGAGCATTGGAGCCTGTAATTCCAAATGAAGTTGAGTTCCCATATGCTATAAGGCTGGTATCGGAAGTATTAATGTCAAACGGTTCGACATCACAAGGAAGCGTATGTGGCAGCACTCTTGCCCTTATGGATGCCGGTGTTCCAATTAAGGCGCCTGTTGCAGGTATTTCAGCAGGCTTGGTAATTGACGAGCAAAATGAGAATAGGTTTGTAACATTTTTAGATATACAGGGAATTGAGGACTTCTTTGGAGATATGGACTTCAAAGTTGCAGGTACTAAAAAAGGTATTACAGCTATACAGGTGGACATAAAGGTAGATGGTTTGACCGACGAGATAATCGAACAGGCCTTTGAATTAAATAGAATAGGTCGTATTCAAATTATCGACGACGTAATACTAAAAGCAATTTCTGAGCCTAGAAAGGAATTATCGCCGTTTGCACCTAAAATACTGACAACAAACATTGATCCGGAAAGAATCAGAGATGTCATAGGGCCAGGCGGAAAAATGATTAATAAAATCATTTCACAAACAGGTGTTAAAATAGATATAGAAGATGATGGAAGAGTTTTCGTAGCTTGTGTGGATGCCGAAGCTGGAAAGAAAGCTATAATGATTATAGAAGGTATTGCAAAAGATGTCGAGCCGGGACAAATATACATGGGCAAAGTTATGAGAATAACCAGCTTTGGAGCATTTGTTGAGTTCCTTCCCGGAAAAGAAGGCCTCGTACACATTTCAAAGCTTGATAAGAAGCGTGTAGAAAAGGTAGAGGATGTTGTAAAAGTTGGCGATGAGATATTGGTAAAAGTAATTGAAGTAGATAAGCAGGGTAGAATCAATCTTTCAAGAAAAGACGCTATGCCTGAGACTGAGGAGAAAAAGGAAGAACAAGCTTAAAACATAGTGATATCCTTATTATCAAGGTTACTTTAATATTAAGGCGTAGACTTGATATAGATAGTTTACGCCTTATGTATATTTTAACACTAGGGTTAGAGCCAGAGGAAAAGGTACCTTGATAGATAACTGGAAATGACTTCACACAATAGCTTGGGAGGTATTATGTACAAAAAAACAACACTAGATAATGGAGTTAGGATAGTTTGCGAGAAAATACCACACGTGAGGTCAGTATCTATTGGTATATGGGTTGGAACCGGTTCACGAAACGAAAGTAAACTTAATAACGGTATCTCTCATTTTATCGAGCATATGCTCTTTAAAGGTACTCAGAAAAGGAGTGCAAAGGAGATTGCTGAAAGCATCGATAATGTAGGCGGGCAGATAAATGCTTTCACCGGTAAGGAGTGTACCTGCTATTATACCAAGACCCTTGACACACATATAGATGTGGCAATGGATGTACTTGCAGATATGTTTTTCAATTCAAAATTTGCACAGAAGGACATTGATATAGAAAGAAATGTTATTCTCGAAGAAATAGGCATGTATGAGGATTCACCGGAAGAACTTGTACATGATATCCTGTCGGAAACAGTATGGGAGGGCAATCCTCTCGGTTATCCTATTTTAGGAGCACAGGATAGTTTAAAAGGTATAAACAAAGAAACCATAGAGGAATACATTTCAAATAACTATACCCCGGATAATACTGTTATTTCAGTAGCAGGAAACTACGATGAAGATACTTTAATTAACCTTGTAAGCAAATACTTCAGCGCTTGGGGTATAAAAGAACGCAAAAAACAAGGCTTTGGGGAAACAGAATTCAAGACGGACATCAAAGTAAAAGAAAAAGAAACAGAACAAGTGCATATGTGCTTAGGGTTTAAAGGCATTGAACACGGTCATGATAAATTGTATTCCTTACTGGCTGTAAACAACATACTTGGTGGCGGGATGAGCTCCAGATTGTTTCAGAAAATCCGTGAGGAAAAGGGTCTGGTTTATTCAATATACTCGTACCCATCAGCGTATAAAAATGCCGGTTTGTTCACAGTATATGCGGGCATGAACCCTGAGCACTTAAGTGAAGTAATCACACTTGTTTATAGTGAAATAAGTGAACTCGTTAAAAACGGAATAACAAAAGACGAGTTGTTGAAATCAAAGGAGCAATTAAAAGGCAGCTATATACTTGGGCTGGAAAGTACAAGCAGCCGTATGAATAGTATTGGAAAATCCGAACTCCTGCTCGGGCGAATCTATACACCGGATCAGGTACTGAAAAAAATTGATGAAATAGATCATGACAGCCTGGCAGATACGATTGAAAAAGTATTTGATGTGAATAAAATGAGTTTCTCCGCAGTGGGTAACATAAAGAAGGGTGTAGATTTAAAACAGTTAATAACAGCACAAAAAATATAAGCACAAGATGGTGAAGAGCTTCATAAAAGAGGCTCTTTTTTTACTGCCCGATTAATATATTTTATGACAATGAAAACCATTTGATTAACCCATGTTTCAGAATTCCTCGCTATAATCAAGAAAGGAACATGCACAAACAAAACTGGCGAAGCTACCCGCGTTATTGGAAAAGTACAAGCACTAATGAAATAAAAGATACATAAGATATACTAGTCGTCATAAGTTGTTACGTTAAATAGGGGGGATTATTAATGGGTAAGAAGAAGTTTACGGTAGTAGGCGGGGACTTAAGAAGTATAAAGTTATCGGAACTTATAGCGGCAGATGGTAATGAAGTTAACATATATGGGTTCAAAAAAGCAGGTTTCGAAGTGAAAATCCCTGAGAGTGATAGCTTGCTCACAGCTATAAAAGATTCTGATATAGTAATTGGGCCCTTACCGTGTTCAAGCGATAATGAGACACTAAATGCTCCCTTTCATACTGATAAGATTTACATAAACGAGTTGTTTAAAACAATGACAAAGAATCAAGTGTTTATAGCGGGGAGAATTAGTGAAAAAATTGCCCAAATGGCTCAGGTTTACAAAATCTATTCATTAGATTTGCTCGAAAGAGAAGAAATGGCCATACTAAATGCAATACCTACAGCTGAAGGGGCTATCCAAATTGCAATGGAAGAAATGCCTATCACGTTACATAACTGTAACGCAATGATTCTTGGATTCGGAAGAATAGGCAAGATATTGGCCAAAATGCTTTCGGGTATCGGGGCTAATGTATATGTAGAGGCAAGAAAGTATGCGGATATAGCTTGGATTAGAAGCTACAGCTATAAACCGATATTTATTAACGAATTGAAAAGCAATCTGAAAAATATGGATGTAATATTTAATACCATTCCTCATGTTATTCTTGATACAGAAATGCTCGGTAAAGTAAGCAAGGACTGTGTAATAATTGATTTGGCTTCAAAACCTGGCGGTGTTGATTTTGATAAAGCAAGGGAACTGGGAGTAAAAACCATATGGGCGTTATCTTTGCCGGGAAAAGTTGCCCCAGTTACAGCTGCTGAATTTATAAAAGACACGATATATAATATCTTAGATGAATTGGGGGTATAGAGAAATGCTGCTGGAAGGGTTGAAAATAGGGTTTGCACTAACGGGTTCATTTTGTACATTTGATAAAATATTTCCTGAAGTAGAGAAATTAGTAGCAGAAGGTGCTGAGGTCTACCCGATAATCTCCGAGTCTGTAAACAAATTTGATACACGATTTGGAAGAGCGGATGACTTTAAAACAAGATTAAAGGGGATTACTGGTAAGAATATAATTTCAACTATAGTAGAGGCAGAACCTATAGGCCCTAAATCCTTACTGGATATAGTTGTTGTTGCACCTTGTACAGGAAATACCATAGCTAAGATAGTAAATGCCGTAACAGATACCCCTGTAACAATGGCATGCAAGGCACACATGAGAAATAATAAACCTATTGTACTTTCTGTATCAACTAATGACGGTCTTGGAGCAAACGCAAAAAATATAGGCGCGCTGCTTAACATGAAAAATGTATATATGGTTCCATTCGGGCAGGATAATGCAATTAGCAAACCCAACTCCCTTGTTGCAAAAAATGAATTGATTTTGCCAACTATACTTGAAGCCTTAAAAGGGAAACAAATCCAGCCTCTATTGGTTTAGATTATATTTATACATAAAAACACACTCAAGTGTGTTTTTTATTTTTAAGTTCGAAATAAGAATTTGTAATATTTTTATTATTAATACTAATAATAAAAGTAGATTCCTAAATTGTTTACAAAAACATTAAACAGATAATAATTTAAAATATACATAAAGTAAGGGTGTGGAATTTTGGACAAAGAGAATAAAGTTACATTTGGGAGAAACTCAATGAATGATGAAGCTCGTGCTGAAGAAAAAGATAAAAGTGAAGCCATTGAAGGTATTAAAGAACTTGGGAACTCTGCTGTACCAAACCCAAAGGGTAATATACACTGCCTGACGGTAATCGGTCAAATTGAAGGTCATATGGTGCTTCCACCACAGAATAAAACTACTAAATATGAGCATGTAATACCTCAACTTGTTGCAATAGAGGAGAATAACGATATTGAAGGTCTTATTCTAATATTAAATACAGTTGGAGGAGATGTTGAGGCTGGACTGGCTATAGCAGAAATGATAGCAAGTATGTCTAAGCCTACTGTGTCATTAGTTCTGGGAGGAGGACACAGTATAGGTGTTCCTATGGCTGTAGCTACCAACTATTCCTTCATAGCACCATCAGCTACAATGACAATACATCCCATCAGACTAAATGGTTTGATTATAGGGGTTCCTCAGACCTACGAGTATTTTGACAGAATGCAGGATAGGGTTGTACAGTTTGTGGCCAAAAACTCCAATATTTCTAAAGAAAAGTTTAGAGAATTAATGTTAAAGACAGGTGAAATGGCAAATGATGTCGGAACGGTATTGTTTGGTGAGGAGGCGGTAAAGGTAGGGTTGATTAATGAGCTTGGTGGGCTTTCTAATGCATTAGACAAGCTTTACGAACTGATAAATCTTCATAGAGAAAAAAAGCGAGCATTAAATACTGATAATATAGGAGGTTTACAGTGATATTATATACAATCATGCCAATTGACGTTGTGCTTAAGAATTCAGAAAGTAATAGCAACAACGATTATGTGGAAATAGACTACCAGGGGGAAAGAGTAGTTGTTTCCCAGCTTGAAAACAATCAGTATGTAATAAACAGGGTTATTAG
>JAOAEJ010000007.1 GCA_026416815.1 Clostridia bacterium | reverse complement strand
TACCGGTGAAGAATGGAATCCAAGCGACCTTTACAAAATCGATATGCCGCAAGAAATGTTGGAACGTCAAAAGCAGAAAGCTATTAAACAAGCTGCAAATTTACTTATCTCCCAAGGGATAATTAAAGCCGCAGACATTTCGCTGGCTTAAATCAATACCTATTAATTTTTCAAAGGACTATAGTGCCTTTATTTGAGCATACCCTTTTTTAGGGACTCCGAAGAGTCTTTGAGGTGTTTTTCACGCTAATCACCTCTTTTACATTATAATATAAGCAAAGAGTCTATACAAACGTTAGGATTGGAAATAAGTAAGTATGGATGTTAAGTATAATATATAGGTTGAAAGGAGGTTTTTTTCACTGTTTATAGAATAATTAAGTGATAATAATTTACTTGACACGAACATAAGTTTGCGAAATAATGTATTAAGTAGGGGGCTTAGTTTATACTTAAAAGTCCTCGATGCTTCTTAGGGTATCTTATATCAACCTTACAAGAGGCGTATATTGTGAAGGTGGGGAATAAATGACAAGGGCTAATAAAAATACCGAATACGGTAATGAGAGTATATCATCGCTCAAGGGCGCTGACAGGGTAAGACTGCGCCCCGGCGTTATTTTTGGTTCGGATGGTATTGAGGGATGTCAGCACTCTATGTTTGAGATACTGTCCAACTCTATAGATGAAGCTAGAGAAGGATATGGGACTGTTATTGAGGTTGTAAGGCATAATGATTGTTCTATTATGATAAAAGACCATGGAAGAGGAATTCCCCTTGATTACAATACCAAAGAGGAAAGGTATAATTGGGAATTGGTTTTCTGTGAGCTTTATGCGGGTGGTAAGTATAAAAATAATGCCGGAGAGAACTATGAATTCAGCCTTGGATTGAACGGTCTGGGAAGCTGTGCAACCCAGTACAGCTCGGATTATATGGATGTTACTGTCTACAGGGACGGATACCGTTATGAGCTGCATTTTGAGAAGGGTGAAAATATAGGGGGGCTAAAAAAGGATAAGTGCAGCTATGAGCATACCGGCACTATTATAAAATGGAAGCCTGATTTAGATGTTTTTACCGATATAAATATTCCGATTGATTATTATAAGACTATTTTGAAAAAGCAGGCAGTGGTAAATGCCGGGCTGACTTTCAAGCTATATGATGAAGAGTCTGGTGAAAGCTATGAGTATTGCTACGAAAACGGAATTATAGATTATGTTAAGGAAATTAACCAGGAGAAAGGTTTTACTGAGATACAATCCTATGAAACGTCTACAAAAGGGCGTGATAGGGAGGATAAACCTGAATACAAGGTGAAAATGCAGATAGCATTTTGCTTCAACAATGAGATTAATTTATTGGAGTACTACCACAATTCAAGTTTCCTTGAATACGGTGGTGCACCGGACAAAGCAGCGAAAGCTGCTTTGGTTTATGAAATTGATAAGTGTCTTAAAGCAAGAGGGAAGTATAACAAAGACGAGACTAAGATAACCTTTGCAGATATAGAAGACAGTTTAATTCTTGTGACTAACTCCTTTTCTACAATGACCAGCTATGAGAACCAGACAAAGAAATCAATTACCAACAAGTTTATACAGGAGGCCATGACTGACTTTCTTAAGCAGCAGTTGGAGATTTATTTTATCGAGAACAAGATGGAAAGCGATAAAATAATAGAGCAGGTGCTTGTAAATAAGCGCAGTAGAGAAACTGCTGAGAAAACCAGGATAAATATAAAGAAGAAGTTGAGTGGAAATATAGATATAACCAACAGGGTTAAGAAATTCGTAGATTGTAGATCCAAGGATATAAATAAAAGAGAAATATATATAGTTGAGGGTGATTCTGCGTTGGGGGCATGTAAGCTTGGTAGGGACGCAGAATTTCAGGCTATAATGCCGGTAAGAGGTAAAATTCTTAACTGTCTGAAGGCAGAATATGATGGCATATTCAAGAATGACATTATAGTTGATTTACTTAAGGTGCTTGGATGTGGTGTGGAAATCAAATCTAAGCATAATAAGGATTTGCATACTTTTGACTTGAATAATCTTAGATGGAATAAGATTATTATCTGCACCGACGCTGATGTTGACGGTTTTCAGATAAGGACATTGATATTGGCTATGCTGTATAGGCTTGTACCGACACTTATACAGGAAGGTAAAGTGTATATTGCCGAATCTCCATTGTTTGAAATTAGTACTAAAGGAAAGACATACTTTGCGTATAGTGAAAAAGATAAGGCTGCTATTTTATCCAAGATAAACGGGAAGTACACTATTCAGAGATCAAAAGGGCTTGGTGAGAATGAGCCGGACATGATGTGGCAGACTACCATGAATCCAGAGACCAGAAGGCTTATACAAGTACTGCCCGATGATGTTGTGAGGACTCAGGAGTATTTTGATTTGCTTCTTGGTGATAATTTGCCTGGTAGGAAGAGCTTTATTGAGGAGAATGGGCATAAATACTTGGATATGATTGATGTTAGTTAGGAGATTTTAATATGTCACATAAGAATTTAATTGAGCAGAGAATTGTTGATACACTTGAAAAAAACTATATGCCCTATGCGATGAGTGTTATTGTCTCAAGGGCCATCCCTGAAATTGACGGGTTTAAGCCTTCACATAGAAAGCTTCTTTTTACCATGTATAAGATGGGCCTTCTGACCGGAGGACGTACAAAGTCTGCCAATATTGTAGGACAGACTATGAAGCTTAACCCTCACGGTGATATGGCTATATATGAGACGATGGTAAGGCTTACAAGAGGAAATAGCGCATTGCTTCACCCCTTTATTGATTCAAAGGGAAACTTCGGTAAGCAGTATTCTAAAGATATGCAATATGCAGCACCCCGTTATACCGAGGCAAAGCTGGATAAGCTGTGCGAAGAGATTTTCAGGGATTTAGATAAGAACACGGTTGATTTTGTGGATAATTATGACGGCACTTTAAAGGAGCCTACACTGCTTCCGACTACATTCCCGAATATTCTGGTAAACTCTAATCAAGGTATCGCAGTAGGAATGGCCAGCAATATTTGCAGCTTTAATTTAAAAGAAGTGTGTGAGACTACCGTACAATTAATACAGGATGAGAACGTTGATATCTCAAAGTACCTTAAAGCTCCGGATATTTCTTCCGGCGGGCAGTTGATTTATAAGGAAAAAGAAATTTCCGATATATACAACACAGGCAGGGGAAGCTTCAAAGTAAGGGGTAAATACAGGTATGATAAGTCAAATAACTGTATCGAGATATACGAGATTCCTTATACTACTACTACCGAGGCTATTATAGATTCGGTAATTGAGCTGGTAAAAAGCGGTAAGATTAAGGATATTACCGATGTAAGGGATGAGACTGACTTAAGCGGCTTGAAGGTAACTCTTGATTTAAGGAGAAATACTGAGCCCGAGGCATTGATGAATAAGCTGTTTAAGCTCACACCTTTACAGGATAGTTTTAGTTGTAATTTTAATATTCTTGTTAACGGCAAACCAAGGGTTATGGGAATTAGGCAGATACTGAAGGAATGGGTTGCATTTAGGGTCAGTTGTATTAAGAGACAAATACAATATGACATTGGTAAAAAGTCTGATAAACTGCACTTATTACTTGGTTTGAAAAAGATACTGCTGGATATTGATAAGGCTATCAGGATTGTAAGGGAGACCGAAGAAGACGCTTTGGTTGTACCAAACCTTATGAAGGGCTTTGATATTGACCAGATTCAGGCTGAATTCATAGCGGAAATAAAGCTTAGGAATTTGAATAAAGAATATATTCTTGACCGTGTAAGTGAGGTAGAGAGCCTGCAGAAGGAGATAGAGGAGCTGAAGGGTATTTACAAAGATGATAATAAGGTTAAGAAAATTATTACAAAACAGCTCAATGAGGTGGCTAAGAAATACGGTCAGCCGAGACGGACGGAAATTATTAGCGAAGAGCATATTGAAGAGATAACCGAGGAGCACCTAATTGAGGATTATAATTTGAAGATATTCCTTACACAGCACAATTACCTTAAGAAGATACCGCTTGTATCACTAAGGGCAAACCCTGAACATAAGCTTAAGGATGATGATTTTATTGTCCAGGAAATAGATACGCACAACAAGGCAGAGCTGCTGCTGTTTTCCAATAAGCATACGGTTTACAAATGCAGGATTTACGAAATTAATGACTGTAAAGCCAGCAGCTTAGGAGAATATTTAAACAACATGCTGAATCTCGAGCCAGATGAGAAAATCATTAACATTGTTGCTACTGACGAATATAAAGGCTATATGATTTTTGCCTTTGAAAACGGAAAAGTGGCTAAGATAGATTTAAGCAGCTATGCTACCAAGACCAACCGTAAGAAACTTGCAAATGCATATTCTGACTTGTCACCTCTGGTTTATTTGATGTATATAGAGGAAGACATCGAACTGGTAGCTTACAGCAGCATTGATAAAGTATTGATTTTTAATACATCTAATATTAACTCTAAATCAACTAGGGATTCACAGGGAGTTCAGGTACTCAAGGAGAAGAAGGGGAGTATTATGAATGCCGTTAAAAGGATTGAGGATGTGAAGTTAGCAGACCTGGATTATTATAGGACGCAGAATATCCCAGCGGTTGGGTATTATTTAAAGCCAGAGGATAAGGAAGATAACAGTCAGGTGAAGTTGATTAGTGAATAGAGGTATATAGGTTGTTTAATAGTGGAGGAGTGGGTGATACCTGCTCCTTTTGGTTTTGGCGGGATTTGTGGCTTTTGGTATACGGAGAAAGTGATTTCTTCCAGGCATTTCTCAACTTCCACTTTAGTAGTAGTTTGAGCTATGGTCGCCGCGGGTAGCTTGAACTTAGAGTTATACTATAGGTTAACGCACTTCGGGAGAAATTGCCTTCCAGAAATCATTTTCTCCCCCATCACACAGCCTTGTGGTACTGCTTTTTGGATTCTTTTGTGATAATTTATTGCTTGAAATAATACAGCAGTTGTCCAATGACACAAACATATCAACATTCGGGACACAAATCTATCAGCAATGGTATCTTACCATAAACCCCATAATTCAACTTGGTATAAAAATTTAGTCTGGCTACCTCAAAGAAATGTTTTCGCCGACATTCACAAGAATTGCAGCAAGCCAAGCATTGCTCATTTTCTTCTATTAGCACTATACTTAATTCAAAGTCGCAAAATACTGTTGATTATCTACCAATTTGAAGAGATATTAATCCCTTAGATGGCGTAAAGAGCTTTGCAATTTATTTTATTGCAAAGCTCCTTACAGATTCAGTAAAGAGTGGGTACTGGATAGCATGCAACCTGATCGATGAACTGTGGATCAAATCCATAGAACGTCCAATTCATTCTGTTCCATATATAACCTGAAACTTCGCCATACTCTACTCTTGTAGGATAAAACCAGAAGGGTATTCCTTGTTTAGGCCATATATACGTATATGAGTACATGCAATCAATAATATACGAAGTGGTTGGTTTGGGCGGTATAATAGCTGGTGGGGGGGAACTTGGAGGCCCAAATTGTCTCATATGATTTCACTCCTATTAAAAGTCTTATGTAGTATAGTATGGAATAATACGTATAGAAGTTCACATAATTCAATATAAGTATTCAAATAAGTTGATTATTCATACAACACAATTCAATAAATATTCAATTTGAATTCGTGTAAAATATAAAGTATATTTAAAGACTAGTATTTAAATGAAGGGAAGAGTTCCAAAACGAATACATAAACATAAAATAAAAACCTAAGCCAAAAGCCTTCAGAGGCTCTTATAAGCCCACTGATTATTCAAGGGGAAAACGCCCAAGGATGGGCGTTTTAGGCTTCATAGGGCAGGATGCCCTTTGAAGCCGACCTTCCCGGACAGCGAGTGGAGGAGAGCGTCCGAGAGGGGAACCCAGCAAGATGGGTTCCCCTCTCGGAAACTGCTTTAGACGACTCCAAAGCCTCTAAAAAATCTACTAATAAGTTACTCTATGAAACCTACCTTAGCACAAACCCTTAAGCCACTCTCCTATACCTCCTATACCGCACATAAAAAAGCGATGTAGCGGCAAGACGAAGCCCACCAGCAAGAAGCAACACAAAATACATAGAAGTCATCTTATATATAGCAACACCAAGCATAGGAGCTACAAACCCCGATATGTTGATAAAAGTAGTATAAACCGCTATATTCAGTGTCTTATTTTCCTGTGGCACTACTTCCAAAAGATTTTCAAACAATGCCAGTTGAAATCCCGAAAAAGTCAGCCCTGTAATAATATTTACAAGCAAGACCATGAAGAGCGACTTTGAGGCAATTACCAAAAACGGATTTAGCGTTAATCCTAAAGCTCCAATTATCACAACCCACTTTGCACCTTTCTTTGCAATCACCCTATTCCAGAGGGAGTAAGTGAGAACCCCGGAAAGTCCAAACCCTACAGTTATATAGCTGAGCCATGCCTCATTTGCATGGAGGTAGTTTGCCTGATAGATGAAAAATAGGGGCCATGCCATTTGCCAGGTGATATGAAAAATAAATGATATAAGTGTAAAGGCCTTAAATTGCGTATTTACAGCCAAGCTTTTTATGCTTTCCAACAGCGATTCCATATATTTTGTCTTGGTATCAGGCTCAGTAACATTATAATCACTCACTCTGGACAAAAACCATCTTTGAAGAAGGCACAGGCCGAATGCGGCAGCAAAAAAAGCTTGATATATGACCAACCTTTGACTGTCATTGTGAGGAATATATGCAAGAATTAGTCCTCCCACAAGTACGGTAATCATGCCAATAAGGCTCGAAGCCCTGCTGCGTTTTGCATAAACCGAACTTCTGTCTCTAGTACTGAATACATCAGAGAAGAAGGACTGCCATGATATGTTAAATACCGAAAACGGCCAATTCATAAGAGCAATTATTAGTATGTATACAGGGATTTGGTATTTGCCCATAAAGGGGGTCAAAGCAGCGAGGGAATACATAATCCCGTAAACTACTGCCAAAGTACCAACAATTTTTTTCTTATCCTGTGCCCTATCAACTATTAACGCTCCAGGAATTAATGCGATTATACTAATAAGCGATGGAAGAGAGGAGAGTAAGCCTATCTGAAAATCTCCAGCACCCATGCGTTTTCCAAACATTGATATGAAGGGATTGACCAGATTTATAATGATTGCGCCTATAATACCTTCAAAGGTAAATAGAAGGCTGTTTTTTTCCAGCGAGCCAAGATGTTTTATTTTATGTTTAAATATCGATAGCATTTTTTATATCATCTCCAAGAGACTGCCAGCTATAAAGAGGTTACTGAAAATTTAGTGATTTCCGAGATAATAAGCTGCGGTAAGTACGACTTACCTAACTGAATAAAATCACTTTTACAGTCAACTATCTATAGTGGTGATCAATAACTAAAGGTATAAATTTTTAACATATTAAATAGCTGTAAGAGTGTATATTAAAAAGAGTACCAAACTATAAGACATATATATAGCTTACGACAAAATACCGTTTTAGTCCATCAGGTATTTTGTGGTACATAGGCCTTGGTAAAAAGAGCTTAAAACTATAAGCACTGAAAAAACACGTAATTAAGTCTTGATTATTGATATAGAAAATATTAAAATTAACCTGTTAAAAAGAGTAAAAAGGAAAATAATATAGTATGCTGCTTCAAGCAGCCTTATAGTAAACCGGAATTTAAACTAATATTCAGAAAGAAGGTTAACAAATGAAAAATCCAGTAGTTACAATTGAAATGGAAAGCGGAAATTTGATAAAGGCAGAGCTTTACCCTGATATTGCGCCTAACACCGTAAGAAATTTTGTGTCGTTGGTTCAGAAGGGATTTTATGATGGGTTAATATTTCATAGGGTCATTCCCGGCTTTATGATACAGGGGGGAGACCCGGAGGGTACCGGTATAGGCGGACCAGGATACTCCATTAAAGGAGAGTTTTCCGGCAACGGACACCCGAATAATCTAAAGCATGAAAGAGGAGTTTTATCAATGGCAAGATCATCCATGCCAAACTCCGCAGGATCACAGTTTTTTATAATGGTAAAAAATTCTCCGCATTTGGATGGACAGTATGCTTCCTTTGGAAAGGTGATAGAGGGGATTGAGGAAGTAGATAGAATAGTAAGTGTAAAGAGGGACCCTAGGGATAAGCCCCGTGAAGATCAAAGAATGAAAAAGGTTTCTGTAGATACCTTTGGGGAAGAGTATGGTCCGGTTGAGAAAGTTTAGAAATTATATAAAGCAAAATGACTCCTAAGCAGGGAGTCATTTTGCTTTATAGGGCAATACTAATCTATTTCTCACCGTAAGCCGCAAATATGCTTATACTTGCACTTTCACTGCCGCAGCTTGACTCAGCACAGCAGTTTCCACCTGCACAGTCAATACTGACGTTTTTAAGTCCCGCTGCTTCAAACCAGGAGATTACATCTTCGCGTTTGAAGCCCATCCAACGGTCAAATTGCTCGGTTATCAGAAATTCAAAGCTGTGCTCATCCAAATCGGTAATCACAAGCTTACCTCCTGGCTTTAAAATACGCACCATTTCTTGTATAGCAATAAGAGGTGATTCTACATGGTGGAGGTACATATTTGCAAAAACATAGTCAATAGTACCATCATCTATCGGAAGGCTTTCGGCAACACCTTGACGGCATTCCAGTAAGTCACTGGTTGAGAATTTCGACTTTATGCAGCTAAGCATTTCATCGGACTGGTCTATTGCTATGACCTTCAATCCTTTTTGAAGAAGTCCCTGGGTGACAAAGCCGGTACCTGCACCTATATCGGCAGCAATTTTCCCTGCCTCAACCGTTGCCATTTCATACGCCTTTTCTCTGACCGCTTCGGAAAAGAACCCTTGACGCATGTCATCCCACTCATCGGCTACCTTGTCAAAATATACTTTACTGCTCATATTCAATCCCCCTAATGGTCTAAATTGCTCTAACTTATTTTACCGCCTTAATGTAAGCTCCTGCAAAAGCACCGTCTATCATGTCAAGGTCGATACCGCTGACAGTCTTGGCAAGGTGCTCATTGTTTATGAAATACTTCTGGATAAGGGCTTTATCATATATATGTACCGCCTCAATCTGGATGTTTTTAAAGCCCACCTTCTCAAGAATGCTTTGGTACTCCGTCACAGCAAGAGTACCACCTAGGCAGCCGCACCACATTCCTGCTTTTACCCTTAGT
Organism: Clostridia bacterium; assembly: GCA_026416815.1. GTDB lineage: Bacteria > Bacillota > Clostridia > Acetivibrionales > DSM-2933 > SKW257. Next base: position 16,100 of record JAOAEJ010000007.1, on the reverse strand, counting down.
TCGGAGGGGACTGGCTTCATAGTGACAATGTCGGCTATAGCAAGTCTTCCGCCGGGTTTTAGGACCCTATATGCCTCAGATAAAGCTTTTTCCTTGTCATCTGACAGGTTTATCACGCAGTTGGACATTATAACGTCTACTAGTCCATCCTTTAAAGGGATATCCTCAATATATCCTTTTAAGAAATCTACATTAGTAACACCCATTTTTTCTTTATTTTTATTAGCTAGTTGAAGCATTTCATCAGTCATATCAAGGCCATACACTTTGCCGCTGCTTCCTACATGCTTGGAGGCCATTAAAACGTTTATCCCTCCGCCGCTTCCAAGGTCAAGTACTGTTTCTCCTTCTTTCAACTCTGCGAACAGCACCGGATTTGCACACCCCAAAGATGCTTCTACGGCTTCCTTGGGTAAATCATTCAAATTTTCTCCTTTGTAGATAATGGAGGACGCGCTTATGTCTCCACAGCAGGACGATTTGCTGCAGCAGCTGCTTTTAGAGCTTTTTGCCACCTTGCTTGCGATACCTCCATAGTATCCTTTTACCTTGCTCTTTACATCCAATTCCATAAAAATTCTCCTTCCTATTTGCAGCACTCATTTCTACCTATAGCTTCAAGTAATATATATAGGCTTTCGATTACCTGTTCTTTTTTATCATCGGGTATATTGTTGTAAACTCTTTTAAAGTAAAGGTTCATTGCAGTCTCGATGCCCTCAAATATTTTATGGCCGCTTTCGGTAAGCTTTATAGTCACGTACCGTCTATCGGCGGGATCAATTTCCCTCTCAGCCATACCGTTGGTAACAAGATTATTGACCGTCCTGCTCATGGTACTGTTATCAAGGCCGAGGGTTTCAGCGAGTTCATTGAGGGAAATATTTTTAGCACGACCGATTTCAACAATGGCATGGCACTGGGAAAAGGTAACTCCGCAACAGGAAACTTCACTTTTTTCCAATATACCAAACTTTCTTTCCAGCAGGCGGATGAATTCTCTCAATTGATTAGCGTCATTTGTATAGTTCATAATAATTACCTCCTGCAATTATTGTACTACAAAATAGTTGCAAAATGCAAGTATTTTATAAAATTTTTCCTTTTACTTATTAATTAACAGTAAATTAACAAAAATTCGGCAAAATTTAGTTGTAGGAATAGTAGGGTAGTAATATAATATATACGTATAATCGCATAGGCGATTATACGTATACTCATAAACGAGGATGAAGTCATGAGGAATTTACTCAACATATTAAAGGCCCTTTCCGATGAGACTCGGCTGAGAATACTTAATCTACTGTACCAAAGGGAAGAACTGTGTGTTTGCGATATAATGGAAACATTGAGAATATCACAAGCGAAGGCATCGAGGCATTTATCATATCTTAAGAATGCGGGGCTGGTTTCCGACAGGAAGCATGCCCAGTGGGTATATTATTCAGCAATAAGAAATGAAGATTTCAAATTCATTGAAAGCCTTATATCTGATAATCTGAGCACCAAGGTACAGATTAGAACCGATTTGGAAAGCCTGAAGGAATGGCTGCAAAGAAAAAGTAATACATGTGATTGAAGGAGGTTATAACATGTCAAACAATAAGACAGCAAGATTATCATTCTTGGACAGATTTTTGACTCTGTGGATATTCCTTGCCATGGCAGTAGGGGTCATAGGCGGGTATTTGTTCCCGGGGCTGGCAAAATCACTTGAGGGAATGAGTGTAGGGACGATATCATGGCCTATTGCTATAGGGCTGATACTGATGATGTATCCACCCCTTGCAAAGGTCAAGTATGAGGAGATAGGAAAAGTTGCAGGCAATAAAAAGATATTTGTCTTTTCGTTAATTCAGAACTGGATAGTAGGACCTGTTTTGATGTTTGTACTTGCTCTGATATTCCTTCCGGATAAACCGGAATATGCTGTAGGTATAGTAATAATTGGGCTTGCAAGGTGCATAGCTATGGTTATAGTATGGAACACCCTAGCAAAAGGGGATAATGAGTACTGTGCCGCGCTTATAGCACTCAACTCAATATTCCAGATATTATTCTACTCACTGTACATTTATATCTTTGTTACACTTCTTCCAAAGATGCTGGGACTCTCATGGGGAGGAAGGAGTATTGATGTCTCAATGTGGGATGTTGCCCAGAGTGTACTGATATATCTTGGAATCCCATTTGCGGCGGGCTTTATAACCCGTATGGTCTTGGTAAGAGCACAGGGGAAGGAATGGTATGAAAAGGTGTTTATACCTAAGATTTCACCTTTAGCGCTCATTGCTCTTTTATTCACTATAGTTGTAATGTTTGTTTTGAAAGGTGAGTATATAATAAGCTTGCCGGGAGATGTAGTGAGGATTGCCGTACCTTTATTGATTTATTTTACAATAATGTTCTTTGTGAGCTTTTTCATGTCTTACCTCGGAGGCTTCAAATATGACCAAACGGTGACACTGGCTTTTACAGCAGGAAGCAATAATTTCGAATTAGCTATAGCAGTAGCTGTAGCGGTGTTCGGAATAGGGTCGGGGCAGGCTTTTGCAGCGGTCATCGGTCCGCTTATCGAGGTTCCTGTAATGATAGCCCTTGTAAACGCTTCATTGATTTTTAGGCGTAAATATTTCACTGAGGACGGAATACCAAAGAGGATTGCAAATTAATATACCAAATAAGATATAAGGAGATTTGTACTAATGAAACTAAAAGTAGCATTTGTTTGTACAGGAAATTCATGTAGAAGTCAGATGGCAGAAGGATATACAAAACATTTAGGGAGTGATGTGCTGGAAGTATACAGTGCCGGGACACATCCGACTACAGCAGTAAATCCCAATGCGGTAGAAGTAATGAAGGAAGCTGGAATCGATTTGGGAAGCCATTACCCCAAAATGCTTGAAGATATCCCGAATGAGCTTGATATACTTATTACTATGGGTTGCGGAGTAGTTTGCCCTTTTGTACCCAATAAGCATGAGGAAGACTGGGGACTGGAAGATCCGGTAGGGAAGCCTATAGAAGAGTTCAGGAAGACAAGAGATACTATAAAAGAAAAAGTTGAGAGTTTAATACAAAAGGTCAAAGAGGGAACTTTATCTTAAATGAAAAAACTGGGCAAGTGTTTACTCACTGCCCAGTTTTTTTATCCTTAGTTCATTCTTTCTACAATTGTTCTTGCAACATGTACACCGCTCGCTCCGGCTTGTGAGAGTCCTCTTGTAACTCCTGCACCGTCACCTATGGCAAACATATTATCAAGCTTGGTTTCCAGTTTACCCGAAAGCTCCAGTCTTGAACTGTAGAACTTAACCTCTACGCCGTATAGGAGCGTATCATAGTTTGCAGTTCCCGGAGCAATTTTATCAAGAGCATATATCATTTCTATTATGTTATCAAGATGTCTCTTTGTAAGCACCAGACTGAGATCGCCAGGTGTAGCTTTCAATGTAGGCTTGGTAAAGCTCTGTCCCAGCCTGTGCTCATTTGTTCTGGCACCTTTCACCAAGTCACCGAATCTCTGTACCAAAACCCCTCCGCCTAACATATTGGACAGGGAGGCAATTCTTTTACCATACTGGTAAGGCTCATTAAAAGGTTTTGTAAACCTATTGCTCACCAGTAAGGCGAAGTTGGTGTTTTCGCTTCTTAAACTCGGGTCTGTATAACTATGGCCATTTACCGTAATTATTCCGTCGACATTTTCAGAAACTACGTGACCGTATGGGTTCATACAGAAGGTTCTTACTATATCTCCGTACTGCTTGGTTCTATAGAGAAGTTTGGACTCATAAACCACGTCGGTAACGTGTTCAAACACCTTTGCAGGTAATTCAACTCTAACACCTATATCAACCTGGTTATTTATAAGGTTTAAGCCCAACTTTTTACACTGGTGCGAGAACCATTCCGCTCCGGACCTTCCGGGAGCAGCAACCAGATATTTGCATTCTATAACGCTACCATCTCCTATACTAAGCTTGTATCCATCCTCCATAGGTGCTATCTCAGTAACCTGGGTATTACATTGGATGTCAACATGATTAGCCAAATGTTCAAACAGCTTCTTAAGTATTTCCACGTTATTTTCTGTTCCAAGATGCTTAACCGCAGCCTGGAGTAAATGCAGATCATTCTCAAGAGCTTTCTTTTCTATTGCCTTTGCTTCATCAGTATATGTTGAAAACATCTGTTTTGTAGCTCCAAAATCAATGTTGACACTGTCTACATAATGGATAAGATCCATTACGTCATTATCTGATATATAGTCGTTCAACCAGCCGCCAAAAGCTGTAGTAAAGTTAAATTTTCCATCAGAAAAAGCTCCTGCTCCTCCGAATCCCCTCATTATGTCACAGGACTTGCAGCGAACGCAATCCTTTATCTTGTTTGCTATGGTAGGGCAGTTTCTTTTGAATATGTCATTTCCCTGTTCAAGCATCACTATTTTCAGGTCAGGACGCAGTTTATTAAGCTCATAACCTGCAAATATACCTGCTGTACCGCACCCGATAATTGCTACATCATATCTATTGTTTTTCATTTGCCCCTCCTTACTAAAACAATCCTGAGTTACCTAATTTTAACCTCTTTATGTTAAGCACACACGAATTCTATTATACTAAGAACACATCGGCAATTCAACAAAAATCTTTGAACATAAAACCTTATGTAATTTCCAAGCAAATATGCCAATAAAGTGTGCAAATAAAGCTATTTAGGTGATTTTATCTAGTATATTTAAAGCTTGCTTTTTGAAGAAATCTAAGGTAAAATGAATTTGTTCAAAAAGTAAGACATCATTATGAAGAAATTTTCTAGCTAGTTTATATCACAATAGCAATAATTTATGGGTTTTAAATGGTTTACATAAATAGTGAAGTTTTGGGTGTTTAAAGAACTTTTCAAATTGCTTACTCTAATGTTTATTACTTCATGTGCAGGAATGTTCAAAAAACTCCCAGCCAGGTTGTTGGTTGGGAGTTTTTTAGATTTTATACTGGTGCTTTTTAATATTACAAATTTCTATTCATTCTAATGTTAAAAATGCACTTCCTTGATTGTTGTGCTTTGTTGCTATATAAATTGCAAAAAAGAATCTACAACGAAGTTCGCCCTAAATCTCTTTTGCAATTTGTTGCCTTAAGTTATATTGCGATAATCAAATTTTTCCTTGTAATATCATTATCGCAATTTATATAGAAAGGAACTCTGTTACAAGGCACATTTTTAAAAATATTCAAAGCATAATGAAAGGTGGGTGACAGCCTCCAAAATACCGGAAATGTCTATAACGGTTTATGTGGGGCGAAAAATGCTACTGCTTAAGCAAAAGATACTTAGTGAGGGAAGAGTAATAGGAAAAGATGTCTTGAAAGTTGATAGCTTTCTTAACCATCAGATAGATGTCAACCTTTTCAATGAGATAGGTAAAGAGTTTAAAGAACGTTTTAAGGATAAAAAAGTCACAAAAATTCTCACCATTGAGGCGTCAGGCATCGGGATTGCCTGTATTACCGCCCAATACTTCAACGTTCCGGTAGTGTTTGCAAAGAAAACGGAATCGAAAAATCTTGATAGTGATACCTATGAGAGTGAGGTATACTCCTTCACTAAAGATAAGAGTTACAAGGTGAGGGTGTCTAAACGATACATAAATTCAGATGATCATATACTTATAATAGATGATTTCCTAGCCAACGGATGTGCTGTTCTGGGTCTTAAAGACATAGTAGACAAGGGTGGGGCAACCTTAGCGGGGGTTGGAATTGTAATTGAAAAAGGCTTCCAGGATGGCGGGAAAATGCTTAGGGAAAAGGGGCTTAATGTGAATTCCCTGGCAATAATCAAGTCTATGGTCGAAGAAAAGGTTGAGTTTGAATAAAGCTGTTTAATCTTTGGGGCGTTAAATACTTATATGCCCCTGGGTAAACAGTCTAAAATAAAAAATAAAAAGGGGGAGCTCAAAAAATGTTTAAGAAAGTTATTTCATCAATTGTAGTACTGACTATGATAGCTGCATTGTTACTTACAGGCTGCGGCTCAAATTCAGGTTCATCAAACGACAGTAAGGTAAAGGTAGGATTCATTTATGTAGGACCTGCAGGAGATGGCGGATGGACTGAAGCACATAATAACGGAAGATTATACCTTGAAAAACAACTTAACATTAAGACTCTGTACAGAGAAAGCGTACCGGAAGGTCCGGAATGCGAAAAGGCTATAAGGGATATGATAGCTCAAGGATGTAACGTAATATTTACAACCAGCTTTGGATTCATGGATTACACTGAAAAGGTAGCAAAAGAGTTTCCAAATATTAAGTTTTTCCACTGCTCCGGTTACAAAAAGGGTGAAAACTTTGCAAACTACTTCGGAAGAATGTACGAGCCTAGATATTTGTCCGGTATAGTTGCAGGTATGAAAACAAAGGCAAATAAAATCGGTTATGTTGCAGCATTTGAAATACCTGAAGTTATAAACGGTATCAATGCTTTTACATTGGGTGTTCAATCAGTTAATCCAAATGCAATTGTAAAAGTGAAATGGACACATACATGGATAGATTCAGCTAAAGAGAAAGACGCTGCAGTTGCTCTGCTTGATGAAGGCTGTGATGTTATAACTCAGCACAACGACTCAACTGCACCTCAAATTGCGGCAGAACAACGAGGAGTATGGGCAATCGGATACGACCTCGATACTCCAAAAGCAGCTCCAAAAGCGTATATGACAGCTCCTATATGGAACTGGGGTCCTTACTATGTAGATCAGGTTAAGGCTATAATCGACGGTACATGGAAGACCAGCGAATACCACGGCGGTCTTAAGGAAGGTATCATAGATCTCGCTCCGTTGACAGATGTAGCACCTGCAGGAGCTAAGGAAAAAGTTGCTGAAATGAGAAAGAAAATCGAAGACGGTACATTCCATGTGTTTGCAGGACCTATCAAAGATCAGGCCGGAAACATCAAGGTTGAAGCAGGCAAGGTATTGGAATACAACGAAATTATGGGTACCGGTATGAACTGGTTTGTACAGGGTGTAGAAGGTAAAATAGAACAAAGCAAATAGAAGAAAGCAAATAGGTGATTCAGGTGAATAAACAGGCATTTATTCAAATAAAGGATATCACAAAGACTTTCGGGTCGGTTGTCGCTAATAAGGACATAAGTCTTACCGTATACAAAGGTGAGATACATGCTCTTTTAGGTGAAAACGGTTCTGGAAAAAGTACTCTAATGAACGTGCTGTCAGGGATTTATAGCCCTGACAGCGGTTCTATTTTTATAGATGGCAAAGAGGTACGCTTCAGCTCCCCGAAAGACTCCATTGAGCTGGGGATTGGAATGATTCACCAGCATTTTAAGCTGGTAGATGTTTTTACAGCTAAAGAAAATATTATTGCAGGCCAGAGCGGCAGTTTTTTTGTTGGCAGCAAAAAGCTATCAAAACAGATAAAACAAATTTCTGAAAAATTCGGGCTGGACATTGATCCTGATAAAAAGATTTACAACATGTCTGTTGGAGAGAAACAGACTGTTGAAATTCTAAAGGTATTGTATCGCGGTGCGAATATACTCATTCTGGATGAGCCTACAGCAGTTTTGACACCCCTGGAGGTAGAAAAGCTGTTTAAAATCATGAAAAACATGAAGGAAGCAGGATGTGCCGTAATAATAATTACTCACAAAATGCATGAAGTTATGGAAATCAGCGATCGTATTACGGTTTTACGAAAAGGTGAGACCATTGGTACAGTCGATAAAAAAGATACAACTCCAAAGCAGTTAACCGAAATGATGGTTGGAAGACATATAGACCTATCCATTAAACGTGTTGAAACAACCGGTAAGGAGCCAATACTCAAAGTTCAGAATCTTACCGTTCTTGATGAAGAAAAGGTAAAAGCTTTGAACGATGTTTCATTTGAACTGTCTAAAGGTGAAATTCTGGGGGTAGCGGGAGTAGCCGGAAGTGGACAAAAGGAGCTTTGTGAAGCGATAGCGGGGCTGTACCCTGTTGCAGATGGCAATATCCTTTATGAAGGCGAAGATATTGTAGGAAAAAACCCCAGGGAGATAATAAAAAAAGGTATCAGTATGAGTTTTATCCCTGAAGACAGGTTGGGCATGGGGCTGGTTGCCTCTATGGATATGGTAGATAACCTTATTTTAAAGGACTACCAAAATCAGAAGGGGCTACTGATAGATAGGGCTCCTGTAAAGCAAAAAGCCGAAATGCTTATTAAAAAACTTGATATAAGGACTCCTGGGATTCACCATCCGGTTAAGCAGTTATCTGGAGGAAATATTCAAAAGGTTCTTCTGGGGAGGGAAATAGAATCTAATCCCCATCTGTTGATAACTGCATATCCGGTAAGGGGATTGGATATCGGGGCCTCTTACACAATTTACGACTTGCTCAACGAGCAAAAAGCAAAGGATGTCGCTATTCTTTATATAGGTGAAGATTTGGATGTATTATTGGAGCTTTGCGACAGGATTATGGTGCTTTGCGACGGGAAGCTCATCGGCATAGTGGATGCTAAGACTGCTACCAAGGAGCAATTGGGCTTAATGATGGCAGGGGAAGAGATGGAACAGGAGAAAGGAGTTGAGAGTGTTGTTTAGAATTATCAAGCGTACCGACTTAACCGGTACTCAGGCAGTAATGTTTAGAACTGCGGCAGTTTTTCTCGCACTCTTAACATCCTCTGTTTTTATAATTATACTGGGGAATAATCCTTTTGAGGTATACGCCTCTATGCTTGAGGGCAGCTTCGGGTCTGTCTACGGTATCAAAGAAACTATTATAAAAACAATCCCACTGGTCATTACATCCTTGGGTATTGCAGTAGCTTTTAAAATGAAATTTTGGAATATAGGTGCCGAAGGCCAGATATTTATGGGAGCCTTTGCAGCCAGCTATTTTGCACTAAACCATGCCGATATCCCGAGGCCGGCTTTACTAGTAATTATGGCGGCGGCAGGCTTTCTTGTAGGCGGACTGTGGGCTCTGATTCCTGCAATTTTTAAGGCGCAGTTCGGTACTAATGAGACACTTTTTACATTGATGATGAACTATATTGCCTTAAAGTGGGTAACTTATCTTCAGTATGGTCCTTGGAAAGACCCCGGTGCAAACGGTTTTCCCAAAATTGCAAACTTCCATGACAATGCTATACTTCCCAAAGTGTTTGGTGTTCATATAGGCTGGATAATTGCAATTGTTCTAATTGTTATTATGTATGTTTTTATTCACCATACCAAAAGGGGCTTTGAAATAAGCGTTATAGGCGAAAGTGAAAACACAGCGCGCTATGCAGGGATGAATGTTAAAAAGATTATAATTACGTCAATACTAATAAGCGGTGGTATCTGCGGCTTGACGGGTATGATACAGGCTTCCGCAGTAAATAACACCCTTGCGGTTGAAGTTACCGGAGGAGTAGGCTATATGGCAATAATAACCACATGGCTTGCACAGTTGAGTGCACCGGTAATTCTATTGGTATCCTTCCTGTTTGCTGTTCTTGTGCAGGGTGGTGCTTATATACAGACTGCTTTTCAAATTCCTCAGTCGGTGGCTTCAATTATACAGGGAATGATCTTATTCTTTGTACTTGGAAGTGAATTCTTTATACAGTATAAACTAATACTTAATAAATCAATTCTGAAGAAAGAAGCAAAGGGGGGGATATAAATGGATTTTGCACTTTTGTTTGCATATGCAGTTCATGCAGGTACTCCTCTTTTGTTTGCAACCCTCGGGGAAATGGTTACTGAGAAATCGGGCAACCTGAATCTTGGCGTAGAAGGTATGATGCTTATGGGAGCGGTTATGGGCTTTCAGGTTGGAATAGCTACATCCAACCCTCTGCTTGCTGTAGTGGGTGCTGCCGCTGCCGGAGCACTGGGCGGTTTGATATTTGCTTTTCTGACGGTTACGTTAAGGGCAAATCAGGTAGTATCCGGTCTGGCACTAACTATATTCGGTACCGGATTTGCAGGCTTTTTCGGACAAAAGCTCACGGGTAAAATTGTACCTGGACCTATTACTACATTCTTTGGGGAAGCTAAAGTTCCTTTGCTTAGCGATATACCCTTTGTCGGAAAGATTTTGTTTGCACAGAACCTTTTTGTATATTTTGGATATGTTGCTGCCATTGCTCTTGGAGTTTACCTTTTCCATACAAGGAAAGGGCTTAATTTGAGGGCTGTAGGTGAAAATCCTGCCGCAGCAGACGCTTCAGGTATAAATATATCTCTGTATAAGTACACACATATTCTGCTTGGCGGTGCTTTATGCGGATTAGGTGGCGCTTATCTGTCCCTTGTCTATGTTCCTACATGGAAGGAGAATATAACTGCAGGAAGGGGCTGGATTGCCGTGGCATTAGTTATATTTACCACGTGGAGCCCATATAGAGCAATCATTGGGTCTTACCTCTTCGGATGTCTGGATATAATAGGGTTTAGAATACAGGATTTAAAAATTAAAGTTTCTCCTTATATAATAGACATGCTTCCCTATATTGTTACCATAGTGGTACTGGTATTCATATCCATGAGAAAGTCAAAAGAAAATGCTCCTCCGAAAGGTCTTGGAAACCCTTATTTCAGGGAGGACCGATAGCGGAGCACTTACAGATAAAAAATCTATGTATATTAAGGTAGAGTGGGATATTAAAATTCCACTCTATTTTTATGCAGGAGTTGGTGGAAATTTCCAGAATTATACAATCTAAAAGTACCCTTATGAGTCATTCAATAAAATTGCCGCCTGAAATACCTTTAAAAACATATTATTACTTGAAAATAATAAACAATAAATGATAGAATTTATAAAAAGAATCAAAGGATGTGTAATATAGATGAGCGAGAATAAGAAGAGAATATTTAGCGGAGTTCAACCATCGGGAAATTTAACAATCGGAAACTACCTTGGGGCGATCAAAAACTGGGTGGGCCTCCAGGATGAATATGACTGCATGTACTGTATTGTTGACCTGCATACCCTAACGGTAAGGCAGGACCCCAAGGAACTCAGACAGAGAAGCCTGTCGGTACTTGCATTATATATGGCGTGTGGACTCGATCCTGAAAAGAATATACTTTATCTTCAGTCTCATGTAGCTGCTCATGCGGAACTGGCGTGGATTTTAAACTGCTATACATATATAGGCGAGTTGAACAGGATGACACAGTTTAAGGACAAATCCCAGAGGCATGCGGACAATATCAATGCGGGACTGTTCACATACCCTGCGCTGATGGCAGCGGATATACTTCTTTACCAGACTGACCTGGTGCCTATTGGACAAGACCAAAAGCAGCACCTTGAAATTACCCGTGATGTGGCTGCAAGGTTCAATAATCTCTATGGTGATGTATTTGTGGTTCCAGAGCCGTATATCGCTAAAGTTGGGGCCAAAATCATGAGCCTTCAGGAGCCTGCCAAGAAGATGTCCAAATCCGATGAGAATGAGAACAACTTTGTGACTCTATTGGATTCACCTGATGTGGTTGTTAGGAAGTTCAAAAAGGCAGTAACCGACTCCGATAGAGAGATAAGATATGACGAAGAAAATAAACCGGGGATCAGCAACCTGATGAGCATTTACTCCAGTGTAACAGGAAAGCCCTTTGGCGATATAGAAGCTGAGTTTCAGGATAAATCCTATGGAGACTTTAAGTTAGCTGTAGGTGAGGCTGTAGCTGAGACTCTCAAGCCGGTTCAGGAGAGGTATAACCAGCTTATGGGTAATAAGGACTACTTGAATGAGGTGCTAAAAGTTAATGGTGAAAGAGCTGCGAGACTGGCGTACAGAACGCTTAATAAGGTTTACAAAAAGGTGGGTTTACTGCCTAGAGGTTAAGCCATTCAGTATGTGAAGGATTTCATTCATAGCTTGCGATTTTTCCTGCAAAATACATTGACATATATGGGTAAGACTGCTAATATATTTTCAATATAAGTTTGGGAGTGCATCTAGGGTTCCTGCGGATAATCCGTGTTCGGTCCAAGCGATGCAAGACGTATTGTTCGTCACACCCTCGGGACAAAAGCCTGTGGAGGAGTCTCAATGATTTCCTCTACGGGCTTTTTCTATACTTTTATCTCAATATAATGATTTGAATTAGGGAGGGGAGAAAACAATGGCTGTAATAGAAGTTAAAAACCTTAAAAAGGATTTCAAGACGGCTTTATAAGCTAAAGATTGCTTTTTTACCAGACAAACATATGTTTGAAACCCTGTTGCAGTATGGTATAATAAATAAATAACTATACTGTAAAAAACAAGGGGGTAAACATGCCTGAATTTAAGATATATTCAGATTATAAGCCATGCGGGGATCAGCCCGGGGCTATAGATAAATTAGCCAGCGGTCTACACCGTGGACACAAACACCAGACGCTGCTGGGTGTAACCGGTTCGGGTAAAACCTTTACAATGGCAAATGTTATTGAGAAGGTTCAAAAACCTACATTGGTTATCGCGCATAATAAGACCCTTGCAGCGCAGCTGTGCAGCGAGTTTAAAGAGTTTTTTCCAAACAATGCAGTAGAGTACTTTGTGAGCTATTATGACTATTATCAGCCGGAAGCGTACATTCCTTCTACCGATACCTATATCGAAAAGGATGCCTCCATCAACGATGAAATAGATAAGCTGCGACATTCAGCTACGGCAGCGCTCCTTGAAAGAAGGGATGTAATAATTGTAGCCAGCGTATCGTGTATATATGGTTTGGGTGACCCGGAGGACTACACAGACCTGATGATTTCCCTAAGGCCGGGAATGCAGAAGGATAGGGATGACATAATACGAAAGCTGGTGGAAATACAGTATGATAGAAACGAGATTGATTTCAAACGTGGTAAATTCAGGGCTAGAGGAGATGTGCTTGAGATTTTCCCAGCTTACTCTTCGGATAAGGTGTTGCGGGTAGAATTCTTCGGTGATGAGATTGAAAGAATAACAGAGGTGGATTCACTGACCGGCGAAATATTGGGGGTAAGAAACCATATAGCAATATTTCCGGCCTCTCACTATGCTACAACAAAAGCCAAAATGGAGAAGGCCATTGTTACCATAGAAAAGGAACTGGAAGAACAGTTAAAGGCGTTAAAAAGCGAAGGAAAGCTTGTGGAAGCCCAGAGACTGGAGCAGAGGACCAGATACGACCTGGAGATGATGCAGGAAGTGGGTTTCTGTCAGGGAATTGAGAACTACTCAAGGCATATTAGCGGCAGGGCGCCGGGGAGTGACCCCTTTACACTTATTGATTACTTTCCTGATGACTATTTACTGGTAATTGACGAGTCCCACGTGACAGTACCGCAGATAGGAGCTATGTATAACGGTGACAGATCAAGAAAGCAGGCATTGGTGGATTTCGGATTCAGGCTTCCGTCAGCATTTGATAATAGACCGCTAAAGTTTGAGGAATTTGAAAAAAGGGTCAATCAGGCGGTCTACGTCAGCGCTACTCCAGCACAATATGAACGCAAGCACTCTGTTCAAGTAGTAGAGCAGATAATAAGACCGACAGGCTTGATAGACCCTGAAATTATAATAAAGCCTGTCAAAGGACAGATTGACGACCTTATAGGGGAGATAGGCGAAAGGGTTGAAAAGAACCAGAGAGTACTGGTAACAACTCTTACAAAGAAAATGTCCGAAGACCTTACCGATTACCTTAAAGAAGTAGACTTCAAAGTCAAATACCTCCATTCAGATATCGATACATTAGAGAGAATGGAGATAATAAGGGACTTAAGGTTGGGTGTATTTGATGTTCTTGTGGGTATCAATCTGCTAAGAGAAGGGCTTGATATTCCTGAGGTTTCTCTTGTGGCTATACTGGATGCGGATAAGGAAGGCTTCCTGCGTTCTGAAACATCGCTGATACAGACCATCGGTAGGGCTGCGAGAAATTCTGAGGGTAAGGTAATAATGTATGCGGATATAATTACCGATTCAATGCGCAAGGCAATGAGCGAAACAAATAGGAGAAGGCAAATTCAGATGGAATACAATACTCAGCACGGAATTATTCCTAGAACCATCCAGAAAGGTGTAAGGGCTGTAATTGAGGCTACAAAGGTTGCGGAAGATGAGGCCAAGTACTTTATCCGCGGTGATGAAGGCTCAATGAGCAAGGAAGACGTGCAGAAGCTGATAGAAAAACTCACCAAGGAAATGAAAGAGGCGGCAGCAGCGCTTCAGTTTGAAAGGGCTGCGGAGCTTAGGGATAAGGTAGAAGAACTGAAACAGAAATTAGCATAATTAGTATGATAGCAATATAATAAAACAGCGGGCGTTACTGCCTGCTGTTTTATTATATTGCCTTTTATATGTTTTCTCTTTACGAGTATAAGGGTTTCGACAGTAATTAGAGAAGCGGGTATACTCCAGTGGTATATAGATAGTTTAGGTTGAATTTAGTGATTTCCAGCTAGCGAAACACCTGTGGTAAGTGGTGAGTGGCTAGCTGGAAAAATTACTTTCAACCTAAATTATCTATAATTATTCAACCCCGAATGTGGTAAGAATAATATAGATAACCAAAGTTGTTTTATATTGTACTATAAGTTACAATAACTTAGGTGATTTAATCCAATAAGCTACTTGCAATAAAATAAGAAAGGAAGAACAGTCATGAAAATAGTTTTGCAAGAATATATACTGAAGATTTTTGAGCCTAGGTCACTTATTGCGGTTTTTGCACTAGTATTATTGGGAGTGGTGCTTATAATTATGAGCAAAAAGACCGTTTACAACACCAGAACCTTATCCTATGGGGCATTATCAATTGCTGCTGCGTTTGTCCTGTCATATCTTAAGATTTTGCAGCTGCCAAACGGCGGAACTATCACTGTTGCCGGTATGCTGCCATTGTTTGCTTTCGCTTACATAGCTGGCCCAAGAGCGGGGATAGCAGCTGGTTTTGCCTTCGGACTTATACATTATATTCAAGAGCCTTTTCCTCCTGTACACTGGGCACAGTTTCTTTTGGATTATCCATTAGCCTTTGCAGTGTTGGGATTTGCGGGATATTTGAGAAAAAACATTTTTCTGGGAGCAGTACTGGGGAGTATCTTAAGGCTTATATGCCATTTCCTATCGGGCTTTATATTCTTTGGAAGCTTTGCTCCGCAAGGGATGAATGTATACCTGTATTCACTGCTGTACAATGCTTCATACTTGATTCCTGACATTATTATATGCCTGCTTTTGCTGGCAATACCAAATGTAAGAGTAGCTATAAAAAGGCTTAAATTATCTGTGTAAAATGAGAAATACATCTACAGATAGTTTTAACGATTGTCTGAATATAATTTTTCCACAAGAGTGATTTAAAGAAGGCTGACTACATAATGAACTGCTCTTCTATAAATAGACACAGATAATAACAAATCTAAGGTCTACTATAAGAGGGAAGGTTATGTAATCAGCCTTTTTATAAAATCCGTTTATTGTATAGAACAAATTAAAGTCCAGTATTTATAATTTTTCACTAATTAGCCCAAGTCCACTGGACATTTCCGTTGCCCGAGGTTGGTACGGTATAAACGTGGTTATTTCCACCTTCCCATACAATTTTTCCGTCTGCATCCTTTTTAATAGCCTTAAACTCTATAGTTTGACCTGCCGGCAAGTCTACAGTAATCGTCCACGATGGATAGTTTGGGCAGGGTAATGGACCTACGGCTTCCGCTGCAGACCAGTATGCCAACTCTCCGGTATTCCCACATAAGTAAACATTTTGCCCCCATGCAGTATTGGCACCATTGACTGTAAATCTGACCGGTATCTTCACACAGGCTGTGGGAGTTACGTTTACACAATCTATATTTATATTGCCGCTGTCTCCCGAGTCATATTTGTACTCTATTTTATTATTTCCGGCGTTAAGCTCCAGAGTTTCGACCTGCTCACTCCATGGTAATTGCTCAATAATCCGGGGAAGCAGCTTTAAACCCTTCCCATTACTAAGTTTGGGATTGTTTTATCATCCCATTTTTTTGAATGAAAGGACTTCATAAATTCAAAAAAGCTGACTGATTGTTTTTTGCATGTCTCA